>CALKHR010000099.1 GCA_937988885.1 uncultured Roseiflexaceae bacterium | reverse complement strand
CGAAGCGCACTGGCGGATTGGGGCCGTAATTGGAGAAGAAGCGTTTGAGCGCCTGATCCTGCGAGTTGATTAGCGCGTTCATCGGGTAGACGATGATCGCACGGACGCGGCCCTGTTCGGGCTTGTGTTTGAGCACGTGGTCGATGATCGGCAGCATGTAGGTCAAGCTCTTGCCCGAGCCGGTGCCGGTGGTCACCACGAAGTGCTTGCGCTGCTGGGCGAAGTCGATCGCGCGGCGCTGGTGGCGGTAGAGCTTGAACGGCTGCTTGGTGCCATCGCGCTCGCTACGGAAGATGCGGGCGCAGTCCTCGTGGAGGATGTGGGCCGCGACGAGCGTGTCGATATCGTCGGCTGGCTCGTAAGAAGGCGATAACTGCACGAGCGCATCGGGCCAGAGTTTGCCGCTCTGGAGTTCGCGCTGAACATAGTCGTTGATTCTTGGGTCGCGGATCTGCAGGAAACTTTGGGTATAGCTGGCGTATTCATCAACAATATGTTGGCGCAGTTTAAAGACATCCACGTCGTAACCTCATCCGTAAAGCGCGAATACTAGAGGAATGGGGTGAACAGCAGAGGACCTATTTAACCATACCAAAGGCAATCTGATGTGTCAAGCGTTTCGTATATTTTGATAGGTAGTATAGCGGCTGTATTTGTCCACAAATGCGGACGAATTAGGCGCTGAAGTCCTATTTGGCGGGCTTTTGGTTGTTTTTCAATAGCTTGAGTGATGTCGGATGGAAAGGAGCTTACAACGAAAAGCGCTGTCATCTCGAACGAATTGAAGGCATTTAGACGCACAAGGATGGACGAGACGGGGAGATTCTTCACTTCGCCTGATGGCTCGTTCAGAATGACTCAAAGGGCGATGCGCTCGTTCACCAAGGCATTCAGACGTACAAGGCTGGATGGGACGAGACTGAGACTTCGCCTGATGGCTCGTTCAGAATGACACTGAGGGCGGTGTGCTTCGCTCACCAAGGTATTCAGACGTGCAAGGCTGGAAGGGACGGGGAGATTCTTCACTTCGCCTGACGGCTCGTTCAGAATGACACAGAGGGCGGTGTGCTTCGCTCACCAAGGCATTCAGACGCACAAGGCTGGAAGGGACGGGGAGATTCTTCACTTCGCCTGACGGCTCGTTCAGAATGACACTGAGGGCGGTGCGCTCGGTCACCAAGGCATTCAGACGTGCAAGGCTGGAAGGGACGGGGAGATTCTTCACATCGCCAGACGGCTCGTTCAGAATGACTCAAAGGGCGGTGCGCTTCGCTCACCAAGGCGTTCAGACGTACAAGGCTGGATGGGACGAGGAGATTCTTCACATCGCCAGACGGCTCGTTCAGAATGACACAGAGGGCGGTGTGCTCGTTCACCAAGGCGTTCAGACGCACAAGGATGGACGAGACGGAGGCGCTTGTGGCACCTCCGCATCACAACCGTCTATTTCGTATACAGTGGAACTTAGGGGGTTTGAGTGACTTCAAAACTGCAGACACTAGGAGGCGTTGTCACCACGATGGTCTTGTAATCGGCGAACTCCACGAAACTGATGATCCGCTCGAAGGCGATGCGGGCATCGTCGGTGGCGCGGTTGAGGATGCCATCCTCGCAGGCGGTGGTGGCGATCTGCTTGCGCCCTTCATCGAGCGCATTTTTCACCAGTTGTGCATCGACATTGCCAGCCGGCTTGCCTTCATAGGTCTCGATCTCATAGTCGTCGAGGTTGGCGTTCAGCACTTTCGCCTGTGGAAGCCGGATCTCGATCGTTTTGGTCTCCTGTGAAACGGTGACATGCTCGGCTTTCAGTTCGCTCAGATCGATACCGGCGGTGACGGTGCCCTTCACGAACAGCAACAGGTTCTGGCCGCCCCAGTTGAAGAACCAACTGCCCTCTTTTTTGGCACGCACCAGCGTATCGATGCGGAAGGTGGTAGTCTGTAGGATCTGTTTCGATTCGATCCGGCGTAACACGCCAGCTTCGGTAATAATAATAGGTGTGGGGGAGGGAACGATCGTTGCTGTGGGTGGCACGGTGGGTGTGGCCTCGTTCGCAGCGGATCGGCTGCCGCTGAGGGTGCCGCTGAAATAGCTGAGCCCCAACAGGATGGCTATCACGACAATGGCTGTCGCCCAAAACAGGATCGATCGTGATGAGTGCTGCTCTGGCTCGTCGGTTGCGGACATGATGTGCTCCTTTTTATTGTTCGCAAGAGTGGAAGTTGACACATGGGCGAACAAAGACTGCACTATTCGTGCAGGTAAGCGTGTTTTTCTTCACTTTAAAAAAGGGGATGGGCTATAAAATACTCAAAGCGCATCTCTGTACATTATATCAGGTTTAGTATCCACGATAGCAGAAAGAAGCAGCAGTTAATCGCGAATAGTGGCATATCAAACGCGCAGCGATGAGAGTGTCAGTGAATGTTAGAGAGAATTTGAGGAGGTTTCGATGCATCAGGTTCTTGAACTTGCGCATCATCCAGAGCACAAAGAAGCTGTGGTTGCTCTCTACCATCAGGTCTGGCCAAGCCGCGATATCGCCTTTGCCGAGCGTTTGAACCGCCAGAGCCTCTACCCAGGCTTTCGTGGGTATGTGCTGCTGGAGGATGAGCAGTTGCTCGGCTTTTGCTACGGCTACCATTCGCGGCCCGGGCAGTATTACCACGGCTTGCTGGAGGCGGGCTTGGGTCCGGTGAGCAGTATGCGGTGGCTGAATGACTGCTTTGAGGTGGTCGAACTGGCGATTGCCCCTGAGATGCGTCGGCAGGGCTTTGCGACTCTCTTGCTTGAGAGCGTGTTGTACGGCGTACCGCATCACACAGCAGTCCTCACCACGCAGGTCGATAACGTGCCCGCTCGCTCGCTCTACGTGCGGTTAGGGTGGCGGGTGCTGCTTGAACCCTTCTACCCCAATACTTCGGAGCCGTATGTGATTATGGGCAAGCGCCTGTAGGCCAGAACGTTGGGCACGAAGTTGCTACCATTGGCGCATCGCGACCCGCAGAGCGATATATCGCGTGGTATGATGTGCCTTGCGCATCGAAGGATGCGGATGAGCAACAAGTGGAGGTTCCCCATGGAATATCGTCGTCTTGGACGTGCTGGCTTAAAAGTGAGCGCTCTATCGCTGGGAGCGTGGGTGACATACGGTGGGCAGGTCGGCGAGCAGGTCGCCGAGGAGTGTATGAAGGAAGCCTATGCGGCTGGCGTCAACTTCTTCGATAACGCCGAGGGCTATGCGGATGGCAACGCCGAGATCGTGATGGGCAATGTGATCAAGAAGCAGGGTTGGCGTCGCGAGGATTTGGTGATCTCGACCAAGATCTTCTGGGGTGGCAGTGGCCCCAACGACACCGGCCTTTCGCACAAGCACATCATCGAGGGCGTCAACAACGCGCTCAAGCGCTTCCAGATGGACTACGTGGACTTGGTCTTCTGTCATCGCCCCGACCCCAATACGCCGATCGAGGAGACGGTGCGGGCGATGGATCTGGTGATTAAGCAGGGCAAGGCGTTCTACTGGGGCACCTCGGAATGGAGCGCTGCGGAGATCGCGTTGGCGGATGGGATCGCCCGCCAGTACGGCCTCACCCCGCCGACGATGGAGCAGCCACAGTACAACATGTTCCACCGCGAGCGCTTCGAGAAGGAGTACGCGCCGCTGTATCGCTACCTGAACTACGGTACCACGATTTGGAGTCCGTTGGCTTCGGGTTTGCTGACGGGCAAGTACAACAACGGCATCCCCAAGGATAGCCGCGCCGCGCTTAAGGGCTACGAGTGGCTGCAAAAGGGCATCACCGAAGAGAAGATCGCGAAGGTGCGGCAGTTGCAGGTCGTGGCCGATGATCTGGGTTGTTCGCTGGCGCAATTGGGCTTGGCGTGGTGTTTGAAGAACCCCCACGTCAGCACGGTGATCACGGGCGCGAGCCGCGCCAGCCAGGTGCAGGAGAATATGAAGGCGCTCGATGTCGTGTCGCTGCTCACCGACGATGTGATGGAGCGCATCGAGGGGATCTTGGACAATCGCCCATCCTAGCGCATTGTTGTGATGAGGATGCGCTATCACACGCGGCGCATCCTCATCATCTGTTTCGAATAGTGTCGCTCGCTAACCCACCACGGGTTGCGGCTCCTCCTCGACTTCGCCCGCCCACAAGCGGCGCATTTCCTCCGAGTGCAGGAGCAGCTCGTCGAGCGGGCCAGCCGCCTCGATCGTGCCGTCCTTCAACACCACCACCAGATCGGCCCGGCGCAGTGCGGTCTTGCGGTGCGAGACGGCCAACACCGTCGGCGGTTGCGCGCCCTGCTCGGCATCCGCCATCAGGCGCTCCCACAGTTGCCGCTCCGTCTCCACGTCCAGCGCGCTCGATAGGTCGTCGAACACCAGCAGCGACGATTGGCTGGCGAACATCCGGGCCGCCGCCGAGCGTTGGATCTGCCCGCCCGAGAGCCGCAAGCCTCGGCTCCCCACCATCGTATCGAGGCCGTGATCGAGCCGCGCGATGTCCTGCTCCATCACCGCCAAGTGGATGGCCCGATCGAGCGCGGCCTGGTCGGTATCGCGGCCCAGCAGAATATTGTCACGCAGCAGGTCGCTGAACAGCCGTGGCACCTGCGGCGTGTAGGCCGCCCGTGGCGGGATCAGCGTAGTAGCCGGGTCCTCCACCACCTGATCGTTCCAGCGGATCTCGCCCTGGTCGTGCGGGAGCAGGCCCAGCAGCACCCGCAGCAGCGTCGTCTTGCCCGAGCCGATCCGCCCCGTGACCACCACGAACGCGCCGACGGAGATGTGCAGGTCGATGCCATGGATGCCCCGCTCGGAGCCTGGGAAGGTGTAGCTCAGGTTGCGCACGGTCAGCGCGCGCAGTCGGTCGTCGGGCATGGGTGCAAGCTTGGGCACCTCCGGCAGCTTTGGCCCGACGTAATCGGCGGGCAGGCGCACGATCGCATCATGCCCGGCGCCCTCGACCACCGCGTTCATGCGCCGCACCGAGACGCTCGCCTGCTTCATACGGGCCAGCATATGTCCGAGCATGCGGGGCAGTCCCACAATCGACGATAAGTAGGATGTGAACAGAGCGAAATCGCCGATGGTGAAGCTGCCATTGCGCATCGCCTCGGCGGCCAACAGCAGGATCAGCCCCGTGCTGATCGAGGTCATATTGTTGTTGATCGACTCCAGCAGCGCGGTGAACACCTGGTCGCGCACGGCAGCACGACCGCGCGTGGCGCTCAGCTTGCGGAACTGCTCGATCATGCGCTCTTCGGAGGCGCTGACCTTGATCGCCAAGATCGAGCTAAACAGTTCGCCCACAAAGCCCGTCACACGGCCCGTCGTGCTTCGGCTATGCTCGCGGTTACGGCGAATACGAGCGCTCAGCGTCTGCGTGATCACGATCACCAACACCATCGGCAGGAACACCACCAGCGTGATCGCCATATTGATCTGGCTCATAATCGCGAGCGCGACCAGCGCGAAGATGCTGAACGCCAGCACATCGATCAAGTTATCGACGAACACCAGCAGATCGCTCACGTCGTCGCGGAAACGGTTGACAACTTCACCCGACGAATCGATCAGGTTGCGCGGGCCAGGGCCGAGCATCAGCCAGCGCAGCATATTGCCCCGCACACCGCCCTCGGCGGCGAACCAGAAGGTGAAGTACAAGAACATCAGCGGCATAATCCAGACCGCCCGCCCGACTTCCACCGCGATCAAGCCACCGATCATCCACCACAAGAGCGATGTGGTCTGGCCTCCGCTCAGTTCATCGAAGGCCCAGCGCATAAAGAGGCCGCTCAGCAGGGGCGCTGTGAACAGGAGGGTCCAGCCGAAGATGCCCAGCAGGTACAAGCCAGGTCGCATCCGCATCACGCGCCATGTGTAAAACCAGATAGAGTGCATACATTTGCTCCTAGACGATAGCGCGACTACGACAGCACGTCTTCCATGCCGGTGCGCATCAACTGCGCGAAATGCGAATCGGGGTCGGCGAGCAGGGCCGTGCGCTCGCCGTATTCGAGGAGCCGCCCCCGCTCCAGGATCATGATGGTATCGGCCCGTTGCACTGTGCCCAAGCGGTGCGCGATGATGATCGCGGTGCGTCCCGTCAGCAAGCGGTCGATCGCCCGCTCGATCAGGCGCTCGGTGGCGGGGTCGAGTCGCGACGAGGCTTCATCGAGGATCACCAGGCCCGGGTCGCGCAGGAACACGCGCGCGAAGGCCAGCAACTGCGCCTCGCCCGCCGAAAGTCCGCCCGTGCCCTTCGTCAACTCGCTATCGAGGCCGTTCGGCAGGCTGTTCAGCCAATCGTTCAGCCCCAAATCGTTGATGATCGCCAGAATTCGCTCGTCGGGGATGCTGCTATCGAACAAGGTCAGATTGTCGCGCACGCTGGCCTGGAACAGTTGCACATCCTGCGTGACGACGCCGATGCGCTGGCGCAACGTGTCGAGCGAGGCGTCGCGGATGTCGGTTGTGCCCAGTTTGATCGCGCCCTCGGTCACATCGTAGAGGCGCAGCAGCAGGCGCATCAGCGTAGTTTTGCCGCTGCCCGTGCGGCCCAGCAGGCCGATCACTTCCCCTGGCTGCAGCGAGAACGACAGGTCGGTCAGCACTGGCTCGGTATCGATTGTGTCGGGGTCATCGTTGTAGGCGAAGCCCACCCGCTCGAACGTGACGGGCAGCGCGCCCTGCGGCAGCGGAGCGCCCTTGCCATCCTCGATCACCGAGCGCATCGCGAACAGCGACTGGATGCGGTCGATGCTGGCGATGGCCTGCTGGAACTGCTTCAACTGCTCGGAGAGTTGTTCGAGCGGTTGGCGCAGCAACTGGGTGTACTGCACGATCAGAAAGACCGTGCCGACCGTGGCTAACCCCAAGCCGAACAGGTACGCACCGACGCCCATCGCAATGCCCACGCCCAAGCCGAACAGGCCCATCATCGTCATCCAGACCGACGAGCCGATCGTGAGCGCCCAGCGCCCCTTTTGCAGCGCGTTGCGCTGAGCCTCGTGGAAGCGCCGCATCACGTACCAGCCGCCGCCGTTGGCCCGCAGGTCGTCGAGCCCAGCGATGCGCTCCTCGATCAGGCCGAACAGCTTGGCGCGCGCTTGGCGATCGGCGGTGTTGCTGGGCACGGCCACCTCGCGCAAACGGTAGAGCAGCAGCAGCGCGATTAAGGCGAACAATGTCAGCACTAGGCCAACACGCCAATCCTCGACGAACAGAATGATCAGAATGCCGATCAGTAAGAGCACGCTGCCGAACACCTGGATGATCAGCTTCGAGAAGAACTCCGAGAGCGTGCCGACATCGCCATCGACCCGCTCGATCAGTTCGCCGGGTGTGCGGGCGTTATGGAAAGGCAGGTCGAGCCGCAGACAGTGGGCGACCAGATCAGCGCGTAGGTCGTTAGTGGCCTGCCACGCCACTTGGCTGCTGAGGGCTGTGGCGCTCAGACTCGTAACTTGGGTCATCACGGCGACGCCCAAAAAGACGAGTGCAACGACGATCAGCGTGTTGCGGGGCGCATTGCTAAGGGCTTGATCGATAAAGTAGCGGATGATCTGCGGTCCCAAAAGCTGCAGCCCGATACTGCTGAGCAGCAACACGGCCAGCAGTATCGCACGCCGCCATTGCGGACGAATGTAGGCCCAAAGGAGGCGCCAGGATTGTCGAGGTTGTGCTTGTGCTGTTGTCATAATGGCTCTGCTCCTCTCGTTGAACCTGAAAACCCATTGAAAGGCACGCTTAAAAGCCGTGAGCGAGGCATATGCTCACGGCTAGCGTTTCTGACGTGTTCGCAATTTACCCGGTATTTGCGAGTTCGTACGAATATAGTGATCTATTCGGACGAGTAGCGTAAGGCTACCACATCGAAGCGTAGCTGTCATCGGCCTTGCGGCGGAACGTGTTCGTGACAAAGTGACGTTCGTGATTGGGTGACCTGGTGACCGAGTAATGTCACCTTCTCTCCCTGGCATGGCTGTGGCACGTTGCGCGTAGCGGTGCGCCACACCACAAAAAGAAGCAACGGGCTTACTGCCGCAAGCTCATCCGCCCTCAACTGCGCTTCGCAAACATCTTGACAACTCAAGGCCCTATTATATAATTGAACATGTGTTCTGTAAAGGGTTGCGCTCCGGCTGAGTTGGTAGTATCAGGGCCGCGAGAGACAGGAGGAATCCCGATGAAACAGAATCTGGACCGCATCTACCGCATAACGTTCTCCAGCGTTTACCCGATGTACATTCAGAAGGCCGAACGGAAGAACCGCACGAAGGAAGAGGTTGATGAGGTTATCTGCTGGTTGACGGGCTACGACCGAGAAGGACTGCAACATCAGATCGACACCGGGAGCACCCTTGAGCGTTTCTTTAACGAGGCGCCGCAGTTTAACCCCAATGCTTCGCAGATCAAAGGTGTGGTGTGTGGCGTCCGTGTGGAAGATATCGAGGACCCGGTGATGCGGAAGGTGCGCTACATGGACAAGCTCATCGACGAATTGGCGAAGGGCAGGCCGATGCATAAGATCCTGCGGCAAGAAGTCGTCACATCGTAAATCGAGGGTGAGTGTTCGGCTCTCACTCCACCATCAAGGAGCGGAAGCGTGAAGTATCTTCTCACCTCGGCGGGCATCAGAAACACCAGTATTCACAGCGCGCTTATAGACCTTCTGGGCAAGCCGATCAGCGATTGCAATGCCCTCTGCATCCCCACTGCCATTTACCCCTTCCTCATTGGGCCTTCGATGGCCTATCGTTTCATTACTGGAACCACCTCCAGCCCGATGAGCGAACTGGGCTGGAAATCATTGGGCGTGTTGGAACTCACGGCGCTGCCTAGCATCGACAAAGAGTATTGGGTCGCTGCCGTTCAGCAGACCGATGTGTTGTTAGTGTTTGGCGGCGATGTGCTGTACCTCTGCCGTTGGATGCAGGAGTCAGGGCTGGCAGATCTGTTGCCCTCGCTGCATGAGACGGTCTATGTGGGGTTGAGCGCTGGCAGTATGGCGCCAGCCCCCGTGTTCGCTGAGACGTTCAACGAACCACAAAAACCCTTCGTCATCGCTACGGGATTGGGGTTGGTTGATTTCGCGGTGCTTCCGCACCTCGATCACGAGGATCACCCGGAGAGTTCCTTGGCCAAGGTGGAACGAATGGCCGCCGAGGTTCCTGTGCCAACCTACGCGATCGACGACGAAACCGCCATCAAAGTGGTCGATGGCATCGTCGATGTGGTATCCGAGGGGCACTGGAAACTCTTTACACCATGATGGGTGTCATACCACATACGGGTTGTTACTAGAAGTGATGTGTAGTACACAGCCCTTCCTTGCAAACTGATACCATCAACTTCTGGGAAAGTGATGTCGAGGTATTGCTCATAGGAGCGCCTCGACATCCACACAAACGGTGATAAGCTCGTCCTGCTAGGAAGGAACATCTGTGTCAAGGGTTATCGCGATCATGTCAATGTCGCTCGACGGCTTCGTTGCCGACCGCAACGATGGCGTAGGCGAGGTGTTCGATTGGTACTTCTCATCGGGGGATGCTGAATTTCACGCCGGAGGGGCGGACCCGATGACGTTCAAGGTATCCGAGCCGAGCGCTGAGCACATTCGTAGCCTTTGGTCAGAACTCGGTGCGGTGCTGACGGGACGCCGCACATTCGAGGTCGCAGGTGGTTGGGGCGGGAAGCACGCGTGGGGGCCAGCATTCGTCGTCACCCATCAGATCCCCGAGGGATGGCCACGGCCCGACTCGACGGTGCACTTCGTGACCGACGGCATCGAGAGTGCTGTGCTGCAGGCCAAAGCCGCAGCCAACGGTAAGGCCGTCGGCGTCCACGGCGCAGACACCATCCAACAACTCCTGAAAGCCGGATTGCTCGACGAACTCAGCATCGATGTTGTGCCGCTGCTGCTCGGCTCCGGCGTTCGCCTCTTCGATAACCTCGCCGATGTGCCCGTTGTCCTCGGCAACCCCAAAGTGATCGCGGGCGTTGGTGTGACGCACCTGCGCTACCCCGTGCGCAAGGCGTAGTCCTTCCCACGGAACCGCACTTTGCTGGCCCATAACTAACTGCTCTGTTTTAGAAGTTTTCCACACTTTCCGATTCAACGAAAAGCGCTGTCATCTCGAACGGTCGAAGCCCTGAGCGAAGCGAATGGGGAGAGATCTCAAAGCGCAATACAATGCAGAGCAATGAGATTCCTCACTTCGCCTAAAGGCTCGTTCGGAATGACAATGAGAACTGTCAAAGACTGATAAAACAGTGCATTCAGAATGACTCTACCTTTTCGTGAAGTGATTCTTCACCAAGTCACCCGGTCACCTTGTCACGAAACGTCACCTTGCTACCCGATCACCTTGTCACGAAACGTCACACCACCGTATCATTCAATGTAATATTCACCCACTCTGCCAAATGGCATATAAATTCCCCTCACAACATGCTCAAAATAACTCCAAATGAACGTTTAGTTTCATTAAAAGGAGCAGCACCTTGATGCGCCAACAAACACTCACATTCATCATTGCACGTTGTTCCTGGCAGAATCGCATAACTCACCCGTAGCAACCAAGCGATGCTGCTCACGAATAACTACCAGAATTGAGGCATGTTGATGTCCAACTCCCTGGTGCGTCCCTTGATCGATGCGTTGCCACGGCTGATCAATCATCTGCTCACTAGCCAGATGGCAGAGCGCATCGCCAACCTTCCCCCCTTCGCCTGGGTTGGGCGTCGCCATGCCCACACGCCCCATCACGACCAATTCATCGCCTTCGACCAACCCCATCACAGCGGCGCAACACTGCAAGATGCGCTCGACGGCATCGTGCGCGACGTGGTGGGCAGCCTCGGCTACCTGGGCGCGATGGTCGCGACCTACGAAAAAGGCGACGAGTTGGCAGTTCGTGCGCTCTGGTTCGACACCAACGTCTTCTCGCTCGAACAACTCCACCAATGGGAGCAACAAGTCTCGCAACTCACCCCACAGCCAGTCAGCCTCAGCGACCCGCAAGTGGCGCGGGTGAAGATCTACGATCCGGCCTATGCCGAAAACCTCAGCGTGCTCGCCGCCCGCAGCGGCGCGCCCGTTGTGCGCAACGACCTCTACAGCCTGTTCACGCCGATCGCGCCGCCCGCCACACGGCCAATCATCGCAGGCATCCAAGCCTTCCTCGGCGTCAAACAAGTCATCGCCGTGCCGTTCTTCTTGCGCCCCTCCGGCGATGCCAACGCCGAACCCGAGATGGTCGGCAACCTGTTCGCCCTCAAGCGCGGCACCATCACACTCAGCGACATCGCCACGCTCACCGCGTTCGGGCGCCGCGCCGCCGAAGTCATCCTCAGCGAGCAGTTGCGCGACCAGATCGCCTACATCCAAGAACTCGTCTACGGCATCCAACAGCACCTGCAGGATGAAGAACGCATCCTACGCATGGTGGCAGATGGTGTTGTACATAAACTCGGCTACGCGGTGGCCATGGTCGCCACGCACGAAGCGAACGGCGCGCTGCCCATTCGGGCGTTCGCGTTCCACCCCTCCGTGGCCGATGCCGAGCGACTGCGCGAATGGGAGGCCCAGATCTCGCAGTACAGCTCGAACGGCCCGATCAGCCTCAGCAATCCCGCCAATCACGCCGTCAACCTCAACCAGGCCAGCCACGCCGTCAACCTCAGCATCATCGCCGCCCAACGGGGCCAACCACAGACGAGCGATGACATCTACGCCCTCCTCACGCCGATCGTCCCGATCGAGGCAAAACCCCAGATCGATGCCATCCAGCAGCAGATGGGTGTACACCAAGTCATCGCCGTGCCCTTCTACCTCGATGGGCATCCCGATCACCCCGAACGCCCACGCCTGATCGGCAACCTGCTCGTGTTCACCCGCTCGCGGCGCTTCTCGCAGGGCGAGATCTCCGGACTGCAACTGATCGGCCAGCAAGTCGCGATGGGCCTGCACAACGCCCACATCTACCGACAATCCGAACATCGTCGCCAAACCGCCGAAATCTTCGGCAAGATGGCCTTCGGCGCCGCTGCCTCCATCCACGCACTGCGCAACCACGTGGGTGGTGCCAAAGTGACCCTGCAACTGCTCCACATGTTCGATCAGCAACTGCAGACCGAAGCCGATCCCGAAACGCGGGCCAATGTGCTGTCCCTACAGCGCGAAACGCTCGACCAAGTGCCCGTCGCGCTCGAACGCCTCAAACAATCGTCGCACCTGCTCGACACGCTGCACGAGCCGTGGCGGCTGATCCACAACGCCCCGACCGACATCAACGACTGCCTGCTGCGAGCGCTCAACCGAGTGCTGCCCGTCAAGCAGCAATGGGTGCACATCCACATCGAACCCGACCTCCCGCAGATCTCCACCGTCTCGGACATGCTGATCGAAGCGTTCAAAGTGCTGATCAAAAACGCCGTCGAAGCGATTGAAGCGCGGCACGCCAGCGACCGCACGCGCGCCACCGAACCCAACTTCGACACACACGACCCACGCGAACTCACCATCGAAAGTTGGCAGGAGGATGGCGAATGGATCGGCGTGCGCATCCGCGACAACGGCATCGGCATCCCGCCCGAATACCTCAACGCCATCTTCGAGATGGGCTGGACCACGAAAGAGACCGGCTTGGGCTTCGGCCTGTTCTGGACCAAAGATTACCTGGCCGGGCTCGGCGGCGAGATCCAGATCGAGAGCATCTGGCAGACGGGCACCACCGTGCAGGTGCGGCTGCCCGTCCGCCAAACCATCCCGCAGGTCACCACCATCACGCCGCATACGCTGGAGCAGGAGCGCGCCCACGGGGCGTAATCTGGCTCAGTGTTTGTTGGGGAAAAGAAAGCGTCGTTCCAGCCGCAGCGCCCGTGGTCATGCCTCCGCTTACGAATGCAGTCTGGGCGGCATCGCACTTCGGGCGATACTCACGCGGTTGCGCAATACAGGGCAGCCACAGCGGCTGCCCCGATTGCTCATCGCAAAGGTCTTAGCCCAGCAGCGCCAAGCCGCGCTCCACGATCTTGCGCAGTTCCTCGCGGTGCTCCGGCGTCGGGTCGAGCAGCGGCGCGCGGGCGCTGCCAACGCTGCGCCCCGTCGTGATCTCGACGCCCGCCTTGATCAACGACACCGCATAGCCGCGCACCTTATCGCGCAACTCGCCGAATGGCCGATAAAAGCCCTGTAACAACTGCTCGCAGCGCGCCATATCGCCAGCCGTCGCCGCCCGGTTGAAGGCCCACGCGATCTCCGGCACGAAGTTGAACACTGCCGACGAATAGTTGCGCACGCCCATCCCGAAGAAGGCGGGCATCGACAACTCGGCGGTCGGCAAGCCGTTCAGGAAGGTTAGGCGATCACCCACCGCCAGCCGAATCCGCAGCAGACGCTCCATATCGCCGTAGCCGTCCTTGAAGCCGATCACATTCGGGATCTCGGCCAGGCGCGCGACGGTGGCGGGGGTGAAGATCGCATTGTCGCGCTGATAGAGGATAACGCCGAGTTTGGTCGATTCGGCCACCGCTCGATAGTGCTGGAACAAGCCCTCCTGCTCGGAGACCAGCAGATACGGTGGCATCACCATCAGCCCATCGGCACCGGCCTGCTCCGCCGCCTTCGCAAACTCGATCGCCAAGCGCGTGCCGTAGCCCACGCCAGCCACGATCGGTAAGCGACCCGCTGCCTCCTCGACTCCCGCCCGTACCAGCGCGGTGAACTCGGCCAAATCCAGCGAATAGAACTCGCCAGTGCCACCGCACACAAACAACCCGCTTGGGTTGTGCCCGGCCATAAACTGGATATGGTCGCGGTAGCGCGCCACATCGATCTCATTCTCCGCAGTGAACGGCGTCACCGGGAACGATAACAAACCCTGAAGTTGCGCGGCCAACTCCGTTGGAGTGCGAGTCATTGCGATCTCCTATTGTTCATGTATGCTGAATCCGGTTGGGTAGTGACAAAAGCCGTTTGCGCCTGCGGCAGCAAGGTACTTCCTTGTTTTGTGGTGTCGAGGCGCTGCTATGCACAGCGCCTCGATACCACTTGCCATGTTAGTGCTGGTATCTGTTGAAATGCAGAATTAACGTTCAGAATGACTCGGGAAAACATCGAAAAGCATTGTCATCTCGAACGAAGTGAGAGATCTCAGCGCATAGTACCAAGTAGAACGATGAGATTCCGAATAAGTGTGCAGCACGAAATGAGGAATGACAAAGCATTGCTTTTGAGCAACATCGCCCCCGCTACGCTTGGGTACGATACGGCTGCGTGCCGAAGCGCGGCAGATCTTGCCGCAACAGCATGTACAAGCCGCAGAACAACGGCAACCCCTGCTCCAAGCGCTCAAGCACCGCACGCCGCAGTTGCGTATCGCGGGGCGCGGTGGCCACATCAACCTCTTTTGAGCCGAACACAAACAGCAGCAGCCACTCCACACCCCCATAAGCGGGCATCAGGTAGCCCTCGCGATGCCAGCGCAGAATATTCGATTGCGGCTGCAACATCTCGCTGAGGAACGGGCTGAACACCCACGAATCGCACGTGTACGCCACAAACGGCATGTCGGGGTAGTAGCGCGGAAAGAACACCTCGGCCTGCTCCATCGCGTCGCGCAGCAGGTCGAGCGTCATTGGATCGTGCTCGGGGATGTGCATGTCAAGCACGTATTGGCCCTGCCCCAGCACTAAGTCCCACTCGTCGCGCGCCAAGCGTATCGGCTCGCGTAGGGCGTGGCCCAGCGGCGAGATCGGCATGCCGATGATCGCCGTCTCGTCCTCCTGCAGTGTCGCCTTCCACGTAGGCTCGCCCACTAAATAGCCTTGCTCAGTGAACGATTCGCCGTCCTCAACAAGCACAACCGTCGTCGCATCTCGCCGATGGCGGTAGACGCGGAAGGGATACGCCCAGCGCTTGGGGATAAACTCCAGCCGCCCCAATCGGTATAAGTTGCCGCTCGCAACGGTGCGAAACCAGCCTGGCATCCAATCCTCGTCGGAGATGCTGCCGGGCTGCGCAAAGGCCCGTTGCAGCCAGGCAATCCCGTGGCGGCGGTTGACCTGCGGAGCGAGTTCGGGCGGAGCGCCCCGCGCGGCCTGCCGCTCGCGCACCAACCGCAGCGTGTCGAGGATCAGCAACGCGTGCATCAGTTGCGCGTCGTCGCCGAATAGGGGATCGAGTCGTTCGGTGAGTGGTTGAATCTCCTCGTGGGAATCGAAGATGCAGCGGTGAAGGTCGGCCATTGCAGCCGTTTGTTGGGCATCGGCTGCGATGCGTGCAGCGGCGTTCTGGAGCATCTCGGAGGCCCAGGCAGGCAATTCGGCCTCGGCACAACCCCGTGCGATCTCGCGTGGATCAAGAAATAGCGGTATCATAAGCATATTCCTTACTTGCAGAACCCCACAAGTTCGTATCACCACGGGATACGAACAATTATAGTCGATCTCCATCCTCCCAGCGTCGCCGCCAGTGGTTTCAACTCGCTTGCCACGAATGCAAAGGAGCATGCCCATGAAGATCGTCGATGTGGTCACGCAGACCTTCCACTACCGTTCCCGCACCGTCCGCGATTCCGAAGGCCACAGTCACCCCGGTCCTGAACACGATGCCACCAACTGCTTGCTGCGCATCATCACCGACAAAGGCACCGAAGGCTACAGCTTCGGCGCGAACCCGCAGGTCATTCAACACGTTGTGCGCCCCGCCCTGATCGGCGAAGACCCGTTTTACCGTGAGCGTATCTGGCAGCGCTTGAAGGAATGGCAGCGCCTCCACCTCGGCCAGCTCTCCGACAAACAGCTTTGCGCCGTTGATCTGGCCCTGTGGGATCTGGCGGGGCGGCATTTGGGTCAGCCCGTCCACAAACTGCTGGGCGCATCGCGCGACAAAGTGCGGGCCTACGCCAGCACAATGTGCGGCGACGACCTGCCCGGCGGCCTGGCCACGCCCGAGGATTACGCCGCCTTCGCGCTGCGCTGCCGCGAGCGGGGCTACACCGCCTTCAAGATGCACACCTGGATGCCGCCGCTGCCCGGCACGCCCGATCCCAAGCGCGACATCTCCGCCTGCCGCGCCGTCGCCGAGGCGGTGGGCGATAGTATGGTGCTGATGCTCGATTCCTTCCACTATTACAGCCGCCAACAGGCGCTCTACCTGGGCCGCGAACTGGAGAAACTCGGCTTCTATTGGCTGGAAGAACCGATGGACGAGCACAGCGTCTCATCCTACGTGTGGCTGACCGAGCAGCTCGACATCGCCGTAGTGGGGCCGGAGACGGCGGGCGGCAAGATGCAGACCCGCGCCGAGTGGATCGTGCGTGGCGCGTCCGACATCAGCCGGGGCGGCGTGGGCGACCTGGGTGGCATCACGCCGCTGATCAAAACTGCGCATCTCTGCGAGGCGTTCGGCATAAATATGGAGGTGCACGGCGGCGGCGTTGGCAACCTGCACGTGCTCTGCGCGATGGGCATCCCTGGCGAGTTCTACGAGCGTGGCCTGCTGCACCCCTTCCTCGATTACGACACGCCGCCGCCCTGGCTGAATAAACTGGACGATCCGATGGACGATGAAGGCTATGTGCACGTTTCGCAACTGCCGGGCCTGGGCCAAGATATCAACTTCGATTATATTCAAGCACACGAGGTGTAAGCGATGACCAAGCGTATTCTGCTCACAGGCGCGACGGGCTACGTCGCCACGCAACTGCTGCCCGCCCTGCGCGAACGCTACGAGTTGCGCCTCACCGATGTGCGCGCCACCGATTTCCACGGCCAGCCCGTCGATGATGTGATCATCGCCGATCTGCTCACCATCAGCGACGATGAACTGCGGGCGCTGGTCGATGGCGTAGACACCATCGTGCATTGCGGGCGGGTGCTGCCCACCGGCGACAGCATGCAGGAGAAGTATGAGGGCGAGCGCCGCAACATCGACCTGATGCAGCGGATCTACCAGGTGGCGTTCGATACGGGGATTCGGCGCGTGGTGGCGGCCAGTTCCAATCAAGCCGCTAAGTGGTACGAGCAACCCTACTACCGTGGCCTGCGCGACCGCGTCACGCCGGAGGATTACCCGCGCCCCGACAACTTCTACGGCTGGGCGAAGGGCGCCTACGAAACGCTGGGCTTCCTGTACGCCTGCGGCAGCCTGGGCCGCCAGTTGGAGGTGATCCTGCTGCGGATCGTGGCGCCCCGCGAGATCGACGGGCAGCAGTTCGTCGATCAGCCGCGCTACCGCTACATTCGCAACTTGGCGGGCTACATCAGCCAGCGCGACCTGCAGCAACTGTTCTGCAAGTCGATCGACACGCTCGACATCGCCGACGAGTACGGCATCCCGTTCCAGATCTTTTACGGCGTCTCGAACAATGCGCGTACGTTTTGGAGCATCACCAACGCGCGCCGCGTGATCGGCTACGATCCGCAGGACGATTCCGAAGTGCGTTTCGCCGAGGATATCGCCCGATTACTGCATCAGCCGAGGAGTTAGCGCATGCCGTCCCTGCACGATTTCGAGATACGCACCATGCCGCACTTGTGGCAGCACTACCAGGATGCTCCCCGTCAACTCGCCTTCCGCGCCGAGACGCGCTCCGCCGCCGAGGTGTGGCAGGCCACGCTGCGCGCCAAACTGCTGGAACTGCTGGGTGGTTTGCCCGCCAGCGCACCCGATCTCGACATTCACTCGCTGGAGACGGTCAGCGACGATGGGTTTGAGCGCGAGCAGATCGTGTATCAGACGCAGCCCGGCGAATATTCGCCCTGCTACATTCTGCGGCCACACCGCCTCAATGGCGTCTCGCGGCCCGTGATCGCACTGCACGGCCACGGGCTAGCGGGCGCGCGACCGCTGGTGGGCTTGGCGGAGACCGAGCTTGAGCGCGAGTCGCTGGAAGCGAACAACTACGACTACGCTCGCAAGTTGGCGCTGCGCGGCTACACCGTCTTCGTGCCGACGCTGCGTGGCTTCGCCGAGCGCCTCGAAGCGCCGCCGCACGCCGAGACTGCCAACCCGCTGTGGCCCTCGTCGTGCCGCAGCCTGTCGGTGGTGGCGATGCTGCAGGGCAAGACGCTGCTGGGCCTGCGGGTGTGGGATGTGATGCGGCTGCTCGATCTCATCCAGGCTGATCCGGCGTTTGCGCAGGCGCGGATTGGCTGCGTGGGCCTTTCGGGCGGTGGGATGCTGTCGCTGTTCGCCGCCGCGCTCGACACGCGCATCGCCTGCACGGTGGTGAGCGGCTACTTCAACACCTTCCGCGATTCGATCATGGCCGTTCAGCACTGCCTGTGCAACTACGTGCCGAATATCCTCACCTACGCCGAGATGGCCGACATCGCGGGCTTGGTGGCCCCGCGCCCGTTGCTGATCGTGTCGGGCACCGAGGACCCGATCTTCCCATTGGAGGGGACGCGGCGCGGCCTGGCGGCGCTCCAGCCGATCTATCAACGCTTCGAAGCTGAACAAGCGCTCGACAGCGACTTGTTTGAGGGTGGGCATCGCTGGCACGATGGCAAAGCCTACGATTGGCTGGATCGTTGGCTGTAGCGGGATGGATGGAGCGTTGTGCTATAATCTCGTCATCCCACCAGCACAACGCTACCCACTTTCTGACTGTGCCCCATCATTCACAAACGAGGTACACTATGCGTTTTGGCTGCTGTGTCCCCCCTGATCAGGTCGCGGTGCTCGCCGAGGCTGGCTTCGATTTTTGCGAACTGCCGACCAGCGCCGTCCGCCCCTTCGATACGGAGGCGCAGGCCCTGCCGACCATGCGCGAACTGGCCGCGCTGCCCCTGCCGATCGAATCGTTTAATGTGCTGGTGCCCGCCCGGTTGCCGTTGCTCGGTCCGAACGCCGATCTTACCGCGTTGCGCGAGTATCTGCGCTGCGCCTTCCGGCGGATGGCGCAATTGGGCGCGAGCATTGCGGTGCTCGGTAGCGGCGGCGCGCGGCGCATCCCCGATGATATGCCCCGCGACCAGGCGCTCGATGAGCTAGCGGTTTCGCTGCAACTCGCCGCCGATGAGGCGAGCCGCGCCAATATCACGCTGGTGTTGGAGCATCTGAACCAGGGCGAGTGCAATGTGTTCACCAGTTTGGCCGAGAGCTATCAGTTTGTTGTGGAGCGCGGCCTATCGGGGATGTACGTGCTCGCCGATCTGCATCATCTCGAACTGGAGCAGGAATCGTTCGATTCGGTGGTGGCGGCTGGGCCGCTGCTGCGCCACGTGCATGTGGCCGATGGAGGTCGCCGTGCGCCTGGGATGGGTGGCTACGATTACGCGGGCTTTATGGAGAGCCTGCATACCATCGGTTACGATGCGCGCATCTCGGCGGAATGCGGCTGGCACAACCTCGCCGAGCAGGCCGCCGAAGCATTGGAGTTTATGCGCATCAGTTGGGCGGGTGGCCGAGAGCGCGCCCGTTAGCCAAAGGAACTGTGTATGTCTACATCGCCTTTCACGCTCAGCGCCTTCGGCGACGAGATCGCCGCAGACCTGGGCGAACAACTGGATCTGCTCGCTTCGGAGGATATCCATCACCTTGAGTTGCGCAGCGCTTGGGGCATCAATGTGATCGACCTCTCGTCCGAACAGCTTGCGCAAGCCGCTGAGATGTTGCAGGAACGGGGCTTCGGCGTCTCGGCGATCGGCAGCCCGGTGGGCAAATCGCCGATCGATGCGCCACCCGAGTATGAGCAGGAGCGGCTCGCCCGAGCGATCGCCGCAGCGGAGGCGCTGGGCACGCACAATATTCGCATCTTCTCGTTCTATGTGCCGCAGGGGCGCGCCGCCGAGTTCCGCGACGAGGTGCTGCGCCGAATGGCAGCGCTCATCGATCAGGCGGCGCGGGCGGGGATCACGCTGCTGCACGAGAACGAGCGCGAGATCTACGGCGACACCGCCGAGCGCTGCCATGACCTCATGGCCAGCATCGACTCGCCGACGCTGCGCATGGCGTTCGACCCCGCCAACTTTGTGCAGGTCGGCGTGCGCCCGATGGAGACGGCGTGGCCGTTGCTGGCCGACTACACCGTGCATGTGCATATCAAGGATGCCCTGTTCGCCGATGGTAGCGTGCGTCCGGCGGGCGAGGGCGACGGCGCCATCCCGGAGTTGCTGGCTGCGTTGCGGGTCAAGAAGTACTCGGGCTACCTGACGCTGGAGCCGCACCTGCATGTGGCGGGGCGCGCGGGCGGCTTCAGCGGCCCCGACGGCATGCGCACCGCCATCCGGGCGCTGCGTGGGTTGATGGGGTAGGGATTCGTAAATACTTTTTGTGTCCATAAGCACAAAAAGTATTTACGAAACTGTATATGTTGTATTAAAAAGGTCTTGATATAAGAAAACTCTTGTAAAAATGCCAAAAGACTGAAAAATATTTCATATTTACATGTTACAATAGAGCTATGGTGACAGTGATATACCTTGTAATCTTTGGCACAATATTGGTATCCTCGCCGCAGAGAACAGACTGTGTCAAGACAAAATCGAAGTGTAGATGTGTTTGACCATCTAAGGTTACGGTGTGCAGTTATGACCTTGGCTATATTACTGATTGTTATTGATGTCTGTGAAGATGAAGGATGTATGGTTACTACAGTCATTAGCACTTAGGCGACGAGATGCCAAATGTAATTGAACTAGCCGAAACTTTTCAGTTGACTAATCCCCGAAGATTGATCAGCGCGAATGCGAGGCAGTTCAAACCGAAGAAATAGGAGCTCTTGCGCTCGAACCGCACCAGAAGCGCCTTGAACTTATCGATCCAAGCAAACGTACGCTCGGCACTGAAGCGATGCTTGTAGATTACCGGATTGAACAGTCGTTTCCGACCACGCTTGAGTAGCTTACGGTTGCGTCGGTTCTCGGGTATGTTTAGAACGACACCATAATTGAAGCAAACCTTCCGAGCACCTTTCGTATCAAACGCGCTATCGGCAAGCGATCTGTTGCTGTTTGAGATCCTTGAAGAGCTGCGACAGGTTCTCTTTCAACTCAAACGCATCATTGTGATTGCCAGCAATGATTGTGGTGGAGACGATAATAAAGCCCTTTTTGTCAGTGAGTGGCAGGATGTTACTGGTTTTGGCTTTCTTACGGCTTTGATAGGCAACCGTGTCGCCGCCTTTCTTGGCAATGGTGTGAGAACCATCGAGATTGAGCTCAGCAACATCCAACAGTTCGCGGATTGCAGCAATACTGTTGTGCCAAACCTGCTTGAGGCTCCCATCTCGACACCACTTGCGGAAATGGTAGGCGACAGCATCTGGGCTCATCTCCTTCTGCTCCGGATGCTTCGGATCAGCAGCAATTGGAAGCGCATCCCATTGACAGACAGTGTAGAGCCGATACAGGATGTAGTTGAACACGCGATAGAGCAGTATTTTGCAAACATAGCCACGCTTGGCGGTACACAGATACGGTTCGACATGCGCCCGAAACGCTTCGGGTGAGAGTTGGGTCGGTATACGGCTCACGATTTGGGTTTCTCCAGTGCTTGGGATTGGCCATCTGCCACTTGCATGACGCTGGAGTTCCCTCAAGGTTCAAAAGTTTCGGTCAGTTCATTTAAAAATCTCTTCAGGAGGTCATGATGATTGATTCTTCGAGCCACGATCAATTGAAGCAAGCAATTAAAGAGTGTATTCAGAATGATAGTGATATTTTAGATAAGCTGCGTAAAGAAATTAGACCGCTCAAGAATACAATGCGACGTATTCAGCCTCGCGCTACAACCTCAATATCGCTAGTTGCAACTGATGGTGGTAACAATCAGCTTCAATTTGATCCGTTTCTTGTCCAATTAATTCGAGTTGTTGATAGTAGTAATAACGAATACTGCCTTGAAGCAGTATCTCCTACAAACTCAATATTGCTTCTTAGTAAACGCCAATTTGATGAACAGGGAGAGCCAGTTACGGCGCTTGGTAAAATGATGAAATTTTTAGGAGTTACAACCCTTCCTGAGCTTTCACATATGATTCGTCCACCAAAGGCACAAGATCAACCTATATCTCCTTCTTGGGTTCAGGTTTATCGTGAACTGGTTGAGTGGGCTGTATTATTTTCTTTATTAGAAAAAGATTTTGGAACTGATACACTCATTATTTGTGATGGACTGCTGCGCACTAAAGTATTTGCGAAAGATCTTTTCTCTCGACTTTTACAAGGAATTAAGGAACGAATTGAGGTACATGAGAAGAAGAAACGTAATATCTATCTTGTTGGAGTTGCGAAACATAGTAAGGTGCTCTCTCGCTATCGTTTAGCAATGGCACTGGAAGGTGTTTTACAGACAGATTATGCAGCCTATGTTGAAGTTCCCCGAGATGTAGAAGCAAAGGCTTATGTTTGGAATGAATTTGCTCGTGGGAATGATATAGTTGAGGAAGGTCAAGAGATTAATAAATTTGTTGGTGGTAAAATGTTTTTGGTTAAATTTGGTAATAGAAGAAATGATCCCGTATGGCCAGTAGACATTTTTCTTGAGCAGAGTTCGAAAGCTCAAATTATTCTTGGTTCAATGCTCGCAGATGCAATGAATGGTTTTCCAGTGCCATTTTATCCAATGTGCTTGCAGCGTGCACACGAGAATGCAGCACTAGTAGATTTTGACTTTGATATTTTACAAGAACATATTTATAACGGTATTCGTCAACAGCTTGGTGTTCAGTCTTCCACCCTTGATTCTTTTATGCTTCAGGATACAGATCCTTCTCAACAACGCTATAGTTAATAAAGTAAGGATTGTGAAATGTCAGAGATAGATTTATTCCCTAAAGATAAGGTTATTGGTATTTTTCGTGGTTTTCAACAAGGCGGTCTTGAATTCCATGCTGATCTCGTATTGCCATATCGAAATGAATTTCAAAATATTCCCATGCACGGACAATTTCTACTTGTCCAACTTGAAACTCCTGATGAGGCGGTTCTTGGGCGCATAGCCTCTTTTTCATCGGAAGGTAAACTTTCATTTGGTGCAGGTGAAGAGTTTAATATACGTGCGGTGCGTGAGGAACGTGAGATACCTGAAGATCTTCGTGAACAGTATCTTAAATATCGCGTCAATATTCGTGTTTTGGGAGTAGTACGGAAGTATGGTCAAGGACTTACTTTTGTTGCCTCGCATCGTCGCCTGCCACATGTTGGTAGTCGTGTTGCTTTTCCTAGTACTGAAGTATTGAAAGAGATTGCAGGACATAATATTAAAGGTGCTCAAATTGGGCATTTGGCCTTTGGTGAATACATCTATGCAGGCCAGACATTCCAAAAATCTGATGTTCAGAATTGGATGCAGATTCAAGATACTGAGATTCAGATCCGCTTTCCAATTGAATCACTAGTTTCTCGACGTAGCTTTATCTTCGCTCGTGCAGGATTTGGTAAATCAAATTTAAATAAGCTGTTGTTTAGTAAGCTTTACGAGGAAACGCCATACGTTATTAAACGTGGTGGTAAAAAGGTACCTGTTGGGACAGTTTTATTTGATCCTGATGGTGAATATTTTTGGCCCGACGATAAAGGACGTCCGGGACTCTGCGATGTTCCAGCTTTAGAAGATAAACTTGTTGTGTTTACGGATCGTCAAGCTCCAAGCCCATTCTATCAATCTTTTGTGGCTGGTGGTATTAAACTCGACATACGGCGTTTAAAACCTAGTGATGTTATTGCTATTGCATTAGATCCAGAGCGTCAGGATCAGCAAAATGTAAGGAAATTGCGAGGATTAAGTCCACAACGTTGGGAAGAACTTGTTAATATAATAGATGAAAATGGGCATGCAACAAACCTTTCTGAAATATGTAGATGCCTTGATTTAGAACAAAATAAACAGGAAGCAGAAGCAACCGCAGCGCGCAGTAATATGGTAACTATTGTCAGGATGCTCCATGACAAAAGCAGTCAACTTATGGATCTGCTTATAACTTCATTGCAAGAGGGAAAATTATGTGTCATTGATATTTCACGAATGCGAGGGAGCCAATCTCTCATTCTATCCGGCTTAATTTTACGGCGCATTTTTGATCATAATCAGGAAGAGTTTACGGCAGCTGAACCTCAAACTATTCCAACAATTGCGGTTGTAGAAGAGGCGCAGTCCGTGTTAAATGAACGATCATCAGCAGCTGAACCATATATTGCGTGGGTTAAAGAAGGACGTAAATATGATTTGGGAGCATTATTAATAACACAACAACCTGGAAGTATTCCTGTTGATATATTAAGTCAAGGTGACAATTGGTTTATTTTTCACTTGCTTTCTGCAGCTGATCTTACAACATTGAAACGAGCTAATGCTCATTTTAGTGATGATATTCTTAGTTCATTGCTAAATGAACCAATTCCAGGTCAAGGCATATTTTGGAGTTCTGTTGGGGGTAAACCTTATCCTATTAGTCTTCGTGTCCTTCCTTTCGAAGCTCTTTATTCAATGCGCGATCCTAATTATGATTTTGATCCAGCTAATACGTTTGTTCAGAAATTAATACAAAAATTCCCCCGAAAATCACGGGATGGGAATGCAATCGATGATATACTACAATCAATTCAAATAGAAGCTATAGAAAAGTTGAGGGATAATGAGATTTTGATCTCAGAACTAAAAAGTAATGGAGTACCTTGGGGTCGTATAAAGGGTTTCTTTTTGGATGTTTTACCACCTTCCATTGCTGATAATCGGGATGATTTTGCTTATCGACTAGTCAAGAAAGCACTAGTTCATCTGTATGGCGAACAAGAAATTGGTTGGAAAACGAATAAACGTGGCAATACAACGATTGTACAGATAATTAGAGGCAATGATGCACTCTAAAGAGATGCTTGCTCTCAATGGAATATGCCCTTACTTTACAATGTTTCCATTGGATTTTCCCTTGAATATATTGCGCGAACAAGCACAACCTGAAGACGCAGTTCTCGATCCATTTTGTGGCCGGGGTACTACAAATTTCGCCGCTCGTTTATTAGGATTATCATCACTAGGCATTGATTCTAGTCCAGTAGCAATTGCTATTAGTGCTGCAAAGGCTGTCAATGTTAATGTTAATGAAATTCTAGAAGAGGCTCGAAATATTCTAGAACATACGGTACCTATTGATATTCCACAAGAGGAATTCTGGCAGTGGGCTTATCATAAAGATGTTCTTAAAAACATCTGTTCTTTTCGGGAAGCTTTTTTACAAAATTGTATATCTCCAGCTCGCATAGCATTGCGTGGAATTATTTTAGGTGCATTACATGGCCCAAAACAGAAAACAGTTGCTAGCTATTTTTCAAATCAATTTCCTAGAACTTATTCACCTAAACCGGCTTATTCAGTGCGTTTTTGGCAGGAACATAATTTAAAACCTGAATATGTTGATGTTCTAGATATTATTAAGCGACGCGCAATGCGATACTATTGTATCGAATATCAAGCCACGACTAACATTTGTTTAGGTGATAGTCGTTCTAGTACATCATACCAAGTTGAAACGAATAGACCTTTTGTGTGGATTATTACATCGCCTCCGTATTATGGAATGCGTACTTATATACCCGATCAATGGTTGAGGAATTGGTTTGTAGGGGGTTCCTCTAACGTTGATTACTCTCAAGAAGGTCAACTTCTTCATAAAAGCCCTGAAATATTTATTCAGGATCTAAAACAAGTATGGCTTAACTCTTATCAAGTGGCTGAAGCAAAGGCGCAGCTTATCATTCGATTTGGGGGAATTGCAGATCGAAAAGCTGATCCTCTCCAATTAATTACGGCATCACTCCAAGATACAGGATGGTCTATACAACGAATGATTCCTGCTGGAAGTGCACAGGAAGGAAGACGCCAAGCTAATAGTTTTCTTCGTAAGCGGAGTACCCCCATTGAAGAGTTTGATATTTGGGCAAGAAAAACAGCATGATGTAATGTTTAATCAATAGACACTTAATGTGGCATCGGCCTTCTGCACACAAAGGCCGATGCCACAGGCGTTTTAAAGCGCCGTCAGCAGTGCGGTAAGCAGCATCGTGCGCTCCAGCATGCCGGGGATGCTGATCTGCTCGTGGATGGCGTGTGCGCCTTGGCCTGGCGAACCGAGACCATCGAGCGTGGGCACGCCGATCGCTGCGGTGAAGTTGCCATCGCTGCCGCCGCCCGTGGAGCCTTCGCTGAGTTCTAAGCCCAACTCGGCGCCCAACGCCTTGGCCCGCTCGAACAGCGCGCCCGATGCGGCAGTGCGCTCCATCGGCGGTCGGTTGAAGCCGCCCTGCGCCACCAGGCTGACGCCGGGTGTTACGGGCTTCAGCGCCTGGAAGCCCGCCTCAATGCGCGCGCCCTCGGCCTGTGTCCAAGCTCGAACATCCACCTCGATGCGGGCGTATGCGGGCACCACATTGTTTTTGCCGCCGCCCTGCACCGTGCCGACGTTCAGCGTAGTGCCCTTGCTCGGGTCGGCCAGAGCGTTGATCGCCAGGATTTGGTGCGCCATCTCGGTGATCGCGCTGGCGCCCTTCTCCGGCTCGACACCCGCGTGCGCCGCGCGCCCCGTGAACTCCACCTTGTACATGCCCACGCCCTTGCGGGCCGTCTTTAACGCACCGTGCGGCTCGACGGGCGGCTCTAGCACCAGCGCAAAGGCGCATTCGCGGGCCGTTCGTTCGATCAGCGCGCGCGAGTTGGGGCTGCCGATCTCCTCATCGGAGGTGAGCAACAGAATGACGGGACGCGACAGACGCAGCCCAAGCGGCCCCACGGCACGCAGCGCCTGCTCGCACATGGCGATGCTGGCCTTCATATCGTAGAGGCCCGGGCCGTAGGCGATGTCGCCCTCGACCTTGAACGGGCGCGCCGCCAGTGTGCCGAGCGGCCACACCGTGTCGTAGTGGCAGATCAGCAGCGCCGGGCGCTCGTCGGCGTGCTCGGGTGCGGCCACGCGCACCGCCACATGGTCGCCGCCTTTGGGGTTGGCGATCCGCTCGATCATGCCAAGCCCCGCGAAGCGCTCCATCAGCCGATCTGCCAGGGCATCGCAGCGCGCCTTATCGCTGCTCGGCGTCTCGAAGCCGACTAATTCCGCCGCGTTCGCCAGCAGTTCGTCGCGCTTCTTCTGAAAATACTCACGCATGGTGTCTGTGCTCCGCTACAGAGATGTTGCTTCCGCCAGATGATGCCGGGTGCTGGCGCGCGCCACACGCTCCTCGTCTACGGCGTAGCCGAGGCCTGGCCCGCTGGGCAGGGCAATCGCGCCCTGCACGGCACGGATCGGCGGATCGACGATATCCTCGTGGTAGTACTTGTCGGAGCCAGAGACATCGCCCGGGATGCTGTAGCCCTCCAAGCTGCTGATCGCCAGGTTGGCGGCGCGCCCCACGCCGAACTCGTGCATGCCGCCGCACCACACCGGAACCCCGCGCTCCAAGCAGAGATCATGAATGCGCTTGGCGTTCAGTAGGCCGCCGACGCGGCTCACCTTGATGTTGATGATGCGTCCGCTGCCCAAATCGAGCGCCTTACGGGCATCGTCCACGGTGATGATACTTTCGTCGAGGCAGATCGGGGTGCGCAGCTGTGCCTGAAGTGTGGCGTGATCGATGATGTCGTCGTGGGCCAGTGGCTGTTCGATCATAGTGAGGTTGAACTGGTCGAGTTCGCGCAGCAGCGGCGCATCGGAGAGCCTGTAGGCCGAGTTGGCATCGGCCATCAGCGGCACATCGGGGTAGCGCTCGCGCACCTGCGCGATCACCGCGACATCCTTGCCCGGCGCGATCTTCAGCTTGATACGACGGTAGCCCTCACCAAGATACTGGTCGATCAGGGCGAACAGATCCTCAATCCGTTCCTCGACACCCAAGCTCACGCCCGAGAGGATCTCGGGGCGCGTGCCACCCAACAGCGCGTGCAGCGGTTTGCCCGCAGCCTGGGCCAGCAGATCCCAAGCCGCCATTTCGAGGCCCGCCTTGGCGAAGTTATTGCGCTTCAGTTTGGCGTAGAAGGAGGTGAGCTCCTCCACATTCTGCCACGGCTTGCCGAGCACGCTGGGCAGCAAGAAATCCTTGAGGATATGCCAACACGTCTCGGTGGTCTCCTCGCAGTAGTACGGGTCGGAAGGGCTCGCGCATTCGCCCCAGCCGACCAGACCATCGGCGTGAAGTTTGACCAAAATATGGTTCTGATGCGTTTTGGTGGATGAACTCGTGGTGAAGCTGCGAACCATGGGCAGCCGCACGATCCACAGCTCGGCGCGTTCGATTCGCATACTCGCTCCTGGATTCTTTGCGGTAGAATACCGCCTAGTATACCACTAGCCTGCACTCGGTTGAGGTGTGGCGTTTGGTATGCGCAGCTTTGAGTAGAAGGTAGGCGTGCCTCTGCTACGCGCAGAGGTTCGCTATCTCAATAAGAACAAACGGCTTCTTAGTCATCACAATCCAACTCGATGTACGATGACTTAACGCGGCGTGGGATGCCCTATGGACTATACACTCATCGATCATACAACTACAGAATGGCCCGCCGTTGTCGATGCGCTGTACGAACAACTCACCCATTGTGTGGCAGAGACGGTGCCGCAACACTTTGTGAAGACGACCTTTGTGAAGATGGGAGGTCGCCTGCTGACCTGTACGGAGGGCGGTGAGCTGCGCGGGTTGGGCTTGTTGTTCCCTCGCGCTGCCGATGCCGACAGGCGAGTGTACACGCTGCGCTTGCAGCAACTCGGGCCGCTGCCGCCGCTGGTCGAGCTACAAACGGCGGTGGAGGCGATGCTTGCCCCCGCGAAGGTGATCGCGTATCGGCCTGCGGAGGCGCAGAGCTACCCCGCCAGCGCTGACGAGTTCGGCGGTTTTGCGATCGGCCAGCCCTCGCTTCGGGAGGTGGAGGAGGCGCAGCGCGTGTACAGCGAGATCTGGGGCGTGGCCGAGAATGCGGGCTATCCCAACGACCTCTACAGCGCCGAGTTCGCGCCGGGCACTGCCCTGGTGGCCCGCAGCGAAGGGGCGGTGGTGGGCTTTCTGCTGGGCTTCCGCCGCTTTGGCTTGTCCGCTCTGGAGCAACTCGGCTTGCCGTTGCAGCTCTCGCTGGGCATCGAATCGCAGATTATGGGTGTTGCCCCAACGCAGCGTCGCTCGGGCTTGGCGGCTACGCTCAAGCGGGTGCAGGCGCGTCAAGCGCTGGCCGAGGGCATCGATCTGATTCACTGGACCGCCGACCCGTTGCAGTTCCCGAATGCGGTGCTGAACTTTGCGCGGTTACGAGCGGTGGCTGGCGAGTTTTACGCGGCGTACTACCCCGTGCAGAACGCATTGAACCGTGTGGCGGCCTCGCGGTTAGGCATCGCCTGGCTGCCGCGCACGGCCCGTGGGGCGCAAGGCCTGAACGAGGGTGGGCGTGGCACAGACCTGGACCTGGCGCGCTACCCCGGCTGCGTGCGCCTCAACGATGGGCCAACGGCGCTCGCCGAAGCCAATGGTGCGCGTTGGATCGCTGTGGAGATCCCCGCCGACTGGACGGCGATGCAGCGCGATGCGCCCGACGAGGCGGCGCTGTGGCGCTCCGCCACCGATGCGCTGTTCGCGCGCTACCTCGGTTACAGCGACGGTGCCTACGTGGTGATCGATGCTGCCACTGACGGTTCGCGCCGTTATTTGGTGGCCGAGCGATTCAGCATGGAGCTGTTCTCGTAACTTCGTTTTCTTGGCTAAGCAAGTGGGCCTGCGCTTCGGCACAGGCCCTTGATGATTCAGAGAAGGTTAGCGTGGTGGCAGCCCTGTAGCCCTTACACTACCGCAGCGTTGCTGGCAAAAATAGGCGATGTTGCATCACCGTCACCGTCACACTATCGGCGGTGCTGGCCTTTCCTAAACTATCGGTGACGATCAGGCTGAAGGTGAGTGTAGTTGCCTCACTCGGTGCGGTGAAGGTGGGTTGTGCCGTGTTGGCTCCCGTCAGGGTAACGGGTGTACCAGCGGTCTGCGTCCAAGTGTAGCTAAGCGTCTGGCTTGGGTCGGCATCAAACGAGGCGCTGCCATCGAGAGTGACCAGTGCTCCAACACGTACCGTCTGATCCGCTCCAGCATTGGCCGTGGGTGGGTCGTTGGTGAAGGTGGCGGTGATCACTTTGTTGTTGTTCATCACGAGAGTGATGGGAGAACTGCTGCCGCTCAGGTCGCCGCCCCAACTAGCGAAACTCCATCCTGGATTGGCGGTGGCGGTGAGGGTGACTGTGGTATTTGGCAGATGCCAATCGCCAATGGGACTATGGTTGATCTGGCCACTACCGATGATGCCTTTCTGTAGTTGATACGCAAACTCGTATGCGCCGAGGTCGATAGTTGGACCCATGATGCGCGGTTTACCCTCCAGATCCTCGGTGGTGTCATTGAGCGCATTATTGCCTTTATCAATCGCTGGTGAGTTTGGTTGCAGGCGCAGATCACCAGTGGTGGTTGGCGCATCAGTGTAGCTTATTGGATTCACAAACTGTGGATCGACATTAGCGAGATTACCACCACCATTGGTACCACACGTAGCTGTATTCCAGGTTCCGCTAGGGTCACAACCTTGCACCAAACTATACGTAATGATGCCTTCGGTAACGCCAGTGAGAGCAGGCGCACTATTTCCCCAAAGAATACTGTTGTTGATACTGAATGTGTTGTTGAAAGCAAAAATCACGCTACCAGATTGAGCACTATTGCCAGAGAAGGTGGTGTTGATGATGGACGAGGTAGTAGGAGAAAGGGGATTGAGGCTCTGCTCTAGAACGATAGCGCCACCAGCGTGCAAAGCGTAATTACCAGAGAAGGTGGTATTGATGATCGTCAAGGTGCTATTATCAAGGCCCCCTTTCTTGTAGAGTGCGCCGCCCATTTGAGCACTATTACCTGCAAAGGTAGATTGAGTAATGGTGAGTTTGTTGGCGTAAGAGAAGATAGCACCGCCTTCAGCTGTTGCGCTATTGCCAGAGAAGCGAACATTGGTGATGGTAGGACTGCTATTGAAGATGTAGAGCCCGCCACCCAACCTCTCATTATTCACACCATTCGCCCACCCCGCCGTAATGATAAACCCGTCGAGGATAGCGCTTTCATCAATCGCGTCATCCGTCACAACATGGTAGCTATTGGAGCCAAGAAGGCCACTCGTATCGATAACGATTCCATTGGTATGGGTGTCGTTCCGATCGATATCGCCGCTGAGAATGGTCGGGTTGGCCAGCCAATCGCGCTCGTGTAACTGTGTCTCAGAGCCAGCAAATCCGCCGTACAGTGCCACACCACTTTTTAAGATAAAGCTGGCAGTCCGATCGCTCGACACGTTGGTGGGGTAGTAGATGCCTCGAGCGACCCAGATCTGCGTCCCCGCTTGGGCTGCTGCAAGGGCGTTCTGTAAGTCCGTATACGCATTCTGCCAACTGGTGCCGTTGTTAGCTCCGGTGGCGTTCTTATTGACATACAGAACGGTTGGGGTATCGGCGGCGTGGGTAGTTGCTGGGAGGAGGATGCTTGTGCAGAACAAGTGCAGAGCGAGCAGCAGGAGGATATTGCGCGAAACTACAAGAATAGGGTAGTGCATAGAGCATCTCCTTACTCATAGAAGATTGATGTAATCGTACACTCGTGGTGTGAGGAAATGCGTTATCGGTTTTGGGATATCAGATCGATGAATAAATGTTTTGCTAAGGATCGATCTTTCTTACTACTATACCATGGGTTTAAATGAATGGTTCTAGTTCTTTTTAAGGATGTATTGTTGTGTGAAGATATGTATATTGTTTATTCATGCAAAACATTATTTTGATATAGAGATAGATATGGATTTGGTAAGTATCTTGCTTTTTAAAAAGAGGAAAGATGTTAGTATCACACATAGCGTCGGTATCTGGGTGAATGAGGGTTCATCTGCAATACAATGCGCTACAATGAGATACTTTCATCATTTGATGGAGAGAAGAAAAGAAGGAGCAGGACAACGAGTCCTACTCCTTTTGTGCTTGATAGATGCCTAGTGGATTAACGGGCAGGCAGCCCCACAGGCGCGCCCCTTGGCGCGCTGCTTGGCGTTCGAGTGCTGCCCGCTGTGGTGGCGATCACTGGGCCGAAGCGATTGTCCTGCTCGTTGCCCTCAAGTTCAGCGCCATGCGTTCCTCCAGTGCCGTACGAATCGACGAACGCATACAGCACTGCGCCCGCCTCATATGTGCCAGCGCTGTACTCCGGCGTATAGAACGAACTGCTCCGCGTGAGCGTCAGGCTTTCGCCGGGGGCCAGGGTACGATTAACACCCCACACCGCCCCGGCGGGCGCGATCTGATGCCAGGGTGTGTTCACCGTCGGCGGCTGGCTTGGGTTGATGTACACATCGACCCAGAACGCTTCCTTGGTCGGCGCGTTGCCAATATTGCGGATCACCACGCTGATGCCGTTTTGGTCAGCCTGCAGCGCCGTCACCACCAGGTTCGATTGTGGCTCAGGCCGCATCAGCAGCGGCAGGTGTACGCGATATGGTACTACTGTGACGGTGACACTATCCGCCGCGCTGACGAGACCCATACTATCGGTGACGATCAGGCTGAAGATGAGCGTATCCGCCGTGCTCGGTGCGGTGAAGGTCGGCTGAGCGGTATCGGCACCCGTGAGCGTGACGAGCGTGCCGCTCGTTTGTGTCCAACCGTAGGTGAGTGGCGTATGTCCGTCGGGATCGCTCGAACTGCTGCCGTCGAGTGTGACCTGTGTGCCAACCAGCACAGTTTGATCCTCACCCGCATGAGCGACCGGCTCGCCATTGGTGACAGTGATGGTGACGGTATCCGGCTCGCTGACCACCCCCAGACTATCGGTCACCACCAGGCTGAAGGTAAGCGTACCCGCTATGCTCGGCGCGGTGAAGGTTGGTTGAGCGGTATCGGCACCCGTTAAGGTAACGGATGTGCCACTTGTTTGCATCCAACCATAGGTGAGCGGCGTATGGCCGTCGGGATCGCTCGAACTGCTGCCATTGAGCGTCACTTGGGTGGCGACCAACACCGCTTGATCCGTTCCCGCATTCGCAATCGGCGGATCATTGGTGACGGTGATGGTGACGGTATCGGCTGCGCTTACTGCACCCAAATGATCTGTTACCTCCAAGCTAAAGGTGTATACGCCTGCAATCGTGGGAGTAAAACTGGGTGAGACCGCACTGGCATTACTTAGGGTGACAGCAGGCCCAGCGGTTTGTGTCCAAGCATGGGTTATCGTCTGGGTTGGGTCTTCATCGTATGAACCACTGCCATCAAGGGTGACCAATGTGCCAGCGACCACTATCTGATCGTCGCCCGCATGTGCGATGGGAGGATCATTGCTGAAGGTGGCGGTGATCACTTTGCTGTTGTCTATTAGGAGTGTGGTTGGCGAACTTGTGCCACTGAGATCGCCACTCCAACCCACAAAGCTCCAGCCCGAGTTGGCGGCTGCGCTAACGGTAACAGTTGTATTGGGCAGATGCCAATCAGTGCTCGGTGTTGCGACAAGCTGGCCACTGCCAATGATACCTTTGGCGAGTCGGTAACCAAATTCATAGGCACCCAGGTCAATGATCCCATTCCCTACACGTGGTTTGCCATCTAAATCGGTCGAAGTAGTATTAAGGCTCGTATTACCCTGATCGATCGCTGGCGAGCCTGGTTTGAGATGCAGATCTCCAGTAGTGGTAGGAGCGCTCGTATGGCTAATCGGATTTACAAACAGTGGATCAGCATCGGCGAGGTTGCCTCCGCCATCGCTGCCACAAGCGCTATTCCAAGTGCCTCCTGAATTACAGCCTTCCACTAAACTGTATCTGATCGTTTGTCCCGAACTGCTGTCGATAAAAATCGATGGGTTATCGCCTTCATCAGAGGCATTGCCCCAGATAATGCTATTCGAGAGGATCGAGTCGCTGTTATCGTTATAAATCACGCCGCCGCGAAATGCGCTATTGCCGGAGAAAGTGGCATTGGTGATGCTTGAGTCGCTGGAATAGTTAAGGATCGCGCCGCCGAAATCTGAGTTATTGCCGGAGAAAGTGGCATTGGTGATGCTTGAGTTGCTGGAATGGTTATAGATCGCGCCGCCGCCATGTGGACCCGTGCTATTGCCGGAGAAACTAGTATTAGTGATGCTTACGTTACTGGAATAGTTATAGATCGCGCCGCCCTCAAAAGGGGTAGAATTTTCCACGAAGCTACTATTGATGATTGTTAGCTCACTGGAACGGTTATAGATCGCTCCTCCGCTACTCCCAAATTCAACAGAAGTATTGTGAGAGAAACTAGCGTTGGTGATCGTCACTTCGCTATTATTTTCATTGTAAATCGCGCCACCAGAGATGAATACAGAGTTACCAGAGAAGCTAACATTCGTTATGTTGAGATGGCTATTACTACTGAAGATGGCACCTCCAAAGTGTGCTCGATTACCAGAGAAGGAGCTGTCACTCAACTCGGTATCGCTACCGATAAGTGTTAGTGCCCCACCCTTACTGGAAGAGTGACCAGCCACGACCAGATGACGAAGGATCGTTTTGGCATTTTGCATAAAGATGCCAGGACCTGTATCAACTACATAAATAGATGTGTTCCAGCCAGCAGTGATAAACAGTCCATCCAACACAACGGTATCGGTAGCATTGGTAATGGATAACACACGGCGGCTATTGGTTCCCCTAAGATCGTCAGGGTGAACAACAACCCCATCCGCATCTGTCAGATCGTCTCCCGCCAGATCCCCGCTTAGGATGGTTTTGTTCACTTCCCAATTACGCTGAGCCAAGTCGGTCTCTGTACCCGCAAAACCGCCGTACAGCTCAACACCATTGGGGATGTTAAAGGAGATCAGGCTATCTGTTGCAAGGTTGGTTACTTGCGTTACGGGACGATAGATGCCCTTGGCGATCCAAATACTGTGGTTGGATTGAGCAGCGGCAAGGGCATCTTGCAGATCGGTGTAGGCATGCTGCCAACTGGTGCCATTATTGGCACCAGTCGCGTTCTGATCGACATAGATGATGGTGTCGCCGGGAGCCGCCTGCAGGTTGGGTGTGAATCCTGCTAGATATGGCCACGTTGCCAGTGCAAGAATGAATAATAGTGTGAATGTGTTGTGGGGCGTCAAATGGCTGCGCGTCATCAAGTGCTCCTTTGAACGTACATGAATGTTCGGGCTAGCGTTTCGGTAGGGATTCTCTGTTTGTGGGTGGCTTTCTATCGCACACTATGTTGAGAAATAAGGAGGAAAAATATCCTTTTGCATCAAGGTGTAAAAGAAAGAGACGAAAAATAGTATAACAATCGAACGTTTCACAAGCGTTTCAAAAGGGCGCTCAAAGCGTTTCAAAAAGCGTTATTTTGGGTGATTTTTATAAATAATTTGTCATATTGCGAAAAATACAAAGGGCCTGCGTCGAAGCACAGGCCCGATGGTGATACAAGGAGCGTTAGCGCGGGGGCAATCCCACAGGCGCGCCCCTTGGCGCACTGCCCGGCAGCTTGGCGCTGCCCGCTGTGGTGGCGATCACTGGGCCATAGCGATTGTCGAGTTCGTTGCTCTCAAGCTCGGCGCCATGCGTTCCTCCAGTGCCGTACGAATCGACGATCGCGTAGAGCACCGCGCCCGCCTCGAAGGTGCCTGAACTGTACTCTGGCGCATAGAACGGGCTGCTTCGCGTAAGCGTCAGGCTTTCGCCGGGGGCCAGCGCGCGGTTGACGCCCCACACCGCCCCGGCGGGCGCGATCTGATGCCAGGGCATGTTGACCGTCGGCGGCTGGCTGGGGTTGATATACACATCGACCCAGAACGCTTCCTTGGTCGGTGCATCACCTGTATTGCGCACCACCAAGCGAATGCCGTTTTGGTCGCCTTGCAACGCCGTCACCACCAAGTTCGACTGTGGCTCAGGCCGCATCAGTAGCGGCAGGTGCAGACGGTACTGCACCACCGTGATGGTGACGCTATCCGCCGCGCTGGGCAGGCCCATACTGTCAGTCACCACCAAGCTGAAGGTGAGCGTACCCGCCACACTCGGCGCGGTGAAGATTGGTTGAGCAGTGTTGGCACCCGTCAGCGTGACGGGAGTGCCTGCTGTTTGCCTCCAACCGTAGGTGAGCGGCGTATGCCCATCAGGATCGCTCGATCCACTGCCATCAAGCGTAACGCTGCTGTCAGTCAAGACGATTTGCGCTTCACCAGCATCGGCGATTGGCGGATCATTGGTTACGGTGATAGTGACACTATCGGCTTGGCTGGCCAGGCCCATGCTGTCGGTGACAACCAAGCTGAAAGTAAGTGTGCCCGCCGTGTTCGGTGTGGTGAAAGTCGGTTGGGCGGTATTGGCACCTGTCAGCGTGACGGGTGTACCTGCTGTTTGCGTCCAACCATAGTTCAGTGGAAGATGCCCATCAGGATCGCTTGATCCGCTGCCATCGAGCGTGACCATGCTACCAGCGACGACCGTCTGATCGGCACCCGCATTGGCAACAGGCTCACCATTCGTGACCGTGATCGTGACGGTATCCGCAGTGCTGGCGAGGCCCATGCTATCGGTCACGATCAGGCTGAAGGTGAGCGTGCCTGCCGTGTTTGGCGCGATGAAGGTCGGCTGCACGGTGTTCGCACCTGTGAGCGCTACAGGTGTGCCCGCGCTCTGCGTCCATGCGTACAGGAGCGGCGTGTGCCCGTTGGGGTCGCTCGATCCACTACCGTCGAGCGTGACCGTGCTACCAGCGACAACCGTCTGATCGGCACCCGCATTAGCAACAGGCTCACCATTCGTGACCGTGATCGTGACGGTATCCGCAGTGCTGGCGAGGCCCATGCTATCGGTCACGATCAGGCTGAAGGTGAGCGTACCTGCCGCACTCGGCGCGATGAAGGTCGGCTGCACGGTGTTCGCGCCTATGAGCCCTACAGGTGTGCCCGCGCTCTGCGTCCATGCGTACAGGAGCGGCGTGTGCCCGTCGGGGTCGCTCGATGCGCTGCCATCAAGTGTCACATGGGTGGCGACCAACACCGCTTGATCTGCACCCGCATTAGCGATTGGCGGATCATTGGTTACGGTAATGGTAACAGTATCGGCTGCGCTAGCTAGACCCATACTATCGGTAATTACCAGACTAAAGCTAAGTACGCCCGCAATGGTGGGTGTAAAGCTGGGTGAAACCGCGCTGCTATTGCTTAGGCTTACTGTAGGGCCTCCTATTTGGGTTCAGCCATAGGTGAGTGGAAGATGACCATCAGGATCGCCCGATCCGCTGCCATCAAGCGTGACCGTGCTACCAGCTACCACGGTCTGATCCGCACCCGCATGGGCCACTGGCTTGCCATTGGTCACCGTAATGGTGACGGTATCGGCTAGGCTGGGCAGGTTTAAGCTATCAGTAACCACCAGGCTGAAGGTGTATGTGCCCGCAATGGTGGGTGTAAAGGAGGGTGAAACAGCGCTGCTATTGCTCAGTGTAATATTCGGCCCAGCAGTTTGCGTCCAAGCGTAGCTTAGGGTTTGAGTTGGGTCGGCATCGGACGAAGCGCTGCCATCGAGTGTGACCAGCGTGCCAGCCAGCACCGTTTGATCTGAACCAGCATTGGCTGTGGGAGGATCGTTAGTAAAGGTGGCGGTAATATTCTTGTTGGTATTGATCAGCAGTGTGGTTGGCGAACTGCTGCCACTGAGATCGCCGCTCCAGCCGGCAAAGGTCCAGCCTGGGTTCGCGGTTGCGGTAAGTGTGACCGTACTATTTGGCATATGCCAGCCCAACGTGCTGGTAGAGGTAAAAGTGACACTACTACCGGGCTGCTGGCGTAGCAGATCGGGGCTTTGTGTAATGCTACCCTTCCCTTGAACAGTGCTCATCAGGCTATAGCGATCATGCTCATACGCTCCAAGGTCGATCGTCGGGCCAATGACACGCGGTTTCCCTTCGAGATCTCCTGTCGTGGAATTAGCTGCATTATTGCCTGTATCAATCGCTGGCGAGTTTACCAGTAGATGTAGGTCCCCAGTGGTCGTTGGCGCACTGGTATAGCTAATTGGATTGACAAACAGTGGGTCAGCATCGGCAAGATTACCACCACCATTGTTGCCACAGGCACTGTTCCAATTGCCAGCAGGATTACAGCCCGCAATGAGACTAGTGAATATCTTAGGTTTGATGCTAGTGTCGTAAATCGAGGAACTATTGCCCCAAATAATGGTATTTGATATAGTCACGGTGCTATTGTAGCTGAAGGACGCGCCGCCTCTTGTAGCAGAATTGCCAGAGAAGCTGGCATTTGTAATTGTTGCGCTACTGCCGTTGACACTGTAGATCGCGCCGCCATCGCTAGCAGCATTGCCAGAGAAGCTAGCATTTGTAATTGTTGAGCTACTGCCGTTGGTATTGTGGATCGCGCCGCCATAGCTAGCAGCATTGCCAGAGAAGCTAGCATTTGTAATTGTTGAGCTACTACCATTGTCGATACTGTAGATTGCGCCGCCAGCGTAGTTAGCAATATTGCCAGAGAAGCTGGCATTTGTAATTGGTGAGCTACTGCCGTTGATATTGTAGATCGCGCCGCCAACGTAGTTAGCAATATTGCCAGAGAAGCTGGCATTTATAATGGTTGGGTTGCCCCTGTCGTTGTAGATTGCACCGCCATATCTTACAGCAGCATTGCCAGAGAAGCTGGCATTCGTAATCTCTGGGCTGCTATAGTAGTTATAGATCGCGCCACCCTCCTCAGTAGCAGCATTGCCAGAGAAGCTGACATTTGTGATGGTTGGGCTGCTATTGTTGTTAGAGATCGCGCCGCCGTTATGAGCTGGGTAAGAACCATTGGCCCTGCCAGCAGTAATCACAAAACCATCAATAACAGCGCTTGCATTAAGGCCAGTACTTGTCACCACATGGTAACTATTGTTGCCGACAATACCTGTTGTGCTGGTGATAACACCGCTCTCATGCAGATCATTTTTGTCGATATCACCACTCAGAATGGTTTTGTTCAGCACCCAATCGCGCTGAGAGAGCTGCGATTCGTTACCCACAAAACCACCATAGAGCGCCACCCCATCTTTGAGCGCAAAGCTAGCGGTTCGGTCGCTTGCACTATCGGTAGGGTAGTAGATACCTTGGGCGACCCAGATCTGATCAGTGGCTTGAGCTGCACTTAAGGCCGCTTGCAGATCCTTAAATGCAGTGCCCCAACTCGTTCCATTCTCTATACCGCTTGCATCGTGCTTCACATACCAGATCTGATTGGCGGCGTGGGCAGTTGGTGTTTGCGCAGCGATCGAGAAGTGAGCTATTAGTAACAGGATAACCAACAATAGACGAGGCCAGCGTGGGGATAACGGATGGCAAGTTGGCATATAAATCCTTTAAAATGGAGGTGTACAATATACTTATTATAAATCAAGAAGAGTAACGATTAATAATAAGAATTTTGTATAAGAGTATTATTACTACATTGTAATGAAAATCATGGAACTTCTCTTTGTCGCTTTGAACGAACTGTTAGGCGATGTATTTCATCGTTCTGCATTGTATTGGACATTGAGTTTTGCCTATGTGATACCAAACCTGGTTGGGCAGTTGTACAATCCAAACCAGTTGTAGACTGCGGCAGAAAGGTATTTTCGCTCTGCTAAAAGCGAAAATAAAGCCTCAATGTAGTAAGATGTTTTAAGAGCACGTCAGAAAAGTATCTGACGTGCTCCTTCTTGTTTTGATATGTTGCTAGCTGATTAACGGGCTGGCAGCCCCATAGGTGTGCTTCTTGGCACATTGCCCGGCGTTCTGGCGTTGCCCGCTGCCGTGGCAGTCACTGGCCCGAAGCGATTGTCGAGTTCGCTGCTCTCAAGCTCGGCGCCATGCGTTCCTCCAGTGCCGTACGAATCGACGAACGCATACAGCACTGCGCCCGCCTGGAAGGTGCCTGAACTGTACTCTGGCGCATAGAACGGGCTGCTTCGCGTAAGCGTCAGGCTTTCGCCGGGGGCCAGTGCGCGGTTGACGCCCCACACCGCCCCAGCGGGCGCGATCTGATGCCAGGGCATGTTGACCGGTGGCGGCTGGCTTGGGTTGATATACACATCGACCCAGAACGCTTCCTTGGTCGGTGCATCGCCCGTATTGCGGATCACCAGGCTGATGCCGTTTTGGTCGCCCTGCAGCGCCGTCACCACCAAGTTCGACTGTGGCTCTGGCCGCATCAGTAGCGGCAGGTGCAGGCGATACTGCACCACCGTGATGGTGACGCTATCCGCCGCGCTGGGCAGGCCCATACTGTCAGTCACCACCAGGCTGAAGGTGAGCGTACCCGCCACACTCGGTGCGGTGAAGGTTGGTTGCGCGGTGTTCGCGCCTGTGAGCGTGACGGGAGTGCCTGCGGTTTGCGTCCAACCGTAGGTGAGTGGCGTATGCCCATCAGGATCGCTCGATCCACTGCCATCAAGCGTGACGGTGCTGCCAGCCACTACGGTCTGATCCGTTCCCGCATCGGCGATTGGCGGATCATTGGTTACTGTAATGGTGACGGTATTGGCTTGGCTGGCCAGGCCCATGCTGTCGGTGACAACCAAGCTGAAAGTAAGTGTGCCCGCCACACTCGGCGCGGTGAAAGTCGGTTGGGCGGTATTGGCACCTGTCAGCGCTACGCTTAGGCCACCTGTTTGGGTCCAACCGTAGGTGAGTGGAAGATGCCCATCAGGATCGCTTGATCCGCTGCCATCGAGCGTAACGGTGCTGCCAGCTACGACCGTCTGATCAGGTCCCGCATTGGCAACCGGCTCGCCATTGGTTACGGTAATGGTGACACTATCGGCTGTGCTTGCTAGACCTAAATTATCGGTAACCACCAGGCTGAAGGTGAGCGCATCCGCCGCACTCGGCGCAGTGAAGGTCGGCTGAGCGGTATTGGCATCCGTTAGCGTCACAGGCGTGCCTGCGGTTTGTGTCCAACCGTAGGTGAGTGGCGTATGCCCATCAGGATCACTCGAAGCGCTGCCATTGAGCGTCACTTGGGTGGTGACCAACACCGCTTGATCTGCACCTGCATGAGCAATTGGCGGATCATTGGTTACTGTAATGGTGACGGCATCGGCTAGGCTGGGCAGGTTTACGCTATCAGTGACCACTAGGCTGAAGGTGAGCGTGCCCGAAATAGTGGGTGTAAAGCTGGGTGAAACCGCGCTACTAACACTCAGGCTTACTGCTGGGCCATCTGTTTGTGTCCAGCCATAGCTCAGTGGAAAGTGCCCATCAGGATCGCTTGATCCGCTGCCATCAAGCGTAACAGTGGTACCCGCCACGACAGTCCGATCCGCACCTGCATTCGCAATCGGCGGATCATTGGTTACTGTAATGGTGACGGTATCGGCTAGGCTGGGCAGGTTTAAGCTATCAGTAACCACGAGGCTAAAGGTGTATGTGCCTGAAATGGTGGGGGTAAAGGAGGGGGAAACCGCACTGCTATCGCTCAGTGAGATATTCGGCCCTGCGGTTTGTGTCCAAGCATAACTTAGCGTTTGAGTTGGGTCGGCATCGGAGGAAGCGCCGCCATCAAGTGTAACCAAGGCACCAGCAACTACCGTTTGGTCTGAACCAGCATTGGCTGTGGGTGGATCATTGCTGAAGGTGGCTGTGATATTCTTGTTAGTATTGATCAGCAGTGTGGTTGGTGAACTAGTGCCGCTTAAATCGCCGCTCCAGCCGGCAAAGCTCCAGCCTGGGTTCGCGGTTGCCGTAAGTGTAACCGTACTATTTGGCACATGCCAGCCCAACGTGCTGGTAGTGGTAAAAGTGACACTACTCCCAGGTTGCTGGCGTAGCAGATCGGGGCTCTGTGTAATACTACCCTTGCCTTGAATAGAGCTCACTAGGCTATAGCGCTCTTGCCCATGCTCATAGGCTCCAAGGTCGATCTTCGTGCCAATGATACGCGGCTTGCCATCAAGATCTTCAGTCGTGGAATTATCCCCATTATTGCCTGTATCGATCGCTGGCGAGTTCACCAGTAAACGCAGATCCCCAGTGGTCGTTGGCGCACTAGTATAACTAATTGGATTGACAAACAGTGGGTCAGCATCGACAAGATTACCACCACTATTGTTGCCGCAGGCGCTGTTCCAGCTGCCAGCAGGATTACAGCCCTCAATGAGACTGGCAGTGATTATCGTAGGGTAGGTGCTAATGGCGTAAATCGAGGAACTATTGCCCCAAACAATGGTATTTGATATGGTCAAGCTGCTATGGTAGCTGAAGGTCGCGCCGCCTCTTGTAGCAGAATTGCCAGAGAAACTGGCATTTGTAATTGTTGCGCTACTGTCATTGACATTGTGGATCGCGCCGCCATCGCTAGCAGCATTGCCAGAGAAGCTGGCATTTGTAATTGGTGAGCTACTGCCGTTGCTATTGTGGATCGCGCCGCCATAGTTTTCAGTAGCATTGCCAGAGAAGCTGGCATTTGTAATAGTCGAGCTGCTATTGTCGTAGTTGTGGATCGCGCCACCATTAATAGTAGCAGAATTGCCAGAGAAGCTCGTATTTGTAATCGTTGGGTTGCTGATGTAGTTATAGATCGCACCGCCGCCATACCTAGCAGAATTGCCAGAGAAGCTGGCATGTGTAATTATTGGGCTGCTATACCAGTTATCAATCGCACCGCCATACCTAGCAGAATTGCCAGAGAAGCTGGCATGTGTAATTATTGGGCTGC
>CALKHR010000098.1 GCA_937988885.1 uncultured Roseiflexaceae bacterium | reverse complement strand
GTCGTCTCGCAGATGTCGAGCCAATTCATAATCGCATCCAACTGGCCGATGCGAAACTGGAGCACTAGCCAATCGTAATCGTGCTGCGGGAGCTGCTCGGCTTGGTGATGGAGGGAATCGCGCCATTCTCGGCAGGCAGCGCGTTGAGCGGCTAGCAACTGCGCGACCGTGGTAGCATCATCCTGATTGGCGAAATAGAGCTTCGCCAAAAACTCGATCCGAAAATCGCGCCCATGCTCGACGGGCCTCACGCGCCACCGCTCGAACGCCTCGCGGCCCGCCTCGGTGAGATGCAGCAGTTTGCGGGGCGGGCGGCTCTGCTGCGGCTCCAGCGTGGTGGAGAGGTAGCCCTCCTCCTCCAGCCGTTCGAGCATCACATACACGATGCTCTGCTTGAGGCGCCACACCAAGCCGAGCGCCTCGGGACGCCGCAGGGTTTGGTGAATCTCGTAGGCGTGCATCGGCTGTTCGCGCAAAAACCCCAACAGCGCGTGCTCGATCGTCAGCGGTAGCTTCACCATCGGGCTCATAACCAGCCCCGATCTTCCCTATTCAACAAATAAGTATTGATAAAGTGATTATGACATAGCGCCGATAGCGTGTCAAGACTCTCAGTCTTGAAAAGCGCTGACATCCTAAATTGGGGAAAGACAAGGTGACTAGGTGACTGATTCATCGAAAAGCACTGTCATCTCGAACGGTCGAAGCCCTGAGCGAAGCGAATGGGGAGAGATCTCAAAGCGCATTCCAATGCAAAACAACGAGATTCCTCATTTCGTGCTACGCACTCCATTCGGAATGACAACGAGAAAACGAAGAAAAGCGCCGACATCCTCAGATACCGATATCGCGATGCGCTATGGAGAGGACAGAACTTGTTTTACCCCACCCATTCACCACAAAAAAACGATGCCGTCGTTCCGCATGCGCAGAACAACGACATCACCGAATGCTTTGGCAACAACACCACTACGCCAAACCCAGCCCGCGCCGGATCTGCTCGGTGCTGAGCGGCGTCTGCGGCTGAAGCTCGGGAGGCGGCAGGCTGCTGTCCGGCAGCGGCGTACTGATGCCCTCGGCCAGCATGCGCACCTGCGCCTGCGTAACGAGCGGTGTGGGCAACAAGCGCTCGGAGAGCGCCGCCATCACTTGCAACGCGAGCACTGGCGTGGGCAGCACTAACACGGGCCTGCGCAACGCTTTTCCAACCCGCTTCACCACCGCGCCCAGGCCAAGCTCCTCCGGCCCGACCACCGCCAGCGTCTGCCCTTCGAGTTGCGGCGTCAGCAGGGCCGCGCTCAGGATTCGCACAACGTCCTCGACGGCCACCGGGCGCACGCTCTTCTCGCGCATGCCCACCGAGCCGAAGAGCGGCACCCACTTCACCACCTTGCTGATATGGCTCAGCATATGGTCGCCATTGCCGTAGATCATACCAGCCTTGAGGATAGTGTAGGGCAGGCCGGATTCGCGCACCAACTGCTCGGCGGCCCACTTCGTCTCGTGGTAGGCCGAGCCGCAGTTGAGCCGAGCGTTCAGGAAGCTCAGCATCGCAATGCGCTTCACGCCCACCTGTCGCGCAGCCGCCACCACGTTGCGCGTTCCCTCGACATGCACACGCTGGTAGGTCTGCGCGCCCACCTCGCGATTGATGCCCGCGCAGTGCGCCACCGCGTCGCAATCGGCGAACGCTTCGGCCAGGCGCGGCTCGTCGTCGGTGCTCGCCGACACAAAGCGCACATTGGGCAACTGCCGCACCGACGTATCGCGCAGGTCAACGCCCCGCGCCACCAGCACCACCTCGTGACCATCGGCGAGCAGGCTGCGGGTGAGGTGTCGCCCGACAAAGCCAGTGCCGCCAGTAATCGCAATGCGCATCCTTATCTCCCCATCATAACGCACACAATCCCGCCAGATCATCCCACATCAGGGCCAGCACTTGGCAGGGCGAACCGCCGAACTCCCGCTCGAAGATGTGCGTTCGCCGCGCGCCCAAATGCTCGTACATCTGGATCGCCCGATCGTTGCCGATCAGCGCGAAGATCTGCATGCGGCTCACGCCTTGGTCGCGGGCCTCGCGCGCCGCTGTGCCCAACAGGCGCTTGCCGAACCCCTGGCCTCGCCGCTCCCTCACAATATGCAAGGCATCGAGCAGTGCACAATCGGGTTGCTCGGTGTACAGCTTCAACCCGGCCATTCCCACAGCCTGCTCACCATCATAGGCCACAAACACATATTGGCCAGGCTGCTCCGGATAATCGGTCCACTTCTCCGCCGACACCTCGTAAGTGATCGATTCCAAAAACGCATCGGGCATCAGGCCGCGATAGGTTTCCTTCCAACTATCCGTGTAGATCCGCGCAATAGCGGGGATATCGTCGAGCGTTGCCGCACGGACCACGATCATGACCAAACACCTCCACCAAAACCCGATTATCGAATACGGCCAGAGCACGATTTTTGGGTGATACGACAAACAATGCACCCGAAGTTCGTAGTATGCCCTAAGCCAGACTATGGCGCAAGTGTGGGGGATTCGCGATAATGCCGCGCAGTTTAAGGAGCCTAGGGATGCTATCAGCTCACATCGGCATCGGGAGAAACGGCTGGTTGGGTGATAATGGCTGTACGCCCAATTTGGCATTACTGCACTGATGATTGATCTGCGACGTTCTCTCGCAAGAAGCCAATCAGATGGTCAAGAAATGCCTGGAGTTCTGGGCGCGGGCCACGACCAAAATTATAATGCCCATCTTCGCGCACTTCCGCAAAAACCGTGTGATTCTGCCGAGAAATGAAATCGTTCGCGAATTCCAGTGTGAAATAGCGTACCTGTTGGATAGTATTTTCGGCAGCAGGTTGTGAGGGGTGTGTAAAAACAATCGCAATAAAATAGGCTTCGACTGGCGCAACAGGCTGCGGCAAGGTGATCAGGACAATGGTATGCTGCTCTTGTTTGTGGATACTGCTGTGTAACGTCGTGCCATCAACCAAATCCGCTGCAGGCTGATGCTCACCGGCTGTCTTCCAAACGGCTTGAAGGAATTCTTCACGCTCTGCACCTGTAAACAGCGTCAGCAGGCGATCGGGATGCTTCCAGGTTAACGTCGGTAGCACATGTTGAGCAAATGCGTAATGCTGACCTCGCGAACGGGTACCCATAGGCGCGTTCTCCCTTCAATTGCAATAACACGTAAAAGGAATTATATCAGGCGAAAAGGAAAGAAAGCCTGGTTTCAACTGTTGAAAGCGCCTCTCACAAAAGCAACATGCTCGATCACAGAGTTTGGATGTTGTCTCAATGGACAAGGTTTCAAGGTGCTATTCGACATCGAGCCTCCCAATCATCACAAAGGTGACACAATGGCAAAAAGTTTACCTATCCCTAGAGCGATACAGAAAATGGGTAGATTCTGAAGCGGTATCAGGACACTTCGTTGGTTTGATGGCTCATATAAATGTTATAGTTCATACTGCTAACTTCGCTATGCTTGTCTTTGACCCGCTGAAACTCCACAAATCCAAGCCGTTTGTAGAGCTCCACCGCAGTTGTATTCGTGTCCGCCATCTCAAGGATAAACCCATTATACTCGGGTTTCGCCAAAAAGTGCTTGATCTGTGATGAAGCGATGCCCTTACCGCGATGACGCGAAGCGGTCACAAAGAACTCCAAGAACGCAATGCCATCGCCGATTCGCGGCGGAGGGTTCGAATCCCTCCGCCCCCGACCAATGAGCAGCGACCACAGCCCCTCTCTTTAGAGGATCGAGACCTCGAGGTTTCCCTATTGGGGATTGCCATTGGCACCACGACCCCAACCCCGCTCTGTAGGATTCGGTGCCCAAATCGATCTCCAGGTACCGCAGGTTGAGCACGTAATCAGGCTCAGTCCGTAACAGTTCCGGCATCTAAGGCAGGGGTTCGAGCCAAGGGCACAGAACGAGCATCGATACAGGTCGTAGTAGAGACACCGCTCACATCGGTCCATATACCATAAACTTCTGACAACCTTCCGAATCGAATGTTCCAATTCTGTTGATCGCTGCGTTCTATCTATAAGCGTCTCCACTTGAACCTCATACGACGTTACTCAGACGCGATTGCCAGACGAGTAGCATCCCTACCAACGACACCACGCTATCACCGCATTATCATTACACGCTCTGTCTGTGAAGTCTTTGGTGCTTTCTCTTCAGAAAGGATTATTAAAGGCCGAAGGGTGATCACAGCAAAGCGACATGATCAAGCGATGAGCTTCGTCCGTCTGTGGCAGATCAACAATGCGGCATTCTCCCGGCTTTAAGCGAGATCACCGACATATCGTGCCGCATGCTGTCAGGTGGTTCGGCATCACCAGACCGCATAACTCGACATTTCCGCAACGGCATCCCTTGTGCTTACTGGCAGGCCACAGTGATAAAGCTCAAATCGTGACTTTCGCACTAGGTCCTCGCAGGCTTGCGACCGGTTCAGTCGGTGGAGATCCGTACGACTATAAGGTCAATGATCGTGATAAGACACTATCAGGAAGAGAGCTATGAGCAGCGCACCGAACGAACAAGCCGCGATCTATGTCGAAGAAAACCATACCTACGACGTCGATCTTGGGCGCCAGCCAATCATTCAGTGGATTCCGGAGCAAGGGTTTATATCCATTCGAGTGCACATCCCGTATGATGGCCAACTCCGCTATCTCGACAAGCAACAACTGAAAGATGTGCAGACGAGCGAGGAGCATCTCCCGCTTGGTCAGATTATGGTGGTCTTCCCCGAGAATACGCAGGCCACCACAACAATTCCGATCAGCTTACCCGCTGGTTCGGAACTATCAGCGCACCTCAAGAGCGGCAAGCGGATGCAGGTGCAACGTAAGATTCCGATAACGCATCTCAACAACACTCTGATCGCAGTCGATGGCCAGATTTTCGACGGCGCAGCTCTTGATCTGAAATATCTCCGCGAACTGATCTTCAAACATACAGATGCGTTTGTTAGGGATCTGCGCTTGCAACTCACCCTGTGGGTTCCTGATTTGGTCGCCAGGACATCACAGGGCAAAGAGCGCGGACTGCGTGTGATGCTGCTACAACGTGAGAGCGACCGACAGATTGTTCTCCCCTCAATCGACAATATCGACCGATTGGCGGAGAGCTTGGTCGCGCTGGCGAATGGCTCAGGAGGGAGAGTCCTCATCGGTGTAGATCAATACGGCCAGGTGCAGGGGTTGCCTATTCAGCAAGATTCATCGTACCGCAAGCACCTCAAGTTGACGCTGCTGAAGGCGGCACTGCGCAGCACTCCCGCCGTGCCAATCGCTCCACCGGATTATTTGCAAGCTCCAGACGGTAAAACGGTCGCACGTGTAATCGTGCCCGCTGATGCAGCTGGCCCATATCAAATCAATGGCCAGACTTTTTACCGGGAGGGTGCTGTTACGCTCAGTCGACCTGCCCAGCCATTCCGTGCTCCGGCAATGCCGACTGGAGCAATTGGCGATATCTCAGATATGCTCAAAGCAGGAAATAGCGACGATGTGATCATCCTGAATGCCAACAATGGCCCACTCAATGTCCTCGATCTTGGCCCCATGATCAGCGCGCTAATTAATAGTGGCAAGCGCGACGGCCTGATTTTGGTGCGCAACCTAGGGGCGGCCTCAAGCCAGCCATCTTCATTATTCCCCGGACGTAGCGTTAGCGCACTGCGACAATTTGAGGAGTATCTGGAACAGGAATTGAAGAAATGCATACCTCGTCTGTCGCTGCGACCAGCGCTGACGCAGATAAACCAAGAGCAGATTGCAGTCCTGCCAGTATCCAGCGACTTAGCGCCCATTGTCCTTTACGACGGCGTAGGTTACGACTGGCACAATCGCTCTCGCCGTTCGCTGAACATCGACGAAGCATTCGAGCGCTACCTCAGACACCAGGGGATGAGCGGGATCGATCAATCTGACGGTGATCCGGTCTGGATGGTTCATGGCGAGATATCCTCACCGATCCGGCCACCACCGTCGCTGACAGGAGTTCGTGAGGCTACAGACAATGGGATATGTCATTACGATGTTCAGCGGCAGGCAATGGTCTGGAAAGCGAGCAACTTTAAGCCGCAGCCTGCCACAGCCGGATGGCATTGTGATCTTATAACGCCGTTGGGTTATGCCTTAATGGATGTCGATGAAACAGGCGCTGGAGTTGCCACCCTGCCTGAGCTACGTGGACGCATTCAAGTACGTCTCAATGATGTGCTAACCTCTGGATCAGAGATCGTTGTCCAAGCCGACAATGATCTGTTACCGAATCTACCGATCCACAAACGCACGAATCTGTGGCTGCGTATCAAGGCTAATCCCCAGGAACTCTTCAGACGGCGACGAAGAATGTCGCTCTTGCGCTTCCGAATGCCCGATGTCGCGCTCGATATCGAGCGAGTCGGCGATCTACAGCAGGCCTGCGCTGATCTTGGATTCCGGCTCTCGCAGATTGATACAAGCGAATTACCCGATCGGGCAATGCTAGAAGGGATCCGAAGCGAAAGATTCTATGATATTGGGTTACTGGTTGGCCTAGTCTGCGCTCGAACCCCGCTGACCCGCACACTCCATTATGCCCAACGCACCGACAGTAGAACCAGCGACGCGGCCCTGCTTGATATCCGCATCGTGTTATGGGGGTCGGGAGATGATGCAATGGCCGAGATCGCGCGCCTGCATATGGCGCTGCATCAAATTGTCCAACAGCGCCTTGCGTATCTCCACACTGAGTAGGAGGGATGCTGATGAAACTACACTATCAGGATAATCAGGGTGAACCGATCTTTGTCGAGATCGGCAAAAGCTCAGCGGTGCGGAGCCATCACAGCTATGATCCGCAAGTCGAAGCCGTCTGCCATCATTCAGGGAGCTATCTCACCCGCTCCGAGGTTTATCCTCGTAGGAGCGGATTGCTGCGCGAACAACATGATTTCCCAGGCTTCCCCGAACTGGATCGCGAGTTCGCCAAGGCTGCACATAGGTTTGAGCACCAGCATCTGATTTGGAGCCAACCAGGTGTCAAAGGGGTCGCATGTATTCTTTCCGGCATCTTGCTCCTAGCTGCCTCGGCATCTGTGTTTGTACGGCGCGATCAGATCAATGCAGTGATTGAGACACCAGGAATCGTTGAGTTTGTCATCATCTATTCGTTCCTGATTATAGGGGTAATACTCGGTATTGCATTGCTCCTTTGGGGTGCAATATGGTTCTGGTGGCGTACCGATATCTATCATCGCCAAGCAGTCGGCCAACCACCCGTGATAGCCGACTTCCCCTTACTGCGCTGCTCATATGACATTATCGGGCAGGAGCGACTGCTGGCAGACCTTGGAAACGAGCGTTCGTACCCTCACACCTTACTTCCATCTACGTTGATGATAGATATCTATCCAGACGCCAATTCAGTTGGACGGCTCTATCAGCAATATCAGCAGATCTATAGACAACACTCTGTGGGGACCTATTTTAATGCGGGAAGCCTTGCTCTGGAACAGCTTCAGGTTGTGGAGTGTCCAACGCTCGATCTTGATCATCGTCTGGTGTTCCGTGCTCCCATTCCGGATGCATTGGAGCAGGGCAGCTATAAAGAGGGACCGCTTGTTCGTTTTACAGTTCCCTATACGGTACTGCCACAAGCGCTGTATGGCAAGCATGGCGAGCAGATGCTCCTTGAGTGCCTGCCTCAACTAGCAGCTAGAGATAGCCGGACGCTCGAACTCCATTTTCGCTGGCGTGGCAACGCCGATATGTCTTGTCGGCTGGAGGAATGCAAACTCCTAGATATCCCGGCCGAACTAGGTGCCGTCGAGCGAGTTGAGTTTGGACGCTTCGATGCGGAACGCCAGGAGATAGTCTGGCGCAATCTAGAGTTCCAGAACCAGCCCAACCACGAGCAGGTGCTAGTTCTCAGCGTCTCGTTTAGCAAGCCGATCCTTCATTCTAGACTACTTGAAGTCGTACCAGTGCTGCACGGCTCGTACCGCTGCATGCTTGACGGCTTTGTATCGGGAATCCAGATCAGCCCTGAGCGGATCTGGAACGCGCTTGGCCGAAAAGCAGTTAATGATAAGCTCCCGATTAGCATCCAGGGTTCCAGTACCATCGAGGGCGATTTGAAGATCGACATCCGACATCTGTCGCAGGAGCATGAATGCGTTCTGGCCGACAGTATTCACTATCATTCAGCTCTTGAGCACGATTTTGTCACGCAGGTGCTACGAGTGCTGGTGGAAATGTGCCAGATCGATCTCCAGCGCATCGAACAGGCAATGCCACGTTTGGACCCCGCCGGGACGCTGCAAACACAGTTACGTTATTGGGATATCGTGGGGCGCCGATACGATCTGAACAGGTTGGACTCGATCGACGTTCATGCTGTGATTTCTGGGTATGATCAAATTATCCATGAATCGGCAGAAACGCCCCACACCTCGATCGAACTCCGTGTGCGCTGTCTACGCGATCCGCGCAATACTGAAATGGAACAAATCGCCCGAACCCTACTAAACACCCTAGGAAATACGATTCAGCAGGAGCTTGGAACAGGTATTTCCCAGCATCTAGGCGATAAAGAGATCGCACTAGGCTAACAATCGCTGTGTTCTAACACGGACATTCGTTTCATATTCACGTTGATTGGAGCTGACATGGTAAACACCAACTTATCATCACAGAGTTCGTTGTTCCGAGAGCGTCTCATGGCGACTTTCAGCGCCGAGGACTTGAAAACATTCTTCTTTGAGCACTTCCGCAGCGTCCACGAAGAGATCACTACAGGGATGACGAAGTCCCATATGATACAACTCCTGCTTGATTATTGTGTTCGACGGAAATGTGTACCTACATTGCTTGCTCTGCTCGAGCACGAGCGACCAGGGATAGTGGGAGATCGACAAGGTGTGATCGACGCATTGATGAGACCTTCACAGCCGGATATACCGTTATCTACCGATGCAGGCCATCTACGACTCGCACTCGTTTCGATGGGCACAGGGTGGTCGCTGCTCGCTGAAAACATCGGCGATCGCGAATTGACTGCGATCTCCGTGACATTGCGTCCACCGCCGTCTCTGTTTGTGAGCGAGACCCTGATCGAGATACCACGCCTGCCAGTCGCTGGCCGCTCGACGGGCAAGGTATTCACGCTACAGACCGCGTCAGCACAGTCAGTCGGGGAGCGCCAGCGCGCTGTTCTTCCCGTAGCGGTATCGAGTACACGACTGCTTGCAAAAAAGCAGTCCTATGTCGAGGGCCGGATCGAACAACTGCTGAAATCGATCGACGACCTGCAGCAGGAGCGCGATGTCGCGAGTGGCCGGGAACGCATGCAACTCAACCAGCAGATTAGCCAGCAGAAGGAAACGCTCGAGCAGTACGAGCACAATCTGCAAGAGATAGCAGCACGCATGCATGCGTTCGCTCACATTAGTAGCGAAACGAATCAAGATAGTTCGCATGGCACTTTGGCTGAGCGCCAACAGCCTGAAGTAGTTGTCCAGCTCCCGTTCAGCGCCGTCTACCGCATTGCCGGATCTCGGCCGGCACGTGTGGGGGGAGTACTAACTATCACATTTGTTTCGTGAGGTAAGGCAGTATGCAACAGACACAGCCCTTGGAAACGCCCGTGCTGCCAAGCACGGCCCAATTTTGGCCTGAAGCTGTCCGCGAACAGCCTCGTTTGCCCGATCCCTTTCCACACCGCATGTTTCTGACATGGCTGGTTCCTGGCCTAGTAGGCACGATCATCCTGATCGCTATTGCCATCTACCTAGAGCAGCGCGCAAATCGACAGATCATCTATCAGACGCAAGATGGCTCGCTTGCTAGTGTTCGCGCCGACGGCGCCGACAAACAGACGCTACACTTTACCGACTTAGAGGATGCGATCTTCGGGAAACCTTACTGGGCTCCCGATAGCAACCGCTTCGCTGTTATCGTTTATCAGAGGAAAACACCTCAATCTCAAGTGCTGGTGGCGCAACCAGGAAACACCACCCCTACCTTAATTACGATAGACGAACCAAACATAATGTTCTTCGCTGGCGATCCCTGGTCAGCCGATAGCGCCTATCTGTCACTCCTTAGCACTCGCCCTGACCACACAGTATCCCTATTGATCGCCGATGTACAACAGGCGAGGGTTGTACCAGTCGGGATAGAGCTCGCTCTACAGGCGAGCATAGATTGGCGACAGCAAACTAATGAACTGCTGGTCACTGCGCTTACCGAGGGGATCACTCCCACATTACATATTGTTGGTATTGACGGCCAGCTACGGCCAATTCCCTTGCCAGATCAACAGGTCAGTCATTTCGACGGTGCTTGGTCACCCGATGGACAGCAGATCGCATATGTGGCGAGCACGAATCTGTACGAATCGGCTAGTAGTATTTGGGTCGCAAACAGCGATGGGAGCAACGCGCGCCAGATCGTGCAGGACGGTCAGAACTTCGCGCCCGTGTGGGCACCACACGGCGATCTGCTCTTCTTTACGCGTTTCCTGATGGAGACTGAAGAATATGAGCTCTACCGCGTCAGACCCGATGGGCAGGAACTAACTCGCATCGGTGGAAGTACGCCAGCATGGCAAATCCTTGGCGTCGATCGGAGTGCAATTCTGGACTGGTCGCCAGATAGCAGCCAACTCTTCTTTCAAGACTTCGCGCCCAAGGAGGAGCGATTGACAATCTATCAAGCGTTGTATGACGGGAGCAATGCACAGGCGGTGTACACTGAGACAGGTCGTAACCATACATTCGATGTCATACGATGGGCACCGACGAGCCATGCGCTACTTATCGATAGTCAATCCCGAGGGATGTTCATGCTCTGGATCGATGAAGAGCGCCGGAACAAGCAATTTCCAGACGGTTCTTTCCCTTCCTTGCAACCATAACGTGCAGCGAGGGGTACAATGCGCAAGCTATACTGGATCGTGGGCGGTACACTGATCTTACTTGGTGTGATTGGGCCATCATCAACACTTCCTCCCGAGAGAACTCAACGTTATGGGTGATGGCTACACCACGCATATCATCCGTAGCGGCCTAGTGCGAGAGTTTGCGTGGGTGGTTGGGGACTTCGTGGTTGAACAGGGCACAGCCGGCGCGGGGAATGAGGTGCCAGTTAACATTTATGTAGCACGACATAGTCATTTGGAGGCCCAGGAGATTTTACGTGTCGCATCGTCTGCGCTCGAAACTTTCGAGCAGCGCTTCGGCGCGTACCCCTATCGCGAACTAGATATTCATCTACTACCAGGGGAATACGATGGAGGCGATGAATATCCGGGACTCATCCTGCTCTATAGCAATGGACAAGTTGACTCGGGCACACGCTATGTGACTGCCCACGAAGTAGCACATCAATGGTGGTATGGCGTTGTCGGCAACGATATCTACCGCCAACCTTGGCTCGACGAGGCCTTCGCCCAATACAGCGGAATTATTTATGATGAGGATAATGTTAGCCCAACGGTCGCCACGGCTGACTGGGAGCGCGAGGTGATGCGGCGCTATCGCGGCGCACTGGCCGACGGCGATCTTCCGATCGGACGAGCGATCGACGACTACCCAAACTTCAACGTCTACTATCGGACCGTATACGGCAAAGGAGCGGTCTTCCTCCGCATGATGCGAGAAGAACTAGGAGACGAGACCTTCTTCAAGGCACTCCAAACATATTATCGCCGCCATCGCTACAGCATCGCGACAACTCAGGATGTTCAGCAAGCATTCGAGGAGGCGAGCAACTGGGATCTCAGAGCACTGTTTCAACGCTGGGTTAGTGAGTAGAAATGAGGATTCGATTGCTCAGCAACATGAGGAATCTCGTTGCTTTGCATTGAGATCTCTCACATTTGATACTCAGAAATCGACATGTGAATGGGCAGAGTAGAGCGGAAACCAAACACTCAAGGCCGTAAGGAATGGGAGGTTTCTTCTCGATAGCTATGATGCAGATCGAAACGAACAGCTCCCATAAATCATCATACCATTAACTACCAAATGAACGGGATCAGGCGATAACGCACCTTTCTTGTATACTCTTCGTAGCCCTCAAGTTCGCTCTTCAAAACTCTTTCCTCGTTTTTTATTCTCTTTACCAGAATGAACGGAAGCAACACCATCGGAATCAGCCCCGCGAATGACCCAATGATAATCGGCATGGAAAGAAACATCCAAAAAATAATCGCGTACATTGGATGTCTCACGATGCCATACATCCTCGTACTGACGACCTTTTGTCCCTCTTGAACCTTTACAGTACGCGACAGGTACTCGTTTTCACGGAGAAGCTCCGCAAATCCGGCATATGTTGCCAAGAATACGATACACCCGACGATGGACAGCCACATCGGCACGCTCGTCCATTCATATCGAAAGTCAAACCCGCAAAGCAGGAAACATGCAACAAATAACAGCGAGGAGAAGAAAATGACAACCTTCTGCTCTGGCTCAGATTCTTTTTGGTTCAATCTTTTTTCAAGGAGCTTCGGATTCGCAATCAGCAAAACAACACCGAGCACAAACATTGGGATAAAAAGAACGCAGATCATCCGCCAGGCACCAGGATAATGAATCGTTCCAGCCGGCACAAACAAAAGCAGACCAAGCAGCAGCAAACCGCTTAGCAGTTTTATAAACCCTCCCACAGCCAGTTTTTTCTTCATGCTGCAAACATCCCTACTTCAAAATCCCTTGCAATCAAGGCTTGTCAGCATAGAAAAAGGTAGCAGATTTCGGTTGAAATCTGCTACCTTCATTTGGTGGAGATGGGGGGAGTTGAACCCCCGTCCAGAAAAGTAAGCTGCAAGCATACTACAAGCTTAGTCAATTGTTTATTGTCGCTCGGAGCCACACACTTGACAAAGCGGCTTTCGAGCCAGCCCGCTTATCTTAGCCCGGCCTAGCAGGCGATCCACCGGGAGCACCCCGACTGCTGACGCTCGACCCCACTCCGTCAGGGTGAGAGTGGGCGAACGGGCTACTTAATTAAGCAGCCAGCGCCATCGGCCGGAAGGCCGGAGCGCGGTGTGTTTTGTTGGCAGTTAATGCCGGTGCCCCTTTAACGAGACTGGGCGGCTCGGCTTGCAACCTACAGCATCCTTCCCTGTCGAAACCAAGCATCCCCAAATTCCCCTCCATTATACCATCCCGTATAGGGCGCGTCAATCAGCCCTGAGAAGGAGCATAACGCATCATAATGCCAAAAAAAGCGAGCAGTCCCGCCACAGAGCGATGTGAGACAAAAAGCGAGACAAATCCTCACCATCTATCGTCTTAGAGATCACTCCACATCTCATACTTTTGACCTAAACGAATCAGTGCTGACACACGTCATACTATACAAGAGCAAAACGTATCCTCGGTTCTGCAAGTTGATATGGCATGCTTGAATGAAACCATCTAAGCACATGGCGCATCGTTCGGCCCGCACCGACCAGGGTTCTGCTATGAACGCATCGACATCTCTCGAAGAGGCCCTCGAGCACTACGGCACCAACCTCTATCGGCTAGCGCTGCTGCTGAGCCCCAACCAGGCTGCGGCGATTACGCTGCTGCGCCAAACAGTGTCGCGTCTCCAGAAGCACCCATACCAATCGCTCGGTGAAGATGAGTTCGTTCAAGCGCTGATTGCTAGTCTACCTGCCAACCACCAACCGAACCGACGACGCTCGCCGGAATGGGTTCACCTCGCCAGCATCCCCAGCCAGATCGGGCTTCGCACCACGCTTGCCCAACTAGAGCCGAACCAGCGGCTCGCGCTTGGGCTCGTGCACCTCTACGACTTCGATATCACGCAGGTCGCGCAGTTGATGAACATCGAGCCGACCGGAGCGCGCCAGCATATCAGCGATGCGCTGCTGGCCCACGCGCCTCATGTTGAGCTCGACATCCCGATCGAGCTACTCACCGATGAAGCGACCAACATTCCCTGTCGCCTCACCCGTGGATTGCTCCGACTCGGCAGCGACCTAGCCCACAACGAGCCACAGAGCCGTGGACACCTCGCGCTCTGCGCGGAGTGCCGCAGCATCGAACAAGCCTGGCAGCAGCTCCACCACACGGTCGCCCAAACCGTGCGCGACGCGCTGCGTCCCTACGTGCTTTCAAGCGCCCAAATCGCCCAGATCACTCAGCCAAACCGACTGAAAGTGAACTCGCTCGGCGAACAGTTCGGTCGCATCCTCTTTATCGCGCTGTTGGTCATCTTGGTGATCGCGCTGCTAGTGCTGCCGGGACGCCGCGCGCCTATGCCGATGCCGCAGCACTCGGCGAACGAAGTCAGCCAACCCATCCTGCCACTCGAACTCATCGAACAGGCGCTCAGCAATCTGTACGAGCCGCCGGATCGCAAGGGGGCGTGGCACGGGCGCTGGGAGATACAGTGGCGCCTCCACAACGGCCAAAGGGCGCCGCTCATCGCCGAGCGCTGGATCGATTACGAGAGTAGGCGGCACCGCGTTCAGCTTACGCATCAGGACGGCGGTGCTCCCTACGAACTCGAACTTGTCGACGCGAACCAAAAGCTCTGGTACGCCATCTCACGCAACTACACCCCCTCGGTTTATCCTGTCAGCCTCCCCCTCGACTACGCACGCATCACCCGACCAATAGAAACCGAACAGATCGACGCCTTTCTCGACGCACGCCTCAGTTCGGGCGCGTGGAACCTCGCGGCGGAGTACCTGAAGCAGGCGCGCACCGCACCCACGCTGCAACATTGGGGGCGACAACGCGCCACCGACGGTCGTCTGCTCGACATCCTCAGCTACGAGGGCACTAGCCCGATCGCTGCCAACAGTTCGCCCGATATGCTTCCGCTCCCCACCCTGATCCTGCTGTTCTTCGATAGCGAGCGCCGCACGCTCACCGAAGTGCGCGAACTGAACGGCCCCGCCGAGGGCGAACGCAACGTCGATGTCACTTGGCGCCTCCTCGGCGATGAACAGCTCACCACCACGGAAGCGATCAACGAGCCGCTGATGTCGCGCTACGCCTGGCAAGGGCTCAACGAGCCGTGGGCAATGGAAGAACCGGCGATCGACCCCAAGCTGCCATTGATCGGCAGGTCGAAGGCGCACTCACTGACCACCACCATTCTCACAAATCCGATGTTCGGCATGCCAGCCGTACCACCACCTACAACCCAACGGGCGCTCCTGATCGAATCGAGGGAGAACAGGCTGAATAACGTTTATATCGGCGAAGATTGGATGATCGCCCTGAAACACGACACCCAACCGTGGCAATCGAACATGCGCCTCCATCTGTCGAACGACGAGTTTGTCGAGCAGGGTATCCTCATCCAACTGGCCGAGCAGCCAAACGACATTAGCAAGGTCCAGTACATCGGCCCATACAACCAGATCCTCGACATCCATGCATCGGCTATCAATTACGATATAGGCGACCTGCATAAGCTGCTTACAAGCATCGGGGCGCCGACACTCGACAGCTACAAGGCCCACGCGCCGCTGATGGCCGAGCCGAAGGAATCCGATTCCGACGTTGTTGAACAGCTGCTCACGACCTTCCTGCTGCCGAAGGTGCCAGAGAACGGCGACGCCCTGCGCATCACGGCAGAGAAATTCTCGCGCCAACTGCACCTGATCGATCCCTTTTCTGACCCTTATCACATGCCGCCTTACGGTGGCCACCCCGAAACGATACAAACCGAAGTGTGGTATCGCTTCCAGGAGGGTCAGATCGAGAAAAGCATCGTTGAATTATGGGCCGACGACAGCACCCACATCCACCAATCCATCAAAAACGGCACAACCGCTTCACGCGCTCCATCATCAACAAACATCGCCATCGGACTAAACGGAGATCTCAGCTACGAACAAACCATCGTCTATGATCTGTTGCACGTCGGCTTCGAGCAGATCAGCAAAGCGCCCGACGGCAGCCGAACACTCATCAGCCGCCAGCCGTTGGACCAATCGCGCTACGCCATCCTGCGCCACTCACAGCTCAACCAGAATGGGATCACCTCGCCATACGTGATGGACCTGCCGCAAAGCAGCACCATCGCGACGCACGTCTCGCTCGATAGCGAAGGCCGAATGCAGCGCATCGAGGTGTGGGCCGAACAGGCCGATAGCGCGCCGAACGTGTTGCTCGAATCGTGGGAGCGCCAGAGCGACAAACAGGTGGCTATGACCGACATCCCACGCGATATTTTCCCCGAACCTTCACGCAAGCAGCAAACACAAAATGCGATGGAGCGCAGGTTTGCATCACTATCGCCGGACAACGGGCCGGTCAAGATATCGCTGATCGATGCGTTCTCCTTTCTGAAGTCGCCAATGTGGAAGCTATCGAGCGAGCGCGCTTTGCTGCATAGTATCGAAGCGGCCAACCCCACACAGCCTATTAGCTATCTCCAGGGCAACGCGCTGCAATCGGCGCTCGAAGAGGGCTACGCGATACGCTCCACGTATCACTTCACCGACGATAACCAACTAGACGATTACATCCAGATCTATCAGGGCAATGCTCAAGAGTTTGGCGACTACCTTCGCACATGGGACATCACCAGGGCGGGCTGGCGCAGCAGCCAAGCTGTCTCGCTTACCATCGGTGCGCGCCACGTGGACGGCTGGGAGCTCACCCATCTCAACGGTACAAAATGGATCTTCCTTGAGCTAGATGGCACGCTCTTGGCGATAGAGAGCACCAGGGAGAATCAACGCGCTATGCTTGCATACCTTCAACCGCTCACGTGACATATCGCATCGAGCGTTGTCCCTTCGTAAGCAAAACTCCTCATTTCAACGTAGAGATATTGCATATTTGCCATACTCTCCATTTTCGTGCCGCTTCCAAACCGCAAACATCCCCATCTAAATGAAAAAGATATATTTACGATGCAGTATCGTATGTTTCTTTTGAAAAGAACGTTTTCTTGCATATCAATACGGAGACTTTTGCGGTTTAGAACATAGCTTATATCTAAGCACGCGAAAGATCGGCAGCAGTACATTCAGGGGACATAGATATGGGATCTGTGTCCCAACATCATTTTAGAAAGTCGATCTCTACGCAACTATCCGCCTTTTGATAACACATTTGAACAAGGCGAGGTGATCGCTTACAACGCATCACCAAGCGAACCATGCGAATCTTCCTAGGCAGAACGAAACGAAGACGAAATAGTGGCCTTACACAACGATGTGCACGTTCACAGAAGAACCCTTCTGTCCTTGAGGAAAACGTTTTCCCGAAGAGAGCACAGGTTCAAAAATGAGTAGCATTACAGGAAATTGTATGAATGAGACAGCGTTAAAGAACGCACGCATTATGATCGTCGATGATCAACCCTTGAATACTCACTTACTTGAGCGGATGTTGCGTTTGGAGGGCTACAAACATATCGTATCGCTCGGCGACTCTACAGAGGTTTGCAAGCGTTTTATCGAGATACAGCCAGATATCCTTTTGCTTGATTTGCATATGCCCGATATCGATGGCTTTGAGATCATGAAGATATTGCGGGAGCATGTTCCCGATTATGCGCATATACCTGTGCTGGCGATCACCGGCGATATTATGCCCGAAACCAAACTGCGGGCGTTGGCGGCTGGTGCACGCGATTTCATCAGTAAACCATTCGATATGAACGAGGTGGCGCTTCGCATCAAAAATTTACTGGAGACGCGCTTCCTCTGCCTGCAGTTACAGTCTCAAAATCGCGAGCTTGAGAGCAAAGTGCGCGAGCGAACGCAGCAACTCAAGATCGCGCAGGCCGAGATTCTTCAGCGGCTCGCACTGGCAGCCGAGTTCCGCGATGATGAAGCCGGGCAACACCCGCAACGTGTCGGCGAGCTAGCGGCGGCGCTGGCCCGCGAGATCGGCCTCGATGAGCAGCAAGTCGAACTTATCCGCCTCGCCGCGCCGCTCCACGATATCGGAAAGATCGGCATTCCCGAGCACATCTTGCGAAAACCCTCTTCGCTCACCGATGATGAGATGGAGATCATTCGGCAGCACACCTCCATCGGCGCAAAAATCCTCTCGAGCAACCAACACGACCTGTTGATCATCGCTGAGGAGATCGCACGTACCCACCACGAGCGCTGGGACGGGTCGGGCTATCCGCTCGGCCTCGCAGGCGAGGATATTCCGCTCTCGGGGCGTGTTGTAGCGGTGGCCGATGCGTTCGACGCGCTGCGCCACGCGCGGCCCTACAAACCGGCCTGGCAGCTCTCGCAGACGCTCTCCGAGATCGAGCGGCAGAGCGGCACGAAGTTCGATCCACAAGTGGTGGCCGCGCTGCTTCGGCTGTATGGCAAGCCCGCCACGGTGTCGCAGTTCGATTCTTCGCTTGAGTTGCACGCCAACGGTCATCGCGATCCATCGTTTGCCAGCTATTGATGCGCCACCGCAATCATGATCGTGATTAGCACTTGCATAAACGGCAAACAATCGCTACACTGGCGATATGCCGCCAGAACTGCTTGCCAATGTGGCCTTGCGCGCCCACATCACCGATCCGATCTTCACTTACCGCGTGCCGCCGCGCTTACATGCGCTTGCCCGTTTGGGACAGTTGGTTTGGGCGCCCCTACGTCGCCAACAGGTCCAAGGCATTATTGTTGAGCTCTACCGCCCGATGCACGACGATGTGCCCGGGCTCTCCAGCATTCAGCCCGCGCCTGGCGCACCAGGCGAGTTCGATCAAATCACACTCCGTGATCTGGCCGATGTCGCCGATCCCGAAGCCACGCTAACGCCCGCCCAGATCCAGTTGGCCCGCTGGATCAGCGACTACTACCGCACGCCGCTCTACGATGCGCTGGCGCTGATGCTGCCGCCCGGCGTGGGCCAGGAATCCGAGCCAGTCTGGCAGGCGACTACGGCTGGCCTCGCTGCGGAACTGGGCGCGCTCCCCGAACGCGAACGGGCGGTGCTCTACTTCTTGCGCCAACGCGGCCCAACCAGCGAGCGCGAGCTACGAAAAGCGCTGCGCGGCAGCGATACTGACCTGCGGCAGACCTACGCGGCGCTGCAGGAGCGTGGCCTAGCGGCGCGCGGTACCCTGCTCAGCCGCGCCCGCGCCCGTCCACGCATCGAGCATTTGGCGCGTCTGCTCGTGCCAGCCGAGCGCATCCCCAGCGTGCTTGAGTCGCTCGCGCAAGCGCCCAAGCAACAGGCGGTGATCTCGTTCCTGCATCAACACAGCAATCAAACGCTCTGGAGCAATGGCGATACGATTCAGGCCGTGCCACTGAGCACCATCTACAGCGAGACGAATACGAATCGTGCGGTACTGCGCGGGTTGGAGAAGAAGCAACTGATCGAGGTGCTCTCCCGTGAGGTGCGACGCGATCCGCTCGCTGGCGACCTGGTGCCGCCCGATACGCCTCCCACGCTGACGCGAGCGCAGGAGCGCGTCTGGCAGCCCATCGCGCAGGCGCTCGACGCCCAAGCCGATCCGCTGCCGATCCGGCCTACGCTGCAGGGGCAGGGTCGCCTGTTCCTCTTGCACGGTGTGACGGGCAGCGGCAAGACCGAGATCTATCTGCGGGCGATCGGGCGGGCGATGCGACAGGGCCGCCAAGCGCTGGTGCTGGTGCCCGAGATCGCGCTGACCGCTCAGCTAGTGCGGCGCTTCGCGGCCCGCTTCCCCGGACGGCTGGCGGTGCTACACAGTGGCCTCAGCCTGGGCGAGCGCTACGATGAGTGGCGTCGGCTACGCAACGGCGAGGCGCGCCTGGCGATCGGCTCGCGCTCGGCGGTGTTCGCTCCGATGCCTAACCTGGGCCTGATCATTGTGGACGAGGAGCACGAGGCATCGTACAAGCACGATGGACCGCCCCGCTACCACGCCCGCGACGCGGCTATTCGCCTGGCCAATCTCACCAGCAGCGTGCTAATCCTGGGCAGCGCCACGCCCTCGGTCGAGAGCTACGCGCGCGCCAAGGCCAACAAGATCACCCTACTTGAGTTGCACGAGCGGGTCGGGATGAGCGTCGGTCCCAATAATCTGCCGCAATCGGTGGAGTTGCCGCTGCCGCCGATCAAGGTGGTGGATATGCGCCATGAATTGCAGCATGGCAATCGCTCGATCTTCAGCCGACCGCTGCAAAGCGCGTTAAGCCAGGCGCTCGAGCGGGGCGAACAAGCCATTCTGTTTCTGAATCGGCGTGGGGCGGCTGCGTTCATTATGTGCCGCGATTGTGGGCATGTGGTGGCCTGCCCAAATTGCTCGACGCCGCTGGTGGTGCATTACGACGACGATCATTCGGCGATGGGCAGTGCCGAGGGGCGCCGTTTTTCGCTGCTGGTCTGCCATTCCTGCAACCATCACGGCATGCTGCCCACGCATTGCCCGGAGTGCTGGAGCCCACGCATCAAGTCGTTCGGCATCGGCACGCAACGGGTCGTCGAGGAGGTGCAGGCGCTCTTCCCCGAAGCCCGCACGCTACGGTGGGATCGCGATAGCGTGACCAGAAAGGGCGATCACGGTCGGCTGCTCGATCTGTTCCTGCAACATAAAGCCGATGTGCTAGTGGGTACGCAGATGATCGCCAAAGGGCTGGATTTGCCGCTCGTCTCGGTGGTGGGGGTGGTGGCCGCCGATACGGGCCTGCACCTGCCCGATTTTCGGGCGGGCGAGCGCACCTTCCAGTTGCTGACCCAAGTGGCGGGACGGGCGGGACGCCGTAGCACAGGCGCGCAGGTGGTCATCCAAACCTACACACCCGACCATTACGCGCTGCGTGCGGCGCAGGAACACGATTATAAAGCATTTTACATTCAGGAGATCGCCTTCCGCCGCCAAGCCGGATATCCGCCCTACAGCCGTCTATTGCGTTTTATCTACTCCGCAGGCAGCGATGAACGTGGCCGCCGTGTGGCGGAGGAGTTAAGCGCGATGTTGCACCAACTGGCGAGCAATCTCGATTTGGGCGATTGGAGCATCATCGGGCCTGCGCCGGCCTTCTTTCACCGCCAGCGCAACCGCTACCGCTGGCACCTGATGCTGCGCGCCGAGCGCACCGCTCCGCTGCTCGAAGCGCTTCATCTCCCACCAGGCTGGGTGCTCGACGTTGATCCCGTTCACGTGCTGTAGCCGTTACCCCTCGTGGCTGCTACGCGCCGCGCGCCCGCTCTAGTTCAGTTGGACCTGCAATCCCCTCAAGTTCCGCCACTGCCTGTGACGACTGTGCATCGCTCACGATTTGTGCGCTCAGTTGTTGCGCCCGCTGGCGGTACTGCGGTATGGTAACAACCTCGTGAATGGCTTGACGTATCGCCGCCTCTGAAGATGTGCTGGGCAGCGCTTTACCGACCTGCCGTGCAACAACGCGAGCAGCGTTACCCTGCTGATCACGTCCCATCGGCAGGCAGACTACTGGCACGCCATACGCCAGAGCGCGAATAACGGTGCCATGCCCGCCGTGCGTGACGACAGCCGCAGCACGGGGAAACAGTTCGCTATGGGGCGCGAAACGCTGTACACGCACATTGCTCGGCACCTGAAACTGCGTTGGCTCCAGCGCTGGCCCGGTCGTCACCAGACCGCGCACTGGTAACTGGCCCAGCGCGTTGATAACTCGCTGCACCACTGGCTGCTGGTTCTGAAACGTTGTGCTGAAGCTGACCACCACTAGCGGTTCGGTGGCGGACAAGGATTCCTCCGCTGAGACAGGTGCATCAGCCCAGTGCGGGTCATTGATAACTGGGCCGACGTAGCGCACATTTGGTGGCAGGCGCGTCGCCGCGAAATCGAAGGCCGGACTGGTCAAAACGAGCACACGGTCGGCTTGGTGCATCAGATCCAGGACGTGTGCTACGGGCGGAAGCCCAAGCTCGGCCCGCGCGGCGTTGAGGGCCGGAAGCCCACCATCGAACGCGCGCAGAATCACCTGGTTGATCAGCCAATCGCGTGCCCGCTCCATAGCATTTCTGGGAGGCTCGGTCACTCGGCCAGGAGGTGGCATCCCCGGCGTAGGATAGAGATAATGGTGCGGGAGAATCACCGCGTATGGCAGCCGCGCTTGCTCGGCGGCCATCATCGGGCCAAGCAGACCATCGTTGACGACCACTACATCGGCTGGCTCGCGCTGGAGCTCCGCCAACACATCCTGAGCGTAGGCCAGCGCAGGCCCGATCATCACTTGATCGCGGAATATCAGAAATGATTGAAGGGGATTACTCGCCTCATAATCTTTGAGCAATGTGCTAGCGGCGGATGTGTCTGATCGGCTTGGAGCGCGCGTATAGGCGATAAATGAGCAACCCGCAGCCCGAACCTCTGCCTCGTTACACTGATCGCTCATCACGCGCACCCTATGCCCACGCTGAACCAACCGACGAGCAAGTTCCACTTGGGGCGGAACATTACCCCCGCCCTCCCAAAGTGTAAAGAGAAAGCGCCGAGGGTGCGGGTGAATGAATGCCTCCATCAAAGCACCTCCTGTATCAATGGATAATGCCGATTCGTACGCTGTTACGCTGCCGTGCGAACACGACTACTACCCGAGCCGAGGTAAAAGCATTCTATATTTCCCGAATGATGCGGCGAGTAGTGGAATATCGGGAGGAGCGTGGGGAAGTTGCACAAGTCCATGCAAGAAGGGGTCAAACACTGTGCCCGACGGGAACGACCTGCAAGAATCGGCCCATCGTTGTGGCTACAAGCAGAAAACCGTGCATCCTGCTAGAGGTGAAGTTCAACAACTGCCCGAATGAGTGGGGATCCCTCTACCGATTACTAAATCGACTAGCTTGAGGAGCATGGACTTGTAATCACTACAATCTAGCGGTTTTATCGCCATTTGATGCGAAATCACCGTCTTTGTGAGGCATTTATCCGAATTAGTGTAGCGTGCATCATTATCATCTGTTCACCTTCGAATTCCCCCCTTTTTACAGCACCAACATTGCCCCGTTTTGCCTTCTGGTATCGCATACATCACATTCGCCTGTGCCGATAGACTTGAACCTTCGAATACCTCATTTGGTGTAAATATTGTAATAACTATTATAAATAGTATGTGCTATAATCGTACTGTCGCAAGCCCACCTAACCAACCACAAGGTAAAGCGATGTTGAAGCTCTTAATTATTCCGATCGTCATCATCATCGCGTTGCTGCAGGGTGGCTCCCTTCAGCGCTTTGCGACCCTCGAACTGCGCTGGCTATCGCTCGTTTTCGGCAGCCTGGTGCTGCAACTGCTGATTTTCACACCGTTCCGCAACGTTGCGTTGATTACAACCGCAGTACCTTGGCTTCATATCGCCTCGATGCTGCTGTTGGTCGGTTGGCTCCTTCTCAATCGGCATATTCCTGGCTTGATATGGATGGCCGCTGGTCTACTTTGCAACCTCATCGCAATCAGCGCTAATCAGGGCTACATGCCCGTGACCGCCGAAGCGCTACGTAGCGCGAGCATTGTGATACCCTTCGATGCAGCGGGTATCTACCATAACTCTGTGCTATTGCCCGCAGAGCAGACACGGCTGTGGCTCCTGACCGATATCTTGCCAATCCCATACGCAGGCGTCTACAGTATCGGCGATGTGCTGTTGACGTTCGGCATTGCCCTAGCCTGTTATCGCACAATCCGGCCCGCATCGACGCTCGCACAGGCATCCGCTTAAGCTTCATGTTCGCAACACTATCCAAAGCTTAGGCCTGTGTTGACGACAACATGAAACCGAAAAGGCAAAAGGATGAAGGGTGAACTGATTGAGTCTGCTGCGCTCGAACGCTTGATTGGGCAGGTGCGTGGTGTAATGGGCGCCCGAGTAACGTGTGATTCGCAAAACAACATCCGCGAGATTCACGTAGTCGCCATTCAACGGCGCAATGCCAAGCAGGTGGTGCGCGATGTGGAATCGCTGGTGTACGTTCGCACAGGTCAACGCATCGATCACCGCAAGATCAGCGTGGCTCAGATCGCCGAGCCGGAGTTACCACAGGTCGCGCAACAGATCCAACTGCTTGCACTCGATCGGATCGTCGATACCCACGACATGGCTATTCACATCACCATGGCGTTGGGTGAGCAACGCAGCCAGGGACGCAGCCAAGCCCCTTACAGCCACAAACAAGCCGAGAGCCTCGCGGGCGAAGCTACTGTCGAAGCGCTGAATCAGCTCTTGGGCAGCCAACAACGGCTGCAACTGGTCGATGTGCGCGTGCAGCCGTTCGGCGATATCGAAATCTGTCTCGCGCAACTGAACGATACCGAAGGACCGGCGACCCTATTAGGGATGGCGCCGGTGCAGCAGGATAGCGCGCTCGCCGCCTCTCACGCGGTGCTCGACGCGCTCTGCCGAGCGCCCCATTACGCTGGGCAACATCCATGGGTGCGTTTCGCGTTCGTATGACAATTTTACCTACATTGGTGCAGATATCACTTGCATCAATGATTAAAAAACGGTAAAATTGCTGCATGTGGGTTGATAGTAACAGCAACAGTGGGCAAACTGCTGCATAGCATACGCCCGAAGCGGAGCGGAGTGAACCTCATGTACTAACCGTTTTTATGCGTACAGAAAGGGGAACTCCTATGAAATGGCAACTCAAGCAAGCGTATTGGAAAGTCGCTCTCGTTTTGGGGGCATTATCTTCCTTTTTAATCGCGGCTGGTGCTGATTCTAAATGGTAATCGCTGTTAATATCAACCCACATCTAGCAGGAAGGAGTGATCCTTCCTGCTTTTGCTTATCGCACATAGTTTTTAAGGAATCCTCAGTGTTCATCAACGATCAGCTTTCCCCTCTCCATAAGACAACAAATGTTACGTCATTTTCGCACCCACAAGCCTTATAACGCCACTCCCTTTTCATCATTGAGGATATGACGAAGCGATAATGTTTGCCCATTGTTCAAAATTAGGCCTCATGGACTATAAATTAAACCGAACAAACACTAGCATTTTAATCGCATTTGCTATTACAATAGTCGTAGCCGATACTTCGCTCATCAAAAGAGCGAAATAACAACATATTCTACAACCTCAATAGACAACGAACCGTCTAACGCTCCTGAAGCGCTTTCATAGCGACCGCCGTCATTTGTGACCTAGTAGTACTAAATGAGGCATCTTAAGTCTTCTGGAGGATGCAATGAGCACCCTGCCACGTATAGCTCGTGTGTATCTTTATGCGCTGTGGCTGATTGCCGCATCATCCATTGTCTATATTCTCCAAAGCGCTTCATTCAGCGCAGTCGAGCTCTCCCTCCTGCTGCTATGGCTCGTTGTCTATGTCTTTACCGATTATGTCGAGTTCAAGATCGGTGATGAGCAGCCCGTCTCAATGACGATCGCCGACGCGCCGATGATCTTCCTGGTGGCGATCAGCGGGTTGAGCGGCGCGCTTGTGATTGTATGCGGCACATTTATCGTTGACCTGATCAAACGCGAACGGGCTTGGTACCGCAGCCTGTTCAATGCCTCGGCCCGTGTGATCACCTACGTCATGATGTGGGTCGTGTATCAGGTGATTATGCCGCCCGACGCGCTGCCGTTCAGTGGGCCGCACGGCTTGGTGGCGCTGATCCTTGTGGGCGGAACCTACTACCTCCTCAACACGCTGCTCGTCGCCACGATCATCGCCCTCGCTTCCGAACGACCGCTCTTCGAAGTCTATCGCGACAGCTATCAAGTCGTTCAGTGGATTCATTTCATCACGCTGCCCTTGGGAGCGGTATTGGCCGCGCTGTGGGCGATCGACACCTGGTTGACGCTGCCCGCCCTGATCCCCCTGTTTCTGGCGCAACGGTCGTTCAAGGCGCTGGCCGATTGGCAGGCCGAGAGTCGCCGCAACAAAGAACTCGCCCACGAATCGCAGCAACTGGCCAGTAAGCTCGAACGCCTCCAGGATGCCGCCACAGCGATGATCGCGTCGCTCGATGCGATGCCGCTGCTCAAAACGGTGAGCACGCGGCTCGCCGCCCTGCTCGAAGCCTCCGCTAGTTGGGTGATCGTGCTCGACAACCGCCGAGCGCATTTGGTAGCGGCCAACGGCATCGAACCCGATTTCGAGTGGGACGCCTCGGCCTACGCCATCGAGATCCGCAAAGGGCTGCGGGTGCTGAATGCACAGAGCATGGCGCACCTGCATCACGCCGCCAACACGAACTGGCAGGCGCTGGTGATCATCCCGCTGGCGCTCGAACAACAGGTGCTGGGTGGCATCTGCCTGGCGCTCGACCACCCGATCATGCTGGCCGAGGACGATCGCCGCGTGCTGATGTCGTTCGCGGCGCAGGCTACGCTCGCCATGGAGCACGCTCGGCTGTTCGAGGAGTTGCGCCTCAAGCAGGATGAGCTGATCCGCTCCTCCAAACTTGCGGCGCTCGGCACCTTCTCGGCGGGCATCGCACACGAATTCAACAACTTGTTGGCGGGTATTCTCGGCTACGCGCAACTGGGGCTGAGCAGCAACAGTCTCGCTGAAAAGGACGAGGCGCTTCAGGTGGCGATACGCTCGTGTATGCGGGGCAGGAGTATCACGAGCGGCCTGCTCACCTTCGCGCGGCGTGGTGAGCCTCAGTGGGGCATGCACACGATTCAGGATGCACTGGAGGATGTGATCATCCTGGTCGAGCGCGAACTTGCCAAAAACAACATCTTTATCGAAAAGAATATTCAGGAGGTCCCGCCGACGATCTGCGATCCTGGGCAACTCGCGCAGGTGTTCCTCAACCTGATCACCAATGCCCGCGATGCGATGAGCGAGAACGGCGGCAAAATCTCTATTTCGCTCCGCAAACACAACGGCCAGATCGAGCTTGTGGTGGCTGATACGGGGTGTGGCATCCCCGCCGAACTGCTCGATCAGGTGTTCCAGCCCTTTATGACGACCAAGGGCGCGTTGGGCGGCAGTTCCACACCGGGCGCCGGGCTAGGGCTAGCGATCAGTTACGGCATCATCCAAAATCATCAGGGGACGATCTCGATCGAGAGCACGGTCGGCGTGGGCACAACCGTCACGGTGCGCCTGCCGATCATCTATCAGACCGAGGTGCAGCGCGGCAAACAGATCGATGCCGCCACCATCACCGGGATGCGCATCTTGATCGTGGACGACGAGCCGATCATCACCGATTCGATCGCGCGCTTGCTGGAGCAACAGGGCCATCAGGTGATCAGCGCCTCGAACGGGCAACAAGGGCTGCGCCGCTACTGCGAGGAGCCGTTCGACCTGGTGCTGAGCGATCTGGTGATGCCGGGGATGGACGGCACCGAGTTTGTACAACGGCTGCGCGCCATCGACCCTGCGGCCCGCATCCTGATCCTCACGGGACACGTGGCGCCCGAGCAGATCAAGCAGTTGCGCAAAGCAGGTGCCGTGGCTGTCGTAAACAAACCCTTCAAGGTCGAGGATCTGCTGGCCGCGATCGCCGAAGCGGTCGAGAATCAGCCGCTACAAACACTGTAATGCGTCGCGCGCAGCTTACGCGACATATCAATGCCTAAACGCGATGTGGTCGTTCTGAAGCATCAGAGCGACCACATTCCTCTACAGCGATGCAGTTAGAGCAGGCTAGGAGCTATTCGAGAGCGGCGCCGAGCCATATCAAGAAACAGAACGCCGCACACATCAATAGCAACAGTGCGAGATTAAGGTAGCCCAGAATCAAGCCAGCCAATGCCAGGCCATTTCCACTCACTTGGCCGTTCGAGTTCTGGATCTCACGGCGCGCCATATGCCCAGCGATGATCGCGCCAAACGTGCCGATGAACACCAAACCACACCACGAGAGAATGCCCATAATCAGGCTGATGACCGCCGCAGTGCTCGTAGTTGGAGCGACAGGAATGGAATAGAAGGGCGAGGGGGCATACGGCTGCTGTGGCGCTGGCAAGTTAGATTGACTAACAGGCGGCGTGTATGCCGGAGGTGTCTCAGAGACGTAGGGCGGCGGCGAGGCGGCTGGCGCCTGATTCGAAGGCAGCATCACCGTAGCCGCACCCGCACTCGACGTTCGCACCACGCGTGTGCCGCAATTGGGGCAGAAGATCCCATCCTCCTCAAGTTCCATGTCGCAAACTTCACATTTCATTTTTGAATCGTGTGCTCCTCTTCAGCCTAAAACGAAGTACTCTACGGCCATTCTACACAGTTACAGCTTCACCAGCGAGTTCGCGCACTTTCGCAGCAATATCGGGCGATTTCACCAACGCCTCGCCCACAAGCACGGCATCCGCACCTAATCCACGCACACGCGCCACATCGGCAGCTGTGAAGATGCCGCTCTCGCTCACCAAGATCGGGCGATCGGTGGCGGGCAGACGCGCCGCGATACGCTCGGTGGTCTCCAGCGTCGTCACAAAGGTGCGTAGATCGCGGTTATTGACGCCAATGATCGTCGCGTTCGCCGCCAGCGCGCGCTCCAACTCCTCCTCATCGTGAACCTCCACCAGCGCCTGCATGCCGAGCGCATGGGTCAGTTCCAGCAGATCAACGAGCGTCCGATCATCGAGCGCGGCTACGATCAGCAGCAGCGCATCGGCACCGTAGGCGCGCGCCTCGTAGACTTGGTAGGCGTCGAGGATAAAATCTTTGCGCAGCAACGGCGGCTGATAGCCCTTCCAGGCGGCGCTTTCGAACTGCTCACGAATGCCTTCGAGATATTTCAAACTGCCTTGGAAGAAGCGCTGATCGGTCAACACCGAGATCGCAGCAGCGCCATTGCGGGCGTAGGTGGCAGCGATCGCTAGGGCATCGAAGTTTTCGAGCAGCAAGCCCTTGGAGGGCGAAGCCTTCTTCACCTCCGCGATCAGCGCGGTGCGATCGGGCTTGCGCAAGGCGGCAGCGAAATCGCGCGGGGGCGAGATCGTCTTAGCTTTGGCTTCAAGCTGAGCGAGCGGAATTTTTGCTTGCTGACGTGCAATTTCCGTTCGTTTATGATCAAGAATGCGATCAAGAAACGATTCATTGGCCGAAGATGCCATACTACTATCCTCTTTGCTCAAAAAACATACACGAAGCCTTCGCTAAGGCATTGGGCTAAGCAACGCGCTAAACGGGATACTTAACGTGTATGATACCTCACTGGAACCAAGCGGGTTTTATGGTACACTAATCGGCACTAGTATACACTCTATTGTACGTGAAAAGGAAGGTTTTAATGCGTCGTTTCTCATGCGTTGCATTGATACTGCTTTTACTTCTGACCGCTTGTGGTAGCTCCGGCGCAGGTGAGTTTATTCAGCCGCCCCCGCAGTCAACCCCGATTCAGAGCAGCAGTAATGCGCAGATTAATCAATATATCGAGCGACTCAAAGTGAATGTGCCCCAGGCGATGGAGGCGCAGGGGATTAAGAACACTGAAGATTCGCCACTTGAGCAGTTCTTCTACGAATCGACGGCGAGCTTGGCCGAGATCGAGCAGGCATACGCTACGCTGACCGAAAAGGATTGGTATCGTGCCTCTGGTATGCCGATCAACCAGGATGGTGTGCTGATCGATGGCTATGAGAAGGGCAGCACCAGTCTCGTCATCCAAGCGATCGAGCAGTCGAAGTTCGGTGGTACTGGCGTACTGGTCTATGTGGTGAAGGGCAACAAGTAAACGACACCCAACAGCATACCAGACAAAAGCGATCTGCCTGTTGAACAACGTAATATTGTCTTCTAACTGATACCACTTCCCCAAAGAAGATAACGCGAAGGGCTGCTATCGTGCAGCCCTTCCTCATTGCACCAACCCATTATCAAGGCAGACGAGCATCGCCATCTTTACTGCTCAAATCCGAAAGATTACATACATAAACGACACATGAATGTTATCGTATGATGCTAGTTTTCAACTAATACCTACATCTCCCGAAACAGGTGATGTCGAGGCGCTGCGCGTAGCAGCGCCTCGACATCACAAAAAGAAGAAAGTATTGCTGCCGCAGGCTAAAACAGCTTTTACAACTATCCAATCGGATTTAGTATCAACCAGCTATCGCATTACAGGAATCAAAAACGTGCTGGAACGAGATGTCCCAGCACGTTTGATTGTTGGAGTAAAACTTACTGACCGAGCAGTTGCACCGATTGGCGGGCGATCTCGATCACTGGCGTGGGCAGAATGCCCAACACCACCACACCCAGCGCCGCCAAGCCAATGCCAACCGAGAGGCCACGGCCAACCTCGGCAGGAACTTCGCGCACCGGCTCCTTCATAAACATCTGCACAACAATGCGCAGGTAGAAGAAGGCGGCCACAGCCGAAGTGATCACGGCGATCAGCACCAACCAGGTGTAGCCAGCCTGCCACGCGGCAGTGAAGACATCGAACTTCGCCACGAAGCCGAACGTCGGCGGCACACCGGCCATCGAGAACATACAGATCGCCATTGCGATCGCCAGGAACGGATGGCGACCCCACAAGCCAGCGAAGTCGGTCAGGTTCCAGGCCTCCTCACCCTGCTGCTCCAACGCGATCAGCACCGCGAAGGCGCCGATAGCCGTGAAGGTGTAGGCGGCCAAATAGACCAAGATACTCTCGATGCCACGCGCGTTAGCCGAAAGCAGGCCGAGCAGAATATAGCCAGCGTGACCGATGCTGGAGTAAGCCAGCATGCGCTTCACGTTCAACTGCGCGACAGCCGCGATGTTACCGAAGATCATCGTGATAGCGGCCAGCACAGCCACCACGATCGACCAGACCTCGTACTGCGGGCCGAGCGCCACCAGCAACACGCGAGTCAGCGCGGCGAAGCCTGCGGCCTTGGTGCCTGCAGACATAAACGCCGTCACAGGCGTTGGCGCACCCTCATAGACATCGGGCGTCCACATATGGAACGGGGCCATCGCGATCTTGTAGCCGAAGCCGATCAGCAACAGCGCGCCACCAGCCAGCATCAGCAACTGATCCTCGGCGGAGAACGACGGGTCCGCCACCTTCGCGGCGATCGCCGCAAGGTTCGACAGGCCCGTTGCACCGTAGGTCAGCGCGATACCAAAAACCAGGAAGCCAGCCGCGAACGCACCGACGATCAGGTACTTCATCGACGCCTCTTCCGAGGGGAAGCGCGCGGCAGAGAAGCCGACCAACACGTACAGCGAGATCGACAGCAACTCCAGGCCCAAGAACAGCACGATCAGATCAGTGCCCTGAGCCAGCAGCATCATACCGCCGATGGCAAACAACAGGATCGAATAGAATTCGCCTCGCTCGATCTTGTGGCGCGACAAATATTCGAGCGAAATCAGGATCGTCAGCACACCCACGGTCAAGAAGATCCAATTGAAGGTTAGCGCATAATTGTCTAACCGGATCATATCGTTGAACGTGCTGGTTGACGAATTCCAGTAGGGAATACCAACGATCGCCGCCACCACCAAGCCAGCAGCAGCTAGCCAGCCAGTGATATGCTTACGCCCGGTGGGCACCGCGAAATCGATCAACAGCAGCAGTGTGCCCCAGCCGAACACAATGATCAACTGAAGGATAACTGCAAAATCGATCGATGGAATGGGAATTTGCTCAGGCATAAAACCCTTCACCAGTCATGTAATGAGGATCAAACGTGGGCAAGTGCGCCACATTCCATCCCAATATCCTCTCGGTGCGAATCACCGCCCAGCTGCCAAAACATTCGTTAGGCTATCGGTGATCGCCTGAACGGATGGCTGCATTGGCTCGAACATAAAGTTCGGGTAGAAACCAATCGCCACAATCGGGATCAGCAATGCCACCAGCATACCAATCTCTAGCGGGGTGATATCGCTCAGCTCGGCGTTCTCGGGCTTATCCAGCTCGCCCATAAAGGTCAGGCGGAACATGCGCAGCAAGTAGGTTGCAGCGAAGATCACGCCGAACACCGAGGGCAACACGAAGCCCCAACCCAGTGTCGGCGAGAGCCACGTGCCTTGCAAGATCGAGAACTCACCGATAAAGCCGTTCAAACCCGGCAAACCGACCGACGACATCACCATCGCCAATGCCAAGCCACCGTAGATCGGCATCACCTTCCACAAGCCGCCGAAGTCCGCCATCTCGCGTGTGTGGCGTCGCTCGTAGATGTAACCAACAATCAAGAACAAAGCGCCGGTCGAAAGACCGTGGTTGACCATCTGAAGGATCGCGCCGGAAACACCCTGCGGCGTCAAGGCAAAGATGCCCAATACCACGAAACCAAGGTGGCTGACCGACGAATAGGCCACCAACTTCTTCATATCTGTCTGCGCGAACGACACCAGAGCGCCATAGAGGATACCGATCACGGCCAGCACGCCGATCGCGGGAGCGGCCCAGTTCGCAGCCTCAGGGAACAACTGCAGACAGAAGCGGATCATGCCGTAGCCACCCAGCTTCAGCATCACACCAGCTAGGATCACCGAACCCACGGTCGGGGCTTCGGTGTGAGCCAGCGGCAGCCAGGTATGGAAGGGCCAGAGCGGCACCTTGATCGCGAAGGCCACGAAGAAACCCAAGAACAGCGCGCGCGCCCAAACGGGGTCGATGGCTAGCACGCCGCTCGCGATATTCTTCTGGATCACATCGAAATCGAAGGTCGCCACGCCTGTCGCCGAGCTATTCAGCAGATACAGCGCGATAATGCTGACCAGCATGAAGACCGAGCCAGCAAAGGTATACAGGAAGAACTTCACCGCTGCGTGCACCCGATTGGTGCTACCCCAGATGCCGATCAGCAGCGCCATGGGGATGAGCGTGAACTCCCAGAAAATATAAAACAGGAACAGATCCTGCGCCACAAACACGCCGATCATGGCGGTTTCGAGCAACAACATCAGCACTTGGAACATGCGGAAGTCTTTGTGCACCGAAACCCACGTTGCCACCAGCGAGATGGGCGTCAGAAACGTCGTCAGCAACACCAGCCACAGGCTCACGCCATCGAGTGAGAGGCTGTAGTTGATGCCCCAAGTATCGATCCATGCTAGGCTTTCGGCAAACTGGAAGCCAGGTGACCCGAGATTAAAGCCAAAGTACAACGGCAGAGAGGCCGCGAACGTCACCAGTGATGTCAGCAACGCCAACCAGCGCTGTGCGGCGATATTATCGCGTGGCACCAGCAGCAAGAGGAGAGCGCCGAGCGTTGGCAGCCACAGCACGATCGAGAGCAACGGAAAACCGTTCACAATAGAGTCCTTTGTCCGTCGTCCGTGGTCCGTTTCTAGAGCCAGCCATTCAGCGAACGGCTGGCTCTATCGGCGGACTAGCGCGATAACACAAAATAGCCGATCACCCCGATAACGCCGACCAGGAAGACCAGAGCATAGTTCCGAACATACCCAGTCTGGCTCAGGCGGAACCATTGAGCCAAGCGACCAAACAGCCGTGCAGAGCCATCGACTAGCACGCCATCGATACCCTGAGCATCGAACACTGAGCTTAAGAAATTCGCAACAGCACGATACGGTCGCACGATCGCCCGATCGTAGAACCAATCGAAGCCCCAAGCGATCTCCATACCACGCCAGATATCGCCCAGGTAGTAGTGAGCCGGATCATCCTTGCCGGGCTTAATGCGGCTCGCCACTTTATCCTTGTACAGCCACACGCCCAACCAACCCGAGCCAACCGCCAACAACGTCGTAACGATAGCGATCGCCCAATTGAACGGCAGCGCCTCGTGCGGCACCGAACCAGGCGAGGTAAACACCGGGTGCAGCCACTCGTCGAGCAGGTGCAACACGCCGTGCGGCAAGCCCAGGCCCGAAGGCAGGTTAATGAAACCAACCAGCACACTGCCGACAGCCAGGATAAACAACGGCCACAACATCACCGGGCCGCTCTCGTGAGCGTGCTCGGCGGCATGGTCGCGCGGTTTGCCGTAGAAGACCAGCGCCATCTGGCGGCCCATATAGAAAGCCGTCAAGACGGAAGCCGCAATCAGCACCACCGCAGCCAGCTTATTGGCCTCCCACGCGTGGGCCAGAATCTCGTCCTTGCTCCAGAAGCCCGCCAACGGAACGATACCAGCCAAGGCCAGCGCGCCGACCAGGTACGTCCAATAGGTCTGCGGCATCGTATGGCGCAGGCCACCCATCTTGCGCATATCCTGGTTCTCGTGCATGCCGTGGATCAGCGAGCCCGAGCCGAGGAACAACAGCGCCTTAAAGACACCGTGCGTCAGCAGGTGGAAGATCGCCGCGACATACGCGCCCATACCGACAGCCGCGACCATAAAGCCAAGCTGCGAGACCGTCGAGTAGGCCAGCACGCGCTTGATGTCGAACTGGGCCACCGCCGCAGTTGCCGCCAGCAACGCCGTACACATACCGATCGCCAAGATCCAGCCTTGGGTCGTCGGCGCATTGTCGAACAGCGTGTGGGTGCGGACCATCAGATACACACCCGAGGTCACCATCGTGGCCGCGTGGATGAGGGCCGAAACAGGCGTGGGGCCAGCCATCGCGTCGGGCAACCAGACGAACAAGGGGATCTGGGCCGATTTACCGGTGACACCGATCAGCAACAAGTACGTGATCGCAGTCATCACACCGATCGAACCGAGGATACCCAAGTCGATCCGAGCGCCGCCCAAGTTTGCGGCTTGGCTCAAAAAGCCATAGATAATCCGGCCATCGCCAGCCGGATCGACGTCGTAGAAATTCAGCGAACCGAAGTTCGAGAAGATCGCGAACATCGCCAGCAGCATACCGGCATCGCCGACGCGGTTGGCCACAAACGCCTTCACAGCCGCCTCACCGGGAACGATCCCAGGAGGCACCGAGCGGCGGTCGAACCAGTGACCGATCAGCAAGAATGAACAGAGACCGACACCCTCCCAACCCAGGAACAACAACAGCATGTTGTCGCCCATGATGAGAAAGAGCATCGCTGTGATGAACAAATTCAGGTAAGCAAAAAACCGAACAGGTCGCTCATCGCCATGGATGTAGCCAATGGAGTAGATATGGATCAGCGAACCCACACCTGTCACCAGCAGCGCCATCACAGCGGTCAACTGGTCGAAGAGCAGGCCGAACGGCACTCGGAAGTCGCCGATCGAGATCCACTCCCAAAGGACAAAATCGATGCGCGTAGCGTGAGAACCTTCGGCGTCCCCACCAAGCGAGGCGAGCACAGCGATTGCGACAAGCGTTGTGATGAATGACAGCACCACCGCGCCGCTAGCAATCAGCCCTGCCGCACGTTCGCGCCGAATAAACAGCGCATTCAGCAGAAAGCCAAGCAGCGGAAACGCCGGGATCAGCGCGACGATCCAATTCAGATCAGACATCTGCGTTCCTCAGAAACAAAGGCAAAAAGTAAACAGTAAAAGGGGAAACGATTTCTGCCGGTCGCCCAATCTACTATTACCTCGCCCTACCCCTTCAAGGTGCTAATTTCATCGATATCGGTGGTGCGTTTGTTACGAAAGATCGCAACCAGCAACGCAAGGCCAACTGCAACCTCGGCGGCAGCCACCGTAATGACAAAGAAGACAATAATTTGACCGTTAGCCGAGGCCCAGCGCTGTGCAAATGCCACCAGTGCCAAGTTTGCAGCGTTGAGCATCAACTCAACGGACATAAACACTACCAATGCATTGCGCCGCACCACAACGCCCAATACACCGATAATGAAAAGCGCCGCACTCAGCAGAACGAAATAGCTTGTGGGTACCATCCAAACACTCCGTATTGTCCATCGCCTGTTGTCAACCGCACCCGCGTTTCCAACCAAGGACTAGCGAAGGGCTACGAACGCTCACGCTGATGCAGCACCACCACACCAACCACAGCGGCCAGCAACAGCACCGAGGTCACCTCGAACGGCAACAGGTAGCTGGAGAACAACAGCTCGCCGATCGCCACAGGTGCGGCGAAATTATCGTTACCTTGCACCGGTGCCGGAGTCGAGCCGCTGGCGAAGAATACGTATACCGCCTCGGCAAGCAAGAGCAACCCAAGCACAATCGCCAAAGGCTGCTGCCATTTGTTCTTGTCGTCGTCATCCTCAGCACGTTCAGCGCCGAGCAGCATAACCACAAACAAGAACAACACCATGATCGCACCGGCATACACGATCAACTGCACCGCGAACAAGAAGGGCGCGCGTAGCAGCAGATACAGCACCGAAATAGCGACCATATTGAGCAGCAAAAAGAGTGCGCTATGGATCGCGTTCTTGCTCAACAACATCGCGATAGCGCCGACAAGCGCAATGATCGCGGTGATGGTGAAGACAATCAGTTCCATACAAACTCCAAGTTTTGAGTTTCGCAACTCAGCACTCAAAACTAAGAACACTAGAGATCGATCTGCGCAGGTGGACTTGGCCGTCGGTTGATCTCCTGGAGCACAGGCGGGATCTCGCCGTGACCCTTATCAGGCGGAACCAACAACATCTCCTTGGTATAGATCGAACTCTTGCGGTCGTAGAACGACAACTCGTACTGGTGCTCCAGCACAATCGCATTTGTTGGGCAGGCATCTTCGCAGTAACCGCAGAAGATACAGCGCAACATATTGATCTCGTAAGTCGCCGCGTAGCGCTCGCCAGGTGAGTTGGGGCGCTCGGGGTCGTTCTCGGCAGGCACCACCAGAATCGCATCGGCTGGGCAAGCAGCAGCGCAGAGCGCACAACCAATGCAGCGCTCCATACCATTCGCAAAGCGCTTGAGCTCGTGCTTCCCACGGAAGCGCTCACGGACAGGGCGCTTCACCTCAGGGTATTGCACGGTGACCGGCTTGCGGAACAGATATTTGATTGTCGTCCCGAGACCCTTAAACAATTCACCAAGCATGCTTTTCTCCAGACGAAACACGTACAAATGTACTCGTACAACGTCGCGTTATCATGAGCACCGCTTCGCTCGTACGGTTGCTTGGCATGCGCTGCAAGCACGCACTACCAATTTAGGACTTCGCAGTTCCGGCAGTGTTCTTCACCAACGAAACTGTATTCTCAGGCTTGCGTGGACCCTTCCACGAAACCACAACTGCAACAACGATGATGCCCACAATCAGGCCGATAGCACCGCCCACATACCGATCGGGCACCAGCACATTCACCACCGCGGTCAGCACAATGTTAACGAGCGCCATCGGCAGTAAAATCTTCCAGCCCAAGTTCATCAGCTGGTCATAGCGCGTGCGAGGCACTGAAGCGCGCACCCACACCGACACAAACGAGAGGAACGTCACCTTCAACAGGAACGCACCGAGCGATACCAAGCCGTACACGGCATTGCCCCATGCCGGGCCAACGTTGGTGCTGAACCACTCGGCCAGAGTATACGTGCCGGGGAAGCGCCAACCGCCCAGGAACAACATCACCGCAATCGCGTTCATCGCGATCAGCTTGATATACTCCGACATGAAGAAGACTGCGAACTTCATCGAGCTGTATTCGGTGTTGTAGCCACCCACCAGCTCCTGCTCGGCCTCAACCAAGTCGAAGGGTGCACGCACCACCTCAGCTGTCGAAGCAAGCAAGAAGATCACAAAGGCCAGAAATTGAGGAATAATAAACCAGAAGCCAGCCTGGCGCTCGACGATCTGCGCAGTGCTGAACGACTCAGCCTGCATCACCACCGCCAGAATCGACAGACCCAGCGCCAACTCATACGAAAGCACCTGAGCTGTTGCGCGGATACCGCCAAGCATCGAGTACTTATTGTTCGAGGCCCAACCTGCGATGGCGATGCCGTACACGCCGATCGAAGTGACCGCCAACAAGTACAGAATGCCGATATCAACCTCGGCCAACTGCAGGAAATTCACCGTGCCAGTGGGGCAACCCAATTGCGCGCCCTCTCCGACTGGCCAACAACCAACCGGGATGGTCGCCCAAATCACCAAGGCCGGGATCATCGCCAAGCTTGGAGCAATGATATACACCCACTTGTCGGCCATCGACGGCAAGACTTCCTCTTTGAAGAAGAGCTTGACCGCATCGGCTGCGGGCTGGAGCCAACCACCAAACAACTTCCGCCCACCAGGGAGCGGAATGTAGCCGGCTCGGTTCGGCCCAACACGGTTCTGGAGCCGTGCCAATATAACGCGCTCGAACAGCGTAAAATAGGCAAACAGAGTCGTCGCCGCGAGCGCCAGCACCAGACTTTTGACGATCACAATAATGATGTCGAGGAAGGTCATAGCCTTTATTTCCCGTCGTCTGCAAATGTCACATATAGTGCGTGCCGACGATCCTCGATCATCGGCAACGCACTACATTTTCGCATTTATTCGGCCTTGCTTACCGCTACGCGTGTCAGGCCACCCGTCAGCAAGCCTGGCACCTCAGCACCACGCACCTGCGGGATGAGAACCAACCCTTCGGTCAAACCAGCATCGATTTGGGCAGGCAACTGCACCGAACCGTTCGCCGAAGTCACCTGCACATGCTCACCCATGCCCACGCCCAAGCGCTTCGCATCGAACAAGCTCAAGATCACATGTGCCGGAGGAATATGTGTCTGCAAGCGCGAATCGCGTGCCCACTCGCCACCGTCGTAGAGGCGCGTGGCCGTCATCAGCGAAAGCGGATACTGCGCATCGGCAGTCACCGCCTGCGGCTCGCGGAAGCTGACCGTAAAGCCAACCTTCCCATCATCGGCCTGCGCAGGCACCTGCACACCCACGCCCTCGGTGTTCTCGTACGAAGTACCATCGTAGTAGAACCCTTCGTTGGGTTGGCGGCCCCACGACTTGCGGGTCAACTCCAAGCTCGTGTAGCCGGTCCCCGCGTAGCTCGGCACCACTTGGCTGATCTCCTCGGCTACATCGCTCGAAGTGATGTAATCCCAGATCGCCACAGCCGTGCCGCCGTTCGCAGCCTTAGCACCCTTGCCCTGCGACACTGCCACAGGAGCAGCAGTCTCCGACAGAGCTTGGGCAACATCTTGGAAGATCAGCCAATCAGCGCGAACACCCGCAAACTCACGGGCCTGGCGGAAGCGCTGTACGCGCCGCTCAGCATTCGTAAAGGTACCCTCGCGCTCGGCAAACGAAGCAGCGGGCAGCACCACATCGGCCAACTGAGCCGTCTCGGTCAGGAACAAGTCCTGCACCACCACGAACTCCAGCGCCTCGATCGCCTGCGCAATCGCTGGGTTGTTGCGAGCCGGGTTCGCCGCCGCGATGTACATACCGCGCAACTTCCCAGCCGCCGCAGCCTCCCACATCGCCTCAGCGCTCAGGCCAGCCTTCTGCACCGCTGCGCCACCGGGGCCAGCATCGGGGCGCACACCCATATCGAGCGCGCCGCGCATATTGCCACCCGGGGTCAGCGCGATCAAGCCATTGTTGGCTCGACCAACCTTGCCCGTCACCAGCGCTAAGTTCGCAATCGCTCGCAACAGAGCGGGATCGCCACTCAGCGCAGCGCGACCGTACACAATAATACCGTTCTCAGCAGCCGCGAACGATCGGGCCGTCGCGCGGATAGCCTCCTCCGAGACACCACACGCCGCCACCAGATCAGCCAAAGGCAACTTGCTCAAGCCTTGGCGCAGCGCATCGATATTGCGCACGCGGCTGTTGATGAAGTCGAGGTTCAGCAACTTCTCCTCGAAGAGGACGCTGATCAGAGCCAGCACCAAGTGCGCCTCGGTGCCAGGGCGCGGGCGCAGATCGCGCGTGCCTTGGCGGCCCAACTTCGTCGGGTACGCGTTCAGCACCGAAACCTCGCCACCGCGGTTCAAGATCCCGCGCAGCCGCAACACATAGTTTGCAGCCTCCTCCTCGGGGTCCGCACCGATCACCAACACCGAAGTCCCCTTGCCGAGCGTCATCAGGTTGGTGCCCTGACCAACACCCAGCGACGGAATCAGGTCTTCGAAGGCAGGCTCGCTCGCCACGCCATTGCGGTGATCGATGTTCGGAGAACCGAGCACCTCGCGGAAGAGTTTCTGGAACAGGTAGAGATCCTCGTTCGCCAGGCGCGTACCGGCCAAACCACCCAACGCCTCGCCGCCTGCCGAAGCCCGGATCGCCGAGAACTTATCGGCGATCAGCTGCAGCGCCTCTTCCCAGGTCGCTTCGGCCCAGGTGTTGTTGCGCTTGATCAGCGGCGTCGTCAAGCGATCCTTCGAGGCGATAAAGCGCTGGCCAAAGCGGCCCTTATCGCACAGCCAGATCTCATTCACAAAATCGTTCTCGCGAGGCATCACGCGCATGAGGTTGTCGTAGCGCATATCAAGTGTGATATTGCAGCCCGCCGAACAACCCGAGCAGATGCTCGGCACAGAACGCAACTCCCAGACGCGCGCCTTGAAGCGGAAATCCGCCGTCGTCAGCGCACCCACTGGGCAGATATCGGTCGTATTACCCGAGAACTTCGAATCGAAGGGCGGCTCACTCTTGGAGATAATCTCCCAATTGCGGCCACGGTTATCGAAGCCAAGCACCGGGTCACCAGCGATCTCGTCCTGGAAACGCACACAACGAGCGCACAAAATACAGCGCTCGCGGTCGAGGTAAATCAGGTCGCCGAGCGGCACCGGCTTCACATTATGGTGCTTATCGGCATAATCGAAGCGCGACTTGCCAGGCCCCCAACCCATCGTCAGGTTCTGCAAGGGGCATTCGCCACCCTTATCGCAGACCGGGCAATCGAGCGGATGCGACGTGAGCAGGAACTCAAGTTGGCCACGTTGGGCAAACTGCACCCGATCCGTGACCGTCTTGACAACCATCCCCGGACTAACGGGCGTCACGCAGCCAGCCTGAAGCTTATTTCCCATCAGCGCCAGCTTAGGCTGCCCGTGCTCATCGAGCACTGGTTGGTTTGTTGCGCGGTCGATCATCGGTGTCCAGACCTCGACGAGGCACATACGGCACATACCGACAGGCTTCATCTTGGGATGGTAGCAGAACACCGGTACATCGACTTCGCCACTGCGCGCGGCATCGACGATATTAGTACCAGCCGGCACCGTGACGGTTCGGCCATCAATGGTCAGTGTGACATCGGGCATATGCTATTTCCCGCCTAGTATTTAAAGCTCAAACAAGCGTTCGATCGGGCCTCAGCACCAAACGGTACTGATTGTCGTCCTCTAGCCGCATTAGTGCGCTGCAGCCATCAAAGGAATGGCATGCTCGCTTCTATTGGCCTTAATCACCGCCTCAAACTCCTCTGGGAACAGGCGCAATGCACTCTTGATCGGCATCACGGCACTCTCTCCCAGCAGACAGAAACAGTTACCAGCCATCTGGTTATAAATATCGTGCAGCGTCGAAACATCCTCCGGGCGACCATGGCCCTCAGACATACGATGCAGCACCTTCACCAACCAGTAGGTACCTTCGCGGCAAGGCGTACATTTGCCACAAGACTCGTGCTTAAAGAACTCATCCATCTTGTAGGCCACGTCAACCGCGCTGACAGTCTCGTCGAGCACGATCACGCCGCCAGTACCGATCATACTGCCAGCTGCTTGCACCGACTCAAAGTCGAGGTGCACATCAAGGTGCTCGGCGGTCAACCAAGGGGCCGAAGCGCCACCAGGCACAATAATCTTCGGCTTGCGACCACCGCGCATACCGCCGGCATAATCCTCGATCAACTCGCGCAACGTAGCGCCCATCGAGAGCTCGTAGTTGCCGGGCTTATTCACGTGCCCACTGATCGAGAAAACCTTTGTGCCCGGGCTGCGCTCGGTCCCGAACGAACGGAACCACTCGACACCGCGCGACACAATCATCGGCACATTGGTCAGCGTCTCGACGTTGTTGATGATGGTTGGCTTGCCGTACAAACCAGCCACAGCCGGGAAAGGCGGGCGCAACCGAGGCTGGCCGATCTTTCCTTCGAGCGACTCCATCAACGCGGTCTCTTCGCCACAAATGTAGGCACCCGCACCACGGTGAACATACACATCGATATCGCGACCGCTACCAAAGACATTCTTGCCCAAGAAACCGCGTGAATACGCTTGGGCAATTGCCTTCTCAAGCACGCGCGCACCATGCGCCCACTCACCGCGAATGTAGATGTAGGCAGTGCTGGCCTCGATGGCGAACGCAGAAAGCGCTACACCTTCGATCAGCTGATGTGGGTTCCGCTGGATGATCTGATGGTTGTTGAAAGTACCCGGCTCGCTCTCGTCTGCGTTACACAACAAGTAACGCGGGTAAACGTTGGGAGGCAAAAAGCCCCACTTTACGCCCGTCGGGAAGAATGCGCCACCGCGACCGCGCAAACCCGCATCCTTAACCATCTGAACGATGTCGGCAGGCTGCTTGGTTGTAACAGCGGAGCGCAGTGTCTCATAGCCACCGTGCTTGAGATAGACCTCGAAATCGTGAATGTTTTCGATATCGAGTTCGCGCTGAATGATATGCTCAGTCAGGGGAGGCATGGCGCTCTCTCTACTGCTTGGGTAATGTAGTACGAATATATCGTCTAGAAGGGTGTAGACCGCTCGGTACTGTACCACCGATGGGTCTTTGTGTCAAACGGCACAATATATCCCCTTTGATCCACCCGTTACCATTCCGACCGTATCAGAAAGCCAAATTCGCCCAACATGCGGCCTCCAACAGGCCAAGAATCCCAACCTATATTGATCGAATAACAGGCAATCCTGCTCAACAGACCCCTCATATCTTGCCCTCGATACCCCAACCCACCCAGAACGTTCCACATCAAAAACATTCATCGAGCAGCATGGCACCTCGACTTACAAAAAACCAACCGTAATAGCAACGAACCGCGCGAGAAAAATGCTTGGCACATAACTTGCTATTAAACGGAGATCACCACAGCAACATGTCGCTCAATGGTTCAAAAGGTTTGCTGATTCAAACCGTTCATGCTACCATGTGATCGATTGTCGCTTCAGTTTGGATGCGGTCAATCTCAAGTTAAGAGAGAAGCGCCACAAGCAGGCCAGCCATATGCACCTAACATCTTATGAAGAGGTGCGGTGGGGCCAAGAGGAGTAAGTTGATGGAACATATGTCATGGCCAAAATGTCAGAAATGCAACCAAGGCGATCTCGTCCCGCTGTCGGACTATGGCACAGATGGCGCCTCGGTGATGTACAAAGCCTGGGTTTGCACAAACCCGTCGTGTGGCTTCAACCTAAAGATCCACAAAGGTAACCTCTATATCAACGAACCAGTCAATGAGCGACCAGCCTATAGTCACTCGTAGGTAGCCACACTCATCAAATGGCGTTTCTAAATCCATTCTCTTGTGTTGCAGGTAATAGTTTACTGTGAATGGGGGGGAAGTGAGAGCCACGCTGCCCACACTGATCCTAGCTTCGGCATCTCCACGACGCCGTGAGTTGCTTAGCTATCTAACTACCAACTTCGAATGTATCTCCACCGATGGCGAGGAGCACACTACCCCCCTTCCCCAGGCAGTGCTAGAGGCATTGCCCCCTGTGCCGCTCCCACTCGAAACGCATCCTTCACAGCTTGCCTGGCGAAAGGTCAATGCGGCTTGCGCTGATGCCCCAGAAAGTGTTATTATCGGTGTAGACACAATCGTCGTCCTTGATGGCGATGTGCTTGGTAAACCTCGTGATACAGCGCATGCACAGGCAATGCTCACCCGCTTATCAGGGCGAACACATACCGTGTACACTGGTCTGGCCGTATTCCAAAAGCTATCTGAAGCCAGGCAGTCGTTGGATGACCCTCACAACATAGCAGCTCTTCATCAGGGGCAGCTCCAATTGGCGCTTGAATCCACACAAGTCGCCATCGCAGAGCTAACCGCGAGTGAAATCGCAAACTATGTTGCAACTGGTGAACCGCTCGACAAAGCTGGTTCTTATGGCATTCAAGGTTTGGGCGGGCGTCTCGTGCGCGAGGTGATTGGCAGCTATACGTGCGTCGTTGGCATGCCACTTGTGATGGTGCATCGAATGCTCACGGCTGCGGGTGTTCGAGGTTTGGCCGACCCACACGAAGCCTACCAGCGTTGGTTGAGCGATCAGGGAAAGGAGCCGCTACCGTGCCCCCCAACGTTTCCGTGAAGCTGCTCATTGTTGATGATCATCCACTGTTCCGCCAGGGCGTGCGTTTTGCGTTAGCCTCCTACGATGATATCCACGTCGTTGCTGAGGCTTCTAATGGCGAAGAAGCACTGGCTTGGCTCAATACAGCCGCTCCCAACCAAGAGCCAAACGTGATCTTGGTTGATCTCAACCTACCAGGTATCAGCGGCCTCGAACTTACTCGCCAGCTGCGTCACCAATACCCAAGCGTCGGCGTGGTTATGCTGAGTATCTACGAGAGCGATGAACAGGCGTTCAACGCGCTCCAAGCGGGCGCAGCTGCCTACCGCTCGAAGGACATCAATCCGAAGGACCTCGCCGATATGCTGCGGCGCGTCGCCCGAGGCGAGTACGTGATCAACGATGTCGTGTTCGAGGAGCCAAAAGTTGCCAGTCGCCTGCTCTCGCAGTTCCGCAACCTTCCTCAAGATGTCTCCGCAACGCCTGAGACCGATTTCCCACTCTTTACCCCGTTAAGCGAGCGTGAGATCGAGGTGCTCGAACGGATTGCAGCAGGCGGTAGCAATAAAGAGATCGCCGATACGCTCAAAATCAGCACCCAAACGGTGAAGAACCATATTTCGTCGATTTTGCGCAAACTCTCACTCAACGACCGCACACAAGCGGTGTTGTACGCGCTACGACGTGGCTGGATCGAGGCTCCCGGCGAGATCAAGGGCGGGCCTCGCGAGGCTGACGAGGAATAACAAACATACACTGTTCTATCGCACATCAGAGGGTCGAAGCAGGTGGTAGTGCTCAGCGCACTACACTTTCTTCTGCCCTCTGATCTCTATTCGATGATACACTTTTAGCTATGCCAAGCCCAACTCGTGCTCTTGTCATTTTTAACCCTACTGCAGGCCATGCAGCAGAGTTTGACCAGGATATTCAGGAAGCCGCCGAGGTTTGGCGTGCCAACGGCTGGGAGGTCACGCTTCAGCCTACCGCAGCCCAAGGCGATGGCACTCGCCTCGCACGAGAAGCGGCAGAGGCAGGCTACGATATTGTGATCGCGGCAGGTGGCGATGGCACGGTCAATGAGGTGATCAATGGCCTGATCGGCACACAAACCGCACTTGGCGCCCTGCCGATTGGCACCGTCAACGTGTGGGTGCGTGAATTGGGCCTGCCGCTCCAACCGCGTGCCGCTGCTCAAGCCCTTCTCAATACCCAGCCCAAAGCTATCGATGTTGGTAAGGCTGGCGATCGCTACTTTTTGCTGATGGCGGGCATCGGCTTTGATGCAGCCGTGACCGCCGAGGTGCGCACGGAGGAGAAGCGCCGCCTTGGTGCGTTGGCCTACGTCGTGCACGCGCTCGATCTCAGCCGCCGCTTTCGAGGCATTCGCACGCGCATTGTGATCGATGGCAAACCGCTGCGCACTAATGCGCTGATGGTGGTGGTTGGCAATAGCCAACTGTACGGCGGTTTCCTCAAAATCACCGCCCGCGCCAGGATCGACGATGGCTTGCTTGATGTGTGTATCATCAAGGGCAATACGCTGCGCGGCGTCCCGCTGCGCTTCCTCTCCTTCCTGCTGCGCCGCGCCACGTCCGACCCGAAGATCGCGTATCACCGCGCCCGTAGCGTGCGCATCGAGACGCGCAACCCGATCCCTGTGCAAGTCGATGGCGATCATATCGGCTACACGCCGATGACCTTCGAATCGGTGCCGGGTGCACTCTACGCCCTACTGCCACCCACGCTCCCCGCCGATCTGTTGCACGCAGACCACACCCCGCCACGACGAGCATGGCGGCGGATGCTGGGTTGGATCGGACGTCGCACATCGCCATCCTCCGAACAAAGCAAGGAATCCCGCCCGAAATGAGTTATGTCGTTTTGGAGACGAATCTGAACAACAAGAACTCATGTGTGAATAATCGCAGCACAGTGCGGTTGATGAGAAAGAGGTTTCGTTCGGTCGGCTGGTTGCTTACGATCCTCGTGCTGTTGGCGGGTTGTGGGCCAACCAGCGCAGCACCGCAACCAACGTTGATGCCGTTGCTGCCGCAAGCCACCCGTACGCCACGCCAAGGCCCTCCACCAACGGTTGTGGTACAAAACAGCGACGCAGAGCTCAAAGGACGCATTCTCTTCGTTCGTGCGGGGGATGTGTGGCTGTGGCAAGGCTCGAAGGGCAGCGCGATCATCGATAGCGGACACGCCTTTCAGCCAGCCTGGTCGCCCGATGGCAGCAGGATCGCGTACATCAACCGCACCGAGAGCGCCAGCGATTTGTTGGTGATGGATGTCGAGGGCGGCGAGCCGCTCTGGCTCACCAACGACGGCTCAAACAGTTCGCGCTACAGCTACGAGCGGATCTATTCGAGCATCTGGGCATTCTACCCAGCGTGGTCACCGGATGGCTCGGAGATCGCGTTCGTCTCGCAGGCCGGGCCGCCCTACGGCTCACCAGCCGCCGAATACCGCCTCACGCTCTATGTCATCGCAGCGAACAATCCGGGCGGACGCATTCAGTTCTACGCCAATGATCGGGGCCACGTCGGCGATCTCGCCTATGCGCCAGATGGCGATACGATCGTGTTTAGTTTTGCTCCGGTCAATACCGATCCGCCTCTGCTCTACCGCATTCAGCGCGCGACCGGCCAGGCCGAGCCGTTCCCCAACATTCCCGAATATAGCAATGACCCTGCCTTCTCGCCGGATGGACGCTGGTTGGCGTTCACTGCGCCCAGCCCGCAGGGCACCGATGCGTTCGTCGTGCCTGCCGACGGCGGCGAGCCGATTCAGCTTACCACCCTCGGCGGTGTGCGTGCGCCCACATTCTCGCCGGATGGCAGCCAATTAGCGTTCCTGGCACTCGCACCCGGCTCCACCAGCTTCGAACTGTGGGTCGCCGATTTGGCCACCAACGCCAATCAGCAACTCGTCGCTCAATCGCCCCGCCAGATCACCAATGATATGCGGATCGATGCGGATTCTGGCTTGTCATGGGCGCGCTGAAGGCTAACTCGTCGGTGTCACCCAACGAGGCTGTGAAGCCGTCAATACCGTTTGGTCGCGCGGCGCGGCCCACAACGCGCTGATATGCTCGGTGAGCGTGTCGAGCAGGCGGGGAATGTCATCAGCGGCGCTTGCGTGCAGCGCCTCACTCACGATCAGCACACGGCGCGTGGAGGCACTCACCGTCGAGCGGCGGCTCTGGCGAAACGTCCAACGTCGTGCGTGGGCGTGGCCTGCCGCATCGGCGAAAATCACCTCGTTCGGTTCTGGATGTTCGATCTCGCCGTTGAATGCCAGATGTTGCTCAGTGCCGAGAGCGGGCCGAACTTCCAGCCAATCGGCTACGCCATCGAGATCAAAAACGGCTATGGGCAGCGCAAACACCAACGACACCGCATTGCACAGATCGACCAGCGGATGCAAGCGCGGCAGGCTATTCTCGCGCCGGAACCGCCGCAACAGCGCCTCGCCCGCCGAGCGATACTGGGTCGGCTTCATGCCCATCTGGCTGTAGGCGCGCCGCCACGCCGCCACCTCGGGCAACTCCGACTCGCTCTTATCGGCCAGCCGCGCCCGCGCCTGCGCGAACAGCGGCTCCAACCGATCCTCCAACGCCACCTCCGGGTGGATCTGCTCGACCAACATCACACCCGGCACCAACTGAGGAAATCGTTCCCAGATCGTAGCAGCGTGGCTGAAATGCATCTTTCCACTCCTCACACCACATCGAATGGTAGAATCGCCCACACACGCGGGCGCAACGACCGCTCAAGCATCGACAGCAGCGTGCTCGGCTCGCTGGTTGAGAAGGGGAGTGGTTGCAGTGTTTCGTCCTTGCCGCGCAACAGAAGCAGCCGTGCGTTGCGGTTGAGCGGCAGTTTCGCCAACTCCTGAGCGCGCAGCACTGCCTCGGGCACGCCACCAAGTTGATCGACCAAGCCTAATTGTAACGCTTCTTCGCCCATCCACACACGACCGCCGGCCATCGGCTCAAGCTGTTCGTCGCTGAGCTTGCGCCCATCGCGCACGCGCTGCTTGAATTCCTCGTAGGAACGGGCGATCAGATTGCGCAAGGCTTGGCGCTCGTCATCATTCGGCGCATGAGCGATCGATAGCAGACCGCTGTGTGCGCCACGGCTCAACACGACCGTGTTCACGCCAATGCGCTCCAACAAGCCCTCCACGATCGGGCGCATCATCACCACACCGATGCTGCCCGTCAGCGTCCCCGGCTGTGCAACGATGCTCTGCGCGGGGGCCGCGATGTAGTAGCCGCCCGATGCCGCCGCATCGCCCATCGCCACCACCACCGGCTTCTTCTTGCCCAATCGCAGCACCTCGCGCCAAATGAGGTCCGAAGCAAACGCATCGCCGCCGGGCGAATTGACGTACAGCACAACCGCCGCAACACGCGGGTGCTGCTCGGCCTGGCGCAACGCTTGGATGACACTATCGGCCCCAGCCTGTTGCCCGCCGACCTGCGGGATGGGCACCGGCAGAGAGCGACTGGTGCCCATCGCGATCGTGCCCTCGACCGTCACCACGCCCACCATTTTGCGCTGGAATGTGAGCGGCTGCAGACGCAACGCGCCTTTTGCATCGTCCCACTCCTGAATGATCGGCGCTTCGGTGCCGACTTTGAGCCGCTCGGCCAATTCATCCTCGTAGCAGAGCGCATCGACCAAACCCGCTTCGAGCGCGGCCTGCGCCCCCAACGGCGCACGATCGATCACCGCCCGCACCTGCTCGGCACTCAACTCGCGGCTCGCGCTGATCGCCCCAACCAGGGCATTAAAGCGCGCATCGAGCAGGCGCTCCAACTGCTCGCGGTTCTCAGGCGACATATCCGATCGCACAAACTGCTCGCCCGCCGCTTTGTAGGGCGACACAGCCTCAACCTCAAACTCGATGCCGACTTTATCCAGCGCGGGCTTCAGAAACTGCACCTCACTGCGCAAGCCTATCAGCAACAGCATCGCTGTGGGCGGCAGAATAATCTCATCGGCGGCGCACGCCACGTAGTAGCCAGCCGTATCCGGCGTCAGCACATACGCCACCACCCGTTTGCCGCTGCGGCGCACCAATGCCAATTCATCGCGCAAGCTCTGCAACGTGGCCCAACCGGCCTCCAAGCCATTGATCCGCAACAACACGCCGCGGGTGTTCGGGTCGGAGCAGATCTGCTCGAACTTACGGCGCAGCCCTTGCAGATGCTCGGACTCGCGGCCAGGCATCAGCCGACGCTGCCACCAGCGCTGCGCGGGAGCAAATTCAGGCAAGTGACCGCTCAACTCGATCTGCACATAATCGACCCGTAAACGCCACAGCCGCCGCCAGCCATTCCGTATGCTGCGTACCGCATTCCGAAGCCAGATAATCACAATCCCAAGCATAATAAAGTTCACTCACTACATGCTCATCGAGCAATATGAAAAATGAGGAATAGGCATCACTATCACGTAGTACCTATTCCTCACCCTACAGCCAAGCTGATAATAAAGCACGCTATCATTTCTTCAGATCAACAAAGCGATACCCAACCCCACGTTCGTTCAAAATGTACTTCGGATGCGCGGGGTCCTCCTCGATCTTCTGGCGCAAATACGTCACATACAACCGCAGATAATGCGTCTCATCGTGATATTCCGGCCCCCAAACGCGCGTCAACAACTGCTCGTGCGTCATCACATAGCCAGCGTTTTGCACCAGATGGTACAGCAAACGATACTCGGTTGGGCGCAGGTTCACGCGCTCGCCGTCCACCAACACCTCGCGACGGGCAAAATCGATCGTCAACCGATCATCAACCTTCACGGTCGTCTGCGGCGTGGGCGGCGGCGTGTAGTGGCGGCGCAACACCGCCCGAATGCGGCTCACCAACTCGCGATGGCTAAATGGCTTGCCCACGTAATCGTCAGCGCCGAGTTCCAAACCTTTGATGCGATCCTCTTCCTCGTCCTTGGCCGTCAGGAAGATGACCGGCACCTGCGAGAACTGCCGCAGCCGTTTGAGGGTCTCGAAGCCATCCATACCAGGCATCATAATATCGAGCAGCACCACATCCGGCATCTCTTCGCGCACCTGCTGGAGCGCCTCTTTGCCGTTTGGCGCGCTGATCACCCGGCAGCCCTCCAACTCCAAATTCATCCGCATAAATGTGATCATGCGTGGCTCGTCATCGACCACAAGCACAAGTTTATCTTTAAGATCAGACATAACACAGCCTCGTCACGCGCCAAGCGTGCTAATCAGTCTTCATCAGCAGCATTGGGTTCATCGAACACAGTTGTCGTGTCGCCCTCGCCCGGGAGTTGTCGCGCATCTGGAAGCATTGGGGCGAAGCCCACCACAGCCAACTGGCGTTCATCGGGAGCCAACTCCTGCGGTTCATCGTGCGAACTGGGAAGCCGTATCGTCGCCTGCGGCAGCGTGAACGAGAAGCGCGAACCACGGCCCGGGTGACTCGACACCCACATATGCCCGCCCTGCGCCTCCACGATCGCCTTCGACAAGAACAATCCCAAACCCGCACCCTGCGTATCGCGGCGCAAACGGTTATCCACACGATAAAAAGGCCGGAACAGACGCTCCTGCTCACTCTGCGGAATGCCAATGCCCTGATCACTCACCGAAACAATCACATGTTGACCATCGACTCGCGCCGACACGCGAATCGTGCCGCCATCGGGGCTATACTTCACCGCGTTCGAGATCAAATTCTCCAATACCGAACGAGTCCGCTCATAATCGGCGTACACCGAAGGTAGATCGTCGGGCACGCGCAGTTCAAAGCTGAACGCATCGCTCGCCTGTGCCGCGAATCGCTCGACCACCTGCCCAATCAACGGCGGAAGCGACCATTCGGACAACTCAAGGCGCATACCACCGGCGTACAAACGCGACGTTTCGAGCAGATCGCCGATCTGATGCGCGAGCCGATCGGCCTCCTCGCTGATGACCTGCAAACCATCGCGCAACGTCGCCTCGTCCCAATGAGCATCCTCTCGGCTCAGCGTCTCAGCGTACCCTTTGATAATACTGACGGGCGTCTTCAACTCGTGCGAGATCACGGAGATGAACGTGTTCTGCGTCTCCTCCTCGATCTTCTGCTGAGTGATGTCGCGCACATTGGCTATCGCGCCCAAAAACTGCCCCTGCGGCCCGCGCTGCACCGCGTAGCGGCTCTGTACATAGCGCCGCCGCCCATCGCGAGCCGTCACCCAGCCTTCCACCATCGGGTTCGCGGGCAGTGGGCGTCGCTGCAGCGGACAATCGACCAGACAGATATTGATTCCCTGGGTCGTATGAATCGCCAACACCTCGGCACATGGACGACCGAGCGCCTCCTCGCGAGGCCAGCCCGACAACAACTCCATGGAGCGATTAAAAGTCGTAATACGCCAGCGATTGTCGAGGATCATCACCCCATCGGCGCTCTGCTCGATAAGCGCATCGAGGCGCTGCTTCTCGCGCAGCACCCCCTCATACAACCGCGCATTACTCACCGCAATCGCCGCCTGATCAGCAAACGTCTGGAGAAACTGTTTATCGTCTTGTGAGAACGCCACATTCACGGCTGCGCGGAACACGTAGATCACGCCGACCGTAGTTTGGCGGAAAGCCAACGGCAACGCGATCACCTGACGCAGGGGCAATTGCACATCAGCAGCGATCTCCTGCAGGCGAAGACCCATAGCGTGCGCATCGTGAAGCGATGTGGCCAATAGCTCGGAAAAAGCGGGCCACACACTCTGCGGAATCCGTGAAGCTGCACGCACATGCAGGTTGCCATCGTCCTCGTGCAGCGCAATCAGGCCCGATGTGCCCGCCAATAAATCGACAGCCACATCGATCACCAAATTGAGCACACTCGTTAAATCTAACTGCGCCGTTAAAGCTCGACTTATCTGGAGCAAGAATTCACGTTGGCGCAGCCGCTGGTCAACTGACTCTAACATGGCTCTAATGCTCCTTCTATGTCATTCTAACACAGCGGCTCTATACTATGAAACAGCAACAAGGCAATGTGTCGAGTGACACAAACACTGCTGCAACTAGTGAGCTAGCTACCCAAATTGAAATAAATGAAAAGGAGCAAAACCATGGCTACCATTACACGTTGGGATCCTGTTACTGAACTTCTCTCGCTGCGCAACTTCTTCGAGGATGCTCGTTCGCCGTTGGTGCGCACCAACATCATCCCGGCGCTCGACCTAAGCGAGACTGACAACAGCTTCCTGGTGGAGATGGCGGTGCCGGGTTTGAAGGCGGAGGATCTCACCGTCACCGTTGAGAACAACGTGCTGACCATCAAGGGTGAGATGCACAAGACCAGCGAAGAGAATCGCACGTACCATCGCGTAGAGCGCCGCTACGGCTCCTTCCAGCGCAGCATTACGCTCCCCTCGCGGGTCAAGAGCGATGAGATCGAGGCGACCCTCAGCGATGGTGTTTTGCGACTGGAGATTCCGAAGGCCGAGGAAAGCAAGCCGCGCCGCATCGCCATCAATGTCATGCCGGCGCAGCCGATCGAGATCTCCAACAACTAAGCATCATTTCGCAAACAGGACGCTCACATGTTGGGCGTCCTGTTTGTGCATTTCAAGCCCACCCCTTGATGCAACGTGCTCAACGAAGGAAAGCGGATAGTAAGGAGGCGAAATTCGACAAACCTTTACACTTTACAATCGATGAGCAAAGAGAGCTGTTAAGACTTACAAGCTATCGGATTCGGGAAACGGTCCCTGGCACTGCCATGTGAAAACGAGATCCTTTGTGGGGCGCAGTAGATCGGTCATCCGGCATAGGCCATGCATAAATCCACTGTCAAATTGGAAAATTACTGTTTACAAAAAAGACTCGACAGTAAGGCATTGCTATGCTATGATGATAAAGACTTACACTTCTAACGCCTGCTGTCCCCGTCTGACGGCGAATACAACAAGCATGGCGATGGCAAGGAGCGCGCCTATGCGCCTCGAGACCAGCAGTAAGCGAGCAAAAAAACTTATTCGCGATCATGATCTGACTGAAGAAGAAATCTTGCAGATCGTCGCGTCGGCACGCATCAACCTAGCAACGTTTGATCCTGAGTATCGCACGAATGTAACGCAGATCGCGGAAGATCTGAGTAAAAGTCGTCCAACAATTTACGGTTGGGCGGATCGGGCGCTAACAGCTACGATTCATTCGCTGCGCAATATTCGCACGGGCCGCCCTCCAAAGGAGCGAGACCGTAACAATGGCTCAGAATCGTGATGTGCTGCCACTCTTGACGGGCGTACCAGTAGGGCGATGCACTACTGTGTCACCCCCGATTTTGCTGGCTGCTCCAACAATTTCATCAACGTGCACACCAATCGCTCGCAGTTTGGTACAGATTTTCTCAGGATTTGTAGTATAATGACTATCGTGGTAGCAACCGCAGTTGCAGTAGCGATCACTCAAAGCAATCACTTGTTGTCTTTAACGCTGGGTATGGTTGGCAATGTTGCTGTGCCGAGGATACTCGGCGCAAGATAGTCCTGGTGTGCTATAATTGCGACGGTTGACCGACCACGCTGTCGACTCGCCTTGGGATCTCGCACGATAAGGTAGGACTGCCCATGGATCCACAGCTAACCAGCCAGATCGTTCCCACCGAGGAAGTCGCGCTGATCGAAGAGTGTCTTTCACGACTCATCGAAGATACAGGCGCGAACCATGTCTTGTTGCTCGATAAAAGCGGTCAGGTGATCGCTTCACAGGGCGACGGCAATCGGCAGGATATCACCGCCCTAGGTGCATTGATTGCCGGCACCTTCGCGTCCTCGCGCGAAGTAGCAAAACTGCTGCGCGAGAAAGATTTCCGCATGCTCTTCCAGCAAGGCGTGCACGACAACGTGTTCATCGCCTTGATCGAAGAACAGTGGATTCTTTGCATTATCTTCAACAAAGGCACACACATTGGCCTTGTGAAGGTCTTGACGAAGAAAGCAACCGATGATCTAGGATCGGTGCTCGAACGTGTGCGTCAGCAACACAAAGCGCGCGATGATGTGCTCGGTTCATCATTCCGAACCTCGATGGAAGATACGATCGATCTTTTGTTCCGCGACTAACGAACCACGAGGTGGGGTGGGCGATTCCGGCCACTGTACGGTCGGGTTTCGTATTCGCACAGCTTATATGCTAGGCCTTGGTACGCGAGAGGACATATGGCCCTGATCAATGTCGCCGCGCGTGAAATCCATTGCAAGATTGTGTATTACGGTCCAGGTATGGGCGGTAAGACCAGTAACTTGCAGTATATTCATGCGCAAGTCTCGAAAGAAGCGAAAGGAGAGTTACTCTCGATTGCTACCGAGACGGAACGCACGCTGTTCTTCGACTTTCTGCCGCTCGACCTCGGCAAAGTGCGAGGCTTTCAAACCCGCTTTCATCTTTATACCGTCCCCGGTCAAGTGCTCTACGAGCGCACCCGTGTGGCGGTGTTGAACGGTGCCGATGGAGTGGTATTTGTTGCAGATTCGCAAAAGCACAAACTTGAGGATAACATCAAGAGCTTGCGCGAGTTAGCCGTCAACATTACGAAGCAGAATAAGAAGTTTCAGGATTTCCCTGTAGTGCTCCAATACAACAAACGTGATGTTCCTGGCGCACTACCGGTCGCAACACTCGATAAGTATCTCAACACGATGAATTGGCAGCGCTACGAAGGTATCGCAACTACAGGTGTCGGTATCTTCGATACGCTTAAAGCTATCAGCAAGCTGGTTATCAGCAAGCTCTAACCTGCCGCTTGTTGTAGCTGGCCAATATAGAGGGTGTTTAGAGCAAGTAGGCGTCGCTCAATGAGCCGCTCATGCGCTCGCTGATGCCTACCATTTATCGGCATTCTCTATATTCGCCTCCTATAAACAGCGATATGTGACTGTGAAGGCTATGGCACTTGAAGGCGATTTGAGCGAATTCCCTCTGACCGATATCATCCAGTTGGTGGACCTCAGCAAAAAGACCGGTGCTGTGTTTCTTCAGGGTCGGCGCGGTCAGCAGCAGTTTGAAGGTTGGCTTTACTTCCGCGATGGGAAGATTATCGGTGCGCAGCTAGGCAATTTGCCTCCGCTGGAAGCTGCGTATACCTTCTTCACCTTCGCCTCAGGCCCCTTCCGCTTCCATGATGATGTCCACCTCGATGTACCAACCATTACGCAGAGTAATGAGATGATCATCATGGAAGGGATCATGCGTCAGGATGCATGGGCGAAGATCCAAGAGCAAGTGCCTTCACTCACGATGGTTCCCCGATTAGTGCCAAATCCTGCTTCGACGGGCAGTGAAATCAACCTTGAGGCCGATGAGTGGCGCGTGCTGACGATGGTTAACGGCAAAAATACTATCGCTCAGATCGCCCAACGAAGCGGACTCGGCGAAATGCGCACTTGCGAGATCATCGCCGAACTGCTCCAAAGTGGCCTGATCGAGAAGCGTGAGACTAACCTTACGGAGAGCTTGTTCCCGGAGATCGAGCGGGTGATCAGTAACGCTCTAGGGCTTTCAGCTCAAGCGCTGTTGCGCGATGCATACGGACGTGCTGGCATCGAGGATTTGAGTACTGCTACTCACGATCAAGTTGCCGTTGCACTGAATTTCTTCGAGAATGGTGCGATTCGCACGTTCGGAGCAAGTCGTGTCCGCCAACCAATGACCGAAGCTCGTGCATTGGTCGATCAAGTCTTTAGTACTTTGTAACACGTGAGCTCCGGTTGGGGTTTTGTTCCCTTACCTTTGCCGCAGGGTTCGTGAGTTACATTGCAACATTTAATCGTAGATAATCTGTGTACGCTCTGTTTCGCGACTCTGCCCTGTCGCTCTGGGTAGAGTCGCTATGTTATTGGTGAAAGGTATTGGTGTGCGAGCCCTCATCAGTCTCTGGGAAAAACGCGGCTTAGAAGCTTTTGCAAAGGGCCTTCAGGAACTTGGGGTTACCATCTACTCCACCGGTAAAACTGCGCAACAGTTAATCGATGCCGGTATTGCTGCTCACTCGGTTAGCGATCTCACTCAATTCCCTGAAATTTTAGATGGACGTGTCAAAACCCTCCATCCAGCGATCCATGGCGGTATTCTGGCCCGACGCGATGTGCCAGAGCACATGCAGGAATTAGCCGAACATCAAATCGCTCCTATCGATTTGGTGGTTGTCAACCTTTACCCCTTTATCGAAACCGTTGCGCAGCCCGATGTGACATTCGCTGAGGCGATCGAGAAGATCGATATTGGCGGGGTGACGCTGCTGCGCGCCGCAGCCAAGAACCATCAGCATGTGTTGGTCGTGGTTGATCCTGCCGATTACGATGAGGTGCTGACGGCCCTGCGCGAGCAGAATGTGTCGGACGCCTTACGTCGGCGGTTGGCTGCCAAGGCGTTCGCTCATACAGCGCATTACGATGCAGCGATCGCCGCTTACTTGAACGATGAGTTGTTACCCGAGACGTTGCCGATCTCGCTGACAAAAGCGCAGAATCTGCGCTACGGCGAGAATCCACACCAGGCAGCGGCCCTCTACGGCGACTTCTTCCAGTTCTTTACGCAGTTGCACGGTAAGGAGCTGTCGTACATCAATATTCTCGATATTGCTGCGATCCAGGAGTTGATCGAGGAGTTTGCAGAAGAGGATGGCACCGCGCTCGCGATCGTTAAGCATACTAATCCCTGTGGGGTGGGCTTCGGCGCTACACCACTAGAGGCTTGGGAACGCGCTTTCGCGACCGATCGGGAGGCACCGTTCGGCGGTATTATCGCGCTGAACCGCCCGCTCGACCTGGAATTAGCGCAAGCGATCGATTCGATCTTCTCGGAGATCGTGATTGCCCCGGATTTCCATCCTGCGGCTCTTGAATTGCTGCAACGCAAAAAGAACCGTCGCTTGATGAAATCGCTGCGTTCGGTCACACACGATCCCCGCCAGAAGTTGTTGTTCCATAGCGTGCCAGGCGGTCTGCTTGCACAGCAACCAGATCGCACGCCAGGCGCCGGGGCGCTTGAGCCACGCGTGGTGACTCAGCGGGCGCCGAGCGATGAGGAGTGGCGCGCTCTCCGCTTTACGTGGCGGGTGGCGAAGCACGTTAAGTCAAATGCCATTGTTTTCGGGAGCGCAGACCGTACACTTGGCATTGGCGCTGGCCAGATGAGCCGTGTCGATAGTACACGTATTGCGGTCATGAAAGCACAGAATGCGGGTCTATCGCTGCAGGGGTCGGTGGTTGCGAGTGATGCGTTCTTCCCGTTCCCCGATAGCATTGAGACTGCAGCAGCAGCAGGCGCTACTGCTATTATCCAGCCTGGTGGGGCAATGCGTGATGATGAGGTGATCGCCGCTGCGGATCGGCTCGGGATTGCGATGGTCTTCACGGGCCAACGGCACTTCCGACACTAATCTAAGGGACACAAAGGCCTCATTACATTGTGCAACCTGTCAGCTACTGTGTCAGATTCTTCGCATTGTGCTGTTCATTGCTTGCTCTGTGATGGGCAAGCAATGAACATGACAAGTATCATTCCTTTCTGTGGGAAATCATCTGCGACACACAGTGTTGAGGAGGTGGTGGCGCAATGAGTACGCAGTGTAGCCGTTCCTCCGTGATCTTACACTCGATGGCCGAATTGCAGGCGCGGGTTCGCGATATACGCCACTTGCCTGAGGTGTACGATCGCGTGGTCCAGATCGCATCGACGGAGTTGCAAGCTGAGCTCGTCGTCCTGTTCCTGTGGAACGAATCCCATAACCATTTAGAGGTTGTGGCATCAGCAGGCGCGTGGCAAGCCGACACCAAGGAGATTCCTGTACAAGGGACTCTCCCAGGTTGGGCGGTAAGTCACGCGCAGCCATTATTGGTGCACATCGCTGAAGATTCGGGAGAACCTGTTGAGCTTCTGCGTGCGACTGAGCTAGACGCGGCTGCGGTTGTTCCCGTGTACGGCCTCGGGCGCGTGATCGGAGTGCTCTTAGCAGGGAAACAGAATCAGGCAACGCCGTTTACTGCTTCGGATGCCTGTATTCTGAATGTGCTGGCGCATCAGACTGCACTTCTGTTTGAGAAAGCTCATCTGCATACCCTCACCAAGCACGATTACGAAGAGCAAGAGCGCCATATCGATCAGCTTGTTCAGGCAGAGAAGTTAGCCGGTATGGGTCGCTTAGTAGCGGCCATCGCCCACGAGATCAATAATCCCCTGCACGCCATCTATAATTCGTTGCACCTGCTCCAAAACCGCCCGCTATCCGATGAAAAGCGCGAGCGCTACTTGGCGATGACCCAAGAGCAAGTCGAGCGCTTAATCGGTTTAGTGCAACGTATCCTCAATTTCTACCAGCCATCGCGCGATGGGATGCGACCCACAGCTATTCACCCACTGTTGTCGCAAGTGCTTCGCGCTGTCGCGGAGCAGACCGAGCACAATGGCATTTCGATTGAGCGCGAATGGGCGCAAGGGTTGCCCCGCGTCATGGGAGTGGCTAGCCATTTGCGGCATGTGTTCCAGCATCTGACCTTAAATGCAATCGAGGCGATGCCACAGGGCGGGCACTTGTTGGTGCGCACAAGAGTTGTCCCTGGCGAACCGGGTTCGACAGGGCAATTCGTGCAGATCGATTTTAGCGATGATGGATCAGGGATTTCCGATAGCGAGATCCATATGATCTTCGAGCCGTTCTTTACCACAAAACGGCGAGGTACTGGGCTAGGGTTGGCAGTGAGCTACGGCATCGTGGAACGCCACGGAGGTGTTCTCTCAGCGCATACCGATGGGACGCACACCATCTTTCGGATCACGTTACCAACCCTCGATGAGCTAACGCTGCCAGACGAAGAAATGTCGGTTGCCACGCCGCAACGAGTTCAGGAGTAGCAGGAGAAGAATCGAACCGATCACTGCCCAGATCAGGTTGAACTGGATACGTTCAACTACAATCGTAAATGCACTCACGATCGGCAAGTCGAAAGGGATCAACGAGTCAAGGAACGCTCCAAAGTACGCCCCGATTACACCCACGATGATATTCAAGATGATGCCGCCTGGCATATATCCCACAATCCAGGCCGCAATTGCCCCACAAATTCCAACTATCACGAGCAGTACTAGCATTGAGAGTAGTGACATAACGCCTGCCTCCTTGCTCGAAACTTCAGCAGGTTAGGGAGCGGTAGAGCTCGCTAGCGATCGTTAACGCCCATAGTCGTCAGCATCGATGATATCGACATCGGGGTGGCTACGAAGCCGCCGATACGACGAACGCTCTTTATACACGCGCAACGCTTCTAAGTCGGCATCGCCCAAATTCAGCAGACGAGCGGCAATCCAACTAAGGGTGAAGAGGGGGATTGGGCTGGTGAATGGGATCAATGCCTCGATCACAGCTTTGTTGCGCAGGTTCGGCAAACCCATCCGGTCGAGCACGATCCAGACGATCGGGGCTGAGAAGATATCTAAGCCAAAATCCAGCAGATCGAGCAGAATCGTGAGGATCAGCGGGATATGCCGCATGGTGGTGAAGAAATCGGCATCGGGAGGAATGTCGAGCCGACGGATGCTGCGGATGATCGCGAACAACCCCAGCACGGCGATGACGATACTCACACCCATCGTGATCAGGAGTGTTGTCAGGATATTGCTTAATACTTCATTTATCATGAGATTCTCCGTTGGCGCAGTACTGAGCGCTGCCAAAGCCCAAGCCCTACACCCACTAGTACACAAAGCAGGATAAGTGCCAACGTCGAGAGTTCGAGCACCGCACCAAAGCGAGGTTGATGCGCATCGAGAAATCGCAATGGCGCAATCAACGGGTTCGTGAGCCACAACAAGAACGCGACGAACGGATTGTCGGGCCGTGCGGCAAAGAGTTGTAGCACTAAGCGTGCGCTCAACAGGGCGGCAACAGCGCCGAGTAGGAGCGCAGGGATTTGACGACTCCTAGATGTGTTTGGGTGCATGATTGCAGAATGTTTTTGCATTTCATTCGATCGAAAAGGTGGAGCGATAGGACCAAATTGGTGTATGCTCCACCTTTTGCTGAGTAGTCTCGGGATCCAAGCGTTCAGACGAACGACGAGCTACTACTATTATCGCATATTCTGTTGTTGTTGTGTTAGCGAAGTGTCGATGGAAGAATGCCGAGTTGGCCACGATACTTAGCAACTGTGCGGCGCGCTACATCAAAACCACGCTGGTGGAGCGTCTCGACGATCTCCTGGTCGGTGAGTGGCCGCGTTTCGTTGGCGATCAGTTCGCTGATGACGTCCTTCACAGAGAGCGAGGCGGTGAAGAAATGGCTGAACGGCACGATCTCGCGACTTGGGATTTGCACGTACTTGTTGGCCGTAGCGCGGCTGACAGTCGATTCGTGTACGCCGATGATCGCGGCCACCTCTGCGCGCGTGAGCGGCTCTAGATGCCGGACGCCGTGGCGCAAATAGCCTTCTTGCCGCTCGATCAGGTACTCTGCGATGCGTCGGATCGTCTCGCGGCGTTGGCGCAGATTGGTGAGGAATAGTCGTGCGCGGGTGACGAACGTCGTAAGGTGTTCGCGCTCTTCCGACGAGACCTCCTGCTGGCGCTGCGACATCGTTTGGGCGAGCTCTTGGTAGAGCGGATTCAGGCGCAGGAAGAACCGCCGCGATTCGATCACCTCTGCCACTAGTCGATCGCCTTCTTCTCGAATAATCACATCAGGAACAAGGTAGGCGGTATCGAACGAGGAGTTGTGATCGGTGGTGCCTTCGAGCGGGAAGGGGCGCAGGTGCTGACGCATGAAGTCGCGCGCGGCCACCACCTCGTCGTAGCTGATGCCGAGGGCGTGGGCGATCGCGCCATAACGGTGCTCGCCGAGATCGTACCAATAATCGCAGATGATCGTGCGAATATATGGGTTGATGCTCTCGCGTTGCTCAAGACGATCGAGTTGCAGGAGGAGGCATTCCTGTACGGTGCGCGCACCGACGCCAGGGGGCCCAAGCTCTTGGATGCGCCGCAGGTTTTGTTCGATGCGCTCGGGAGTGGTGCGAAGCGCCGCGGCGATCTCCTCGATTTTGCCATCGAGGAAGCCTTGCTCATCGAGCGATTCGATCAGGTAATCGGCGATCGAGTGTTCGCTCGGAGGCAACGCAATGTGCAGATCGCGGCGAAGGTTCTCTCGCAGCGAAATCGGCGCTGCGATGGCTAATAGCGGATCAAACTCGTCCTCGGAGGGGGCGGCGGCATCGTCACGCTCGGCTTCGGCGAGTTTCATATCCTCGTGAAGGCAGTAAATACAGGTTGGGCCGCTTAAGGGCCGCCCACATCGGCTGCACAAAGCATCTTCGTTTTCGACCTGATCTAGCGCGGGATTCTCGTCGATCTCTTGCTGCACCAGTTGCTGCAGATCAAGCGACGAAAGTACAAGCATATTGTTGAGTGCGATGAGTGCAGGGGAAGCTCGCATCTGCTGCTGGGGCAACAGATCCATTCCCATCGACATATCCATCATGGTTGTAACCTTTTCTATGTTTCATACGTCTATAAGGTATACAGATTTAGGTCAGCTTTCTATCACCCAATTCGCATCGCCTGAGAGCTCGAGATCGAGTATAGCTTACATATAGATAGTAGTTCGTGACAAAGCTCTCTGGTAAATGTTGGCCCTATTGTTGCTAATGTTCGAATGACTGCTCCATATCGGTGCTACGTCGAACTTACAACCCGCTTCATCGAAGCGTCCGCCAACCGGGTGATTTTTCTGATATGAGGGGAGCATGGTTATGTTTAACGCACAAGTTTCTCATCATTCCGAGCTAGCACCAGCCGCCCCTGTTCGCCGTATTAGTCAGCGCGGATTTTGGCTGCTTTTTATTGTCGAGGGTTTGATCGTTGTTGGCATGCTCCTATTTGTACTCTCACTCCTATTGCCAGCAAAGGCACCTCTGGCGCAGACCGCCGATTTTGCAACCGTGCGCTCAGCTATTCAGGCTCATCTAAGCGGTGCTGTTCAAGATCCATTGGTGACGGTAGCACCTGGGGTTCAAGCGCGGTCGAGTCAGGTGGGAGGCTTCGCCCTAAACGGCTATACGTACTACTACTACGAAGAGGGGCAGCCAAGCTATGATCCGTTGAGCCGTAATCAAGTTTCTCGCGCTCAAGTTGAGATGGTTTCCCGTGAGCCGTTCAATTCAAGCACGATTGTTATTTATCGGGTAATTAGCAAGGATCGTGCCACGGATTAAATTGCCGATTCTGACGCCAAATTTGTTAGCAATAAAGGGTGGTCGCTCGAACAGCGTCCACCCTTTTTGGCTTTGCATTGTGTTGTTAGAATGAAGAGCGATACCAATTCCGGTTGGACAGCGAGACTATCGAACCAGTTTGAGCTTGTCAACGACTGCCAGCTAAAGCAGGCAGCTTGCCCTCATCTCCTGCAATGGCAACCAGCTCTGTTCTTCTTTCGTTATGTCGATGCGCTACCCAGTGTATCGACATCTTTTTTGGTGTATGTTTTATGGAATATTGAACCGCGCCGTTCAACAAACGCAGGTTGTCTCAGGAGAATTTGAGATTATTCTCTTTGGCGTATTCGAGCGAGAGTTGCAGGCGACGAGAGAATTCCTCCGGCGATAATCGGAGGCGTCGGGCCGCATCCTCTTCGTGGCCATCGCACTGGCGCAGCGCCTCGGCGATCATAGTACGTTCGACTTCCAGCAGGACGTCATCGAGGCCATCGCCGTTCCGCACACGGGTCGCCAGGTTGATCTGCGTAGGAATGCCGTGCTGCGAAAGGTTCAGGTAGTGGCTGGTGATGACATTGCCGTGCGAGAGCGTCACTGCTCGCTCGATCTCGTTCTCGAGTTGACGCACGTTCCCAGGCCAATCGTAGCTTTCGAGGAGTTCAAGCGCTTCTTCCGATATTTTGGTGGGTGGTGCGCCCGGTTTGTAGCGGTATTTATCGAGGAAATGCTCTACCAAAACGGGGATATCGCCACGACGCTCGCGCAGGGGCGGCATGTGGATGTTGATGACGTTGAGGCGATAGTACAGGTCTTCTCGAAACTTGCCGGCTTCGACTTCGCGCAGCAGATCGCGGTTGGTAGCGGCCACAACGCGCACATCGACCTTGATCGGTGTGCTGCCACCCACGCGCTCGATCTCGCCCTCTTGGAGCACACGCAGCAGTTTCTTCTGCACGGGCAGGGAGATCTCGCCGACCTCATCGAGCAGGATGGTGCTTTTGTTGGCGAGTTCGAAGCGACCTTTGCGTTGCGCAACGGCGCCCGTGAACGCGCCCTTTTCATGACCAAACAATTCGCTCTCGATCAGAGTTTCGGGCAGCGCCGCGCAGTTGACTTTGACCATGGGTGGGCCGTTGCGCCGCGATGAGAATTGGTGAATCAGGTTGGCAGCCAATTCCTTGCCGGTGCCTGTCTCGCCTGTGATCAGCACCGAGGCATCGGAATCGGCTACTCGACCGATGGTTTTGTAGGTTTCCCGCATGGCTGGGCTACGGCCAATCATGCGTTCGCGAAGGTCTTCTTCACGGCGTTCAAGCGCCCGCACACGCGAGGCTAGCGCCTGATGCTCGAACAATCGCTTGACAACCATCAACACTTCGTCGTTGTCGAATGGTTTGGGCAGGTAATCGTAGGCACCCATCTGCATTGCTCGAATGGCGCTTGAGGAGGTGCCATGAGCAGTCATCATAATGACTGGAATCTCATTGGATTCATTGCGTAGTCGCTCTAGGACTTGTAAACCATCGATATGCGGCATACGCAAATCAAGTAGCAACAAATCATAGCGTGTATCGCTCTGCAGACGTTCGAGAACTTCTGCACCACTCGCAACACTATCGACAATATAATTTTCATCGACTAGGAGTTCAGTGAGCAATTCACGCAGACTCGGCTCATCATCGGCGATGAGAATACGTTCGCGAGAATTCTGTTTTTTTGTTGCCACATGCGCCTCCAGCAATCAGAGATTGTTTATCAGATAAGAGAAACGACCTCTGAGCTTTCACCATCTATCTTAATCAACAAAGAGTGGGTGATCTTGATTATATCATATTCGTTCAATCTGCGCGCCTAACTCGCGCAAACGTTCATCAATTCGCTCATAACCGCGGTCGATTTGACCGATATTGTAAATAACGCTGCGACCTTGCGCACAAAGGGCGGCAATGAGCAGCGCCATGCCCGCACGAATATCGGGGCTGGGCATGCCGTCGGGTTCGCCATAGAGGCGACTGGGACCAGCAACCACAGCGCGATGCGGGTCGCACAGTACGATGCGCGCGCCCATGCTGATGAGTCGATCGACGAAGTAGAGCCGACTCTCGAAGAGCTTTTCGTGGATGAGCACGGTTCCGTGCGCTTGCGTGGCCACAACAAGGGCGATGCTGATCAGGTCGGGGTTGAAGCCGGGCCACGGCATCGATTCGATCTTTGGAATCGCGCCGTGCAGGTCCTCTCGCACGACCAGTTCTTGGTTGCTCGGTACCACGATGTCGTTGCCGTCGTCCTCCCACACTACGCCGAGCCGTTCGAAGGCGATGCGGGTCATGCGGTGCTCGCGGGGGCGGGCGTTTTGGATGCGAATGGAGCTATTGGTGACGGCGGCCAGGCCGATGAACGAGACAACCTCCATAAAATCGGGGCCGATCGTGTAGCTGCCACCACCGAGGCTGCTCACACCTTCGATGACGAGCATGTTGGTGCCGATGCCGCTGATTTTGGCTCCCAACACGTTCAGGAAGTGGCAGAGGTCTTGAACGTGCGGCTCGGAGGCGGCATTGCAGATGGTGGTTGTGCCTTCGGCCAGGACGGCGGCCATGATCGCTTGTTCGGTGCCCGTTACGCTCATTTCGTCGAGAAAGAGGTCGGCGCCGCGCAGCCGATCGGCGCGCAGGACGTAGGTGGTGGGAGTAACTTCGATATGCGTGCCGAGGCCGCGCAACGCCAGGAAGTGCGTATCGAGGCGTCGCCGTCCGATCACATCGCCGCCGGGGCGGGGCAGCACGACGTGACCTCGACGCGCCAACAGTGGGCCAGCGAGCAGCGTAGAGGTGCGAATGGTTCGGGCGAGGGCTACATCGGGCTGTTCGTCGCCGATCTGCTCAGCATGGATCTGCCAGCTATGATCGCCGTTTGGCTCGACCGCAACGCCAAGTTTGCGCAAGAGTGCTATTTTGTTGCCGACATCGCCAATTTGCGGAATATTCTGCAGTACAACGGGCTTCTCGGTCAGAAGCGTAGCAGCAAGGAGCGGTAGGGCGGCATTTTTATTTCCAGCGGGCGTAACTGTGCCATTGAGTTGGCGACCGCCCTCAATCACAAAGCGTTCCACAAATCCTCCTGAAGAAAAACGTTGTTGCGTTACGACTACGACGGGGTGCTAGTATGCCACTAGCACCCACAACCATATTCGCTGGCAGATAATATTGCTGATGATGTTGTATTTGCGCGTTGAGGCACCAAAACAAGCTTATTCCTGGGGTGGTAGTTCGGGTCGTTTACGGCGCGTAAACACGCGTTTAGCCCGGTCGAGCAGGCCGCTACTCTGCTCTTGTACGCGATCGGTTACTTGGCTTCTCGCAGTGCGCGCTCGTTCGATCATTTCTGCGGCACGCTTGCGACCGATGGCGATTGCTTCGCTCGAAATGCGTTTGATCTGCTCGGCTGAGACAATTTCGCCGCTATCGTACCAGCGCCACGCCGCAACGCCGGTGGTGTAGGTTCCGGCGTAGGAGATGGCGACCTTCGGTACGAGGCCCCACACGGGGATCAGCCCAATCAGACTGCGTGCGGCTTGACGCCACAGGAATGCGCCGCCGATCACAGGAAGCACTTCGCGGATACGGGCTTGGAAATCGGCTTGGGCACCGTAGGCGAGTGCGAGTTTGTAGACAAGCAATGCTTGGTTTTTCGTGAGAATCAGAATGTCGGCGGCGGCAAACGGCACGTTCATGATCGGGATCTGCTCGGGGAGGCCGGATGCGAGTGCGTAGGCGGCGTTCGAGAACGACACGCTGCCAATCAGTTCGCGAGCGAACACCCCACGCAGGCCCGATAAGCGCCGCGCAGCCGATAGATGCAATTCCGAGGGTAGGCGCGTGAAAAACGCTGTTGCAAGCTGATCCGCAGCATTGAGCGCATAGGGGTCGGCAATTGCGATCATCCGTGCGTTCACAGCAGGCGGCAGACTCGTCTCGCCCACTGGCAGGCGATCGGCGAACAGTAACACGACTAAAAAGGGTAGGGCGAGCGCTTCGAGTTTGCTAAAGGCAGCAACCTCGGCTGGTGTCAGGGTGTTGCGCGCATCGATGGCTAGGATGAGCATACTGGCTTGATTCACAGCCGATGCACGCTCTGGAGCCTGAGCAAGTGGAATCAGTTCTAGGGGATTCGGCCCGGCGGGATAACGATTCGGACCACTGTGCAGCATGCGATCGATTTCGTTCAATGCGGTATCGTGACCGACAATTGAGATGCGCAACGGTCGCTCGGCCTCATCACGAATGGCATTAACATCGAGCTCGCGCAAGGTGGTCCAAATATTTCCGAAATCACTCCACTTGGGCACAGTTATTCCTCATCTACGAACAACAGATCGCTACACTAGCTATCAGCATTGCTTGAAAAAGATAAGTGGGGGTTGGCGGTTCAGAATGCAACAGAGAACGCCAACCCAAATCAATGCCATTATAGCACGTAGCATTCGCTATGTCTCTGATGCGCAGATGAGAACACGTACGCGTCGTTTTGCGCTACAGAGCACGAGAAGCGCCGCTAACGCAGCAGCATCGGCATAAACACGGGGCCGCCAGGTGCCTGAACCACATTGCATTCAGCTGGAATAGGCGTGGGAACAGACGTGGCAGCAGGAACAGGCTCGCTGTTGGACGTGTCGACTGGCAATGGGAGTTGCGCGTTTGTTGATGCGGGCAATCCAACAGCTGCTGCGATGGTATGCCACGGGACGTACTTGAAGTTTTGATTGCACGGGCGATTGTTGCCATCCTGCACCACCAGCATGCCTCGCGGGAAGTTCGGGCCAAGGTTGGCGCTGGTCACATCGAGGCCGTCGGTCTCGGTAACGGCATCTATCGTGGCGCTCGCGCCGATCTTAAACGTTGCGATATAACGATTGTTGCCAGCACGATCGTAGATCACGTAGGAGTTATCGCCCTGATTCGAGGCGATGAGGTAGCCCGTGGTGTTGCCGGTCTTGTAGATCGCCAATCCCTCCACATCGGCGGTGAGGTTGCCTTTACTGCCGACAGCGTCTATCTGTGTACGCGTTGTGCCAGCGTTCGGTTCGGCACCGTACTTCCAAATTCCCACATCTTCCTCAGCAAGGTACAGATGGCCAAGTTCATCATCGGCCACGCAGCCCTCGGTTTGGGAGCCGACCGTGAAAGCACGCACCCGTGTCGCATCGACTTTGCCCTGCGGCGTGGCGAACAGCTCCCACTGCTCCACCTCGCCTTTCTCCGATGTGACGATATAGTAGAATTTGCCACTGATGCGACTGTGGTACATACACGAACCGTACACGCCAACGGTTTCAATGGCTCGCGCGGCAATGTTTTCGAGCTTGCGCGTGGCGGGGTTGAGCCGATAGATCTCCAATGTGTCGCGCCGACGTTCGCCAGCCGTCACGAGCGTGATGGGCACATTATTCAGGTTGAAATTATTGCGTAGATCAACATTGTTGACGTTTCCAATCTCGACATACTGAATCAATCTGCCCCCGAGATCGTAGACGCCAAGGCCGCCTTTTTTATCGGTGCCGATGACGACGCTCAGTTCTGGATGGGTTGGATTCACCCAGATGACGGGATCATCGGCGGCATCGCCAGTGTTTGGAACAGGCTGTGTTTCTACAACCGCCGACACAGTAATGACGGACTGGCCAGTGTCTGCAACACCGCAGCCCGTCATTACGCTGACAAGAAGAATGAATGACAGGAGAGAACTGCCGAAACGGAACGACCAAACCATAGATGGTCCTTTCCGCCCCCGTGCGCTACCCAGAGCGCAACGCACGGTAGCGTGCTATGAGCGCGTTGGTCGAAGTATCATGGGCCAGCGCGCTCTCGCTCGACAACTCTGGGATGATGCGCTGGGCCAACACTTTGCCCAACTCCACACCCCATTGATCAAACGAGTCGATTTGCCAGATGATACCCTGCACAAACACACTATGTTCGTACAATGCGATCAGCGCACCCAACACTGCGGGGGTGAGTTGTTCGGCTAGAATAGTGCTGGATGGCCGATTTCCCGCAAACGTGCGGTGCGGCACTAGCCAATCGGGCGTCCCTTCGGCCCGCACTTCATCGGCGGTTTTGCCAAAGGCGAGCGCCTCGGCTTGCGCAAACATATTGGCCATTAGCAAGTCGTGATGATTGCCGAGCGGGTTCAGGCTGCGCGCAAACCCAATGAAATCGCAGGGGATGAGGCGCGTCCCTTGGTGGATCAGTTGATAGAACGAGTGCTGGCCATTGGTACCCGGCTCGCCCCAGTAGATCGCGCCAGTCTGATAATCCACCTGATTGCCGTCGAGCGTGACCGATTTGCCGTTGCTCTCCATCGTTAGTTGCTGGAGGTATGCCGGGAAGCGCGCCAGGTATTGATCGTAGGGCAGCACGGCGATCGTCTCGGCCCCGAAGAAGTTGCTGTACCACACTGCCAGCAAGCCCATCAGCACCGGGATATTCTGGTCGAACGGCGCAGTTTGGAAGTGACGATCGATCGCGTGCGCACCGGCCAACAAGTTGCGGAAGTTGTCGGGACCGATCGCGAGCATCGTTGAGAGACCGATCGCCGACAACATCGAATAGCGCCCGCCGACCCAATCCCAAAACTCGAACATATTGGCCGTATCGATGCCGAATTTCGACACCTCGGCGGCATTCGTCGAGACTGCCACAAAGTGTTTGGCGACCGCCTGCTCATCGCCGAGCGCGCCGACCAGCCAATCGCGAGCGCTGCGGGCGTTGGTCATCGTTTCGAGGGTGGTGAAGGTCTTGGACGAGATGATGAAGAGGGTCTCGGCGGGGTTCAGGTCGCGGGTCGCCTCCGCAAAGTCGGTCCCATCGACGTTCGAGACGAAACGAAAGACCAGATTGCGGTCGCTGTAGTGGCGCAGCGCTTGATAGGCCATCACCGGGCCGAGGTCGGAGCCGCCAATGCCGATGTTTACGATATTGCGGATGCGCATCCCCGTGTGACCGACCCAGGCGCCGGAACGCACCCGCTCGGCGAAATCGGTCATGCGATCCAGCACCGCATGCACTTCGGGCACCACGTTGACGCCATCGACAACGATCGTTGCATCGCGTGGCGCGCGCAGCGCCGTGTGGAGTACCGCGCGGTTCTCGGTGATATTGATTTTATCACCGCGAAACATCGCCGCAATGCGCTCGGCCAAACCGCTCTGTTCGGCTAACTGCACAAGGAGCGCGATCGTCTCGGAGGTGATGCGCTGTTTGGAATAATCGAAATAGAGTCCGGCGGCTTCGAGCGTGAAACGCTGAGCGCGTTCTGGATCTTCAGCAAAGAGTTGACGGAGGTGAAGGTCTTTGATCTGCTGATAGTGGGTCTGAAGCGCGGCCCAAGCTGGGCTCTGCGTAAGCGAGTTCGCCATCATGCGTCTTCCTTCATCTTTTGCAATACAACAAGGCACCGTGAAGCGATGTTACCAGGTACAACCACTTTGTTTGAGCGTGAATGGTTGTGGACGATGACGTGGAAGGAGTTCAATGTGCGCCCAAGATTTGGGAGTATGCAATGATAGCGTATAGTATATAGGTTGGCAAGACCAATGCCACAAGTAACGCGAATATAGCCCTTTCATACGCATTATTCCGCCAAAACGCTATTCAAACGAAAACAGGGGGACGATTCTTCATCGCCGCCCCTGCTCTCATCCTCAGCCGATAGTGCTTATGACAAGCCAACCTGTTCGTTGTAGCTGCGAACCGCCTCGTCGAGCAGTTGCTGTGTGCCACGACCCGTCTCAAGCAGCTTACTCAACGCAGCCAACAGTACGGTGTTGATCTCATTGAGGTTAGCTGTCTTCGGCAATGTGCGCCCGTACTGATCAAGCACCTTTCGCATCGTCTGATGCCACGGTGTATTGAATTCTGGCTCATTAGCGAGCGATGCTAGCGGCGGGAACGAACCATTTGCAATCGAGAACTCGCGGATATTCTCGGGCGTAAAGAAGTAGCTAATCAGCTTCCAAGCCACCTCTTGTCGCGCCTCCGAATGCCCGTTAGGAATGGCAAGGTCGAACGAGTTGATGAACATTGGACCAGGCCCGCCAGTTGAATTCGGGAATGGATAAGCAACCAACGTCTCTTCATTCAAGCCTTGGGCCTGCCAATCTTGTAAGCGATGGCCGCCATCCAAGATCATCGCAAACCGACCCTCGCCGAATTGACGGGAGAGATCGCTGTACGACAAAGAGGGCGCATCCGGCGAAGTGATCTTCCAATCGTGCACCATCTTGTACATAAAATCGAGCGCCTTCACACCTGCTAGGTTGTTGAAGATAGCACGACCCGCAACATCGAGGTGCTCATCGCCACCGTATCCCCAGTACAACGAGTTAAATGTCAACTCGATCGTCGAGCCGGACTGAGCTAAAGGCATAGCAAGGCCATAGGTGGATTCGTTAGTCAGGCGGCGACCAAACTCCGTCAATTCGGTCAGCGTCTGTGGCCCAACCGTGGCATCCAGTCCAGCCTCGGTGATCAGCTGAGGGCGGGCGAACAACACTCGAACATTCTCACCCAAGGCAAGCGAATACTTCTTGGTGTTGATGACCGACTGCGACCACAAATCCTGATTGGAGAATTGATTACGCCACTCGCTCCCCATACCCGAAATCAAGGGATCTAACGGGGTGAGCGTATTGTTAAGCACTGCTTGGGTGATGTACTGAGACTGGAAGAAGGTCACCTCTGGAGCATTCGATGCCTTCACCTGCTCTTGGACGACCGACTTCAGTTGTTCGATCGAAACGACCTCAACAGTGACCTGTATATTGGAATGATCCCTATGGAATCGATCTAAGATCGTCGCTAAGGCTTTTTCACGAGCTGATGAGCCACGAGGATCGAGAAACGATTGTAGGCGAATTGTTGTAGAAGTTGTTACACCAGGAGCGTTAGGATCGTCACCATCCGCCTCTGCGGAATTGCCTGCAGACTGACCACAAGCGGCCAATAAGAGACTCGTTGTGCCTACAGTGGCCCACCGTAGAAATTGACGACGCGAAATATGTCCCGGTGTTTCCCCCGATCCGTTCATCCAAGCCTCCTTGAGAAGAGAATTTGTGAGTCACCTCACTGAGATCACAACCTCTTGTGTTCGTATAGTACCAGAATATTTTGAGTGTGAATACAACTGGGATACCTTCTCTTTTCAAGAGATATGGATGATCATTCCCAGAGAAAACAAACATGGCCCGGTATACATGCATCAGCACGAACACCTGACCACGATCTATCTCAAACGAAAGGACTGCCCAGGCGGAACCAAATTGTCCATCTACCGGGCGCTATTATAACAGTTTATTACTATTCGTAACAGTGTAAAACAGTTCTTTACTGAGATATTTTTATTTCAATTTCGATCAACAATCATGAGTTTTTACCTCACTTTGACATGACACCCTTTCTGTAATATATTACATACCAGCACCATATCACATCGTAGGAGGAGTAGCAGGTGAATGAAATCTTTCACCGCAGTCTGAGCGAGCAAACCTACGACATCCTCAAGCGCCATATCATCGAGCGCGAACTCAAGCCGAACAGCAAAATCGACCTCAACGAACTGAGCCAACGCTTGGGTGTGAGCCGGATGCCGATTGTCGAGGCGATAGCTCGTTTAGAGCGCGAAGGATTGGTGATCCGGCGGAACCGCGTCGGCACCTACATCAGCCCGCTCACTGCCGAGATCTTTAGCGAGATGTTCGCCGCCCGCCAAATGATTGAGGAGTGGATGGTTCCGCACACGCTGAAGCATCTCACGCCGCACGACCTCGACGCGCTGGAGGCGGAGCTGACCCAAGCGAGCCTGCTGCTACGCGCCGAGGATGATCAGAGCTTCGATTACCGTCGCTACAGCGAACACGACGAGCGCTTTCACCTGATCCTGGTGGAACGCTGCAACAACCGCCAAGTGTATAACTTCTACACCTCGCTCAACAGCCACGTGCAGATCGCGCGGGTCTACTCGCACCGTGCGTTGGACAGCGCACGCCAAGACGAAGCCGAACACGCCGCGATCCTCGAAGCGTACCGCGCAGGCGACGTTGCTGCCGCCCGTGCAGCCCAAAACGCGCATCTAGAACGCAACCGCATCCAACTGCTCGCCCTGATCGAGCAGCATGGTGTGCTGTGATATCCCATTCTCACGCCCATAAAGGAACCAACTATGATCAAAATCGCAGAACTCCTGCCGCCAGTGCCCTCGCTTCTGTGGAAACAAGTGCACCAAGTTGGCGTCAACTACGCCGTCGGTGTGCTGCCCTACCCTTCATCGATCGATGAAACCGGCGCATTCTCGTGGACGACCAACCACGGCAGCATCGAGGCGCACGAGGTTGAGCGCACCGCCCTCGGCGACTACCCATGGGAGCTTGAATCGCTGCGGGCGTTGCAGGCGAGCTACGCCGCACACAATCTCGAACTCGTGGTGCTCGAAAGCAGTCCGCCGATGGAGAAAGTGCGCCTCGGTTTGCCCGGTCGCGACGAGGAGATCGAACTGATCAAAACCATGCTGCGCGCCATGGGCCAATTAGGCATCAAAGTGTGGTGCTACAACTTCATGGCCTTCGAGTCGTGGGGCCGCACCGTCGTCGATAAGCCCACCCGTGGCGGCGCACTCGTCACCGCATTCGATATCAAGGATGTGCCGACCATCCCCGTGCCCGAAGGCCTGAATCTCACAGCCGAAAAGCTCTGGGATAACCTGCGCTACTTCCTCGAACAAGTGCTGCCCGTCGCCGAAGAAGCGGGTGTCACGCTGGCGCTGCACCCCGACGACCCGCCGCTCCCCTCGGTGGGTGGCGTACCACGAATCATCGTCAGCGTCGATGCGTTTCAGCGCGTGATCGACCTTGTGCCAAGCCCATCGAACGGTATCACACTCTGCCAAGGCAATTTCGCCCTGATGACCGATGATCTGCCCGGCGTGATCGAGCATTTCGGCAGCCAAAAGAAGATCGCATTCGTCCACTTCCGCGATGTGCGCGGCACCGCCGAACGTTTCGAAGAGACGTTCCACGACGACGGCCAGACCGACATGCTGGCATGTTTGCGGATGTATCGCAAAATCGGCTATACTGGCGTCCTACGACCAGATCATGTCCCAACGCTAGCAGGTGAAAGCAATCGCTTCCCCGGCTACGAAACGCTCGGTCGCCTATTTGCGATTGGCTACATTAAAGGTTTGATGCAGGCTGCCTACCGCGACGATTAAGTGCAACGCTTGGTGCTGACGCGGTGCATACTTGCGTCAGCACCAAGCGTACCGGCTAACCGCCGTTTTCGGTAGAGAGAGAAATCATGTTGAACGCCATTCGCCCAGCCCGCCCCGACGATCTCGGCAAACTCCCAGCGGTGGAACGCGCCGCAGCAGCACTCTTCCGCAACACGCCCTACCCGCATCTGGCCGATTCTTCACTGATCAGTGAAGAGATCGACCTGCTCAACGATCTGATATGGGTCGCCACCGATGCGAACGACGAACCGATCGGCTTCGTGATTGCGCAGGCCATCCCTGGCTCGGTGTTTATCCGCGAGATCGACGTTGACCCGCGCTATGCACGCCGTGGCATCGGCGCACAGCTCATCGACACCGTGGCTAAGTGGGCGCGCGGGCACGAAGCACCTGCACTCACGCTCACCACCTTCTCCGATGTGCCCTGGAATGGCCCGTACTACACGCGGCTTGGCTTCCAAACCCTCGACCTCGCCACGCTCACCCCCGAACTGAAACGCATCTACCAAGAGGAAGCCGATGCGGGCCTGCCTATGGCCAAGCGCATCGTCATGTACAAGCCGCTCTGATCCGATCACGCCCTACACTATATTCACATGCAGGTTGTAGGTGTTGGCATACTCACCGCCGAGTGCCAACAATTCCTCGTGCGTGCCCTGCTCGACGATGCCATTCTCGTTGAGCACGATGATCCGTTGCGCATTGCGGATCGTCGAGAGGCGGTGCGCGATCACGATCATCGTGCGGTCCATCGCCAACTCCTCCAGCGAGCGCTGCACTGCCTGCTCGCTCACATTGTCTAGCGCACTGGTCGCCTCATCCAGAATAATGATCGGCGGGTTCTTGAGGAACATACGCGCAATGCTCAAACGCTGCTTCTGCCCGCCCGAAAGCTTCACACCGCGCTGACCGATATCGGTATCGTAGCCCTGCGGCAACTGCATAATGAAGTCGTGGGCGTTCGCCTGCTTCGCCGCTGCGATCACCTGCTCGCGGCTCGCGCTCAGGTCGCCATACGCGATCGCCTGCGCCACCGTCCCCGAGAACAGATAGGTGTCTTGATGCACTATGCCAATGTTCCGGCGCAGCGAATGCAGCGTCACATCGCGCACATCGTAGCCATCGACCATCACACTGCCTCCTGTGACATCGTAGAAGCGCGGGATCAACGAACAGATCGTCGATTTGCCCACCCCCGAGAAGCCAACCAGCGCCACATACTCGCCAGCCTCGATCTTCAGCGAGAACCCCTTCAACACATCATCGTACTGCTCGCCGTAGCGGAAGTACACATCGCGGAACTCGATCTCGCCGCGCACACGCCCCAGTTCATGGGCCTGCGGCGCATCCTGAATCGCCGGTTGCAACTCCAGGATCTCCATACAACGGTTGAATCCGGTGATGCCCTCCTGATACAACCGCGAGAAGTTCACCACCCGCTCGATCGGATCGAGCAGAATACCCACGCACAGCAGGTACGCCAGCAGATCGGCCAGATCGAGCGTGTTCCTCACGATCGCCACGCCGCCAAACACGATCACCACCAGCGAGAGCAACTGCGCAAACGCCTGCATCCCACTATCGACGAACGCCTCGCTCAGGTAGCCATCGCCCCGCGCCCGCACAAAGTTCTTGTTCGCCACCGCAAACTTCTGGCGCTCTAATTCCTCGTTCGTAAACGATGTCACCACCCGAATGCCTGCCAGCGTATCCTCCACCTGCGCGTTGATCTCCGAGACTCGCTCGACGCTGCGCTGCAACGCCCGCCGCATCCGCTTGTTAAAGTAGTAGGTGTACAGGGCAAAGAACGGCAACAGCGCCGTCACCAGCAAACTCAAGCGCCAATCGATCACAAACAGGATCACCAGCGCGCCGCTAAACTTCAGCACCGCAATCAGCAGATCCTCGGGGCCGTGGTGGTAGAACTCCGCTAACCAGAACGAATCGTGCGCGATCACACTCATCAACTGGCCCGTCTTGTGCTGATCGTAAAAGCTCATCGGCAAGCGCTGATAGTGATCGAACAACTCACGCCGTAGGTCGTGCTCGATCAGCGCGCCCATCATATGCCCGCGATAATCGACAAACATATTGCAGGCGATATAGACCGCAATCAACACTAGCATCACCGCGCCCGCCCCGTAGATCTGCCACAACATATCCGGCGCAGTATTGGCCAGGATCGTCTTGGTGATGTGGCGCGTGTAGAGCGGCAACACCAGTGTAATCGCCGAAAGCACCATCGCACACACGATATCGGCCAACAGCAGCCGCCAATAGGGTTTGTAATACGACAAAAACCGTTTCCAACGACCCTTCATCAAGAAACCTCCTGATACAAACGCAAAGCCTCATACCAAACCGAGCAATACATAGCTCAACCTCCGCAGGCACAAAAAAACGACCATGGGAAGCCCATGGCCGCGCAAAAAGTGCAAAAAAAGCCACGGAAGCCATTTCCGAGGCCGTTATGCACCAAACGACCACGGCATGTATAGCCGTAGCCGCGCTCAATATCAGTTATCGATACGCCAACAATAGAGTCTCAACCAAACCAGTCGCTCCACGACCGGATGGCGAGGACACTAGCTATTGTTGCACGTTTAAAGGCTCATTGATCCACAGCCACACCTATACACACACGCTCGCCACAAGCGACGAACGCACTCATATTGTGGAAGATGAATGGCATGGTGGAACCTCCTCACGAGTCGAAGTGTACGCGCACACTATACCACATCGCCAGCCGCCCTTCCCATCCGCCCTTCGACTGATCGCCCTGCTGCCAAACAATACGGAGCAGACCAGATGTAGATAGGCAATGCCACAGAGGACAACCCACAACATCACTGCAGTTTGGGCACGAACAGAGTGGAGATTGGGCTGAGGAATGATGTACGATGAGAGCGCGATTCATCCCACCGCAGCCAGACACGTTTCGTTTGGAGAAAAACAAACGTGATATGACGAGGTGCGGCATAGTAGCACACCACTTCAGCACCGCACATAGGCGCGAACAGGCGCATTCCGCATTTTTCACTCCGATTGTCCAACCAACTTGGGTATCACTCACGTTAGCAAAACGTTTTGCGTTTTATTCGATACGATTTACAATGACGCTATCACAATCTGCTTTGCAACATCTGGTGAATAAACTGATGCGACGAGATCGTTTGCGAAACCATGGTGCGCGCATCGTCGATGAACTGACGATACGCGGCTTCGACGCTCTAGTGCTGGAAAACAGCTTATTACGAGTGACTATCCTGCCCGAACTGGGCAGCGATATCGTTGAGTTCCGCTATAAACCGCTCGATTTGGACGTGATGTGGCGCACGCCAAACGGATTTTGGACGCTGGAGAAAGTCTACCCCTCCGATACCACGAGTCGTCGTGAGTTTCTCGACTATTACCCAGGCGGATGGCAGGAGATTCTGCCGAACGGCGGCGCTGCCACCACAGTAGCGGGCGCAACGTATCCCACACAAGGCGAAACGTCGCTTCTGCCGTGGAGTTGGCAGATCGTGGAGGACACGCCGGAGCGCGTGGCCGTCAAATTGACTGCCCGCTCGCTGCGTTCGCCCCTGCTGATCGAAAAAACGCTCAGCCTGGGCGAGACATCGGCGCTGAAGATCGATGAAACCTTGACCAACCTCGGCTTGGTGCCGTTTGATCTGACTTGGGGCCATCATCCAGCCTTTGGCGCGCCCTTCCTGGATGGCGATTGCGTGATCGATGTGCCCCCGTGCACAGCGCTGGCCCACCCGCAGTTGCGCTACGAGACGCAGCGCCTAGTGCCGGGCCAAGAGTTCGCCTGGCCAATGGGCCCCGGGCGCGACGGATCGCTCGTTGACGTGAGCCGAGTGCAGCCACCGGGCGCAGGCACGGCAGATATGCTGTACCTCAAGGACTTGCCGGAGGGTTGGTACGCGATCACCAATCAGCGGATGAAGGTCAGTTTCGGTATGGCATGGACTCTCGATGCCTTCCCACACCTGTGGTTCTGGAATGAAGCGAACGGCACATTCGAGTACCCTTGGTATGGCCACAGCTACGTGCTCGCACTTGAGCCATGGACACACTACCCCGGCGATAGCCTTGCCGGAGCGATCGAGCGGCATCAACAGATGACATTACAACCCGGCGAACAGCGCAATGTGCAATTAACAGCGGCGATCGGTACAGGCATGTCGCGGGTGGCAGGTTTCTCACTCGATGGCGTCTTTATTGGAGTTTAAGTTCATTATCAAGAGGCTACAATGCAAAGTTTATGGAATGATCAAGAAGCGGCTCGCTACGAAGATGATCTGGGGCTGCGCGTCTATACCTCGCGCTTGCTGGGTGGCAACCCATCGCTGGTGCTGCACGGCGGTGGCAACACATCCGTCAAAATCACAACGAAGAACATCTTTGGTGAAGATGAAGACATCCTCTATGTCAAGGGCAGCGGCTGGGACCTGGCCACCATCGAGAAGCCTGGCTTCGCGCCCGTGCGTATGCGCGACCTGCTGAAACTCGCCAAACTCGACAAACTCAGCGACGAAGAGATGGCCCGCCAACTGCGCGTCGCCACGATCGACCCATCGGCGCCATCGCCATCGGTTGAGGCGATCCTGCACGCGATTCTGCCGTTCACCTTCGTCGATCACACGCACGCCGATGCGATCGTGACGATCACCAACACGGCCAACGGCGCCGAGCGCATCCGCGAGGTGTTCGGGGATCGCGTGGTGATGGTGCCGTACACTATGCCAGGCTTTGTGTTAGCCAAGGTGTGCCACGAATACTGGCAGCGCGAGGCTGGCCCGCAAACAGTTGGTATGGTGTTGCTCAACCACGGCCTATTCACCTTCGGCGCCACCGCGCGCGAAGCTTATGAGCAGCACATCGCACTCGTCTCCGAGGCCGAGGCCTACCTGGAGCGCTTCACGATCGCGCCGGGCGCACAGATCGAAGTCGCCCCAGCACCCGCCGAACAGCGCGTAGAGATCGCCACACTGCGCCGCGACATCTCGGCGGCGGCGGGCGCACCGATGATCGTTGCGACGCACAGCGACGAGCAGTGTCTGAACTTCGCGCGCCGTGCCGACGTGGGCGTCATCGCCCGCCAAGGCCCCGCCACCCCCGATCACGTCATTCGCACCAAGCGCCTGCCGATGGTGGGCCGCGATGTGGCCGCGTATGTCGAGGAATACCGTGCCTACTTCGAGCAGCACGCGCCCAATAGCGCTCAGCAGTTGACCATGCTCGACCCTGCGCCGCGCTTGGTGCTCGATCCGCAACTCGGACTCTGCACGGTGGGTCGCACGGCCAAGGATGCCGCGATCGCGGAGGACATTTACCGCCACACGATCGACATTATCCTGCGCGCCACCGCTGAGGGCGGCTACCAAGCGCTCCCCGCACAGGACATCTTCGATGTGGAATACTGGGATCTGGAGCAAGCCAAGCTGAAGAAGGGTGGCAAGCCGCCGGTGTTCGCTGGCGAAGTCGCGTTGGTGACTGGCGCGGCCTCCGGCATCGGCAAAGCCTGCGTCGAGGCGCTGGTAGCCCGTGGCGCATCGGTGATCGCGCTCGATCTCAACCCCGCCATCGAGACATTGTTCAAGCGCCCGCAAGTGCTCGGCATCGTCTGCGACGTATCTGACGAGCAGGCGATCGGCAACGCCCTTGAGGCGGGTGTGCGAGCCTTCGGTGGCTTGGATATGCTGATCTTGAACGCAGGCATTTTCCCGTCGAGCAAGAAGATCGCTGCGATGCCGCTGGCGGAGTGGGATCGCACCTTCAAGATCAACTTGGATGCCAATCTGGTGCTGTTGCGCGAGGCGCATCCGCTACTCAAACTCGCGCCACGGGGCGGTCGCGTGGCGATCATCGGCTCCAAGAACGTGCCTGCACCTGGGCCGGGCGCGGCGGCCTATTCCGCCTCGAAGGCGGCCCTCACGCAGTTGGCGCGCGTCGCTGCGCTGGAGTGGGGCAGCGATAACATCCGCGTGAATGTGCTGCACCCCAACGCGGTGTTCGATACGGCACTCTGGACTGAGGAAGTGCTCAAGGCGCGTGCGGCGAGCTACGGCCTGTCGGTCGAGGAGTACAAGACCAACAACGTGCTGCATGTCGAGGTGACGAGCCGGGCCGTGGCGGATCTCGCGGCGGAGTTGTGTGGGCCGCTGTTCGCCTGCACCACTGGCGCGCAGATCGCTGTGGACGGCGGCAACGACCGCGTGATCTAACTTCTCGCCTACCACCGAACCATTGGCTATGGGGTGATCCACTACATCACTCCATAGCCGATTTTTATGTCTAGCGATAGTGCTATTCGATGGGTATCCGTCGAGCTCACGAAAGTTAGCAGTTGACACAACACGTCTCCACCGCAACATTTTCACCAAAACTCAACTCATGGTGCCATTAAAAACGACTACAATACATATGGCATCGGATTACCAACTCAATATCAAGGAGCGCGTATGAGCTATTCTTCCTCTCGCCCAAGCACATCCGCTTATGGTCGCGCGTTAACGTTGTTGCTCACTCTGTCGTTATCTTTCCTTGTTGTTCTACCCGTCCATGCCCAAGGTCCGATCGAACCCCCCATTCGTTTACTCAAAGATATCAACCAAAGCAAACGTGGCTTCGCCAACCCCAGCGATTTTGCGGTTGTAGGCAATGTGCTCTACTTCGCGCAACATGTTGGCCCATTCGGGCGCGAGCTATAGCGCAGTGATGGCACGGTTGCTGGCACCCGCCTGGTCAAGGACATCAATCCGGGCGCCAATGATAGCAAGCCAACCAATCTGACGGTGGTTGGAAACACCGTTTACTTTAACGCAACGGATGGAGTGAACGGCTTCGAGCTTTGGAAGACCGATGGCACGGCTGATGGCACCGTGCTCGTGAAGGATATCTTCCCGGGCAGTGTGGGGTCGCAGCCGAAAGAACTGACAGCCGTTGGCAATACCCTCTACTTCACTGCGAACGATGGTGTCGCGGGGCGCGAACTCTGGAAATCGGATGGCACCGCCGCAGGCACGCAGCTTGTGAACGATCTGGTCGCGGGCAATAGCGATTCCAACCCCTACGAACTCACCCCCGTAGGCACCACCCTCTACTTCGGCGCTGAGACAGGCGGCGATTTCAAGGAACTCTGGAAATCCGATGGCAGCGCAGCGGGGACAGTACGCGTGTTGGATGCCACCAACGCCCCTGTGCTCGATCCAAGTTGGTTGACAGCCTACGGCACTACGACGCTCTACTTCCAAGCCTACGATGATACGAATGGTTATGAGCTTTGGAAGAGCTCGGGTGGCAGTACCGCAATGGTCGGCGATCTGAATCCTGGCCCCGATAGCTCATACCCAAGTGAACTGATCATCTTCAAGAATAAGCTCTTCTTCAGTGCCGATGATGGCTACGGCGATATGCTTATGTGGAGCAGCGATGGCACCGAAGCAGGCACCGATCTGTTTTACGAGGAGTGTGGCTGCGAGATCTATTATCCCGAACAATTCACCGTGGTTGGCGATAAGCTCTTCTTCGCCGCCGAAGCGTTTCTAGGTGCATTTCAACTCTGGGTAACTGATGGCACCGAAGAAAATACCACGGTGGTTAAAATTGTCAATATCCTGGATGGCTCACAGCCGCATAATCTCACGGCGGTCGGCAATACGCTCTACTATGCCGCCAACGATGGCAGCTTTGGCGTTGAACTGTGGCGATCGAATGGGACTGAAGAAGGCACTGTACCCGTCAAAGACATTATGTCCGGCCCGCTTAGCTCGAATCCCAAGTGGCTGACCGCCCTTGGCAATCGTCTTTTCTTCAGTGCCGATGGTGATGAATACGGTGAAACGTTGTGGACTAGCAATGGTACATCGAGCGGCACAGTGCCGTTGGTGGTAGACGAGCAACAGATCGGCAACAGCACGCCGCACGAACTGACCGAAAGCCGTGGCAAGATCTACTTCGCCGGGTTCGATGGCCCGCATGGCAGCGAACTATGGGTCACCGACGGTACCACAGCTGGCACGGCGCTTGTCCTCGATGGATACACCGACCGGTATGGGAGTGCGCCTCGGTCGCTCACGCCGTTCGGCGATCAACTCATCTTCAGCGCCGAACATGAGTACATCGGTGTGGAACCGTGGATCAATAACGATAATGATGGCACGTTGCCGCTCGGCGATCTCTATTTCCCAGGCGATTCGTGGCCCGCAGAGTTCACCCCGCTCGGCAATCACATCATTTTCGCCGCCGATCATGACATCATTGGGCGCGAGCTTTGGATCTCCGATGGCACAGATCCCGGCACCGATGTCTTGACGGATATCAACCCTGATGGCGATGCCAACCCACAATCGCTGACGCGGCTTGGCAATACCATCTACTTCGTCGCCTCCAATGGCACCGATGGCTACGAGTTGTGGCAGACGGATGGCACCGATGCGGGCACAACTCAGGTCAAAAACATCAACCCCAGCGCCGACTCAATGCCGCTTCACCTCACCGTCTTCAAAAATACGCTCTACTTCGCGGCAAACAACGGTACCAACGGCTATGAACTGTGGAAGTCGAATGGTACCGAGGCAGGCACGAGCTTGGTGAAGGATATCCGCGCGGGTGCGGGCGGCTCGTACCCCGATTCGCTGACGGTGGTTGGCGATCGGCTCTACTTCGTGGCCGACGACGGCACCAGCGGACGCGAGCTGTGGGTCACCGATGGCACTGCCGACGGCACGCAACGGGTGAAGGACATTCACCCAACAGGAAGCTCCTCGCCAAGCGAATTGGCCGCGATCGGCAATACGCTGTACTTCGCCGCCGACGATGGCACCAGTGGACGCGAGCTATGGGTGAGCGATGGAACCGCCGCTGGCACGCTGCGTCTGAAGGATATCAACCCAGGCGCTGCCAGTTCCTCGCCCCAATACATCGTTGGCTCGAACCCCAGCGGCAAAGTCTTGTTCGTCGCCGACGATGGCGTCAACGGCTTCGAGCTATGGCAGTCGGACGGCACGAGTGTGGGAACGCGCTTGGTCTATAACCTCGCGCCTGGCGCCATATCATCGGCCCCGTACGAACTATTCCCACGCAATGGCAAGGTGCTGTTTGGCGCATACACCCCCAGCACCGGCGTGGAACTGTTTGAGTTGACGCTTAACGATATCCGTATGATGAGCTATCTGCCGAGTATTTGGCGGTAAACACGGTAAGCACGCACCGATGCCGCACAGCCCGATCTCGCAATGAGATCGGGCTGTGCTGTTGATCCTTCATCTGGTTGGATAGTTGTGTTTGCAAACCAGTTGTAGCCTGCGGCAGCAAGGTATTGCCTTTTTATTGTGGTATCAAAGCGCTGCTACGCGCAGCGCTTTGATACCACCTAACCTAGAAGTGTTGGTATCAATTGAAATGTCGAATCATGCCGTTCAATAGGCGGACTGTGTGTGATACATACTCCATTCGTAGCAACAACGCAGCAACAAGAAGCGCTGTCATCCTGAACAAAGTGAAGGAACTCACCAATGCACCACTCGCTACGCTCGTTCAGCATGACCAAGGCGCGCTACACTCGTTCGGGACGACAATGAAAGGCAACGAAACACGCTGTCATCTCGAACGAAGTGAGAGATCTCAATGTGTCATACGATGAAGAACGATGAGATTCCTCTCGTCGCCTAGCGGCTTGTTCGGAATGACAATGAGATCATCAAAGAATGAAAAACGCTGTACTAAAACGGTGTTCATACAAAAATCACCCAACCACATGTGCTACGCTTTCCAAGCGCATCAGCCCAGCAGCAGAGCGATCGTTGCGTTCTGCTGCGCGGTTATGCGCGTTTATGTACCATGAAACCTCTTTCGCAAGCAGTGAATCACGATCCGCGATCAGAAACGAACGATTCACGATCACTAACCAACGTTCAGCACTAGCGACGAATGATTCGCATACGCTAAACACTGTTTCGCGCGCCAAAACGAGCAGTTCGCGGGGCCAGAGGGACTGTTAGCGCGGGTGGCACAACCGTTGGGAGGCTTGGCAAGCCAAATATGGGCAGTGGTTGAACGTTCACAGGGGGCATAGGGGCATGCGGCTGGAAGTGAAGGTCGCTCGTTCGCTTCTCCAGCAAACGAGCGACCGGGGTATAGCTGTTGCGATTGCGCAAGCGCGGGTGTTGTGCTTCGCGCAGCCGATTCTTCGCGATTAGCTGTCCTGCAACGCGGCGATCATATCGCGCACCATAATCTGCGCCACCGGATTGGAGACGAGATGTGCCGATAAGTTGAAGGTGCTGATCAGGACGCGCCCCGCGCCGAAACGTTTCTCGGCAACCAGGGCGACGTTGCGATGCAGCCAGCCCACGAACAGCCCCGCATGCACGTTGGCAGCGAAATCGTAGGCCCGCAAGCCTGTGATAACGTAATCGGGCGTGAGGCCAGCGAAGGCGAAATCGACCAGATGCTCGGTTGGCAATGCGCGGAACATTCGATTCTCATTGATCCAACTCATACTGCTGGCCCAATCGCCCTGCCAGGGTTGGCCCTTGCGTGGCCGCACATTCAGATTGCCCAACACTGTCTGCTGATTCTCGCTGGTGGCATCGAGCCACAGCACCCGTCCGCCGCTCTGCACATATTCGCGCAGTTCATCGGTGATCACGTTGGCCACCACCAACTGCGCCTGGGCACGATCATCGGTCAGTTGGTAGCCGAGCGCCGGCAACTGCTCGGCGAGTTCGGGCGCGGCCCAGATCAGCCCAGTGGGAGCCTGCGCAGCGGCCTTCGGGAACACGTACAGTTCGTGATCGTTGCTGGCCACCTGTTGACCCTGCGCGTCGAACAGGCGCAGTTGCACCACCACACGGGCGCTCTTCTCTAACGCTGGCACCTGTGCCTTCACAGCGCCAAGATGCAGCAGTTGACCGGGTTTGGCGTTGATATTCTCGCGTACACCGTGCGTCTCAGGCCAATCAGCGATCTGCCATTCCAATCGCCCTTCGACCAGTGGCTGCGGGCTGAAGTACGAGAGCGATATCGGCAGTTCGATCGACTGTTTCTCCCAAAAAACCGTTCGCTCGCTATCAACGATCAACACATTGTCGTGGTTGAGCGAGCCGATGATGTTGTAGTAGGCTTTGGGGTTACGGCACATGTCGAGCAAGCCATTCGATTCCCAATGCACATCGGTGAACTCGGTGATCACATAGCCAACAATATTCGGATACCGACGGATCTGCTCGATCTCGTACTTGAGCGCCAGATACTGCATTCGCTGGCTGGCCGCCGCCAATCTCGAAAGATCGCCAAACAGTTGATCGAGGTAGAACGTGCGGAAGCGATGCTCGACACCGTGCGGATACACGACACCATCGCCCCACTCCATGCCCGTTTCGAACCACCACGGCTCCTTACCGCCGTAGCCCTCGCGCAATTTGGCGACATCGGGCAATCCCCAGTTACCAAACTCCGATACCAGCAGCGGTTCGTTGCCTTTGCGGCGCACTTCGCTGGTTGGTTGCAGCTTGCGGTCGGCCCACGGGTCGCTCATATAGTCGCGCCAGTGCTCGACGGAGGTGTACTCGTGCGCGAACGTCCAATCGGGGCGGCTCGCAAAGCTACGCACCCACGTGCGCCACTGCTCGGCGTGATCGGGCATTGCGTAGTAGTTGTGGAAGTCCTCGATATCGGTGACGACGTGGAAGTTGCCGTGACACGCCGAGTTGCCAACGATCAGGCGATGCGGATCGAGTTGCTTCATGAAACTATAGGCTTCGGCGAGCCAGGCGCGATGCTCGGCGTTCACCGCCAACTCAAGGCCCCAACCCTCGTTGATCACCGTCCAGATGATGATCGACGGGTGATTCCAATCGCGCTCGACCATGCCGATGAGTGTGTCGCGGGCGCGACGCTTGGTGGCCTCGGTTAAGTTCTCCCAGTTGGGCAGTTCGGTCCAGATCAGCAGGCCAGCGCGGTCGGCGGCGTCGTAGTAGCGCGGATCAGTGATCTTAATGTGGGTACGCAGACAGTTCAGGCCCATATGCTTGGCCTTGGCGAACTGATCGTCGAGTTGCGCATCGCTAAAGGGCGTGTAGATCAGTTCCGGGTAGTAGTCCTGGTCCAGCGCGCCGCGCAGATACAGAATTTTGCCGTTCAGCAACAGTTGCCCATCCGGCGAGGTGGCGATCGTGCGCATGCCAAACGTCGAACTCAGGCGATCGCTGATGATCGCGGGGTTGGGTTGCAGCGCGGCTTCGAGCGTGTAGAGATGCGGATGCTCGGTATCCCACAACATCGGCTCAGGGATGGGCACCACCACGCTGTGTTGCGTGGAATCGGCAGCGATGGTCTGTTCGTGCTGCGCGATCTGTCCTTGCGGGTCGGTGATCGTCAGCAGCAGGGTGTACTCTTGCTCGGCGGCGCGGTTCAGGCGCACGTAGACCAGCGCACGTTCGCCCTCCACATCGGGAGTGATCTTAAGGCTCGTGAGATGCGTGGGGGCGCGGCGCTCCAACGTCACCGATTGCCAGATACCGCCGATCGGGCCGTACCAACTCTGCTTGCCGTGCGGCACTTCGTTGAACGGAAAGTTCGCAAAACGCTCGTAATCGTTGCTCGCATCGATCACACGCACCACCAGGTCGTTGCGGCCCGGGCGCAGCGCATGATCAACCGTGAATTCGAACGGGAGATAGCCACCCTCGTGTTCACCGATCAGTTGCCCGTTGAGCCAGACGGTTGCATGATAATCGACGGCACCGAAATGGAGGACGTACACGCTAGGAGCATCGTTAGGCGTCTCCGCAGGCAACTCAAACGAGCGGCGATACCACGCGATTCCCGAATAATTGCGCAGATCCTCGAATTGCGCCTGCCACGGGCCAGGAACTTGAATGTGGCGCGGGCTTGTGGCATCTTCGAGGCTCTGCAAATGCTGTTCGGGGTCGATAAAGAACTCCCAAGTGCCGTCAAGATTTATACGAGTACGGGACATATCCTTCTCCACAATATTATGGCTCTCCGCGTTCGACGAACTCGCGATAGCGAGCAACGAGCGGCGTTTCATGACGCTCTAGTATACCGCCTTCATCGAAGTAGGAATCCCATAAGCCGAGGTATAACAAGTAATCAGCTAGGGGGCGTGTTGTTAACCGGTATTCCCAATCGATCATAGTGATAATTGGGAACCAAGTGTAGCCAATCACAGGGATTCCTGCGGCCCGCGCGATGCGTACCGCATTGATCGTTTCGCGCATCCACTCGGCACGCCCGGTAATATCCTCGTTGGCGCTGGTTTCGGTGATGCACACAGGTTTCCCGGTGTGTTCATAGCAGCGGCGCAGCACATCGGCCAGCAATGTGCCGTCACGGGGCATTCTGCGCTGCTCGACAGCACCTTCGGCATTCGTAAAGCACTCTACTGCCGACCAAGGATAAAAATTGGCCCCGAAAATATCTTGTTCGACAGGATTCTCGCGTAATATCGCCAATTGCTCCTCGGTTGCACCGTTCTGAATCAGCCATCCGTACAGCGGATGCTGCTGATCGACCAAACCACTCACCAGATCCCAAGCCAAAAACTCCGACTGCTCGCGGAACGTTGCGGCATCCTGCGCGCCAGGGTCAGCCGCGCGGCTCCAACCCATCGCCTCAGCCGTAATAAAGATGGCGTCGGGGTCGGCAGCGCGGATGGCCTGCACACTCAATTGCATGCCACGAGCGATCGGCAATAACACTTGCACAAAACCCTTGTCGCCCGTGAGGTAGGGCGGCCAGATGCCCAATCGCCCACATTGGTCAGCGTTGACGGTTGGCTCGTTGAGCGGTGTGTAGTAGCGCACTAAGTCGCGGTAGCGTTCGGCAAACGCGCCCTCGTAGGCGGCGACTCGCTCGGGGTAGGTGGGATCAACGAAACTGCCTTCGAGCCAGAGCGGGGTGCCGTAGTGCATCAGATCAACGATCGGCTGGATGTGCAACGTGTTGATCATGTAGTCGAGCACTTCGTCGATCCAACTCCAATCGAATACGCCAGGCTGAGATTCGACGCGATACCACGGCACACCCCAACGCAGCATGGTGATACCAAGCGAAGCCGCCCGATCAAGGTCTGCGCGCCACTGTTCGTAGTGTTGCGTTAGTTCGTATTCCTCAAGCGCACGCAAACCAGGGCGTTCCTGCGGGATAAACGTATCCTCAATGCCTCCGGCCCAGAAGAAACCGCCGGAGAGTGGTAGATCACGATTGGCTGTCATGGAAGTTCTCACCTCTTATCGAATTGACGAGTCCTGTGTCGTTAGGGTGCGGGTCGCGTCTGAGGGCCTTTGGTGAGCGGCAGGGCTGTTGGTGTCCGATCGTTCCAGACTATCCGAGAGATATGCATCGCGCGGTAGCTACCAGTAGAGTTCCACGAGTGGAACACGATCCACGGCTGCTGCTGACCATCGAGCACAATATCTTGTCCACCCGGTCCGATCGCGGCGCCGCCCTGATAATCGGTGCTCAGGAATGGTGTGCTGCTGGGCTTGGTGTACGGGCCAAGGATATGCTCAGCCACAGCGTAGCCGATCGCGTAATCTGGCCCAGCATAGTTATTGGCCGAGTAAAACAGGTAGTACGCATCGCCGTGCTTCCAGAGCGTCGGCCCTTCAACCAGGTTGCCCTCCCACACTTGATCTTGTTTGATCAGTTGGGTTGGCTCTCCCACAAGCGCAAGGCCATCGGGAGAGAGTTGCTGGATGTAGAGCCACGTATCTTGGCCACAGCAGTTGCCATCGTTCTTCCACAGAATGTAGGGAGTGCCATCGTCATCGACGAAGGTGCTGGCGTCGATCGAACCGCCCTGTTCGGCCTGGCAGATCAATGCTTGCGCATCGTCGGCGGTGAATGGCCCCTCAGGTGTGGGACTGGTCGCCACGCCGATGCACTGTTTGTCGCTCGCTTCATCGCGACTAGTAAAGTACATCACGTATTGATCGGCGAATTGGGCCACTTCGGGCGCCCACGTGAGGCCATTGACCGGGCGTGCCCACATTGGCAGCACCGGCAGGGCGTTATCCAACATTTCCCAATCCACCAGATTATCCGACACAGCGACCTGAATAGTGACAGTGCCAGTATTGGTGGCATACGCATAGTAACGCTCGCCCACTTTGAGGATATCTGGATCGGGGAAATCGCGATCGATCACGGGATTCACAAATTGGTCGGCAGCAAGGGTCGGTGTGGGCGGTACACTGGTGGCGGTGGGTGGCGGAGCCGCTGTCGGCGGCGATGACTCGGCGGTCGGCGCGCTGGTTTGCCCGTTGCCGCAGGCTACTAGCAGCGCCAGGGCCAGCAGCAGGCCGCACCCTCGCGCCAACACGGAGCGCGCGCCTGCGCTTGAAGATCGACAGTGTTTGCTCATCCCTTTAGCCCCGTCATCGCTACATTTTGGATGATGAAGCGCTGCAAAAAGACGTAGATGATCAACACCGGTGTCGCGGTAACCACTGCTCCAGCCATCAGTTTGCCGTAATCGAAGGTGTATTGGCCCTGAAGCGTGGCCAAACCAACCGGAAGCGTCTGCATCGTGCGATCATTCAGGATCAGCAAGGGCCAGAGGAAATCGTTCCACGAGCCGAGGAAGGTGATGATCGCCAGAGTGGCGATCGCGCCACGGGCCAACGGCAGCGCGACCTGAAAGAAGGTCGTCCACACGCCTGCGCCGTCGATGTAAGCGGCTTCCTCCAATTCTCTGGGAATGCTCTGGAAGAATTGGCGAAGGAAAAAGACGCCGAAAACGCCCGATAAGCCCGGTGCGATCACGCCCCAATAGCTATCGATCCAACCGAGACGCGCGATGGTGATGTAGTTGGGCACTACAAACATGATGCCGGGCATCACCAGCGTGGCGAGCAGCAGGCCGAAGAGTGCATCGCGGCCCGGGAACTCCATGCGCGCGTAGGCGTAGGCTGCCAACGAGTCGAGCAACACCACCAAGGTGGTGAACATCGTCGCGATCGCCAGGCTGTTCAGGAACCAGCGCAGCATAGGAATCGATGGGTCGTTGAAAATATTGGCGAAGTTCTCGAAGGTTGGTTCCTGCGGGATCCACGTGGGCTGTAACGTCTCGATGAACGGCTTAAACGAGGTGCTCAACATCCATAACAAGGGCAAAAGAAAGAATGCACCAATGATAATCAGCACCAGGTAGAGGATGACGCGGCTCAACAGCGAGACGCCAGCGGGGCCGCTCTGGCTGCCTTTGAGTGTACGAGTTGCCATAGCACTGCGCTCCTTCTACTGCTGCTCGGTGCTGCCGAAGATGCGAAAGTTGATCGTGGTGATGATCAACAACATCGCGGCGACCAAGATAGACATAGCGGCGGCACTGCCCATCCGGTTCTGTAAAATGCCTTCGCTATAGATGCGTTGAATGATCGACTCGGTGCCAATCACAGTGCTTTGCGCGCCAGTCATAATGTGCGATTGGCCGAACAGATTCGCGGAGGCCAGCACGGTGATCGTGAGCACGAAGATCAATACAGGCCGCAACAGCGGAATAGTGATAGAGAAAAACTGTTGAACAGCATTGGCTCCATCGATAGCCGCCGCTTCATAGAGCGATTCGGAGATATCTTGAAGCGCTGCGAGGAAGATCACAGTGTTAAAGCCGATCGTCCACCAGATGGTACAGATCGTGATCGCCAGCCAGGCCCACGGTTGCGAGCCTAACCACGAGACGGACGACAATCCGAGGTTGATCATCCAGGTATCGATCAGGCCACCCTGCTCGAACAGCCAGCGCCAGAGCACGGCGGCAACGGTGACAGAGAGTGCATAGGGTGCGAAGAAGAGGCCACGAAACAGATTACGGCCCGGGTACTTGCCATTGAGCAATACGGCCAGCAATAGGGCCAGGATCACCAACGGAGGCACGCTATACAGCAAAAACACGCCAGTATTGCCCAGCGAACGCCAGAAATCGGTGAACTGAATGCTGTTCCGGTTGACCAGCAGATTAGCGTAGTTTTCTAACCCGACGAATGGCCGATATTCAGGGCGCAAAAAGTCGAAGTTAAACAAACTAATGTAGATGCCATAGAAGAACGGATACGCCAAGAACGCAGTAAAGAACAGCAAATGCGGTAAGATGAACAGGTATGGAGCCCAACTCCATCGGCGCCGCTTGTTTGTAGAGGCTACCGCCGCGCTGCGGGCCTGGGCCGATTGTGATTGAGACATACATGGCCTCCTTTGGTACGATGGGCAATGAACGATACACGCATACGCGGATCGTCCATTGCCCACCTTCGCCTCTACTGATACTTAGATGCGTTGTCCTTGATGATCTGGTTTGACTTGGCGGCTGCTTCATCGAGCGCAGCCTTGATATCCTGCGCTTGGCCGAGCAGAATAGCGTTCACTGCGACTTCGTAACCCTGGCCCGCCAACGCACCCTCAAGACCAGGCACGGATGGGAGGATCACAACACTCTCAGCCTCATCGGCGAAGGCTGCCACAGGTGCGGCGATAGTGGCAAGCTGGCTATCGTCGCGCGCCGATGCGCGAGCTGGGACTTGACCAGCCTTCGCCCACTGCACCGAGTTCTCCGAGAGCCAATTGATCCAACACGCGGCGGCGGCCTGCTTAGCGGGGTCCTCGGTGGTCAGCGCGAGCTGATGCGAACCACCCCACACCGAATATTTGTCGCCGATCTGCGGGATCTGCGCGAAGCCAACGAACGGCAACTTCACCATATCGCTGATGTGCCACGGTCCGTGGAGCACCATCGCCGCCCGCTGCTGCTGGAAGAGTTTGACTTCGGGGTCACCAGCGCCGTTGACCTGCGGGGTCGTTTTCGCCTTGAGGTCACGAATGTATGTGAGGGCTTGAACACCTTGCTCGCTGTTGTACGTGGCTTCGGTGCCCTCGGCATTGGTGATATCGCCACCGAACTGTCGGATCAACAACTGGAAGAACGCGCCGCTCTGGTAGGCAGTGCCGAGCGCGATGCCCGCAATGCCATCCTTGTTCAGTGCATCGACTGCCTGCTCGAACTCCTCACGAGTCATCGGTCGGTCGGTCGGCATAGTGATGCCAGCCTTCGCGAACATATCCTTGTTGTAGTACAACACGATCGGGTGAACATCGAGCGGAATAGCAATCCGCTGTCCCTTGTATTCGCCGGCTGCCCAAACAGCCTCGGGGAACTGTTCTGCGAGCGCATCACCACCAAGGATGGTCAGAGCCTCGCTCGACATCGGCTTAAGCACATTGCGCGCAGTCATCTCACCGATATCGCTGGCGCGGATCACGGTCATCTCGGGCAGGCTATTGCCCACGGCTGCGGTATTGAGTTTCTGGAGGTAATCGGGCTGAGCGGTATGGGTAACTCTGATACCCATTGAATTCTCTTGGCTAAACTGGTTAGCCAGTTCGGTCATTTCGTCGCCATCGGGTCCGGTGAGCGGGCTCCACATGGTGATCTGCTGGTTCTGTGCGCTGGGAGGGCAACTGTTCGAGGCGGTAGAATCGCCGTTTGCTGGGGCGCTCGTTGCGGAAGGGCTACCACCACTGGCGGGGGCGCTGGTAGGGGCCGTGCTGCTGCCGCCACTCGCGCCACATGCCGCGAGCAAGCCAGCAAACATTGCGAACACGACCATCCAACACCATGTTCGTACTTTGGCAGTCATCTTTGAACCTCCTTAGTAGAAACCTACGAAACGACGTTGTCACCGTAGTTTGTGGATCTGGCTACGTGGTTATGCGCCCTCCCGATTTGTACCCGATACGTAGAATGAGATCTTGGGGATAGTTGCCGAAGCGACTACCGAAGAGATTAATTCCACCGATATGCTCGGCATCGGGTTTGATCCCGATACGTACCAGGATGAACGGGTTCTCGTGAAGTTTGAGATCATGGATCGTCACATTCGAGACCAACATGCCATCGACTTCAGAGGCGTGTTCACTCACGTGCCACACTTTCAACAGGCCGTATTGGGTATTGCGCGTCGTCCACCATTCAGGCGTTAGTCGTCCACGCTCGCCACCAAAGTCTGCTGGTGATGTCCATGTGGCAATTTCGACGCCATTGATCCACACCGTAATGTCCGAAGGCCAATCAGTATTGTAGAGCGGCGCTTCTGAGCAAACCTCCATACTCAAGCGCAACGATTCGGCCCGTGCTCCAGCTGGCAAGCGGTTGGGAAAACGATATTCGATATAGCCCTGATGAAACCAGATCAGTTGCGCATCGCGTCGATCCGGTTCGTAGAAGGATGCGGGATCGTCGAGTAGACCAATGATGCCTGTGTCGCTGAGCAGACCGCAGGTTGGTGTCACACTGCAATCGGCGAACGCGCCAATCGGCATGCTTAGCTCGATAGCCTGTTCGCGCGGGAGTTCGCTGATCGGCAGATCGAGCACGATCTTGTCGTACATGCGGGCACAGATTTTACGCAGCCCACGGCTCGCGGGCTCAAGCTCTGTGCGGATCAGACCAGCCTCTTCAAGCGTCTCCACATGCAATGCCGCCGTCGATGTAGGAAGATCCAACGCCGCCGCAATATCATTCACGCTGGCGACTCGATCGGCCAAGAAGCGCAAGATGCGAATGCGGTTCATTGAATCGAGCGCTTTCAGCACGCGCTCAAGTTCAGCGTTCTCCGTCGACCCATCAAGCGTGAGTACACGACTGATCGGGGTGTGGGATGCCATACAACGCCACCTTTGTTACAGAAAATCTGCGTCAAAACGACCGTTCATGGCGAAAAACTGATCATATTCTTTGTTTCATTCCAAGATATTTGTAATATACACTCTGCCACAGTCTTTGTCAACCAGATCATGTGCCACAAAACGGGCATAATCGGCGTAAAATGGCGGTTTTTTCGCCTGTGATCATGGTTTCGCCATGTCGAACGCCACGTCGAGGCATCCGGCGTGGCGTGTTGGAGGCGTGGATTTCATCTAATTTTTTTGGAATAAAAAGAGGTGAGATGGGAAGGGTGAGGAGAAGACAGGGTAATAGGGATTTGTGCTGCTACAATGTGCCATACGAGCTAAGTACGACGTGTGAGATCTATCAATGCAGCGCATCCCACAAGAGATACGCAACGCTATTCGGCTTGGCGCTTTTTATCTGGGAAACGGCACTCTCCTGCCACAGGAGGGTAACATTCTGCCCGACTGGGATAGTGATGACTACTGCGACATGCTAACTGAGCAACCAGAGCTGATGGAGAGTTTTTTTGCGGTATTCTGCAATGTCTTGCAGATCGATGAGCAGAATCGGGTTCTGAATCTCGATGATGCAATGCGGCGCACGGCTGAGTTTATCCGGCAGAGCGTGGACCAATCATATCAACCAACCGTACCCTTCGCCGAGTGGGAGCTAGAGTTGGCGTAGTGTGGCGCTGCCAATGCAAGAATGGGTTCATTTGGGTAGAAAAGGCGCTCCGCCTGCGCAGAACGCCTCTTTCCACGAACTCTCTAACGATGCTGGTGTTAGACCGCGTTACACCACCACGTGATCGCGATCCAACTCGATATCCTCGAAGGATGCGGGATCATCGAGCGGCTCCAGGTGCGTGAGCACATTGGTGTTCGGTAGCGCCTGGCGGATCTCTTCCTCGATCTGGTCCACCAGTTGGTGGCCCTGCTCGATACTCCAATCGTTCGGCATCAGAATGTGCACCTCCACAAAGCGCCGCGATGCAGCTTGGCGCGTACGCAACGCGTGATAGTCGATACCCATCTCCATGTAGGTGTTGAGGATGTCCTCGATCTGCTGTTGTTCCTTCTGCGGGAGCGCCACATCCATCAATCCGGCTGCCGAGCGGCGCACAAGCTGCACACCCGACCACACAATGTTGACGGCGACCAGCAACGCGATGATCGGGTCGAGGATCTGCCAACCCGTCAGCATCACCAAACCGATGCCGATGATCACACCGCCCGATGTCCACACATCGGTCAGGAGATGGTGCGCGTCAGCCTCCAACGTGATCGAGTCGTACTGTTTGCTGGCATGCAACAGCACGCGCGCCACCGCGAAGTTGAGGAGCGAAGCGGCCAGCGACACGCCGATACCAAGGCCGATCGATTCGAGCGGCTGCGGGTTGTTGATGCGCGAGATCGCGGCCCAAGCGATACTCACAGCGGCCAGCAAAATCAACACACCCTCGACAGCGCTAGCGAAATACTCGGCTTTGCTGTGGCCGTAGGCGTGATTCTCGTCGGGCGGACGGGCAGCGACGAGTAGCATCGCCAATGCCATCATCGCAGCGGCAAGGTTCACCAGCGATTCCAAGCCATCGGATAGCAGACCGACCGAGCCGGTGAGCCAGTATGCCCACATTTTGAGCGCGATGGTGACGACCGCAGCGGCGATCGAGAGCCACGCATAGCGCGCGAGAGATGTTCGTTGCGTCATTATGTCAGTGCCTCCCGGCACTTGTATATCAATTGGCTTGCCACTGTCTACTTGGATTATGACAGTGGCGGCATCCTTTGGACATACGAGAATCCAAGCAACTCAGTATACCTTCAAAGTGCCGTTTAAGGCAATGGGAAGCCTTAAAATATGTTTCACCAAGATATACATTCAGGCGAGCAAAAGTTTTTATTTGTGGCACCAAAACTCTGAGATTTAGGGAAGGGCAGGAAGTCGTTAAGGAGGGGCTTGGTGGTGAGCAGGATGGCCAGCCGATGCACAAACCATCGGCTGGCGCGTGTCGGCTGTGGCGAATGGTGAAGAGTTAGCCGTGAATGCGCGGGATGCTGCGCCCACCATCCAAGACGAAGGTTCGACCACTGGCCATAGCGAAGGTTGGCGTACAGAGCAAGCACACGAGGTCGGCGATCTCGTGACGGCTGACCAAACGCCCGGCGGGAGTGGCAGCCACCGCGCTCGACGCAAAATCGCTGTCCATATCTTCGTTCTCGGCGATCAGATCGGGCGCTATCGCGTTGATCCGCACGTTTGGCGCAAGCTCAAGGGCCAGCGCCTCGGTGAGGTGGATGAGTGCGCTCTTCGCAAGACCGTACACGGAGTGGCTGCGGTGGAACGCATCGGTGGCAGCGATATTGATAATCTGACCACTGCCACGCGCCTTCATCTGACGCCCGACCTGCTGGCTGAGCAGGAAACTCGAGCGCACATTCGCGTTCATCACCAGGTCGAACTCGTCCAGCGTCAGGTCGAGAAAGGGCTTATCGACGTAGGGGCCGACGTTATGCACTAACAGATCAAGTGAGCCGACAAGCTCGGTGCTGCGTACGACGAGTTGTTCGATCTGTTGGGGATCGCTGATATCAGCTTGCAGGGCGTGGGCTTGGCCGCCAGCATCGCGGATCGCCGCGCAGAGCGCTTCGGCCTCGGCACGAGCGCGTTGGTAGTTCACGATCACGGTCGCGCCGTGCTGAGCGAGGCGCTGCACGATTACAGCGCCGAGTGTGCGCGAGCCGCCAGTGACGAGACACGTTTTACCGCGCAGTGCATCTGTAACGAACGAGTTCATGGCATCCTCATACAGTTGGCCGCCATCAACAGCCAGAGGTTCGGCTTGCGTGGGCAGCAGGCGAATGCACGTGGTGTGCGCAGCATACCACACAAGCGCGAGCTACGGGCGCAGCGTGGCGCCATCTTGACGAACATATCTGATATTTACGATACAATTGACCAAATCGACAGTATGCTCTAGCATGTAGCCTCATACAGCACCTGCTGGATTACCCTCGCTCTGTTTTCATCGCCACTGAGGTTATCCGAGAGGAAAGGAAAGCTATGATCCCGCATCTCGGTAGTGTCAAACCAACCGGCATGGAATTTCACGTGTCACGCGCCGCACGCGACCGTTATCAATTTGATGATTCGCTGTTTTCGATCAGCGGTAATGTTGTGTTCGCTAATTTTCATGCTGCGCGGGTATTCGCTCAGCGGATGAATCAGCGGCGTAATCTGGCACAATTCCCCGAACAGGCTGTGCGCGCCAGTCAGATCAACGCGCTCGGCCTCATTCACGAGATCACGCACTATATTTTTCAGCTCTATCGTGAGCAACAGCCCAGTGTGTTGCACGATGCGCTCGAATGGTTGAAAAGTTCGGTGGGAGCAGCGGCGCTCGATACCACTTTTCTCAACTTTATCGATCAGTTCCCTCCGCTCCTGGTGTATCGCGGCGAGCAGACACGCGAGGAGTACTTGGCGGGCGAAACCAACGGGCTGCCGAACCGCCAGGTTCTGCTGGAAGAGATGCTGATGCTGTGGTTGACGAACCGAAACCCAGCCTGCGCGCCGTACCAAGATCTGTTCGATGATAGTCTGCTCGATCAGAGCACGGCCTACTCGGCGATCATGAACAACCTGTATGTCTTCTTCGGCATGCGACCAGCCAGCGGCGAGTTGATAGGATTGGGCATCGGCAGCGATGGCATCGGCGTTAGTGATGGCCAAGGCGGCTCCAGCCTGAACCTGATCGACATCCTGCAAGCGCCGGCCCGCGCCGCGCCGCACTCGCTCGAAGAACAGCTTCGCTTTGTGCAGAAGCGCTGGGGCAGGCTGTTGGGCCGCTACGTCTATCGGCTCTTCTCCAGCTTGGATCTGATCAAAGAGGAAGAGAAGCCCGTCTTTTTTGGGCCTGGGCCGGTGGAGTTGCCGAGCTTCGAGGAGGCCGCGCTGGCGGGAGAGCCGGAGCGCTTCACGCCCGACCGCCACTGGATGCCGCGCTTAGTGATGATCGCCAAGAACGCCTACGTCTGGCTCGATCAACTCTCGAAGCAGTACAAGCGCCCGATCAACACGCTCGACCAGATCCCCGACGAGGAGTTGGATCTGATGGCGAGCCGTGGCATCAGCGGCCTGTGGCTGATCGGCTTGTGGGAGCGCAGCAGAGCATCGCAGCGCATCAAACAGATCATGGGCAACGCCGATGCGGTAGCCTCGGCCTACTCGCTCTACGATTATCAGATCGCCGAGAAACTAGGCGGAGAGGCGGCCTGCAACAACCTGCGCGAACGGGCCTGGCAACGGGGCATTCGCCTGGCGAGCGACATGGTGCCGAACCACGTGGGCATCGATGGCCGCTGGGTGGTGGAACACCCCGATTGGTTCATCTCGCTGGATTACAGCCCGTTCCCGTCGTACACCTTCAACGGCGTCAACCTCTCGTCCGATGAACGAGTGGGCATCTATCTCGAAGATCACTACTTCGACCGCAGCGACGCCGCAGTGGTGTTCAAGCGCGTCGATCATCGGACCGGGGAGACGAAGTACATCTACCACGGCAACGACGGCACGAGCTTCCCCTGGAACGATACGGCGCAGCTCAATTACCTGAACCCAGAGGTGCGCGAGGCAGTCATCCAGACGATCCTACACGTGGCGCGCCAGTTCCCGATCATCCGCTTCGATGCGGCGATGACGCTGGCGAAGCGGCACTTCCAGCGCTTGTGGTACCCCGAGCCGGGCACCGGCGGCGATATTCCCTCGCGGGCCGAGTTTGGGATGACCAAGGCGCAGTTCGACGCAGCGATGCCCGAGGAGTTCTGGCGCGAAGTGGTGGATCGCTGCGCCGTCGAGGTGCCCGATACGCTGCTGCTGGCGGAGGCCTTCTGGATGATGGAGGGCTACTTCGTGCGGACGCTGGGCATGCACCGTGTGTACAACAGCGCGTTTATGGTGCTACTGCGCGATGAGGACAATGCCAAATACCGCTACCTGATGAAGAATACGCTGGAGTTCGATCCCGAAATCCTGAAGCGTTACGTCAACTTTATGAACAACCCCGACGAGCGCACGGCGGTCGATCAGTTCGGCAAGGGCGACAAGTATTTTGGCGTGGCCACGCTGATGGCGACCATGCCGGGCCTGCCGATGTTCGGCCATGGCCAGATCGAGGGCTTCACCGAGCGCTACGGGATGGAGTATCAGCGGGCCTATTGGGATGAGCAGATCGACACCTACTTGGTCGAGCGCCACGAGCGCGAGATCTTCCCGCTGCTGCACCGCCGCTATCTGTTCGCAGAAGTCTCGGAGTTCCTGCTCTACGACTTCTACAAGCCCGATGGGAGCGTGGACGAGAACGTGTTCGCCTACTCGAACGGCTTTGGCTCCGAGCGCGCGTTGGTGGTGTACCACAACAAGTACGCCGATACGCGCGGCTGGGTGCGAGTTTCGGCGGCGTACTCGGCGCGCACCGGGCAGGGCGATGAGCGGGTGTTGACTCAGCGGGTGCTGGGCGCGGGCCTGGGCCTACACGCCGATAGCTCCTGTTTCTGTATCCTGCGCGATCACACCAGCGGCCTTGAGTACATTCGCAATAGCAAAGAGCTGTACGATCAAGGCATGTACGTGGAGTTGGGCGCTTACAAGTGCCACGTTTTCCTCGATATCCGCGAGGTGCAGGACAATGAGTGGGGGCAGTACGCGGAACTCGCCGCCTACTTGGGCGGGCGAGGCGTGCCGAGCATCGAGGAGGCCCTGCGCGAACTGTTCCTCCAGCCCATCCACCAGCCGTTCAAGGCGGTGGTCAACGCCAAAACGTTTCGGCGGCTGTATGCGGCGCGCTTGCTAACCAATGACGCGACGCTCGACACGGAGTTGCTCGACGAGATCGAGCAGCAACTGGTCGGGCTGCTGCGCGACATCAAGCAGTTCGCTGGCAGCACAGGCGACGAGCAGGCCGTGGCACTCGATACGCGCCGAGCGCTTGAGGCGGTGCTGCGCTTGCCCGCACGCTTCGCGGTCCCCGCCGCCGAAACTGCTACGGCGGAGGTTGGTGCGGTAGAAACTGTCGAAGCTGAGGCAGAAGCGGTTGAGGCTGCCGAGGCCGAAGTTGGAGCCGATACTGCCGAGGCTGTCGAAGCAGCAGCCGACAAGGGCACGACGACGGCAACGCTCTCGTTGGGCGCGGGGCTCACCGACGACCTAACGCTGTGGTCGCGCATCTTCGCATGGGCGCTGGTGCACGCGCTCGGCCAGCTCGACACCCCCACCGACTACGACGAACAGAGCCGCAGCCGCATCGACGAGTGGCTGCTGGGACGCCTGTTGGCGAGCGCGCTGCGTGAGGTGGGCCTCGACGACGAGGCGGCCCAACGCGCCGTGGTGATCATCAAGCGGCTGACCAGCCAACAGCACTGGTTCTTGGGGCAGGATACCAGCGGGCAGTTGCTAACGACTCTGCTGGGTGATAGCGAGATGCAGCAGTTGTTGGGCGTGAACCGCTTCCAAGGCGTGCTGTGGTTCAATCAGCAGGCGTTCGAGCGGATGCTGTGGTGGCTGTTGCTGATGGCGACGGTGCTGCTCGACGCCGATCCCGAGTTGAGCGAGGAGCAGGCCCGGGCGGCGCAGGCGGAGTGCCAAGCGACGCTGGAGGAACTGTTGGTTGCGGCGAACAATTCGGGCTATCAGGTCGAGAAGTTGATGGAGTTAGCGGCGACGGCAACGTAACAGCCAACTCCCTAGTTTATGGCAACGGCCTTCTGCGATGCGCAGAAGGCCGTTCTGTTTGTGAAGTGTGGACTCGTCACTAACGATTCGGCGAGCCTTAGCGGTGCATCTCCGCTTTGAGTTCGCGACGGATAGTGGCGGCCCAGATACGCACGCGATCGGCGGCGCCCTCCGGTTGATCGGGCACGTAGACATCGGCGATGGTCATGCCCCAAGGCCGCAGAACCGGCTGTTGCTCGGCGGCGGGCTTCAGAACGCGCACCGGACCGTTGAAGATGCGGCGCGTCTCCTCGCGGATGTGGTCGAGCGAAATGCTGCCATCGAGATAACCGATGAAGCCGTTCTGCAATTGAATGATCGCGGTATCGACGAACTGCGCTGGATGCTGAATGTTGTAGCTTGCCACCGAAAGAAAGTGCTCGGCGAGCAGCGCCGGATCGTGCGCCTCCCAAGCGAGCAGGCCGCCGAGCATCTCCCAGCAATTCATGCCGTGAAGGTGCGGCGCGCCACATTCGTTACATCGCTCGTTGTCCATATGCCCTCCTCTCGTTGTCGTTGCGCAGCGTGAGATCGCGAGGCCCTTACGAGAAATGGCTTCTAGCTGCGACAGGGCAGTTCGCTACAGCGTCCCATCGACACCCGCGAAATCAGAGCATTCAAGCTCTACCGAACGAGGCGAGGAATCGGTTATTTCATCGTGGGCGAATGTGGTTCGGTAATTGTTGAGGATAGTATCGAGCAGGCCAGGAAAACGCGCTTCGAGATCATCGCGACGGAGCGACAGGAAGATGCTCCGCCCACGCGGCACCATACGGATCAAACCAGCTTCCCGCAGCACTTTGAGCTGGTGAGAGCCTGTCGATTTTGGCACCCGCGAAACGATGTGAATATCGCCGCAACGGATCGCATCGCTGGTATGCGCCAATTGTGCCACAACATCGAGGCGCACTGGGTCGCCCAAGGCGTGCAAAATGTGTGGCAAGGATAAATCCTCGCGCGATGGATGGATCAGCATTCTCATACTTGACATTGTACCATACGCTGTTATACTTCAATAGTTCGGTTTTATTGAACTATTGAAGTGTTGGAGGATGGCATGTCTAAGTCGCTTCTATCCTCGCAGCCAACATCCAAAACATCGTCCGTGGCGAGTGAGGAGACCGATCTACCAGCGAGTACCTTATCATCAGATGCAGAGCGGATTCGTCCGCTGCACATTGTAGTGCTAGGCTTGTTAAGCGGCATTGGCCCGCTTTCGACCGATATGTATTTGCCCGCACTGCCAGCGTTGAGCCGCGAGTTGGGCGCGAGTATGTCGCAAGCACAACTCACCTTGAGCGCAGGCATTTTTGGGATGGCATTGGGGCAGATCATTGCCGGGCCGAGCAGCGATGCTTGGGGACGACGCAGACCGCTATGGATTGGTTTGATCTTGTTTGTACTGACGTCGTTTGCTTGTAGCTTGGCCACTTCCACAGAGGTGTTGGCGGTGCTACGGCTGCTCCAAGGCGTCTCAGGGGCTGCGGCGATGGTGATGGCCACGGCGATTGCCAGCGATTTGTACCACGGCATCACGCGAGCGCGCTTTTTTTCACTGTTGGTGATGGTGAGTAGTTTAGCGCCGATCGTCGCGCCCGTCATCGGCAGCCAACTTTTAGCGTTCACTTCGTGGCGCGGCATCTTTGGCACGCTGATGGTGTTGGGTCTGTTGTTATTGGTCGCCGCGTTCAGCATCAGCGAGACGTTGCCCGCCAGCCAGCGGCAACCCGGAGACTTGGGGACGCTCGTGCGCTCGTTCGCTCGGCTGTTCAAGAATCGGCGGTTTATGGGCTATGCGTTATCGAGCGCATTCGTCTTCGCAAGCGGAATCACCTACATTTCGAGCGCGCCGTTCATTCTGCAAGAGACGTTTCAGATCTCGGAACAGATGACTGGGCTGATCTTCGGCGCGAACGCGTTGGGGATCGTGCTGGTGGCACAGTTGAACGCTCGTTTGCTGAAGCGGTACGCCGCGCGGTGGCTATTGCTGACCGGGTTGGTGCAATTGGCGGTATCCGGCGTGTTGATGCTGTTGTTCGGCACGCTCGATGTGGGGCTGATCGGCATTCTGCCGAGTATGTTCCTGTTGGTGGCAAGCTTGGGCTTCGTCATCCCGAATGCGACGGCGTTGGCCTTGAGCACCACCGATACAGCGGGAAGCGCAGCGGGCTTATTGGGGCTGTTGCAGTTCTCGGTCGGGGCGCTGATCGCGCCGCTGGTGGGGATCGGTGGCAGCTATTCGATCCTGCCATTAGCGAGTGCGGTGGTTGCGTTCAGCCTAATCGGTTTGACACTGCTGATTGTGTTGACCCGTGAGGGAGACGCTCAATCGAGCTGAATGTTCCTGATGAACACGCTGTCTTTGCCTTCGGCAGCGTTGTGGTATCGATGGGCGATGACGCGCAGCCCATCGATACCGTTATTTTCGGGGGACTGGGTTTTGTTGAAACGCCGGATCGCCTCGTCCAGAGCAACGGCGTGCTTCGTGCAGCGATGCGGGCATCGTGGGCAGCGAGCGGCATTAAGGGGCCGCGAGTAGAGCGGCGCGCGTTTTGGCGCGCAGCGCCACACCTGTCTGAGCGCGCACACGTTGTGCACGACGTTGTTTGCCCGCAGCGACGGGCGCCTCGATCGCGGTTGCCTCTCTTTTTCCCAATATACTGCTGTGCAAAAGCACAACGGGCTTGATTAGCTGGCCGTCTGGTGCTCGGTAGCGAAGATAAGGGCATACAGACGCGCTATCCATTCCTGGCCATCTTGTGTTTGGCGCAGGTAGCGGAGTGCATCTTGAATGTATGGGCTGATCTCGTTCCAGTAGAAGCTCGTAAAGGATTCGCGCAGATCGCCGGGCCGTGCGTAGCCATACTTGGCGTTCAGGCCGATCTCCTCAAATTCGTAGAAGAGTGCGGCGCCTTTGCGCAGATAGCCGGGGTCGCCCAATTGGCCGATGAAGTCGGAGGCGCGCACCAGCCCACCGAAACTGCTGGTGTTGCGGTACGATTCGATATCCGGCACGGGGAAGCGCGTCATCTCGATGTAGTTGGCGAGGCGCTCGGTATCGATGATGATATTGTCGAACAGCAGGTTGCTAAAGCGCTCTCGGACGAACAGCTTGCTACGATTGACGTGGAAGGGAGTGAGCGCGGCATCGGTGCCGCCAGGCTGGAGTTGATGCACCTCATCGCCGATGCCAGTCGCAACAAAAAATTCGGTATCTTGCTGGCAGACGCCGCGCACGTAGCCGATGTCGTGGCACAGGAGCGCAATAGTGACGTGCATCCAATCCTCTGGGGTAACGCCGCCCTCGCAGAGGTGTTTGCCTTCGAGGATGGCTTGCCCGACGAGCGTCACCATGATGGTATGCTCCATGTTATGGTAGAGCGCATCGGAGTTTGCAATATTCTCGAGGGCGAGCCGACCAGACCAGGCGATGACATTCGCAATTCCTGGCTCCATATCGCTGTATGTTCGTCGATAAGCTTTTTGCAGCTCCTCGATAAAGAAGTCAATCGTTAGTTTTCGGAGATTCAACATCACCCGACCTCCTACAAGATCTGGTTTTGGCCAAACATTAGGCCTTGGATTGATTGGATAGAGCAGGAATTGCGACTGCATAATGCAGACAAATCATTATTCCAGAATAAAAGTAGCAGGTTCCAGAAGCCGAGTCAAGCATTCTATCCTCAAAATAATACGAGTGATGTACGTATCAAGTATCAAACTGATATGTATGCTTTACATTTCTTTTAACGATTGGCTATGGTATACTCTCGCAATTAGAAACTTTGCAGAAAATTATCAAATTGATAGCGATCTTGACATCCTATATTATATTTTGGAACATACTTGGATGGTTGAATGCCATTGATGGATGAATCAATGGTTCACAACACTTTTTTACTTCTTATTGAGAATTTCGATGATTGAACTCGCGCCAAACAGTGCATATGGTTTACAGTTGCGTAGTCCGGTGATGACTGCGGCGGGTTGTTTTGGCTATGGTGTGGAATTTACGCGGCTGGTGGAGTTCGGGTCGCTCGGCGCTATCGTGACTACCAGCACGAGCGCGCTCCGACGGCGGGCGGTGCCAGCACCTCGGCTGATCGAGACGAGCGCGGGCGTCTTGGCGGTGGGGCCGTGGCCCAACCCAGGTTTGGACTATGTGCTAGAGCGACACGCGCCGCAGTGGGCCACGTGGTCAACACCTGTGATCCTGAGCGTCGTGGCTCAAACGCCCGCCGAATTTGCGGATATCGCCGGGGCGCTCGAAGGCGTCGAGGGGATCGCAGGCTTGGAGCTGAACGTGAGCGCACAGGCGGAGCGCGCCGCGGCGATCGTGCGTGCGGTGCGCGCCACCACGCTGTTGCCGCTGTTGGTGAAGCTGCCCGCGCTCGATCAGGGCTTGGCCGAGCTTGGGCGCGCCGTGGCCGATGCTGGAGCCGACGCGATTACGGCTTGCGCTGGGCCTCTGGCGATGGGTGTGGACACGCAGGGTACGCCTGTCGAGGGGATGCTATGCGGCCCGGCACTGTTGCCGCTGACGCTGCGGCGCATTGCGGCGCTGGTGGCGGCGGTACCGATTCCCGTGATCGCTTGCGGTGGGATCGCTTCGGTGAGTGATGCGCGAGCGGTGTTGTCGCTGGGGGCGCGGGCCGTGCAATTGGGCGCGGTGTTATTGGCAGATCCGAATGCAGCGGCGCGAATCGCTCACGAATTGAGCGATTTTATGGCACAGTAAAACAGTAACACTCCGCTGTGTTACGTCTCCGCGTGGATGAGCACACCAAGTAGGTTACTCGCTGAGATTGAGTTGGTTGTGGAGTTCGTACAACCCCGAAACGGCTCGATCTGCGTTGCGGCGCAATAGTTCGTAGCATTCGTTAGCATCGACATCCGAGAGCTGACCTTCGGAAAGCATATCGGCGGCCAACACCAGAATGGTCAGGCATTGCGAAAGCTCTGTCAGCGTGTGCGATGGAGCCAGCCGCATATCGCGCAATTGGTGCATAGCTTCTTCGGCCTGACGAGCGTTGGGTCGCAACCAAACGTGCATGGTGCTTGGATGCGGGTTGGCGGCAGATTTAGACATCATCAGGTCCGGCGCGCTGCTAAGCACCGATAAAGCATGTGCGAGCTTGGTGAAGATTTCCTCAAATTGTGCTCTCTGCGCTTCAGCGAATTCTGCGGCAGAATTCTGCGCTTCTGTGGAATTCAGAGAGGTAAGGGACGTGCCGCCGAGCATATGTTGTAACATAAGGAGCCTTTCCCTCCCTTATACATGGGAGATCTTGCTTGCCCTGGCTTTGTAGATTTGCTCGGTCAATGAAGTCATGGCTACAATGTAAGCAAAAGCCTAACCCGAATTATACTGTCGCGTTTCTAAACATGACAACACACCGATAGTCCTATCATGGTATAGTACCACTGTTCATCGTAGAAGATTAAAGAACGGTTTAAATGACCTTTCATTGACCAGAGTGTAAAGGGTATCTTCTCACCATACAACAACCGGTAACGTGTTGCGTATGATTACTTTACAGCATCGTAACGCTCTACCAATGACATTACCACAGAACGTCATTGGTAGGATGACATTTTGTTTACAGCTGAATATCCCTAGCATGGTCGAAGGTCCTATGTACCAATAGGACTGTAAACTCATTTTGGTGCGTCGAGGCACTTCTGTAAGGCACTAGAACGTGCTACAGAGTTCGGTTGGCCGTGATTATCGATAACATTGTTGCGCCTACGGCGGCACTCGCTTCTTTTTGTGGTATCGTCCTTCTACGGCACACAGAAGGCCGATACCATGTTTTTTTGGGAGTGGTTGAGAACGAAACGTTCGGTGCTGCTCTTGGCGCAGAGCGAGTGCCTGAGGCGAATTTGGTATCATCAAAAGGAGGAATCACGCGATGCCTGATGCAATAGATCAACTCACGACGTTTGCGCATCTCGATTTGGGGCGCAGCACGCGCACGGGTATTCCCGAGGTGGTGTTAGCGGAGCGGAAGACTGCCGAGCAGACGATTGCGATCGCTCGGAAGCTGCTCGGCGAGCTTGGGCGTGCGCTACTCAGTCGCGTGCCTCAGGAGATGGTGCCAGCGCTCGAGGCGGCGTTTGCGGGCGATGATGTGGTGTGGCAGCGCTACGCCGATGGCCGAACCATCGCACTGCACCGCCCCGACTGTGTCCCCACGCAGCATGGCGGTCAGGTTGGCATCCTGGCGGCGGGCACCAGCGATATCCCGGTGGCCGAGGAGGCTGCGGCGCTCTGCTACGAGATGGGCTGCGTGGTGCACCGCACCTACGATGTGGGTGTGGCCGGGCTGCACCGCTTGTTCGAGCCGTTGCGGGCGATGTTGGAGGCTCCCGTCGATGCTATTATTGTGGCGGCGGGGATGGATGGCGCGCTACCATCGGTAGTAGCAGGCTTGGTCGATGTGCCCGTGATCGGTTTGCCAACCTCGGTTGGGTATGGGTTCGGTGGTGGTGGTGTGGGTGCGCTCACGAGCATGTTGCAGACGTGCGCGCCGGGCTTGGCGGTGGTCAATATCGACAACGGCATCGGCGCGGGAGCGATGGCAGGGCGCATTGCGCTGCGCGCCGCACGACACCGTACGAGCTAACATCGCCGCGCTAAAATGGACAAATTATGCAAAGCGCGGTAGACTCGCCCCATTAATCGCAATGGGGCAACGCATCTCATTGCAACGGGGAGGTGCGAGTACTATTTATGCAGACTATGGGATTCTCATCCCTTCATAGCAGATTGCAAACGGCATACAGTCAGTTGCGAGTGCTCTAGATGAATGCAATGCAGTACCTAACACCTTTTAAGCGACTATTCCACATGCTGAGCGCGCTGATCTGTGTATCGCTGCTGCTCTCGGCCTGTGAGATCGAGGGTGGTGTCGAGCGGCCAACCGACGTGGTGGCATCGCCTTTGGCGCCGACGACCTCACCCGAGCTTGAGGCGACCGCGCAAAGTGTCGCGATGGCCGAGGCTCTTGAGGCGGCGAAAGCGGTGCGCGATGATACGTGGATCATCGGTCTGCTCGACGAGCCGCGCAGCCTGTACCCCTATGCCGATAGTGCTAGTTCGGCCCGTATCGCAGGGCCGATCACCGAGTTGCTCTTCCCTTCGCCGATCCTTAGCCTGAATTATGGCTACACCAATACAGGCGTCCTCGAGCGCATTCCCTCACTTGAGAATGGTGATGTTGAGATCCTCAAGGCCGACGTGTTCCTTGACCCAACTGGCATCATCACCACGACGCAGACCGACGTGATCACGCAGGTCGATCAGTTGGCGATCACCTTCCGCTGGAATCCCGAATTGCGTTGGTCAGACGGTACGCCCGTCACCGCCGACGATTCGGTGTTCGCATATGAGTTGGCCAAGCAGGCGCCGCCCGGCGAGGAGGCCCGCTCGAAGTTGAGCCGCACGCAAAGCTACGAGAAGGTCGACGATCATACCACCAAGGCGATTCTGTACCCAGATATGATCGAGCCGACGTTCTTCCTGAACTATTGGACGCCGTTACCGCGTCATCTGCTCAAAGATGTGGCTGCCGACGAGGTGGCGACAAGTTCGTTCGCCCATTCTCCGGTCGGATACGGGCCGTATATGATCGAGCAGCGTTCGCCCCGTGAGATCATCATGGTGCGCAACCCACATTACTTCGGGAAAGAGCCTGTCAATAGTCGCCTCGAAATCTATTTCGATACGCTCGAACAGTTGCGCGATAACGTCATCAAAGGCCAGGTCGACGTGCTCGTCACGGATCGAGTGCCTATGGACCAGTTCAGCCAGTTCGATGCGATCGATCCGAACACGGCCAAGACCATCTACCAACCCAACCCGATCTGGGCGCATATCGATTTTAACCTCGATATCCCGACGCTCAAGGATTACCGCTTGCGCCGCGCGATCGCCCATGGCACCAATCGACAAGCGATGGTCGATACGCTGTTCAACGGGCATTCGCCTGTGCTCGAGAGTTGGGTGTTGCCCGGCCAACGCGAGGCTGCCCCGCTCGATCAACTGATGCGCTACCCCTACGATCCCGAGGTGGCGAATACGATGCTCGATGAAGCGGGCTATACGCGCAACGAGGAAGGGATTCGTATGTCGCCGGATGGCATTACGCTCACCTTCCAGTTAATGACCATCGATAACCCCGGGTATCCGGTGTTGCAGACTGCGGCGGAGATGTTCCGAACCGATATGCAGGCATTGGGCATCGAGATCGACGTGGTATCGCTGCCCGCCAACGAGTTGTTCGCGGCGGATGGGCCGCTCTTCCAACGCCAGTTCGAGATGGTGCTGTTCGCTTGGATCGCGAGCGCAGACCCGGGTGGCCTGCCACTGTGGAGTTGCACCGCAGTGCCGAGCGAGTTGAACGGCTTCTCCGGCGATAATTTCGCTGGTTGGTGCTTCCGCGATGCGAACCGCGCCATCCGTATCGCCGTCACATCGCTTGATCCCGAGGAGCGCCAAGCCGCCTATTTAACGCATCAGCAAAACTGGACGCAGGAAGTGCCCGTGTTGCCATTGTTCCAGCGCCTCAGTCTCTCCTTGGTTCGAGCGCAGATAGAGGGTGTGGAGCCTGATCCTCTCGCACCGATCACGTGGAACATCTTCGAATGGCGGCGCACCAACTAGGATCGCAGAGGGAATATTACTGAGGAAACAATGTTGTGGCTTTTGGCTTTTATACGCCAAAGGCCACAATTTCAATGTTCACCAATTTATCGAACACTATGCAACGCTAAATACAGGAGAGGTATGTCGAAACATTCTGAAGCACAGCCATGGTACACAAGGACGTGGGCACGTTGGTTGGCGGTGATTTTGTGGATGGGCGTGATCTTTGCTTTTTCGGCTCAACCCACCTTGCCCCGCGCGTCGAACGACTGGCTTGATTTTCTTGTGAAGAAAGGCGCGCACTTCAGCGTGTTTGCATTTCTCTCAGTGCTGATCTGGCAAGCCCTGTATTGGCGGGAGCGTGGTTGGTCGTGGGCTTGGGTGATAACGCTGCTCTACGCTATCAGCGATGAATGGCACCAATCGTTTGTGCCGGGGCGAAACCCTGCGCTGCGAGATGTGGTGATCGATGCGTGTGGTGCGGCCACCGCCTTACTGATCTTCTACTGGTTGCGCAAACGCTCGCCGGAGCCACAGAATCCTTGGCTTGCGTTGCGCCAATTTTTACCACTCAAATCTAAACCGTGACCTGCTAACGATAAGGAATCTTCATGTCGCTTGAACACTATTTGTGGGCTATGCCCAAAGTCGAACTCCATGTCCACTTAGAAGGATCGATCCAACCCGAAACGTTATTGCGCTTGGCGGAACGGTATCAGGTCGCGTTGCCCGTTCGCACACTGAAAGAGGTGCGCGATTGGTATCGTTTCACCGATTTTGCGCATTTTGTCGATATTTACCTGGCTATTTCATCGTGTTTGCGCACAGTTGATGATATTGAGTTGGTGACACGCGAGTTTTTGGTGGGCCAAGCCGCGCAGAGCATTTACTACACCGAGATCACCTACACGCCGTTCACGCATTACGCCAGTAAAGGCATTTCGTACCGCGATCAGCTTGCGGCGCTCAACCGGGCGCGAGCCTGGGCCGCTGCGGAGTTGGGCGTGCAGTGCAACTTCGTGATGGATATCCCCCGTCAGATCGATGCTGACGATGGGTTGATGGTGGCCGATTGGGTGATCGATTCGTTGGGCGATGGTGTGGTGGCGTTGGGCTTGGGTGGCCCCGAGATCGGCAACCCGCCCGAGAAATTCAAGGCGGCCTTCGCACGAGCACGAGAGGCGGGCGTGCCGCGCGTGCCGCACGCGGGCGAGACGGATGGAGCCGCCAGCATTTGGGGCGCGCTGCGCAGCCTCGATGCTCAGCGCATCGGCCATGGCGTGCGATGCCTGGAGGACCCGAAACTAGTGGATGAACTGCGGGCGCACCAAATCCCGCTGGAGGTCTGCCCGAGCAGCAACGTGTGCTTGGGTGTGTCGCCGAGTGTGAGTGAGCATCCGTTGCCGCGCATGATCGATGCTGGCTTGTACGTCACGCTCAACTCCGATGATCCGCCGATGTTCAACACCAGCCTCACCAACGAATACCTGGTGGCGGCGCGCGCCTTCGGCTGGGATGCCGAGTTGTTCGAACGATTGGTGCTGAACGCGGCCAATGCGGCGCTCCTGCCCGAAGCCGAGCGAGCCACGCTGATTGCACGGCTTGAGGCAGGGTTTGCGCAAGCGCGTGCCGAGCAGTTAGGCGCATAAAACCCCACTTCTTCCTGGTAACATACGGTTGTTATACTCACAAGTGCGTTTGACTGTGCAACATATCCTCAGTGCAGTCAAACGCACCGTTACTGGCAATCGACAATACGCCAGGAAGCCATGGACACAATTCACTACTATATCGGCTTTAGCCTTGTGAACGGGATCGGGCCAACGCGGCTCGATAGCTTGATCGAACAGTGCGGCTCGGTTGAGGCGGCTTGGCACGCCACACCCAAGCAGATGCAACAGGCGGGCTTGGATGTCAGAGTCTCCAAAGTGTTTATGGAGGCGCAACGCACCTTGAATCTCGAAGCCGAGTATCAGAAGGTCGAGCGGGCTGGGCTAAAAGTGGTGCTGCGCGGCACACCCGAATATCCAGCGTTGCTGGCGCAAATACCGTATCCACCGCCGCTGCTGTATGTGAACGGCCAACTCAGCGCCGTCGACGAATGGAGCGTGGCGGTTGTGGGCACGCGCCAACCCACCACCTACGGCAAAGAGGCGACGCGACGCATCGTGCACGACTTGGCGGCAGCGGGCGTCACCATTGTTAGCGGCTTGGCATTGGGCATCGATTCCATCGCGCACAAAGCGGCGCTGGAGGCGGGCGGACGCACCATCGCGGTATTGGCCACCGGCGCAGATCAAGTGTACCCCGAGCGAAACCGCGCGCTGGCGGAGCGCATTATGGCGGGGCACGGTGCGCTGGTCTCGGAGTTTCCGATCGGCACGAAGCCCTTGGCGCAGTTGTTCCCGGTGCGCAACCGCATCATTAGCGGATTGGCGCTGGCTACGTTGGTGATCGAGGCGGGCAGGCAGAGCGGCGCGCTGATCACCGTGGACTACGCGCTGGAGCAGGGGCGCGATGTGTTCGCGGTGCCCGGGCCGATCTTCAGCGCGCAGAGTGTGGGCACAAATCAACTCATCCGCAACGGCGCGGGGCTTGTGACCTGCGCGCAAGATATCCTCAATGCGCTCAACCTATCGGAGCTGGCGATCCAGCAGGAGGTGCAGGCTGCCATACCCGAGGACCCAACCGAGGCGAGCCTGCTGAATGTTATCTCGTACGAGCCGCAACACGTGGATGAGATTCTTCGCCAAAGCGAGTTGCCGATCACGGTTGTTTCATCGACATTGGCGATTATGGAGTTGAAAGGGTTGGTGCGCCAAGCGGCACCCATGCAGTACGTGTTAGCGCGTGAAACAAAAGAGGAGTATCAACCGTAGCCTGCCGCTCTCTTCCCAGCTCGTCCTCGGCATGTTCTCGTTTTATGGTGGATTGATGCATCGATAGCGATCACTATGTCTTATCCGCAAAAGTATCTCCACTTATTCAAATATACATAAGATACAACCGATTCCGTGTTCGCATAGAAGAAACGAGCAGTAAACGGATAAACGCCTCTTTAACTTTTATTCAAGGGCACATCGCAAAAAAGAATATAGAAAAACAGGATCGCATCGTTCGGGAGCGATCCTGTTTGTGTATTACCAGCTGTTGGGAGATAAGAGTTATGCCTGCACTTTACGAGGGCGTCCACCACCTCGACGTTTTACGGGTTGCCCATCCGAGGAAGTTACTGCATGTTTGCCGTTACCAGGTTGTACTTTGAAGCGAATCATATTACCACTGGTGCGATTAAATTGTAATGAGAGTCCACGCCGACTTGCAGCAGCTTTTAGCCTATTGCGCACCGTAAGGCGTTTTTCATCTGGCTCCAGTTCGGCCTCGCCATAATCGCCTACATTGTACTCCGCAAGAAACATATCATACTGTTCTTCGATGAGCTTTCGTACGCCTTTTCCTTTATACTCAATCGCATGTACTTCATCAGGTGAAAGTTTTCGGACCCTTGGCATGGCTTACTCCCTTAACTGCAAACTAACTCACGTTACATATCATACCGCAGTATACATTTTTATGCAAATTATAAGACAAGAAATTATTCCACTCTGCCTCCAAACATTCTACATAACCGATTTGAACACCATAGGCATATTTCTACATTATGGAATGTTACAGTGACTAGTTGACGGAATAATGTTGTCTTGCCGATCATAGATATAGATAAACGATTATTTCAAAAACCTCTCAACATTCTCAGACGCTCACTGCACATTATGTATATAGCATTTCAAAATATCCTCCCATGTCAGCAGTGGACGCTGTATGAAAATTATTTCATCGTATAGCCTTAGGACAATATACCTACCATTCCTAAAAATAGATTATATTTTACACTATGAATTCCAAATTCTATGGTTTTATGTTTACAATCAAATCCTGAGAAAACAAAACAACGTGCGTTTGAATATCGCTTTACAATCGCTATCAACAACCATCAGTCATCTTATACCAGGGGCATACCCCGTAAATAAACCATTCGGTAAAACATCGAACGATGAGTAATACATATTCGATGAGAGAATAGGGCTACTTGAGGGGATCAAACGAGGATTCGACCTGCTTGGCAGAGGCAGTCGTAAAATCAGTAGAGGAATACGAGGAGAATGTGCCTTATACAGCTATCTAAGACCTTTTCTCAAGGACCGTTGCGAGAATGGCGTTTCTACATTCATGATTCTTCCAAAACCCTAACGCTATCATCAACACAATGTCTTTTCGTGCCTAAATTGTTCTCACGATGTTCATCTTTTTTTGCTAAAATAAGGTATTCCATAAGAGAGAGCCTAGTATGAGGCAGGACCATTGTACTGTCTATACGCGGAGGACAAGCTTATG
>CALKHR010000097.1 GCA_937988885.1 uncultured Roseiflexaceae bacterium | reverse complement strand
GCAAGATCTGTCTCTAGAGTTATCTACCCGCCAACCTAGTAGCAACATTGGTTAGTAATGGAATGGTTTCGTTAAGATGGCATGCCGACCATTGATTCGGGCCGACCTGTCGCAGTTCGGGCAGTTCCGTTCGACAGCGCTCAACCGCCATTGTGCAGCGCGGGTGGAAGCGACAGCCGGTTGGGAGATCGGAGAGACGGGGCGGCGCGCCAGGGATGCTGACCAATTCGCCCTGCGGGTTGTCGATATCGGGGAAGGCCCGCAACAATCGCTGCGTGTAGGGATGCTGTGGGTTCGTGAACACCTCATCGACGGTGCCGTATTCGGCCACGCGCCCGCCGTACATCACCAGCACCTTCTGACACGATTCGGCCACCACTCCCAAGTCGTGCGTGACGATAATCATCGCCAGGTCAAGATCACGCCGCAGCCGATCGATCAGATCGAGGATTTGCGCCTGGATCATCACGTCGAGCGCGGTGGTTGGCTCATCGGCCACCACCAACTGAGGGTTACACGCCAGCGCCATTGCGATCATCGCGCGCTGCCGCATGCCGCCGCTATACTGGTGTGGGTACTGCGAAGCACGCCAGGCCGGAATACCGACCAACTCCAGCAGTTCGCCGACCCGTTGACCCAGTTTGTCGCGTTCCCAAGGCAAATGCGTGATAATAGCCTCGCGCACCTGATCGCCGACCGTGCGCACCGGATTCAGCGCGTTCATAGCGCCCTGGAACACCATCGCGATGTCGCGCCAACGCCGCTGGCGAAACTCGGCGGGAGAAAGCGCCAACAGATCCTCGCCATCGAATAGGACTTGCCCCTGCGCGATGCGCCCCGAGGCGGGCAACAGGCGCAACAACGAGAGCATGGCCGTGGTCTTGCCACAGCCCGATTCGCCCACCAAACCCAGCGTCTCGCTCCGTTCGAGCGTAAAGCTCAGGTTATCGACGGCGCGCAGCGCGACACCTTCGGGCGTAATGAAATCGGTGGATAGATTACGTACTTCAAGTAATGGCATGCCTGTATTGTGCGTCGCAGCGAAGCCAAGCCCGACTGCTCAACCTCACTCCGCACGTTTCCTTTCTGGCATCAGATGGTGTGTGCGCAGACGCGGGTTCACCAATTCTTCGAGCATATAGCCAAACAGCGTCCAGCCCAGCACCACCCACACGATCCCCAAACCGGGCATCACCAGCGCCCACCACGCACCCGCCGAGATCGCACCGCGACCGAACGCAAAGTGCAACATCGATCCCCAACTGATCGTGGTGGGATCGCCCAGACCCAAAAATGCGAGCGTGGACTCGTTCAGGATCGCCAGCGAGATCACCAGCGTACTGTTCGCCAAGATCAGCGGCAGCGCCAGTGGCAGAATATGGCGAAAGATAATGTGCGGGTTCGATGCGCCGATCGCCCGCGCCCGCGTGACAAACTGGCGTTCCTTGATCGAGATCACCTGTGAGCGCACTAGACGCGCAGCGCCCGTCCATCCCAAAATGCCGATCGCCAGAATGATGTTCCACAAACTCGGGCCGAGCAGCGCCACCATCACGATGATCAATGGCAGATCGGGAATGACCAAGAAGGTATCGGTGAAGCGCATCAGTGTATTGCCCACCCAGCCGCCGTAGTAGCCCGCCACCAGGCCGATCAGCCCACCGATAAAGATCGAGATTAGCGAGGCGGCGAAACCGACGATCAACGATACCCGCGCACCGTAGATGAACGAACTCAACACATCTTTACCGCCATCGTCGGTGCCCATGGGGTGCTCCCAACTCGGTGGCGCATAGATCGTGTCGATACGGGCGCGCACGGGCGCATACGGGTCGTAGGGCGCGAGCCACGGCGCGAACACCGCAAGCACCACCACGACCAACAGCATGAAGAAGCCCACTAAGCCGATCGGGCTACGCCGCAGCCGCTGCCAAAAGTCGCTGATTCCACTGCGCACCATCGATGCGCTTGTTTGAGAGGCAAATAGAGCCATGCTTTGTCCGCCGCTTTGTCTCGTTACGGCATTACGCCGTTTTTATTCGAGGATCAAGGTACGCATACGTCAATTCGACCGCGAGATTGGCCAACACCACGCAGATCGCGATCATCAGGAACGCGCCCTGCAACATAGGGTAATCGCGCCGTGTCACGGCCTCATAGATCGCGCTACCAAGCCCCGGCCACGAAAAGACTGTCTCAACCTGCACCGCACCCGCCACTGTGAAGCCTAAATTCAGCGCCACCAGCGTCACAACCGGCAGCATCGCGTTGCGCAGCGCGTGTTGACGCAGAATCTGCCCATCGGTCAGGCCCTTGGCCTTGGCGGTCAGGATATAATCTTCGTTCAGCACTTCGAGCAGCGAGCTACGCATAATCAGCATATACTCGCCAAGCATGATGATCGTGAAGGTGAAGGTTGGCAGGGCCATATGCCGCATCACATCGAGCACATAGGCCGTGCCCGTGAAACGCCCGCCTGCGGTCTGCATGCCACCGACGGGCAGGCCCAGGCGGCTACTTCCCACGATCAGCAAGATGATCCCCAGCCAAAAGGTCGGCAGCGACCAGGTGAACAGGCCGAAGATCAGCGTACCGAAATCCAATACGGTTCCACGCCGCCACGAGGCCAACAGGCCCAAAAACAAGCCCAACGCAATCGCCAAAAACTGGCCGACCAACACCAGGATCACGGTGTTGACCAACCGCTCGCGCAGCAGATCGGCAACGGGCCGATTGAAGTTGTACGACGTTCCGAGATCTCCGCGCGCTAATGCAGCAAAATAGAGGAAGAACTGGCTGTCGAACGGATTGCCCTCGGTATTGATCAGCAACGGCTTATCGAGACCGAAGCGCGCCCGAATGGCATCCTGTACCTCTTTGCTCAGGCGAGGGTCGCGCACAAGCGCCCGTGCCGGATCGCCCGGCAGGATGCGGAACATGAAGAAGTTCAGCGTGGCGACGAAAACAATCGTAAACAGCGCCCAACTGATCTTACGGATCAGGTAATCGCGACGTTCCATACAAACACAATTTCTTCGGGCAAATCGTCGCTCCCTACGTGCCTAGTCAGGAGGCTTCGATCTGTCCTGACGATCGAGGAGAGATGGCAGAACGACAGGCATCCTGCCATCTCACAGTTGTAATTACTTGACAGGCGTGATCACTGTCAGCGATGTGCGATCTGGCAGATACAGAATGGCATCCTCCTCAACGACCCAGCCCTGGAAGCGGTCGTTGCGGTACGCCTGCACTGTCTGCGGGTAGTAGGGAATGATATACGGAACGTCGCGCACAGCGATCTCCTGCATCTTCCAGATGATCTCCTTGCGCTTCTGCTGGTCTACCTCGGTCTCTTGTTGCAGGAACAGTTCGTCGTATTCGGGGTTCGAGTAGCCCGTCTCGCTCATACCCGTGGGGATCTCGCCCGTGGTCAAAATGCTCAACAGATCGGGGTCCGCACCCGACGACCAACCCCACAAGATCACGTCGTAGTCGAAGGCCGGGCAGCAGATCGAGGTGACGGTATCCGGCTCCAGAACCTGGACGTTGACCTGCACGCCGACCTCACGCCACATGCTCGAAATCATCTCGCCTTCGCGAGGGCCAGTCAGGATATCCGATGGGATATGGAAGCGGAACACCAGCGGAGTGCTGGGATCGCCAGGCATCTCGCGAATGCCGTCGCCATCGGTATCGACGTAGCCCGCCTCTTCCAGGATCTGCTTGGCGCGCTCGGGATCGTAGGCGTAGTCCTGGATCGAGCTATTGAACCACTCACCCAAGCCATCCGGCACAATGCTCAGGCCCGGCGTTGCCAAACCAAGCAGCGAGACATCGATCATCTGCTGCTTGTCGGTGGCGTGGGCCAGGGCTTGGCGCACACGTACATCTCGCAGAGCGGGGTGGCCGGTGCACTTGCCATCTTCCGGTGGGCAGTTCTCTGGCTCCACCACGTTGAAGAAGATGTCGCGCAAGTCGCGGGCGCCGCCGCTCACCACCGTAATGTTCGCATCGTTACGCAAGGAGGCGATCGTGGTGGAGGGCAGCTCGCTGATCATATCGACCTCACCCGCGCGCAACGCCTGCACCAGCGCGTCGGGGTTCGCGTAGGTCTTGAAGATCACCTGATCGACCTTGGGCGGAGAAGCGAAGTGCTCGCGATTCGCCTTCAGCACCGTAAAGGTGCCCTGCTGATATTCCTCCATCGCAAACGGGCCGGAACCGATCATCTCCAAGTTCTCGAACTCGGTGGCGGTGTTGGCCTCCACGAGCGGCTGCCAAATATGCTTCGGCAGAATGTAGATCGCCGACAAGCGGAACTCCATATTGCCGACGGGCGACGAGAGTTTCAACTCCACCGTCGTGGGATCAAGCGCCGTAGCACTCTCGAAATGAGTGGTGTATGGCTTGATGAAGGCGAAATCCTCCAGATCGATGATCGCCTGGTAGGTGAAGGCGACATCCTCAGCAGTCAACGGCTGACCATCGTGCCATTTAACGCCTTCGCGCACTTTCAGAGTCCAGATTTTCCCATCCTCCGATGAAGTGTACGACTCAACCAGCGATGGGTGATACTCACCACGCAAATCGAGGTCCAACGCGGTGTCGTAGACCAAATCGAAGAGATCGAACGCCTCGGCGAGATACGCCACGCCGGGGTTCAGGGAATCTGGTGCGCCGCCGATACCAATCGTCACCACACCACCCGTCGCCTCGGCGGGTGCCGACTCTGCAGGAGTCGATTCTGCGGGGGTGGCATCGGTCGCAGGAGCATTGGCAGGAGCGGCTGTGGGGGCTGCGGGTGCCTCGGTCGTCGGGGCAGTGCCACCACAAGCCGCCAACAGCGACAACGCCATCATCAATAAGAGACTGGCGCTCATCCATCTGATTCGGAGCATCGGTTCGTCCTTTCCCTAAAGTAAGTGTCGGGGAATGCTTTCTAGCCAAGATTTATGAAAGAACATATTCCCATTCAGCGTCACCAGCAACTCGATATCGATGTGAAAATGGCTGGCGGTGCTGCGAATCGTACCGCTGCTGCGAATAGCAGTCTCGTTATGATGCTCTGTGAGACGATAATCCACAGTGTTGTAGAAGTGAACGTGTGCTGGATCGCGCTCGAAAGCGGTGAGCACCAAACGCTCGGAATTAAAGAATGTGCGCCCATCGGGCAACACCGTGGTATCGCCGCCATAGATCTCGACTGTGGTGCTCCCCTCGATCACATCCTCTGTGATGCGCCAAACTGGCTTCTCATCGCTGCCACTACCAATGCTGATCAGCTCGGCAGGTGTGGTCTTGAATGTGGGTGGAGTGGGCACATTCGGGTCGGGCGGCACCGTCGGCAGCACCAAGCGCGATGGCGTGACAGGTCCGCGGTGAATAGCGTTCTCGGCGGGGTAGGGCGAGGGCCAAATCGCTGGCCAGTACGCCGAAGCGACGCTCAGTCGAATACGGTGGCCAGGTAGGAAACGATATCCTGTGGCCTTCAATTGTACACGGATTTCGTAAACCTCGCCGGGTGTGAGAGGTTCGGGATGCTCGTGGCTGTTGCGGTGCGTCAGATTCAGGATACCAACGCTCACCGGCGCGGAGGTGCCATCGGGCGCGACATCGTTGAGGCGCACAACCACGTGTGCCACCGGCGCGCTCGAACTCAGGTACAGCACCGCCTCGGGGAAGCCGATCACATCGAGCGGCTCGCTCAACGGCTCACTGGTGTAGACCGGGATCATCGCCTCGTCGAGACGCAAATCGCGGGCCAAACCGTTCGGCTCGCTGCCAGCGCCCCAACAGAGCGATGCCCGTGTGCCGTGCGTCGGGCGATGCTTGTACACATCGACGCCGCTTTCGTCCGCTTGAGAACTCCCCTGAACCGAAGTGGCAGCTTGCTGACCCGAATTCTGCCCTTGCGAAGCCGCTGTGGACCCTTCTAACTCTCTGAGCGTGCCATTCCCCAATCGCCACTCGCGGAACACCGTGCGGGGGATGGGGTAGGCTGCTTCGCTGTGCCATGCGCCGTTGACGTGGGCGGGAAACGCCTCGGGTGGCGTATACTCCTGCCGATAGATCGTGAGCGGCGGCTCATCCATCACGCCGTTATCGATACCCTTCAGCCAGTAATCGAAGAAGCGCACCATCTCGTGCAAGTAATCGATATTCGGGCCGGGGTAGGCGCTATCGGGCAACGAGTGCACCCACGGGCCGATCAGCGCCTTACGTGGCGCGTTCACGCAACGTTCCTGCATGCGCAACACGGGATTGGTGTAGCCATCGGCCCAACCGCCGATGTGGAAGATTGCGCACTCGATGCTCTCGTAGTTCGGCGCGAGCGAGCCACTCCGCCAATACGGGCCATCGGTCTGGTGACGCAGCCACTCGATCAGCCAGGGCGTCTGTTCCAAGCGTTGCTTCCACTCGCTCGCCCACGATTCGCCCCGATACTCGATCATCGGCGGCATCGCATTCATCGCCACCATGCTCACCGCATACTGCGACAGTTCGCTCGCCGTCAGGCAGCCGCCGTTGTAGTGCACATCGTCGGTATAGCGATCATCGGTCGCGTACATCGGAATGATGGCCTTGAGGCTGGGCGGGCGCAGCATCGCCACCTGGATCGATGTGAAGCCGCCGTAGCTAATGCCCCACATACCCACGTTCCCATTGCACCAGGGCTGTGCCGCAAGCCACTCGACAGCATCGTAGCCATCCTGCGTCTCCTCGGGCGTGTACTCGTCGCGGGCGATGCCGGGACTGCTACCAGTGCCACGAATATCGAGCCGACAGCCAACATAGCCGCGCTCGGCGAAATACGTCATTCGCTGCACATCGGAACAGAACCGCCAATCGTCCTTGCGGTACGGAATCATCTCGAGGATAGCCGGAAAGCGCTCGTCTGGCGTGCGCGCAACCGGAAGGAACAGATGAGCCGATAATTCGAGGCCATCGCGTACGGGGATACGTACATCGTAACGAACCTCGACCGCGTACAAGTCGCTGTGGTTCATAGAGCGCTCGTCTGTCTTGTGTTTAGAGGCGATTTCTTGACGCGCAAGTATACCACACGTTAACTAAAAGCTTGTAATAAAACGTGAGTTAATTTATACAAAAACGAAAGTAAAAAGCAGATGGATTGTGATATCCATCCGCTTTACGCCGACGTGGGCCGAAATAGGTTAGGAGAGCGCCTTAGCATTTTGGGCAATGGTCGTGGATATATGGACCGTGTTCTGGACAATCGTCACCAGGCGCATCAGCAGGGGGTGTATTGTAGTGCATAAAAGTGCTCCTGCGCTAAATCGAATAATACTCAGCATAGAGCACCCGCTGTATCACTACCAATATGCGTAGATTACAGGACGTTAAGTAAAGTTATCGTTTGAAGCGCTCGAATCGGGGCTTGAAGCTGCTTGGATGAGTGTTATCGCCTGTAGGAGCAACGAAGTGACACTACACCCAGCCGATCGCCAGATACGTTCCCAGTTCGTATTCGGTTTGGTTCGGAATGATGTCTTTCTGCGTGTCAGCATGCAAAAGAACGCATACAGACCACCGAACAAGGACCATACCGAGGAACCAAA
>CALKHR010000096.1 GCA_937988885.1 uncultured Roseiflexaceae bacterium | reverse complement strand
TGGCGTGTTGAAACCACGGAATCCCCCGCGAAACTGCTTCGGCGGTGATCTGGAGGGCGGGCAGCGGCAGGGCTTCGGCGCGGCGCTGGCGTTGAAGCTCCCAGAGCGGCCCTTCGGCATCCCAATCCTCATCGTTGGCGGCTTGGGCGTTGAGGCCATCAACGACATACTGTGCTACTTTTACCCCCAAGCTGGGCGTTGGCGTGCTAAAATGCACGCTGCTCACCACACCATCAGCGGTTGAATCGTGCCAAGCGCTCAGGCCTGCTATCACCATTCCGACGCTTTGCGCAGCATCTTTGACGGCTGAACGCAGGCGTGCGGTTAGATCGCGCTTGGCAGCGATGCGCAGCAACACTCCCGGGCGTGGGCCATAGAGATTCGGGCCTTGGAAGGCGTTCAATTGCACGATGGTGATTGCCATGCGAGGCATGGTAGAGGCGCGAGCGCCTACTGTCAAGTGATACCAAATCTAGTGGTGTTATCGTGCGCCCAAATCCGTTCTCACCTGCGGTAACGTGGGAGTGATGACAGAATTTGGTGTGACCTCAAGGGAATAACCTTGGAAGCTACGAGTTTATTGGCGCAGTTGCATGCGCCGTTGTTATCGTTGCTCCATGTGGGTTTATCTCACATGACTCAACCGATTGGTTGGGTTGTGGATGTTGCTGCGGGCACGGGCGAGAAGTTGCCGCTGCTCCGATCGGTGTTTGGCCCAGATGTGCCCATCGTGGAGCTTGATATTGAGCGGGCGGTGTTTGCGACCCCGACAAGGCTTGGTGTGGTTGGCGATGCTCAAGCGCTGCCGTTTCGCTCGAACAGTTGCGCTGCGGGCTGTTGCATCGCTTCGCTGGGCCTGTTTGGGGAGCCGTTGCTGGCCTTGGCCGAGATGGAACGGATATTGCGGCCCGGCGGCGAGGCGTTGGTGCTGACAAGCGCGTCGCTCTGGGCGCAGACAATCCCTTGGCCGTTGGACGTCGCGCAAGAGTTGGCGCATCGTTATATCGATGCATTGGATGCGGGCGCACAACCGCTGGCGGCTTCCTCCGATCTCGCAGGCCCCTTGACCGAGCAGATGGAGCGTGCGAACTTCACGCCTTTGGTGCGGGCTTTCTGGTTGGATCGTCTGCCGAAAGCCGATGCTTCCGTAGTTCCAGAGCTTGCCAGCATGCGCTTCGATTGTGTGATGGCGGAGTTGCCGCTGCTGCCGTGGCCGCCGTTGCGCGAATTGCTCGCGCCTCAGTTATCGTCGAAAGTGTTGCATTTGTGCGATAACCTGGCGGAGGAGCCGCAGATCGAGCCGTGCCTGCTGGGGTTGTTGGCTGTGGGGCGGAAGAGGCGGTGATGCTGCTTTTTGCGATAGTGGTGCAGGCCGAAGCGCACGATAAACGCTTGACAATCTTCCACTTCTCGGCCACCATGAGCGCGCTTACCGTCTGCTTGAAACGACACTGGAGTCTGGATTATGGCTACCCGACCAATCGCGGTGCAGATGTACACACTGCGTGATGCTGTCCAGTCCGATATTGTCGGCACCCTGCGCGCCGTGGCCGAGTTGGGCTATGGTGCGGTGGAACTTCATACGCTGGGTGGCTTGAGCGCTGCCGATCTGCGTACTGAACTCGATACGCTTGGTTTGAAGGTCGCGGGCATGCACATTGCCTTGGATCGACTTGAGCAACAGCTTGATGCTGAGATCGATGCGCTCAAAACGCTGGGTGGTGAATATGTGGTTTGCCCCTTCCTGATGCCGGACCGACGTTCGTCAGCAGATGCGTATCGATCCCTCGCAGATTCGTTCAACCACATCGGTCGCACCTGCCAAGAGCATGGCTTGCGCTTCGCGTATCACAATCACGCTTTTGAATTCGAGCGCTTCGGCGATCAGACGGGCTTCGATATTTTGTTCGGCGAAACAGATCCGTCGCTCGTGCTCTCGGAGCTCGATGTGTATTGGGTGGCGTACGCTGGCGAAGATCCTATCGCGACGCTGCGCAAGTACGCGGGCCGCGTGCCGCTCGTGCATTTGAAGGATATGACGCCTGGGCCGGACCGCACCTTTGCCGAGGTGGGCCATGGTACGCTCGATTTCCCGGCGATTTTGGCTGCCGCCGATGAGGCGGGCGCCGAGTGGCTGATCGTTGAGCAGGATGTCTGTCAGCGCCCGCCGCTGGAGAGTGTGGGGATGAGTTTGTCGTACCTGCGCTCGATCGGGCGCGCCTAGTTCCGCAATGCCTTATTTGCTTGGCCTCGACATCGGCACCACCGCCGTCAAAGCGCAACTCTACGACTCTGATAGCGGTGGTGCCGTTGCCAGCGCTGCGCGGCCTACGCCGACGCAGCACCCTCGCCCCGAGTGGGCCGAGCACGATCCTCTCGCGCTGTGGCACGCGATTGCCGCATGCATTCGCGAAACGCTCGAACGCGCACCCCAGGCCCGCCCGATCGCGGCCTTGGCGGTGGCGAGCATGGGCGAGGCGGGCCTGCCGATCGACGCGCAGGGCCAGCCGCTCGCCCCAATCATCGCCTACTACGATCCCCGCAGTATGCCCCAAGCCGAGCGGTGGCGTGCGCTGATGTCCGCTGAGCAGGTGCATGCGATCAGCGGCCAGATTCTGCGGCATGTGTTCGGGGTGATGAAGTTGCTCTGGCTGCGCGATACGCAGCCGGATGTGATGCGGCGGATGGGCTACTGGCTCTCGGTTGGCGATTTTGTGATCTGGCAGTTGACGGGTCGGGCGGCGACGGACCCGACGCTGGCTTCGCGCACGATGCTGTACGATCAGCGCAGTGGTGCCTGGTCGCCCGAACTGTTGGCGCTGGCGGGCCTCGACGCTACGATGCTGCCGACGGTGCTGCCCTGTGGCTCGGTGGTCGGCGGCGTGACGGAGCGGGCGGCGGCGCTGACGGGTTTACCTGTCGGTACGCCTGTGGCGACCGGCGGGCACGATCATCTGTGCGGTGGCTTGGCGGCGGGTGTGACGCGGCCCGGCGAGGTGCTCTGCTCGATCGGGACGGCTGCGTCGTTGCTGGTGCCGACCGCGCAGTTCAACGGCGGTGGGGAGTTGTTCAGGTTTGGCTTGTCGCACTATCGCTATGTGAACGATTGCTGGATTCTGCAGGCTGGCTTGAGCGCGGCGGGCGCGGCGCAGGCCTGGCTGGCGCAGATGCTGCGTGGCGGTACGGCCCCCGATGATTTCGCTGCGCTGGAGGTTGCGGCTGCCGAGTCGCCGCCGGGCGCTCGCGGGGTGTTGTGTCTGCCGCACCTGCGGGGCAGCGGCACGCCGATGCGCGATCCCGATGCCCGCGCTGCGTTTGTGGGGTTTACCGAGCACCACGGCCCCGGTGATATGTGGCGGGCGTTGGTGGAGGGTTTGGCGTACTGGGTGCGCTTGAACCTTACGGCGATCACGAACGCGACGCAGGAGCCGATTGAGGCGCTGACGCTGATCGGCGGTGGGGCGCGGGGCGCGCTCCTGCCGCAGGCGTTGGCCGACATTACGGGGTTGCCCGTGCAGATCCCCGCTATCGCCGAGGCCAGCGCGTACGGCGCGGCGATGCTGGCCGGGCGCGCAGTGGGTGTTGCGCTGCCGACGGCCCCAATCGCTCGGCAGTGCGCGCCACAGCAGGCGCACCGCACGTTGTACGAGACGCTGTTCCGCGATGCCTACGAGCCGTTGTACCGTGCGTTGGCGCCGATTCATCGGGCGCTCGGCGCGGCGACGAAATACGACGTTTAGCCGCGATTCTTCCCTATCCAAGTGGGAAACGTTCCACACGACGGACGTTTTCCCGTAGCGACGGGCGCTCAAGTCGCGGTTGCCTCTCTTTTCCCCAACATATGAGCTACGAATTGAAACGACCTTCCGCGTGGGCAGAAGGTCGTTGTTTGCGCTGTTTTGCGTGTGTGGCCGCGCTCTAGGCGTTGGCTGGCGAGTTGCCGAGGACCAGACACGCCTCCGGCGCAAAGCTGAGGGTGACGGTCTCTTGAGGGGTGGGCACCGTGAGATTTGGGTTGTTGAGCATGTCGAAGTTGAGCAGTTGCTCGCCGAAGCGCACCCGTACGCGCACGATCGAGCCGAGGAACATGACGTCTTCGACGGTGCCTTGGAGGTAGTTGGCTCCGTTATGTCGCTCGGACACGATAGTGAGCGCCTCGGGGCGCAGCGCGATCTGGACGTTCGTGCCTGCCGTGTTGGGGATGGGCCGCGTGGTGCGGATCTCCTGGCCATCGACGGCGAGGCGTCCGGCGCTCGCGTCGATCACACTGGCAGGCAGGACGTTGAGTGTGCCCACAAACGAGGCGACGAAAGCTGTTTGTGGGAAGTTGTAGATCTCAAACGGGGTGCCGATCTGTTCGACGTGCCCGGCGCTCATCACCACGATGCGGTCGGAGAGCGAGAGCGCTTCTTCTTGATCGTGGGTGACGTAGATGGTGGTGATGCCGAGTTGGCGTTGGATGCTGCGGATCTCTTGGCGCAGCGAGATGCGGATTTTGGCATCGAGCGCCGAGAGTGGTTCGTCGAGCAGGAGCACTTGCGGGCGGATCGCGAGCGCGCGGGCCAGCGCAACCCGTTGTTGTTGGCCGCCGGAGAGTTGGAACGGGTAGCGATCGCCGTATTCGGGCATGTGGATGATGCGCAACATTTCGGTGACCCGTTCGCGAATCTCGCTGGCGGGGCGGCGGGCCACTTTGAGGCCGAAGCCGATGTTGTCGGCGACGGTCATGTTCGGGAACAGTGCGTACGATTGGAACACCATGCCGATGTTGCGCTGGTTCGGCGGTCGCTGGGTGATGTCTTTGCCGTCGATCTTGATGCTACCGGAGGTGGGCTTCTCGAATCCGGCGATCATCCGCAAGGTGGTGGTTTTGCCACAACCGGAAGGGCCAAGGAATGAGATAAATTCGCCCCGTTCGACCTGTAGATCGAAGTTGTGGACGGCGACACTTTGGCTAAATGCCTTACGTACGTTCGAGAGCTCAAGAAACGCCATAACGCCTCATTTGCATTATCGCCCGCCGACAAGCTGTATTCGCCCTGGCAAGCGTCGTCCGACGAGTTGGAGGAGTCCGATGGCGGCCCAGGTGAGCGCGAAGCTGATGATGGCGAGCGCCGATGGCTCGTAGACTTTGCTGCCGCTCAGGAGGGCCATGTATGGGCCGAATGCGGGCTGCGAGAGTAGCGATGCGATGGTGAATTCGCCCATGACGATTGCGAAGGTGACGAATGCGCCGCTGAGGAGCGCGATGTAGATATTTGGAAAGATGATGCGAAAGAGGATGGTGAACCATCCCGCGCCTAAACTCTGCGCTGCTTCGGTGAGTGTGCGCACGTTGATCGCTCGTAATCCCGTATCGACGGCGCGATACATGTAGGGGAACGAGAGCATCACATACGCGCCGATCAGCAGGACGTAGGTGCCGTTGCGGCTGTCGGTAAGCATGGTGCGGTTATAGCTGCGGATCAGCGCGAAGACGAGCACCACGGCTGGCACGACGATCGGCAACAGCGTGAAGATCTCGATCACGGGGCGCAGGCGCGGCAGGCGCAGTTGCACCCAATACACCGTCGGCACGATCAGGAGCGCGCTCACGATGATGGTGATCAGCGCGGTTTGGAACGAGAACATAAAGCTCGACACGAAGGCTGGCGAGTTGAGGACGTTTTGATAGGCCAGCAGGCTGAGTTCATCGCGTTTCGCGCGGAGCGAGAACTGCGCCGTAGCGAAGAGCGGCACGAAGAAGTAGATTCCTGTGATGATGAACCAGAGCCAGGCCCACGGTGATGCGCGTTTTGTCATGTGTCAAACTCCTGCATTACCCGCTCTGCCAACGTTCAGCGAGTTGGCGCATCCAAGAGTAGATGCCGATGGTGATGAGCATGATGACGATCATTCCTAGGGCGAGTGCGTTGCCTAAGCCGGGATTCGATAACGCATCGCTGCTCAGTTGCGCGCCGATCAGCAGGGTTACGACGGTGCCTTTGGTGCCGCCACCCGTTAGTGCGAAGGCGGTTGCGTGCGCGCCGAAGGCGTTGCCGAACAGGAGCGCCATAGTGCCCAGGATGGAGGGCAGCAGAATCGGCAGGGCGATGTGGCGCCAGTATTGTAGGGGCGTGGCCCCAAGGCTTTCGGCGGCTTCGCGCCATTCGGTACGCAGGCCGTCGAGCGCTGGCACCATGATCAGCACCATCAGCGGGATCTGGAAGTAGACGTAGGTGATCGTCAGGCCCCAGAAGCTATACAGGCTGAAGGTGGGATAGATCGAGATGCCGATACTGCGCAGCGCTTGGGTGACAACGCCGAGTTGCCCGAGCGTTGCGACGAAGGCGAAGGCGAGTGGCACGCCCGCGAAGTTCGACGCGACGCCCGAGAAGGTGAGCATCAACGAGCGAATGCCTTCGGGCAGCTTCCCAAGCGTGAGTGCGTAGGCCAACAGGAAGCCGAGCAACCCACCGATCAGTGCTGTGACCGCGCTCAGTTGGATGGTGAACCAGTATGATGCGCGAATGAACGGTTGGTTCAGGTCGATGATGTTCTGAAAGGTGAAGTTGCCACTTTGATCGAAGAAGCTGCGCACAACGATCGAGAATGCCGGATAGAACAAGAAGGCCATTACAAAGAGGAAAAAGGGAACGACGCCTAACCAAGCCCACGGCACCTTGTTCGCTATGGTTCCTATGCCGGTTGGTTGTGATTCTGCGCGCAATATCTTTGCCATGGTGTGCTCCAGCGCGCCGCACCCGCTTGCAGGTGCGGCGCACTCGATAGGTTATTCCACCTTGGTACCGACGATGGTCGGCCAGCCCTTGGTGATCACGTCTGATGCTTTGTTGATCTGCTCGGCGGTCGGGATGCTCACCTTCACGTCGGTCTGCGGGAGCTTCGCGAGCAGATCTTGCGGGATGACGTTGCGGGCTTTGAGATCATCGAACCGCGCGGGGGTTGCGTAGCCCTTCAACCAGAGCAATTGGCCCTCGTCGGAGTAGAGGAACTCCATCCACAGGCGGGCGGCGTGTGGGCGCGGGGCGTATGCGCTGATCGCCTGGACGTACACACCGGCCAGCGTGCCGCTCTTGGGGATGACGATCGCGATCTCGGGGTTGCCCGCTGTCTCATCGCGGTTCGCAAGGGCGTTGTAGTCCCAGCGCAGCGTGATCGGCGTCTCGCCCTGTGCGATGGTGGCGGGCTTGGCGATGACCGGCAGCAGGTTGCCCATATCGTTCAGTTGCTTGAAGAACTGCAGGCCAGGCTCGGCGTTATCGAGCGAGCCGCCATTGGCGAGCGCCGCAGCCCAAACCGAGTTGATCGCTTGGCCGGAGCCTGTTGGGTCACCCGAAAGCGCGATCTGGCCCTTGTACTCCGGCTTGAGCAGATCCGACCAATCCTGCGGGATGTTGCTCACCACGGCGGTGTTGACTTCGAAGGCCATCACACCGTAGTAATCGGCGTACCAGTAGCCATCGGGGTCCTTCATGCTGTCGGGAATCGAGTCCCAAGTGGAGACTTTGTAGGGTTGCAGCAGCCCTTCGGCCTTGGCGGTATCGCCCCAAGTGAAACCGACGTCGATCACATCGGGATTCTGCGGGCCGTTGTTGCCCATGTTGGCTTTGATCGCCTCGATCTCTTGGGCGGAGCTACCATCGGGGTTGAGGTCGTTGTGTTTCAGGAAGGGATACCGCTCGAAGAACACCTTTTTGATCTCGCCGTAGTTGGCCCACGAATCGGGCAGCGCGATGGTCGAGAGTTCGGCTTCCTTCTTGGCAGCTTCGATCAGTGCATCCATGCCGCCCGCCGCATTCAAGTCGATCGGGCCGGGCGCGGGTGCCGATGTGTTGCCTGTCACGGCTGGTGCGCTGGTTGCAGGGGCGGCTGGTTGCGCGGTGGGTTGTGCTGCTGGTTCAGGGCTTGTGCCACACGCTGCTAAAATCAGGCTGCTGAGGCCAGCGCTAGCACTGAGCCGCAGAAACCGACGGCGACTCACGGTTGTCGTCGCTTGCATATCGGTCTTACGAGTAGTCATTCACATCCTCCTTGAGCATCTGTTCGCAAAACAGCACGATCTTCCTCACCACAGCGTAGCCAACCAAGGTAACAGATGATCTTCTCTGTTATGGCGCACTATGGTTTGGAAACGCCATTGTGTGTTATGGGGTGGAATCGTTGCGATTCTCCCAGAACACCACGTTACACGCACCCGATTAAAGATGGTTAATAGAATGCGTAATGATGTGTTAACAACCTAGATAGGAAGGCTAAGAGACTGCATACTCTTTAGCTTTTTAGGAACCCATACGGTGGGTTCTTTCGCAGCGATAAAGGATCGTTGCAACGTGGTATGTTTGTTCATTGAGGTGCGCATAGTCTAGCCGATTCCCTACATGCTGTCAATTAGGTGAATGTAGTTGGAGATGAAGTAAATAGCGAAAGTAATACTAAATCGGTATGCTTTTTTTGCATTCTGACATGCAGGTGTCTGTGCTCACACCTCTGTACAAGGGATTCGCTCAAGGTGACAGCGGCATACGATGTTTGTGCGGCGCCTGTAGTGTGCGCTATGTCTCCCTATGCACGTCAAGGAGCACAGCGACACAATTCGCTGTGCTGGCGCTGCATCAAGCATAGGCGTGAAACGGAGGGCTAATTGCTGGGTGCTACCGCTAGGCCATCGCCCACATCCTCGGCGCTGAGGCCCGGCAGCGGGCGTACCGAGCCACGCAACTGCGCGGCGAGCGTAGTGATGCTGATTGAGCCGCGCTGCTTGAGTTGTCGCTCGGCCCACAGTGCCGCTAGCCCGGTGACATGCGGCGCGGCCATGCTGGTGCCTCGCATGATCTTGAAGCCACCGCCCCGTGTCGCCGAGTAGATATCGACGCCGGGCGCTGCTAGGGCTGGATGGATGTTGGAGAACGGCGCAACAGTGAGCGTATCATGCGGCGGGCCGGCGCTCTGCAGCGCTGCGATGGCGAGCACCCCATCGGCGGCGGCTGGCGGGGCGACCTCGATCACGTGTTTGGGGTTGCTGTCGCGCTTACTTTCGTTGCCCGCCGCAGCAATGATCAATGCGCCCGGCCCGCCTGGAATCAGCGTGTTGGCCTGGATCAGTTGCACCAAACTATCGAGGAGTCGCAGGTTCTGACGGTATTCGGTGAGCGCTCGTGAGGTCGCTAGCTCCACAGGCCAGTCCATCGCCACAAGGCGAGCGACGTACCCTGGGAAATCGAAGCCGAGCGACATATTGATAATCTTTGCGCCGTTGTCGCTGGCCCATTGGACGGCCTTTACCAAGGTGTGTGTGGTGGCCTGCGTGCGTTTGCCGATCACTTTGGCGATCAGCGCACGGCGGATGCCTGGTGCGACGCTGTAGCGCGGGCCTTGCTCGTTCTGCCCAAAAATTATTCCGGCGACATGCGTGCCATGCCCGCTATGATCGCCGTTGCCCTCGCCCGTAAAGTCTTGCTCGATAAGCTCGATGCCTTTGAATGCAGGGTGCGAGGCTTCGATGCCAGTGTCGAGCACGGCGACAGTGATGCCTGCGCCCGTGTAGGGACTGTCGGCTGCTCCGGTGACTTGTACTCCCCACGTTACATCTTGATCGGCGGGTGGCTCGGTGTTCGGCGCATCTTCGTCGAGCGGTGCGATGAGTTGCAACGGCATCGGGCGCGCAAGCCCGATGATGCTAGGGTCGCGTTGCAGGTCTGAATAGGTCTGCGCATCGAGTTGATGGAGATCCACCTCGTATTCGGCTGCATCACCGCCGCCCAACACGCCTCCCGACGTGGGGATACTGCGCCAGATCGGGCCGCTTGTTGTGCCGCCAGTGAGCCGTAACACTAGGTAGGTATCATCGTCCATTGTCATTCCTTTCTATAGCGCTCACATCGCAGTGCTGAGGAACATCTTTATCTCGCGATAATTATATTATGCTTGTTGTAAAACATTATAGATGCGTTATTTTGGGGTTAATAGTGTGTTAACCTTCGTAAATGTGTTATTTTTAAGGTTAACGGTGTGTTAACCTTCACAAACATGTTGTTTTGAGGTTTAACGGTACGTTAACCTCCGTAATTATATTAATTTCGGGATTTAATGGTATATTAACCTCAGAAATAGTATACAAAATTCCAAAATTATGTATTATTAAAGAGCATATTTTTACCGATTGTCGGGAGTTTTGAAGAAGGGAGTGTGATCGCCACAACAAGACTGTCGGACATCCTACTACTGCACCTACTTGTTTACCTTCACCCTTTTCTGTACTTTCTGAGTAACTGAGAGGGCGTTTAAGAATTGTGGCTCCAAATATGCAGGTGCTGGGAGGAAAGT
>CALKHR010000095.1 GCA_937988885.1 uncultured Roseiflexaceae bacterium | reverse complement strand
TGATCGGGTGCATGCCCAACTCGCCACGCCGATCCCGATTGCGTGCCATGGGGTGTTTCTCGATCAACTGAGCGTCAACGATCAACTGCTACAGCATCCTGAAATGAAGGAGCTGTTGAACGGCCCAAGCAATGATATTTTGATTTGCCCCAAACCACATATTGGCCCAAATCACATTGATATCGTTAACCGCAGCCTGCACTGTTGTGCGGATGCGCGACTCTGCCACATCATTCATCAACCAAATGCCAGCAAGCCCGTAAAGCCTCCACGCAATGCCGAGGACCTATTACAAGAACTCCAGCACATCTTCAGCACAACAGACCCATCAGAATTGGATGATAGTACTGTTGCTCAAATTGCTGCTCAAGTAGAGTTGATGACGCGGCGTTTTGCGGAGATAGCTGGGGCGTATCGGTCGATAGAGGTCTACTTCAACCGACTTCGCGATTTGGGCATGCACCACACGTTAGAACTGCTCAGAGCAACAGAGCGCGAATCTATGGCGTTGGCGATCTTTCTGGTTGAACAACTCGATTCGATCAAAGCCAAGGATTTCTCTGCACCCGTCATTCATATCTCAAGCGTGTTAGAGATCGCCATTAAAAACACCATCTTTACGGTGCCAGGCCTCGTAAGCGATATGAAGGAGCATAAAAATCAAACACTTGGCAAACTCTCATATATGCGATGGAAAGCAGATAATTTCAACGGTGATTGGCAGCGAATTGTCGATTATGTAAAATCACATTGGGAGCCACACTCTGACCCCGATGATCCCGATAATTATCTTAACTTTGACCACTTCGTCGATGAACTACAAAAAATTTCTTCTATTCGTAACAAGGCAGCCCATACCAGCATTGTTACACGTGATGAATATGTTCAGCTTCTCAAAACAGTGTGTCAAAGCGGTAAAATGCGAATCGGCGTATTAAATGCATTGCTGCTTGCATGGAAGCCGTAGATCAACATTGCTATGTTCTCGAGATGCATCTTGTTCATCTCGAATACGCACATCGCCTTCAGAGTTTTCCGAACGAGCCGTTAGGCGAAGTGAGGAATCTCATTGCTCTGCATTGTATTGCGCTTTGAGATCTCTCCCCATTCGCTTCGCTCAGGGCTTCGACCGTTCGAGATGACAGCGCCTTTCATTAGCCATCCCTGCACTGCAACGGCTTGGCCGACTCAAGGATGACATGCCCTAAACAGCCTTCACCGCGCTCCCATCCCTCACGGGCTGCTCGCTCGTCGTCGCCAAGCCTTCCAGGCCCACTGTGTAGCGGAAGAGCGCATCTCCCAGCAGATTGAAGCCGAAGCACAGCGCCATCACCCAAAGCGCGGGCACCACCATCCCCACCGACGACTGCATCATCATCCGCAACCCCGTTAACAGCAGACTGCCCAACGAAACATCCGGCGGCTGTAGCCCCAAGCCCACAAAGCTCACCGTCGTCTCCAACGCCAGGGCAAGGCCCATAGCCAAGCAGAACTGGCCGACCACGGGCAACACCACAGTCGCCACGCTTTCGGGTCGCCCATCGCGTCGGGCGGACAGCCAACGGGGTAGCGCAGTCGCCACGGTACGCACAAACCCGGGCACACAGAGCACCGCAATCGCCACTACCAGCGGCGCGCTCCCCGGCTGCCGTACGCTTGCCAAGAGCATCGCCAGTAGCGCCCCTGGTATCACAACCACCAATTCAAGCACAGCCACAACCCCACGGGCGGCCACCCCGCCGATGCCGCCCGCCACCGCGCCCACCGCACCGCCGATCACCAACGCCAGCGACGCGCCCAACACGCTCGTCACCAGCGTATTGCGACCACCAGCCAACAGCTGTGCGAAGCGGTCGCGCCCCAGTTCATCGGTGCCCAGCCAATGCTCGGCGCTCGGCTCCTGCAAGCGATCACGGAGCGATAGCTGTAAAGCACCATCTCCACCGCCGCCCACCAGCAGCGGCACGCTCAACAGCACCACCAACACCGCGCCAAGCACCAGCGAGACCTTCCCGCCGCGCACCAACTGCGCCTCGGTGTGCCGCGCCTGCACCCGATAGCCGAACCACTCTACGAACAGATACCAGATGTAGGCACCAATGGTCAGAAACGCACATGCAACCACTGCATAGCCAGCGACCGCCAGAAACACAGGCAGATCGCGGGCGTACAGGGCGCGCACCATCAGCGAGGCGAGTCCCGGCAGGTTGAAGATCTGCTCAAGCACGATCAGCCCGCCAATCAGCGAGCCGACCTGCATCGCGAGATTGCTCCACACGGGCAAAAAGGCGTGCGGCAGGCCACGATCTGAGCTGCCCTGCAACCGCCCATACGGGCGCATCGCACCGAGCACCACGCTCTGCACCATCGCCAACTGAACGGCGGTGAAGGGCATGGCCAGCAACAGCGCGGGAACGATCAGGCGCTGCCAATTCAGTTCCGAAAGTAACGAAGTGAGTTGAGGGCGCAGCACCATCGCCACCAGCAGCAGGCAAACATACGGTAGCGACAAGCCCGCAACACCCAAGAAGCGCACAAACCGCGCAATAGCACGATTGCCCCGCATCGCTAGGATGGTCCCCAACGGTAGCGCGATAGCAAAGCTGATCAGCACCGCCAACAGCAAAACGACCACACTAAACGACCAGGCACGGGCGATCTGCTCAGCGACGGGCGCATCCGTCCGCAGCGAGACGCCCAGATCGCCGCGCAAAAAGCCGAACAACCACGCGGTTGGGTTACCTTCCATTGGAGCGAAGGGTATGAACAGGGGCAGGCTCGCGATCAGCAGCAATGCGCCTACGATTGCAGCAATCGCACCCACCCATCGGCGAAGCATATAAAAAAGCATGTCCCCTCCCAGATGCCCTTAGGGGCAGCATGTATCAAAATCAGCGTAAGGAACAACGCATATCAATCGTCTAAAGTTACAACGTATCCTTTCAACGATTGAAAGATTCCCTTATACGACGCTATCGACAGGGCATAAGTATCGCTCTTATGCCAAACGATACGATGAAGAGTATGAACATTCCATCGTAAAAAGTCATATGTTCATAAGAGACAGAGGCACAATGCGGAGCGTGAATCCTAAGTGCTCCTGCGCCCGAAACATCGCAGAATCCAAATAGAAGCATCAAAAATATGCTACACTTTACCCAACCAGTTCCCCAAAACACCATAAAAATTGCGGCAGGGGACCGCCTGCTTTCGCTGGCGAGGGAATGCCACCCTCCAATGCCCACCAAGCCTTACGTTGTGCTACTCTTAGTGGTATATAGAACACATGGACGTACAACGCACAGTAACGATACACATTGCTGATGACCCCG
>CALKHR010000094.1 GCA_937988885.1 uncultured Roseiflexaceae bacterium | reverse complement strand
ACGACTGGCTGAAGCGACCGTCGCCTCAACTGCCTGACAACTCATGCGCGCACCCAACGATGGATGTTGCGGCTCCATCGCAGAACAGATAGGGACACAACAACGTGCAGATAGAGTCCTTTTGAGGCGATTTTTCGGGTACAAAACCTTTCTAAGGTGTGTCGTTTTTACGTTTGGATTGCGCAAATGCAGTCTATCGAAGAAGAACAACAACTATTCATGTGGCATGTTTTGTGGCCTAGCGATGTTGCAAACCTTGCAAAAGCTGATATAATATGCCGAACGTGTGGCAATGAATGCTATTTCAGGCAATTGAGGCCGGCCCCATCTGGGGCGGGCTTTTTGTGTTGGGGGCATCTGGTTAGGAGGCTCAAAGAAATGTTTAAGCAAGAAAAAAACACCAGCGCTTATACTTGCCCTGAGTGTGGCGTTAAGTTAACCAAGTCACAAGATCTACTGTGCTGTCAGGAGCACGGTTCATTCTTCACGTATGGACCACAACTGTTGGTGCGCGCTCCTCATCAGAACGGCAAGTCGAACGATGTAGTTTTGCCTTGGGAAATGACTAGCGCCTCACGATCGCGTTAAGCCCTCTTAGAACCAGTATCCCTATTCAACGCTGCAGCATGGGTTTGAGAACAGCATGTTTTGCTGCTCTCGAACCTTGTTTTGCTGAAAACCTGCCGATAAGCGCGTGACGTTTTGAAGCCGATGATCTACGCTCGTAGACCATCGGCTTCACGCATTTCCTATGGATACAGATGGAACACAGGATCGCGTCGCTTAGCAGAGAGTGCTGTTGGCGAACGGCTTTCTACGTACGGAGCTGCGATAGCTGCGAAGGGTTACCAGCCGCTGCCACCGCCGCCACTGCCGCCCCAGCCGCCGCCGCCTCCGCCGCCACCCCAGCCGCCGCCTCCGCCGCCGCCCCAGCCGCCCCAGCTGCCGCCGCCGCTGCCCCAACCGCTGCTTCCGCCGCTGCTACTGCTGCTACCGCTGCTCCCGCCGCCGCCGATGATGATGACGCCACCACCGCCACCACGGCCGCCATGTCGAGCGTTGATCTCGGCACGGAAGATCTTATCGGCCCGGTTTGCGTCGGCATAGGCTTGATTTGCCAACTCGATAGCATCCTGAGCGCTGCGCTCATCGCGCACTTTGCCGATGCGCCCCAACTTGTTGCGGGCCTGCGAGAGGCGCTTATGCCCCTCCGATGTGCGGGGAATGATATGACGGTACTTCGCTACCAGATCCTCGGCCCGCTCGATCTCGCGTTGCGCCCGCTTGACCTGCTGTTGCACCTTCTTGCGTAGCTCCTCGCCCCGCTGGAAGGCCGCATACATATCGGCGTACAACTGCTCGGCAGTGGTGGCGAGTGTAGCGTAGAGCTTCTGAGCCTTATTTAATGCCGCAACTCGCGCCTCCTCCTCCGACTGCTCGGCGAGTTTGAGGGCTTTGTACGCTTTCTGTACATCGTTCTGCAGCTGGTTGATACGCTGATTGAGCTGATCATCCACATCGTCGGTGTGGATACCGGCGAACTTCACGATCTTCTGCACTTCAGCGGTGGCGACCTGCTGCGCGTGCTCTACTTCGCTGCGCAGTTTGTTCATCGTATCGACTTCGCTGCGCGCATCGGCCAGCGCTTGGTCGGCCTGCTGATTGGCTTCTTGTGCCAACTTCACCAGAAGCAGCCAATCGGGGCGCTGCTTGGCGAGTTCCGCATTGGCCTGTGCGAGCAGTTCCTCCGCGCGATGCAGTTGTTGCTCGGGCACCTTGCCGATATCCGGGTCGTTAGCGCGGATATACGCCCAACCCTGCTCGATATCGGCCTGCGCCATCGCGATCTCGGAGCGCGCCGCATCGCGGGCGGCCTCCAGGTCCTTGAGGCGCTGGATGATCGCGTCGATCAACTGGCGCGCCTGCGCGATGTACTGCTCGGCGGCATCGAGGTCCTGCTGCGCGCCAAGGAAGTCTTGCACCTCCATAGTGTTGCGCTGGCTGGCGCGCTGCCAGAGACGCAGCGCCTCTGCGGCGGCGGCCTCGGCTTCGCTGCCATTACCCCGAATATCGCTCCACGTGCTCTCGGCGAACTCATCGACGATATCGAAGGCGCGACGGCCCTCGTCGATATACGCGGACAACTGCTTGCCAGCCTCGTCAACCTGGATCAAGCGTCCATCGTTGGCGCTGCGCAGCGCTGGCATACCACCGCCACGCGCCACACCCTCCGCACGCGACGCCTCGGCCTGGTCGAGCAGCGGAGCCGCCGCCTCGGCGCCCATCTCCAGCGCCTTCAGCGCCTGGCGCAGTAGATTCTCGGATTCGTCGAAAGCGGCGAGGCCATCCTCGATCCGGTAGTTTTGGGCCACAACCTTCTCTGCGGCTGCGCGCCCCGCCGAAATCCCCTCACGAATATCGTTGTAGCGAGCAATCGAGCCTTTGAGCAGATTCAGGGTGGCTGACGCCTCCTCCGCCGTTGCGATCGCATCGGCGGCATGGTGCTCGGCCAACAGCGCCTCGGCACGTGCAATGAGTTCCGCAGCCGTGCGCGTTATCGCATCGGGGCGCGCGCCATCCTCACGCAGCATATCGAGTTGCTCGGCGACGTCAGCCAGTGCTTTTTTTGATTGATCGATCGAGCCAGGTGCTTGCGCGTTCAGTTGATCGAGTTCGCGACGGCGCGCATCGGCCCGTTCGAGCGGCTCACGCGCAGCGGCGACCTCGGTGACGATCTGTTCGTAGACAACAGCGCTCGCCTTGTAATCTTCCTCTGTCGGCGATGCTTTGGCAGCCAGGGCCTCATCGGCATTGTCGAAATGCCCTTGGGCCACAATAAAGAGTTTCTCCGCTTCTTGCTGCCATTGCGCCAACTGTGCGATCTCGGCGGGCGGGTAAGAGATGCTGTCGTACTGCGCCTTCTCGCGCACCGAGACGAGCAACTGGCCCATATCGGCGATCGCGGCACCCGCGCTACGGCGCGCCTGCTCATAGATGCCACGAGCATTGGCGAGCGCTTGCGCAGCACGGCGGCGCTTGTTGAAGATGTTCATCAGGAACACCACAATACCGCCGATCACCGGCAAGCCGATCAGCCAGGCCAGGAAGTCATTCGAAACCGAACCGGGCGGGTTATCGATAGCATCCACCGTGGCGTTAAAGCCTTCGACAATGCCCTTGGTGATGTCGTTGTTGCGCGAAATGGGGGGAATAATCGAATCGTTGATGATGCCCTGGTAGGTCGGCCCCAGCGCCGAGTTCCAATCAGAGCCGTAGTAGATGTACACGTTTCGCTGATCGAGCGATACGAGGTAGATGATGACGTTAGGACTGAGCGGATCTGTCGCGATACCGTACGTTTTCAGGATTCCGCTCGCGTACGCTTGCGCATTCGAGCCTGTCTGATCGCTCACTAGTACGACCACCGTGGCACCTTTACTGGCAAGAGTGCGGGCCGCGCGCTGCACCTCGCCAATATTGATGGTGTTGGTGGGATCATCTACAATGATATGGTTTTGTGCGAAGGCTGGCTGAGCCATCACCATCAGCAACAAGCCCAATATGATCCACCGAATAGAGTTCCTCACACTCACCTCTCCTTCTGCGTTGCTCTAATCGTGTTCAGCATACCACAAAAACAATGCCTCTGACCGATTGTTCGGTGCATAAATGAACGAGCACGCAGATGCTTGGCGACGACTACCATGTTCTCTGTACGTTACTACGCGCCTACTCTCAAAAAGTTACCACTAAACACAAAGTGGATCATACACCAATCGGTGTACGATCCACCTGACGAACATATTGAACGGCGCGTTGCTCGGGAATTAGATCGTCACGCCCAGCACATCGGCGACCGTGAAGATATCCTTGTCGCCGCGGCCCGACAGGTTGACGAGGATGATTTGATCGGGGCGCATGGTCGGCGCGAGTTTCAGCGCTTCGGCTACGGCATGCGAGCTTTCGAGCGCCGGAATGATGCCCTCCTGATGGGCGAGCACTTGGAAGGCGGCGAGCGCTTCTTCATCGCTGACCGACGTATAGTAGGCCCGCTCCTGATCGTGAAGCCACGCGTGCTCGGGTCCAACAGCGGCGTAATCAAGACCAGCCGAGACGCTGTGCGTCAGCGCGATCTGGCCGTCATCGTCTTGCAGCACGTAGGTGTACGCTCCGTGCAACACCCCGAGTCGACCACCACTGAAGCGCGCTGCGTGCTCGCCAAGATCCGAGCCGCGCCCACCAGCCTCAACGCCGCGCAGATCGACGCTCTCGTCATTGACGAAGCCGCTAAAGATGCCGATCGCGTTGGAGCCGCCGCCCACACAGGCGATCACCGTATCGGGCAGCCGCCCCGCCGCCTCCAGGATCTGTTGGCGGGCCTCGCGGCCAATCACACTCTGGAAGTCGCGCACCATCGTGGGGTAGGGGTGCGGGCCGAGCGCCGAACCGAGCAGGTAGTAGCTATCGGGATTGGTGACCCAGTCGCGCATCGCCTCGTTCACGGCATCCTTGAGCGTACGAGAGCCAGTCTCGACGCCGCGCACCTCGGCGCCCAACAGCTTCATACGGAACACGTTCGGGCGTTGGCGGGCCATATCATCGACGCCCATGTAGACCAAGCATTCCAAGCCGAGCAGCGCGCAGACCGTGGCGGTCGCGACGCCGTGTTGGCCCGCACCCGTCTCGGCGATGATACGGGTTTTGCCCATGCGCTTGGCGAGCAAGCCCTGACCGAGGGCATTGTTGATTTTGTGCGCGCCAGTGTGGGCCAGATCCTCGCGCTTGAGGTAGATCTGCGCGCCGCCGCAATACTCGCTGAGGCGCTTGGCGTAGGTCAAGGCCGTGGGGCGACCAACGAACGTGCGCAGCAAGTGATCGAACTCGGCCCAGAAGGAGGGATCAGCCTTCGCCGATTCGTAGGCGGCTTCCAGCGCGGCAACGGCAGGGGCCAATGTCTCGGGAATATAAGCGCCGCCAAAGACACCGAAGCGGCCAGGGCGGGGAGATGCTGTGGTCATTTTTTTACTCCAACAAACGATGAGCCAAGCAGTGCGCGACTACTATACCATAAATTGCGGCAGGGGACCGCCTGATTTAGCTGGCGGGGGAATGCCGCCCTCCAATGCCCACCAAGCCTTACGTTGTGCTACTCTTAGTGGTATACTAGAACACATGGACGTACAACGCACAGTAACGATACTCATTGCTGATGACCCCGA
>CALKHR010000093.1 GCA_937988885.1 uncultured Roseiflexaceae bacterium | reverse complement strand
TTCTTCGGCGTTAGACGTAGCATTCTCAGGGAAGGTGGTGTCGATGCGCTGCTACGCGCAGCGCATCGACACCACAAAAAACGTCAAATACCTTGCTGCCGCAGGCGAAAACGGGTTTGTTACTGACACAGTCCAATCGGATTTGGTATGAGTAGGCGTTTTTGGGCATTGCGACGGGAAACGTTTGGAACAGCGCGAGAAGTGTTATAATGGCAGCCTGATAGAGATATTTTCGATCCTGTAGCCGAGATTCAGCTTTTCCGATGAGGGGCATTATGGAATATGAAGTGACGATCGGGCTAGAAGTGCACGCCCAGATTCTCACTCAGTCGAAGATGTTCTGTGGCTGTAGCGCCCGGTATTGGGATGCCGAGCCGAACACGCACGTCTGCCCAGTGTGTATGGGCTTGCCCGGCTCCTTGCCGGTGGTGAACCGCCGCGCCATTGAGCGGGCGATCCTGACGGGCTTGGCGCTAAACTGCCGCATCCAGCAAGATAATGTGATCAGCCGCAAAAACTATTTCTACCCCGACCTGCCCTCCTCGTACCAGCGCAGTCAGTTCGACGATCCGCTGTGCGTGGGCGGTTGGGTGGAGTTGCAGGGCGAGGGCGAGACGCGGCGCATCGGCATCACTCGTGTGCATATCGAGGAAGATACCGGCAAACTGACGCACGCTGACGATGGCTCCTCGCTGGTCGATTACAATCGCGCTGGCGTGCCGCTAATGGAGATCGTCTCTGAGCCAGATATCACCTCGCCGGAAGAGGCGCGACGCTACTTCCAGAAGTTGCGCCAGATCCTGCTCTGGATCGGCGTGAATATCGGCGATATGGAGAAGGGCGCGCTGCGCTGCGACGCGAACGTTTCGCTGCGACCGCGCGGCCAGAAGGAATACGGCTCGAAGGTCGAGATCAAGAATATGAACTCGTTCCGGGCCGTCGAGCGCGCCCTGGCGTACGAGATCGAGCGGCAGGCCAAGGAGTTGGATGCTGGCCGCAAGATCCCGCAATCGACGCGCGGTTGGGACGATGTGACCGGCAAGACCGAGTTGCAGCGCATCAAGGAGAGCTCGGACGATTACCGCTACTTCCCCGAGCCGGATATTCCGCCGCTGCACGTGACTGCGGAGTGGGTCGAGGAGTTGCGCGCTACGCTGCCCGAGTTGCCCGATGCTCGCCGCGCGCGCCTGATCGAGGAGTACGGTCTTACGCCGTATGACGCCGAGACGCTGACGATCGAGCGGGGTGTGGCCGATTACTACGAGCGAGCTGTGGCCGCGGGGCGCTCGTTGGGCGTGACACCGAAGGATGTGGCGAACTGGGCCACTGGCGAGTTGTTCCGTCTGTTGAAGGAGACGGACGAGGAGTTGGCCGATGTGGAGACCCGCTTCAAGCCGGAGTACATCGCCGAGGTGCAGGATCTGATCACGAAGGGCACCATCACCCGCACGAACGCCAAGGAGGTGTTCGAGATCAGCTTCCGCACAGGGCAGGCGCCCGCCGAGGTGGTGGCCGAGCGCGGCCTGGCGCAGATCGGCGCGGGCGATGCGCTGACAGCGATGGCGCGCGATGTGATCGCCGCCAACCCGAAGGCGGTCGCTGAGTATCGCGGCGGCAAGGTGGTGGCGATCAAGTTCTTGGTCGGCCAGATGATGCGGGCCTCCAAGGGCCAAGCCAATCCGCAGGCCGCTCAAGCCGCGCTGGAGCAAGTGCTCAGCGAGTAACTGTTTCGCTGTGGTGAGATTAGGGAAGCTGGTGATGCCAGCTTCCTCTTTTTTGTGGTTTGATGTACTACTTCACCCCAAAAAACGCTGTACAATACTAACCATCAGGCATCGTGCTCAGCGATCAGGAATCGTATGGATGCAGTAATTCTCACGGAAGGGCTTACGAAACGGTTTGGTGAGCGGGAGGCTGTGGCCGATCTTAACCTCAAGGTGCATGCTGGCGAGATCTTCGGCTTTCTTGGGCCGAACGGCGCTGGTAAGAGCACCACAATCGGGATGCTGCTCGGCCTGGTGCGCCCCACCGCAGGTCGGGCCATCGTGTTGGGCTACGATATGCAGCTTCAGCCCGCGCCCGCGCTCAAGTCGGTCGGCGCGATGATCGAGGTTCCCGCGTTTTACCCGTATCTCTCGGCTCGCGATAACCTGCGGGTGTTGGCGCGCGTGAGCGGCCTGCCGGATGCGCGGGTAGATGCGGTGCTCAAAATGGTCGAGTTGCACGACCGTGCCCGCGATCCGTTCAAGAGCTTCTCGCAGGGCATGCGTCAACGCTTGGGCTTGGCAGCGGCGTTACTCCACGAGCCGCAACTGATCCTGCTCGATGAGCCGACCAACGGCCTCGATCCAGCTGGCCAGCACGAGATTCGCGCGTTGATCCGCACATTGGCTCAGAGTGGCCACACAATCTTTCTCTCCAGCCATATGTTGAGCGAGGTTGAGCAACTGTGCGATCGGGTCGCCATCCTCAAAGCAGGCCGTGTGATCGCCGAGGGCAACGTGGCCGAGTTGCTGCGGCGCGGCCGCGGCCTGCTGCTGCGAGTCGCTGGCGATGCGGCGGTGGCGCTGGAGGTGCTGCGGGCTACGCCGTGGATCGCAGCCGTCGAACAGCAGGGCGATGCGTTGCTGCTCGATGCGCCCGCCGAGCGGGCCGCCGAGATTTCGATGTTGCTCGCGGCAAAGCAGATCGCGGTGGCGGAGTTGCGCACGAATGAGACGCGGTTGGAGGATTTCTTCCTCGAGGTGACCAAATCGTAGTTGATAGGTTTGCGGTATGTTGCAATTGTTTCGTGCCGAATGGCTCAAACTCACCAAGCGCCCCATGACCTGGATTCTCTTGGCGATTTTTCTGGCATTATTGGTCTTGCAGCTCGCCAGCCAGTTCTTTATCGCCCATTTGGCCTCGGCGCTGGGTGTCGATAGCGGCACAAGCGCGCCGCTCGAAGTGCAACAGGCCGAATGGCTGCGCCGCACATCCTTCCCGGGCTTATTCGGCAGTGTGTTCAGCCATATCAATGGGCTAGGCGCGATCTTCGCGGTGATCATGGCGGCTGGCTCGCTGGGCAGCGAATACAGTTGGGGCACGCTGCGCACCCATTTGGCCCGCAATCCCAACCGCACCAGTTTTTTCCTGGCGAAGTTGCTGGCCTTGCTGGCCTTGCTGGTGGTTGGGATGGTGATCTCGCTGCTGGTTGGCTCGGTGGTGGGGATGCTGCTGGGGTTGCTCGTCGGTGGCGTGAACTGGCCTAGCCTCGGCGATCTGGCGCTGCTGCCGCTGGCGATCCTCCGCGCGCTCTACGTGCTGCTGCCGTATGTGCTGCTGACGCTCTGCTTCACTGTGCTGGGGCGCTCGCTCCTGGTGGGTGTTGCGGGTGGTCTGCTCTACTTGGTGGCCGATATCGGCTTTGGCACGCTAGCGACGCTGCAGATGCTGGGCGGGCTGTGGCAGCAGATCTACAACCTGACGATTCAGCAGAATATCAACACGCTGGTTGTGCAGAACAGCCACGCCTTCGGTTTGCGCCCCGAGTTGCTCACTCCGCTCGATCTCGCCTCGATGCCTGCGCCCTGGCTGGCGGTCCTGATCATCGCGGTCTACTGCGTGAGCTTTTTGGCCACGGCGATCTATCTGCTGCGCAAACGTGATGTGGCGGGCGCTGGCTAGCGAAAGTCCTCTGCTACCTTCCGTTCGCCTCGATCAGCAATACGATCGGCACCGCATCGAACGAGTCGATCTGGACGTTCTGTGCGCCCGCATCCACAAACAGGCCTGTTGAAGGCCCGCCGTCTAGGTTCAGCGCTCGTTCGATCTCCATATCGCTCTGACGCAGCCAATCGCCAAGCTCGGTGAGCGTGAGTGTGCTGGTTGGGCTGACGATCAGCAGCAGGCGGCCCTGTCGGTCGAGTGCGACTGCGCTGCGGCGCGCTCGGTCGCCGTTGTCTTGGAACGGGGCGCGTTCGCCACCTGGGAAGACTAACATCGGGAACGATTGCAGCGCCTGGCTGAATTGCTCATTCGGGTCGTAGGCCCGCTGGCTGAGCGCCCACAACTGCACATTGCCCGCCTCATCGACCGCCAGCATGCCGCCAAAACCCTCGTAGCTCGCCCCGCTGGCCCGCCCATCGCTGATCACCAGAGCGGTGGCGGCGTTGGTCTCCGAGAAGAAACTGCCGTTGATCGCGGCGAGCGGCTGCCGTTGCTGCATCCAGGATCGCATCAGGAGCGGCTGTTCGGGCGTGTAGGCCACCCGAAGGCGCACGCGCGCCAGGTCGAACCGCACAACCGTCAGCGGGAAGGTCTGCTGGCCGAGTGGTGAAGGCAGCCGAAAGTGCCGCACCTCAACGCCGTGCGAGCCTGCTTGCCAGCCCGTATCGCTCGGTTGGGTAGTGTCGGTGGTTGGTGCTGCGGTCGGCGGCAACTGCGCGATGGTGGGGAACAGGGTCGGCACCACGCGCGTGACGACGGGTGGTGGCTCCTCGGGCGTTGGGGTGATGACGGGCAGGCTGCAGGCGAACAGCATCAGGCTGAACGTACAGTATGCCAATCGTAGCCAGTGCTTCGGCATGAACTCCTCTCGGAACGGGTGAACGCAGGCCGCATTGTACCATGGGCTTTGTTGGGTTCAACGCAAAAGTGGATGGTGTGCTGCATGCGCACCATCCACCCTCGTTATGCTGAATGCGGCCTAGCTCTGAGTCGAGATCCAGACCATCATCGGCCCTGGCTCGCGATGATCCCAAGCGTAGTAGGGGATGGCCCGCAGCAGGCAGGGCTCCAGACTCGCCTGCTCGGTGCTGTAGAGCTTTTCCTCCCAGCCATTCGCATTGTAGGCTAAGGCATTGCCCTCAAGCACCACGACGCCGCCCAGCAACGTTGGTTCGAATTGCGCGCTCAGTTCCGCATCCTTCGGCAGCAACAGGTGCTGCACGGGCACCGCGTGGTCGGCCTGCTCGACGCAGTAGACGATCGGTCCACGCTGGAGCGCCACGCGGCCCGAGTTGGCCAGGATGCTCGGGTGAGCGTACACCCGCTCGATCGGCATCGGCAGTTCGAGCGTCACTTGGTCGCCGTTCTGCCACAGCCGCTCGATCAGCACGTAGCCCTGCTCGGCGCTGCTCACATCGACAGCCTCGCCGTTTACGCTGAGTTGCGCCGCCTTGCACCAGCCCGGTATGCGAATCCGCAACCCGAACTGCGTGGGTTGCTCCACTTCCACACTCAATTGGACCGTAGTGTCCCATGGATACTTGGTCTGCTGATGCAGCGTGACGGTGTTGCTGTTGAAGGTGAACTGCGCATCGCTCTGCACGAACAGGTGCACCACCGCTTCGGAGCTATTCTGCGCATAGATGTAGTTCCCCAGCGAGGCGACCAAGCGCGCCAGGTTTGGCGGGCAGCACGGGCAGCTAAACCAGGCTTGGCGATGGTGCCCGCCCAAGCTCGCCAGCGGGTTATCGTAGAAGAACGACTCGCCATCCAGCGATACGCCGCTGATCACCGCGTTGTACAGCGCCAACTCCAGCACATCAGCGTAACGTCGGTTGAGGTCGAGGCCGAGCAGGCGCTGCGCCCAGAAGATCAACCCGATCGCCGCGCACGTCTCGGCATAGGCGCTCTCGTTCGGCAGGTCGTAATCGCTGGTGAAACCCTCGTTGTGGCGCGACGTGCCAATGCCGCCCATCACGTACATACGCTTGGTCGTGAGATGCTGCCACAGCCTCTGGCACGTCTCCAACAGGCTGTTGTCGTTGTACTCGCGGGCCAGATCGACCATCGCGCTGTAGAGGTAGACCGCCCGCACTGCATGGCCGACCACTTGGGTCTGCTCGCGCACCGGAGCGTGCGCCTGGCAGTACTCGTAAGAGCGCGCCCAGAACTGATCGGGCCGCTCGCCGCGCGCGATCGCCTCTTGGTCGTAGTAGTGCGGCTGCCGACCGCGCTCTTCCACAAAGTAGCGGCTCAGCTCCAGATACCGCTGCTCGCCCGTCACCTTGGCCAGCTTCACCAGCGCCAACTCGATCTCGGGATGGCCGCAGTAGCCGCGCAATTTGCCAGGCTCCGTGCCAAACACACTATCGATATAATCGATGTAGCGACACATCACGTCGAGCAGTGTGCGCTTGCCCGTGGCCTGGTAATGCGCCACCGCCGCCTCGGTCAAATGGCCCGCACAGTACAACTCGTGCCAATCGCGCAGATTCTTCCAGCGATTCTCCGGGTCCACATGCGTGAACCAGGTGTTCAGATAACCATCGGGATGCTGCAGGCCCGCGATCAGGCCGATCACCTCATCCAGCAGCGCATCGAGCTTCGGATCGGGGTGCGTGTGCAAACTGAAGCTCGCCGCCTCGATCCACTTCGCCACGTCAGAATCCCAGAACATGATGTGCGATGTGGTACCACGGGGCTTCACGTGCTTATCGCTGTTCCAATCGACCCGAAACGCATCGATGCGCTCGGTCTCAAGCGATTGGCGGTAGATGTGGTCAAGCGTGCGTTCGCGATTGACCGTTTGGCGCGGCGTCCAGAACGAATCGTTGATTTTGACAGCAGAAAGCGGTAGGGGTGTGTACGCCTGCTGGAGCGAAGGGTGCTCGGTCTCGGCAGAGGTATGCGTTGTCATAATCTTCCTACATAAACTGGTTTGCTATCCATCGGGATCGCAGTGCATCGCACGGAGTGCTCGACAGTGAGGTAGCCAACCATTGGCGAATACACGCACATGTTACTCCTTGATGCCTGTAAGGACAATCGGATTCAGTAACAGACCCATTTTAGCCTGCGGCAGCAAGGTATGTGACATTTTTTTGGTGAGCATGCTCATCCTTGCGGAGCACAAAAAAGGAAGGGCGCACTGGGCAACCCTTCCTTATGATTGGATGGTCAACGCTTGTTGCAGACGCACTAGGCAGTCATCGCAGAGGGGGTGTCTTGGCGTGATTGATCGCGCACCGCCTCGGCAGCGGCGATCCAACCCTCGACCGTGGTGGGCTTGGGCGCTCGGCTGCGCAGGAACTGCTGCACAGCGCTCCAGTTCGCCCCGCCGACCGTATCGCCATAGCGGGCGAAGAAGCGCTCCTCGGCCTCGGCAGGGTCGCGGGGTGGCGCGTGAGGCGCACGGCCATTCGTCTCGGCGGGGGCAGCCTGTTCGGCCTCTGGCTCTTCAGCCTCGACGGCTGCTTCGGGCTTGCTCGCAACCGCCTTCGCTTTGCCCTTCGCCTTGGCCTCGTCGGGCACCAGATCGGGGTAGAGCGTCGCCAGCGTGGCCGGATAGCGCTTGTTGAATTTGAGATGTGCAGGGCGGGGTGGCTTGATGATCGGCGTGATCGTGCGCTCGTCGCCCTCCCGCTCGACCAACAGAATCGCGTCAGCTTCGTAGGTGATATGCTCATCCGCAAGCACGCGCAGACCTTCGTCGTGCAGGCCACCCTCGTCTTGGGCACGGTATTTACGAGCCAAGTGACCGATCAGCACCACATGGAAACCCGCCTGTTTCAGTTCGGTTAGGCCTGTATAGACGGCCTGCATATTGCGATTGACCGATGCATGCTCATCGTGGCTGATGCCCGTCTTGCGATCCGTCTCGGCCCCGGCGCGTCGCTGAGCGTAGGCCCGCATCGCCTGGAACACCTTCGAGATCGAGTCGAGCACGACAGTATCGCCAGGCTTACCCAGCTTGCGGATCTCGTCCATTGCCTCGACAAGGGCGCGCAACGAGAGCGATTGCATCACTTGGATACGCCGATGAATACCAGGCTTGCCCGCAAGGTTCTGTGCAGCGCCCTCGGTATCGAGCACCCATAACGTGCCGCCTCGGCGTGCACTACTGGCGAGATGTGACTTGCCCGCGCCCGCTTGGCCAGTCAAAATGTAGAGGCTGCCAGTTTGAAGTTCGTCCAACCGCTGAAACATTGCGTCCTCCTGTGCGGGGTACCGCACATCGTTATGGGCATTGGAATGCCCCTCTTCCTCACTGTACACACTCCAGGCGCGCCGTTGCGGTGGCCTTGGTTAATAGTAGTATAGCACGTATGTTCTAGTTTGTAAAGAGGTTGGGCATCTATTGTTTGCTATAAATCCTAAAAACACCACAAAGTTTGGAGAATCGTCGAGAAAAGATGTATTTGCTGAGGAAGTGATCACGTGCACATTATCCCTTTCCGCACGCCCTAGCGGATGGATTGGGGCGAGATGGATGGGCAGCGATGCGCGATTCATCCACCTCTCAACCGCTCAAAACGCCCGATTGCCATCGGCGAAGAGAGCTTTGTCATCATTATGGCCCTCTGAATTTGGTATGATGTGTTCAAAAGAGGCTACAACCCTTTTTTATGGGCAAATCCGTAGAACTGTTCGTGGGTGGCTGTGATACAATAGCGATTGTCGCTAGCTGTGCAACAAGCGAAGAAAGAGGTAGACGATGGCTAAAAAGACCATTCGCGATATCAACTGGAGCGGCAAGCGGGCGCTTGTTCGTGTTGACTTTAATGTGCCCATGGAGGACGGGCGTATTACCGATGATACACGTGTTCGTGCAGCTTTACCAACTATTCAATATCTGCTCGACCATGGTGCCTCGGTGGTGCTGATGTCGCACTTTGGCCGTCCGAAGAAGAAGGTTGTCGAATCGATGCGGTTGGCCCCGGTCGCGGCGCATCTCTCCGAGTTGCTGGGCATCCCGGTTGCAACTGTAGGCGTTTCCACTGGTCCCGAGGCCGAGGCCGCCGCGCAGGCGCTTCAGCCCGGTCAAGTTCTGGTGCTCGAGAATACGCGTTTTGATCCCCGCGAGGAATCCAACGATCCCGAGATGGCCGCCGAACTCGCGCGCCTCGGCGATGTCTACGTCAACGATGCGTTCGGCGCGGCGCACCGTGCCCACGCCTCCACCGAAGGTGTGGCGCATCACCTGCCCGCCGTCAGCGGCCTACTGATGGAGCGCGAGCTGGCGGCCCTCGGCGGTCTGCTGGAGAACCCCGAGCGTCCGTTTGTGGCGATCATCGGTGGCGCGAAGATCAGCGATAAGATCGGCGTGATCACCAACCTGCTCAAGGTCGTCGATACGCTGCTGATCGGCGGTGGTATGGCGAACACGTTCTTCTTGGCGCAGGGCTACGCGGTCGGCTCGTCGCTGGCCGAGCCGGATTCGGTCGATGTCGTCAAGTCGATCCTCGATCAAGTGGCTTCGTCGAACGCCAAGCTGTTGCTGCCCGTCGATGCGGTGATCGCCGATGCGATGAGCGCCGACGCGAACCGCAAAGTCATCAAGGTCAGCGACGGTGTGCCGGATGGCTGGCGCATCCTCGACATTGGGCCGGAGTCGGCGGCGCTGTTCGCCGAGCAGGCCAAGGCAGCTGGCACAGTGCTGTGGAACGGCCCGATGGGTTACTTCGAGGCGGCTCCGTTCGCCGAGGGCACCCGTGCAGTGGCCAAGGGCCTCGCCGAGAGCAAAGGCACCACGGTGATCGGCGGTGGCGACTCGGTGGCGGCGGTCGAGCAGATGGGCTTGGCCGATCAGATCAGCCATATCTCGACAGGTGGTGGCGCATCGTTGGAGCTGCTCGAAGGGCGCGTACTGCCCGGCGTAGCGGCCCTGAACGACGCCTAATCGCGACCTAAAGAAGCTCTACAGTCAGCAGTGTCCTTGATGGTTACCGACGTGCCATCAAGGACACCATAAGCGATCTGGTAGCGATACATCGTTGGGCGTTACGGCCTTTGTATGGGGTTGGTACACGCTTGTTTGTTTCATAAGGATCAGGAAAACATGCCAACACTAGCACCTGGGGTGAGTGCAACAACAGAATTGGTGGTTGCTATCGAGGATACTGCGGCTGCCGTGGCGAGTGGCGCGGTCGAGGTATTGGCCACGCCCCGGCTGATCGCTCTCCTAGAGGAAGCAGCGTTTCAAGCTGTACAGCCCCTGCTCTCCGAAGGCCAAACCACTGTTGGGACACGTGTGGATGTTCGACACTTGGCCGCAACTCCGGTAGGCAACCGGGTGATTGCTCGGGCGGAACTGATCGCTGTAGAGGAGCGTATCCTGCGCTTCCGGCTGGAAGCACACGATACACACGACTTGGTGATGGAGGGGACACACGAGCGCGCGATCGTCTCGCGATCACGGTTTCTCGAGCGGGTCGCCCAAAAGGCTGAAAAAAAGTGAAGAAGCCCGGGGCGCCCGTTTGAGGCGGGCGCCCAAATAGAGGCGGAAGGAGATCTCACCCGCGGGTGTGATTTAGAGACCTTCTGCCTCCATCCAGGTCGTTACTGCAGCATCATCGGCGGCTGGGTTGCCCCCAGCAATGTAACGATAACGTTCGCCGTAGCCCTCCATAACTTTGTTACGGAGTTGCTCGGTTTCTGGGCTCTCATCAGTGTCGTTGATCTGGATCACCTGGCCTGTTTCGAGATCGAGGTACGAGCTAAGCGCAGGGTCCGTAAGTGCCAAAGCTGCACGAATTTGTTCACGATTGTAGCTGGCTGCCACGTTCCTAAGCCCCCCTAGGCAGTTAGCTGCCCTGCTGAACGGCCTGTTAAAGTGTGCGAGTAGAGACTGCCGTCATCAAGTTGGCTTTCAATAAGCCGATGGTATGGTACACGATGTATCGTAGTTTCGCAAGCGATGAAGGCATTTTTTCTGCTCAACTCGATCACAGTATCGTATCACTTGCGGATTTCAGAATTCCGCACCATTATACGGTCTCTGGCGTTACCTCAAGCACATCGTCAGAGCGTTGCGGCAGCCTCGACGTATTTATTCTGAAGCCAAATACGTTAATGTCGCAAAACGGTTAAAGTTCATGGAAACTTTCTCGCACTACTTTACGTAGATTAATGCAAGATAGGTGACGCAGTATGGAGGTTCAGGCCGAAGAGATCACTTGGATCGAACAGGCGCTTACAGGCGATCAGTTCGCATTCAGTCAGCTGATGCATCGTTATGCGGGTGCGGTGTACAACCTTACCTACCGTATGCTGGGGAATGCGCAAGATGCCGAAGATGCTTCCCAAGAGATCTTCTTACGAGCTTACACGCGCCTAGAGAGTTTTGATCGCTCACGGCGCTTTTCAACATGGCTTTTGTCGATTGCCTCGAACTACTGCATTGATAGGCTACGGCGTCGGCGGTTCGCATGGCTCACGCTCGATGATGTTGCATACACCATGCCGAGCCGAGAACGTGGCCCTGAACGTACTGCGCTTGAGCGGGAACGCCAAGATCAGGTACAGTCGGCATTGCGGAACCTACCTGACCATTATCGCTTGGTATTAGTCTTGCGATACTGGCAAGATCTCTCATACGAGGAGATCGCACAAGTGACTGGGTTGACGCAAAGTGCCTTGAAGACGCGCTTGCATCGTGCCCGAAATATGTTGGCCGAACGACTCGGCCCTGAGGAGCAAGAGTTATGGCAAGCCGAGACAACCGTGTCGTAAATGAAGAAGGTGCTGACGCACTAATGCGACAGTTGTTAGGCGAAGCGCTGATGCCGATCTCGCCACCTCCCGATTTGGTGACGCGCTCGGTTCGGCGTTTACCTAAAACTGCGCCGAGAATAGCGGCTTTACAGCAGGCCAAGCGCGCCCGTATTCGCACCCTCATCTCGCTGTTTATTGCGTGTGGTTTCGTTCTCGTGGCATTGATTGGTATGGTGGGGGTGTTCAGCGGGAATCCAAGCTTGGCGTTTTTGTTTGGCGATGGCTCTCAAGGTATCAGCCAAGTGTTATTAGGCCTGCATTTACTCGCAAAACCAATGATTCGGATATTGACATTGCTCGGTTGGCCAGTGATGCTTGCCTGTATGGCGGCAATGCTGGCTGGTGGATGGTTGTGGTGGCGTCTGTTGCCTGCCCCATTGTATGTGTACGCGGAGAAGTAGTGGCATGAAATGGCGCATATTCGCGTTGATTGTTTTTTTAAGCTTGCTGCTACCGTATGACGTGGCTGCGCAATCGTCTGAAGACGATACGCTTGTTGTACCAGCTGGCGAGACATACGAGGGCGATCTCGCAACCACGACACGCTCGGTTCGTGTGGACGGCGTTGTAACCGGCGATGTGACGACGTGGAGTGGCAATATCGAGATCAACGGCACGGTGATGGGCGATGTCGTGAGCTACAGCGGCAATGTGACGATCGCCAACACCGCACAGGTTCACGGCCATGTGATGGCCTTGGGTGCTGGCTTGGAACTCGATCCGAATGCGGCGATCGGTGGGCAATTGATCCGTGGCGGAGAGGGCAGCGCTGCTCTGGCGAATATTTTTGATATTTTTTCGCCATCCACGGTGAATGCCAACGATAGCGCGATCGGGCGTGTGTTGATTGGGTTGGTGATGGGTGTGTTCTTGCTGGCGTGCTGCGTGTTGAGCATTGCGTTCTGGCCGCACCGCACAGCACGTTCAGCGTTGATGCTGCGGAATCGTACGGCACAGGCCACAGGTTTTGGTCTGCTTACAACCGTGGTGCTTGCCGTATCGATGCTGCCGCTCGGCACGCTGTTAGTCGCTTCCCTGATCGGGATGCCCATCTTATTGGTGTTGGCCCTGGCGCTCCAACTTCCGTATGTGCTTGGGATGGCGACCTTGGCGCGCTCGTTCGGTGTTGTAGTCGGTCAGGAACTGGTTGCCCCTGAGCGCAAGACGCTGATTGTGGCAGGTGGCTTGGCTTTGCTGGTGGCGGTTTGTGTGATGATTATGCCATTGGCGGGCCTGGCGCTCTTCTACCTTGTGGCCAGCCCAGGCTTGGGCGCTGTGCTGCTGAGCCGGGGTGGTTTGCTTGGCTCGGATGCGTTGTGGAACGCTGCACCAGGGAAATAGCGATTGGCCGTAAACCAATCGCTATTTCCTTCAACCTATCGTTTAGCCTTCGAGCAGTAGTGCTTCGGGATCCTCAATCAACTCCTTGATGCGCACCAAGAAGCGCACTGCCTCGCTTCCATCCACAATCCGGTGATCGTACGATAGCGCGAGATACATCATTGGTCGAATGACCACTTCGCCATTGACGGCGACTGGACGCTCCTGGATCTTGTGCATGCCCAGGATACCGACCTGCGGCGTGTTCAAGATCGGGGTGGACATCAGCGAGCCGTACACGCCACCGTTGGTGATGGTGAAGGTGCCGCCCTGCAGATCGGCCAGGCCGAGTTTGCCAGCGCGGGCGCGCCCTGCCAGGTCGGCGATCTCGCGCTCGATCTCCGCGAAGCTCTTGCGGTCGGCGTCGCGCACCACCGGTACCACCAAGCCCTCATCGGTGCCCACAGCGATACCAATGTCGTAGTAGTGCTTGACGACGATCTCGTCGCCCTGGATCTCGGCGTTCAACAGCGGGAAGGCTTTGAGCGCGCCGATGGTCGCCTTGGTGAAGAACGACATAAAGCCCAGGCCCACGCCGTGGCGCTCCTTGAAGGAATCGCGGCGGCGCTTGCGCAGTTCCATCACGGCGCTCATATCGACCTCGTTGAAGGTCGTCAGCATCGCAGCGACGTGCTGCGCTTCTACCAAGCGCGCGGCGATGGTCTGGCGACGGCGCGACATGCGAATGCGCTCCTCACGACCGTTGCTGGATGCCACAGCAGGTGCGGGCTTGGATGCGGCGGGGGCTGCAGGCGCGGCTGGTGCTGGTGCGGCAGGCGCGGCTGGCGCTGCGGGTTTGCTCGCTGCAACAACATCGCCCTTGGTGATGCGTCCACCAGGGCCGCTCCCGGCGATGCTGCCCAGATCAACGCCCTGCTGGTTGGCGATGCGCTGTGCCACAGGTGTGACAGGCGCTTTGGCAGCCGCTTGCTCGGCTGGCGTGGCGGGTGCGGCGGGCGCTGCGGGTGCGGCGGGCGCTGCGGCTTGCGGCTCCGGTGCGGCTGGTGTCGGGGCGCTGGCAGCCGCGCCACTAGCATCGATGCTCCCGAGCACATCGCCGATCGCCACGTTCTCGCCCTCTTGTTTGGCGATCGAGACAAGCGTGCCACTCGTCTCGGCGGTAACTTCGATATTGACCTTATCGGTCTCAAGCTCGATCAACGCTTCCCCTGCGGTTACCGTGTCACCCTCTTTTTTCAGCCAGTGACCGACGGTCGCCTCGACGATGGACTCGCCGAGCGCTGGGACGCGAATCTCAACAGCCATGGTTTTGCTCCAGTTCCTGTTATAGTAACAATTGTATCAATGTTCAAAACGTCGGTTGAGTATGTTCATTCGGGAAGCACCGCAACAGAGGCTGATACGCCCTCTGTCGGAGTGCTTCCCGACGGTGTCCTAGGATGCGACGGGCTGTGCCGTCGTTTGGAGTGCTTCGGCGATGATGCGCGCTTGCTCCATGGTGTGCTGCGAGAGCGACCCTTCGGCAGTGCTGGCCGATGCGGCGCGACCCACGTACTGGATGGGGATGTTCGGCCCAACCAGTTCGCGTAGCAGCGGCTCGATATAGCTCCAAGCACCCATATTGCGTGGTTCTTCCTGGAGCCAAACCACTTCGGTGAGCGATGGATAGCCTGCGATCAGCTCGCGTAGTTCGTCGGCTGGGAACGAGTACAGTTCCTCGATGCGCGCGATGGCGATCTCGGGCGAGGCGGTGTAGCTCGGCGAGTTGATCAGGTCGATGTACACCTTGCCGCTGCACAGCACCAACCGTGTGACCTCGTTGGGGCGCTTGCGGGCGTTGGCATCGTCGATCACGCGTTGGAAGCCGCCCTCCGACAGATCGGACAGGGAGGAGGCCGCCTGCGGATGACGCAGCAGACTCTTGGGTGTCATGATGATCAGCGGGCGCGGGTCGCTATCGAGCAGGAGCGCCTGGCGACGCAGCAGGTGGAAGTATTGCGCGGCGCTGGTCAGGTTGGCGACGCGAATGTTATCCTCAGCGGCCAACTGCAAGAAGCGTTCGAGTCGCGCGCTGGAGTGCTCCGGCCCTTGGCCCTCGTAGCCGTGCGGCAGCAACAGCACCAATGCGGGGATCTGGCCCCACTTCTTGCGCCCCGAGACGATAAACTGGTCGATGATGACCTGAGCACCGTTGGCGAAATCGCCGAACTGCGCCTCCCAGATCACCAAGGCGTTGGGGGCGTGTGCGCTGTAGCCGTACTCGAAGCCCAATGTAGCGTTCTCCGAGAGCGAACTGTTGTAGACGGCAAAGGAACTACGGGCCTGCGGGAGTGCCTGCAGACCGATCCAGGTGCTACCGTTTTCAACATCGTGGAGGACTGCGTGACGGTGGCTAAACGTACCGCGCTCGCTGTCCTGGCCGCTGAGGCGGATCGGCACTCCATCGGCCAAGAGCGACGCGAAGGCCAACGCTTCCGCGTGGCCCCAGTCGATGCCGCCTTTTTGATCCAAGCCGGTACGGCGACGCTCCAGTGTGCGTGCAAGGCGAGGGTGCGGTTTGAAGTCCTTGGGCCAGTTGAGCAATGCTTCGTTGAGCTCTCGTAGCAACTCGGCTGGCACGGCGGTTTTGGTGCGGCGAGCGATACCGGGCGGAGGCAGCGGCGGTGGCTCGGTCAGCTGAGGGTTCTTTTCGGCCTCGCGGCGAGCCTCTTGAAGCCGCTCGGTCACCTCTGCGATCAGTTGATCGGGCACCTCTGGGCTGATGCGCCCTTCCTTCACCAGTTGGTCGGCCCAGATCTGGCGCACCGTCGGGTGCTGGTTGATCTTGTTGTAGAGCTTGGGCTGCGTGAAGCTCGGCTCGTCACCCTCGTTGTGGCCCCAGCGGCGGTAGCCCACCAAATCGATCAGGAAGTCCTTGCCGAACTGCTCGCGGTAGGCGTGAGCCATACGTGCCACGGCGATACAGCCCAGCACATCGTCGGCATTCACGTGGACGATCGGGATCTCGAAGCCCTTGGCCAGGTCGCTGGCGTAGAGGGTTGAGCGAGCATCGTTCGGGTCGGTGGTGAAGCCGACCTGGTTGTTGGTGATGATGTGGATCGTGCCGCCCGTCGTGTAGCCCTTCAACTGCGAGAGGTTGAGGGTCTCGGCCACAATGCCTTGGCCGGGGAAGGCGGCATCGCCATGGATCAGGATCGCCAGCGAGGTGCGTCGGTTGTAGAGCGGCGCGCCTGGGTGATCGCGGCGTTCCTGGGCGGCGCGTGCGCGACCCTCGACGACCGGGTTGACGAATTCGAGGTGGCTTGGGTTCGGCACCAGCGTGATCGGCATCGATTCGACGCCACTATCGCGGTAGGCTTTGCGAGCGCCCAAGTGATATTTCACATCGCCGAGCCAGCCGATGTGATCGCGGTTGGAGGTTGCGACACTGGTATCGCGGTTGGCGGCGAGGAATTCCGAGAGAATGGCGGAGTAGGGCTTGCCAAGCACGTGCGCGAGCACGTTGAGGCGGCCACGGTGGGCCATACCTATCACCACTTCGTGCGTGCCTGCCGCTGCTGCGTTTCGGATGATCGAATCGAGCATCGGCACGAGCATATCGCAGCCTTCGATCGAGAAGCGCTTCTGCCCCACGAAGGTCTGGTGCAGGTAACGCTCGAACGTCTCCACCTCGGTGAGGCGCTGGAGAAGTTCGTATTTGCGACCGCCTTCAAGGCCGTAGAAGAACCGCTTGCTCTCGACAGCATCACGAATCCAAGCGCGTTCCTCGTAGATTTGAATATGGTCTGTTTCGTAGGCAATCGTGCCGCAGTACGCCTCACGGAGCTTCTCGACGGCCTCGAAGGCGTTTTGAGAATTGGCAACCAATGGCCCACGCACGATTTCGGCTGGCATATTGCGCAGATCATCATCGGTGATGCCGTGTACGCTCGGCTGCAAGCCTGGTGCGAGCGGCGGAGGGTCGTCGAGCGGGTTGATATTGGCTGCGAGATGGCCGAGTTCGCGGATATAGCGAATCAGCCGTGCGGCACCGACAGTACGATCAATATCGATCGAAGCGACAGAAGTTGGCTGCTCTGTTTTATGATCGGTCGGAACAGCGTTGTCCTGTGGCGGCGTCCATTGCTCAAAAAACGTGCGAGTAGCCGGATCGACCGAGTTGGGGTCCTTCCGATACTGCTCGTATAGTTCGATCACGTAGCCCGCATTTGGGCCGTGGAACAGCGAAAAGTCGCTCATGCAGAGTATCCTCTTCCCAAGATAGTTGTTGGTATGGGTGCCTTGATTTCTTGCATAGACGTACGGTTGAACGGGTTAGCACATGGTGCACCAGCGCTCAGCCGCCCTCTCTATAAGCATATCACATGACAAAGTATCTGTTTTCTCAACAATGTTTTGTCGGTTATAAAGTATAGAGTAGGAGCATGATGACGTCAAGCGCAGCCAAGAAGATGGGCTACGCAAAACCCATCTTCTTGACTGTGTGAATATGGGGAGGATACGAGGATTGGGTGGCGATAGTTATTTGCCGCCGCGTGAGGAACCACTGGAGGCGGCGTCTCCGGTGTAGGGTTGGTGCAACTTCACAGGCTCGGCGCTGTGGCTTCTGGCCTTCAGGTTGAGAATCTCCACCAAAACCGAGAAGCCCATCGCGAAGTAGATATAGCCTTTGGGGATGTGCTGATCGAGTCCCTCGGCCACCAGCGACATACCGATCAGCAACAGGAAGCTGAGCGCCAACATCTTGACGGTGGGGTGGCGGTTCACGAAATCGCTGAGCGGCCCGGCGGTAGCCAGCATAATGATAATCGCGATGATCACAGCGGCGATCATCACGCCGATCTGATCGACCATACCCACAGCGGTGATCACCGAGTCGAGCGAGAACACCACATCCAAGAGGAGAATCTGAACGATCACCGCCCCAAACGAGGCGACTTGTTTGGCAGTTCCGTGGCCTTCCTCTCCTTCCAGGCGCTCGTGAATCTCGTAGGTGCTCTTACCGAGCAGGAACAGGCCACCAATCAGCAAGACGAGATCGCGGCCCGAGATCTCGCGGGCATGCTCGCTGAGGAACGGCAACGGCAACTCAAACAGTGGTGCAGTCAGACCAACCAACCAGGAGAGCGATAGCAGCAGCAAGATGCGGGTGCCGAGCGCTAAGCCAAGACCCGTTTGGCGAGCGCGGGCTTGCTGGTTCTGGGGCAGCTTGCTGGCGAGGATCGAGATAAAGATGATATTGTCGATGCCAAGCACAATCTCAAGCGCGGTAAGAGTCAATAACCCGATCCAGATATCCGGGTTTGTGAGCCACTCCATAAAGAATCCTCCGTACACAACGAACATACAAGGATGGTTAAAGGGTATTAGTGGATGGTTTCACCTCAAAATGCTCGTACCACCACTCAACAAGCATCTTCTCCAAATCGTTTCCTTCACGCGATTGACAGTTTTTTCGGTAGAGAAGGGTCATCCAGATCGGCAGAGGCGGTATGATCACGATGAAGCCGAGCAACCACATGCATACGCTGATGGCGGTATACGTTATCGAGCTTGTATCCAGCACAAACGAGAGTGGCAGTGAGAGCAGGATTCCTACCGTGAATAAAACCGTGATACCAAGCGCTGCTACCAACATCCCAGCAAGGATCCACACGAACAGATTGCGCCAAAACCGATACGCAACCAGATCCAGGCTCCGTTGGATCAACTCGCCAAATGGGCGTGTTTCGTGAATCCAGGGCTGCAATGCGTAAATGAGGCTGCTATAGATCGCATTGCTGATCAAGAAGCCGAAGCCATAGAGCAAGATGAAGACAAGAATCATCACCATGCCGAGGAAGGTGGTCAGCGATGAGGTGGGATTATTATCGCTAACGGCAATGATAATCATTCCAAGCAAGAGATAGATGGGGCAGATCACGAACACGCTGACGAGCGACGAGAGCAACTGCACCACGAACAGATACACAACACTAAAGCAGCCCATCAGCGTGGCGCGGCCTGGGCGGAGCATCAGCACCTCGCGCAACTGCAGCGGGCGGTCGTCGAGCGCGGCAGCGGCTGCCCGCGAGAGCCAACCGACCATGTAGATGGCGAGGAGAAACAGGGCGAAGATAACGGCAAAGAGAAACAGCAACGCTGAGCCTTCAGATGCGCTCCACCACGATCGGCTAATACTGATAAAAATCAGCGTGATCATCAGCGCCAATGGCACGATCGCCAACGCACTCAGCATCACAAAGCTGAAGAAATGGCGTCTGTAGAGTGCAAGCCCGTTGTCGAGGAGATCGAGCAAAGGTTGTAGGCGTTGAATCATCGCATCATTACTCATAAGGCAGCTTAGCGCTTGCCAAGGTGCCTATCTACATACGAATGAGCGCTGTTGACGGTTGCAAGTAATTCGGCTTCTGTTTTGGGAATGGAGCGCAGCCGTTGGAGCAGAGAGAGAAGTTCCTCCTCGTTGATGGCGCGGAAGCGGGAGATCTCGCGCACAAACGCATCGTCGGGCAACTGCGGGTTGATGCCCAACGGTTTGGCTAGGGCGCGCTTGAAGGTGGTGTAGTAGTGTTGAGCCATATAGCCGCGCTTGCCGCCGCGCTGAAACAGATCAGCCATATTCTCGACAAACTCGGCGCTGGAGCGTAGCGTGATCTCCTCGCGCAGTGGCACCGGCTTGCCGAAGCGGCGCCCGCTCAGCACGAAGTACAGGCCGACCGCGAGCGCGGCGTAGCTCGCAGCCCAACCCCACGGCGAACCGAAGATGACTCGGCGCGTTGAGGGCGGTGTGAAGTAGCCGTGGTGATACTCGTCGAATTGGATGCGCCCGCCGATGGGGATGCGCCGCAGCAGATTCAGCACCAGCGCGGCGTGTTCATCGTGGCGCAGCCCATCGTTGGTGAAGGGGTACGTGGTGGTGCTGAGGTAGATGTAGCCGCGCCCCCGACTGATGCCCACCATCACGAGCGCATCATCGTTGCCTAACAGCTCGACATAACCATCATGGTCTGCCAGCAACGTTACGTCGGTTCGCGCCTGCACCTGGCTGACGGGCGGCTGATCGAGGACTGGCTGCATCGCCTGAACGAACTCAAGTTGGGCCGTGCTGCTATACACTTGGGTGCGGAAATTGAGTTCTTGAACGAGCTGATTGCTCTGCCCAAAGAACGAAAGCGTATCATCGGCGAAGATCAGCACGCCGCCTTGCTCCACCCAATCGAGTATCTCATCGATCTGATTTAGGGTGATTTGCTCGGTCGGATTCAGGATCAGCAGCGCGGCATCATCTTCGCTCAACTCAAATTGGCGATATTCGAGGCGCCGTGCATCGTAGCCCAAATCGCGCACCCACCGATATAGCGCTTGTGCTCCGTTTGCGCTTGTGGAGTGGCTTGTGGGGATTGATGGCTGTGGTGGCGGTGTTCGTCCTGGCCCGTAGATGACGAACAGCAACAGAATGAGGAACAGGCCACCAATAATCAGCAGATCGCGTTTATTCTTCAAGCTCTGTCCTATCGGCCAAGTAGGTACGCCATATTAGGGTTGATACGTGCGGAGCGATTCGACCTGGGAGCGGTACGCCGCGAACGAATCGGCGTCGAGGCTCTGGTGCCCATACCAAACCGAGTCGAAGGTTTCGACGACGGGTCGCAAGCGCTCTCGCAGGGCGGGATTGGTGTTGAGCCGCTCCAGATACTCGCGATTGGTGAGCGCGCGGTCGTAACGGAGCAGGTTGCGTTCATCGAGCCAGAGCAGTGCTGAGATATACAGATACCGCATTGCGGAGCGGTAATCGCCATCGCGTGCCACGGTTGAAGCCTGATCAAGTGCGGTGTTGGCGGTGAGCCCGGCGGCGGGATCATCGTCCTCGCGCTGTGCCTCGGAGGTGAACAGCCCCCGGAAACGCCAAGCGAAGTAGCCGAGCGAGCCGAACAGCACCACTATGACAATGATTGTGAAGCCCCATACGAGCAGCCACCTAATCAACTCGAGGCTCGTTGAGGAGCTTGTGCTTGGGCGATTGAGCAGCCACACCAGGAAGCGACCCACCGCCGACCAGAACGAACTCCACCAACTAGATTCAGTGCGTGGTGTCGAGCCGAACGGCGGATTATTCAAAATCTTCTCCAACCGCTCAAGCGCATCGCTGGGCAATCCGCTCGTTGGTTGAGCGAGGGCATCGATGATCGCGCCCAAGCGCTGGGCGATCCGCTGGAGATCCGGCTCGCTCGTATCGAGTTCGCGCGCCAGCCAGCCATTATCGACACGCACCTGTTGGCCATCCTCAAGCACAACACTCTTGATAGCGATGAGTTGCTTGGCGAGGTCCTCTAGCCCAAGTCGATCGCTGCGCTGAGCAGCAGCAAACGCCTCACGAACCAGCGTGGTATACGCCGTGAGATCGGGCGGCGCCTCCTGCGCGTAGGCAGATTGGCCGCTACCGAGCAGACTCAGCAGCACCATCAAAACGAGCGAGAGACGCCAACAAGTGATACGGCTAGCCGTTGCGGTATTGTTCATACAAGCGGTGTCTGCTGCGTGCGTAGCTCGAAATCAAGCCCTTCCTTACGGATACGGACGTCGTAGTACAACAGCGTATACATCGTTAACTGGAACGGAAGCAGCAGGATCATGACCAAGTTCGAGACAAGGGCCGAGAGCGATTGGGTTAACATAAAATTGTTGGCACCGAAACTGCCGAACGAAATCAGCAGCGAGAAGGGCACTTGAACGATCGATACGAGCACATAGCTCAACAGCAAGGTGAGCGCAAGGATGCCAACGATTCGCCAAAAAGACAGCCCCACCAAGCGCCAACTGCGAACGATCCCGGCCCATGGCCCATGATCTTCGAGCACAATCGCTTGGGTGGTGAAGATCAGCCGCACATACACGAATAGCGAGACAATACCAATAACAAAGATAAGCAGAATCATTGTTAGCATCAGTATGACAATGATGCCAGGAGACGAATCGCTAGAATTGAAGAACGAGGTGATGATCACACCAGCAATACAACCAAACAGAAGCACCGAGACGGCAAGCCAAGCGAGCGCGGGGATGAGCGATGCAGCGATCAACGAACCAAAACGCTTCCATCCGATCTGATACCCTTCGAGGATGGAGATGGGTTGGCCCAAGTAGCTACGCGAGATAGTGTTGGCGAGCGCCCCAGTGATCAGGTTTGTGACGATCAGGTATTGGATCATGCTCAGTAGCATAATCAACCCCAGGCCAAGACCCATTTGCATCCAGGGGAGGCTGGAAAATATATCAGGATCGGGAGCAGGAGCGGGACCGCTGCCCAACTGGGTCATGGTCTGGAGCGCTTGAGCGTAGGGTATTTGTGCAAGCACCATTAAGATCGTCATTGGCACGTGCAGGAGCGCAACAATGCCTACAAACGTGACAAAGTGTTTGCGGTAGAGATGGAACGCGGCGTCGAACAGTTCGGTCACTGACCTTGGGCGGAGTTGGGGAACGTCGCTCATGCAGTGCTCCAATGCATCAGAACGCAAGAATAATATCGATTATAGCAGCGGCATGCGGCGAGATCAAGGTATGGTTGTTTAGAATGCGGATGAGGCGCTACAACGACTGTAGCGCCTCATCTCAATTAGTGTGCCGCTCGGAACGGCTCGACCTTTAGCCGTGCGACGGTCACGCCCTGATTCTGCTGGAGTGTTGGGGGTGTATCTGGCGTGCGGACGCTCGCTCGCAGGGTGTATTCGCCCGGAGGGATGCTCGGATCGGCCACCACGCTGAAGGTCGTGGTTGTGCTTGCGTAGGCCCACCAATCCGAAGGCGGGGTGTTAAGGCACATCGATGGGATTTGATTCACCACTTCGCCCTCCTGATTGACGAGATCGACGTAGACGCGGCTATCGGGCGGCAGCGCCTGGTCGGCCTCCCACTGCATAGTGAGCGTGGTGTACTGGCCCGCCACCATATCGATCGTGCGCACCTTGCTCTCCGTCAGCCGCGCACCCTCAACCACCTCAACTGGCTCCACCTGCTCGGCCACCAGTTCGAAGCTCAAGAACTCCTCGGGCAAGTTGATCACGCGGCGCTCATCAAACACATCGATGTAATCGCTGCTGTTGAAGGTCTGCGCTTGTTCGACGGGCAGGCGGCTGTAGATATCCAACTGCGGCTGGCCATCGACCATCACTGTGCCAAACAGGTGATAGTTCTGCTGAATGTGCTCGTACGGCACTCGCGAGCTGTCCATCGGCGTGCGGGCCAGGAAGTAGTAATCGGGCGTGTCGCTGCAGCGGGGGATGCGCCCAATGTACCACAACGTGATCAGATAATCCTCGTTGCTCTCGAAGGTGCCCTGAAAGACACCTTGGCGGTACAATTCGCCGACGACGCGCCAGCCCGCGCGGTGCGGGAAGCCGAAGTAGCCAGCGTTGCGGGGCAGTTTATCGCCGTAGCGGGTGCGGTACAGTTCGGGCCGCGCGGCGGGATACACGTTCAGGTATTCGGGCACCTGCCGGACGTACACGATATACTGGTACGGCAGCGCCAAGCCCAGCAACGCCAACGCAGGCGCGGCCAACGCCGGACGCAGCCAACCGAGTCGCATACGCGCCAACTGCGCCCAACCCTGCGCGAAGCCAGTGCCGATCAGCAGGGCCGCAGCTCCCTCCATCGTATAGAAATGCGTTTTGGGATCGCTGATCAGAAACGCCTCGGAGATCAGCGGCAGGCTGAACCAGAGCAGCAGCACGCGCAACGCGGATGGAGTGCGCGGCATGCAGCAGAGCGCCAGCAACGGCAGGCCGAACAGCACGATCGCCACATTGATCGATTCGCTGATCTGCAAGCGCTCGGGTGCCCGCACTAGCATGACGCACCCTAGCCCAAACAACCCCATCAACAGCACGCCAAGCCAGCGAGGGCGGCTGTAGCGCCACAGCCAGGCGAGCAGTGCCAGCGCTAAAGCTGCGCCCAGCCAATAGATTTGGAAGCGCGAATTGTAGAAGGTCGCCAGGTGTTCGTAGAACAGCAGGTTGTTGAAGAGCTCCAGCCCCTTGCCATGCTGTCCCGTGCGCTTCATCAGATTGCTCAGCGTCCTCTGGAAGTTATCGTGCATCATAAACGGCACGTAGAACACCGCCAGCAAGCCGAACAGCAGCCCGAAGGCGGGGAGCAAGCCAGCCAGCCAGCGCAACCAGCGCCAGCCGTGCCGCCACGCGCCCGCGAAGGCCAGCCACACGAGCGCCAGCGCCATAAAGCCGCCATCGTAGTGCGAAAGCCCGGCCACTGCAGCGAACAGCGCGCCGATCAGCAGGTAGCGCTGCGCATGCGCCTTGCTGCTGTAGAATCGCCAGCCGCACCACA
>CALKHR010000092.1 GCA_937988885.1 uncultured Roseiflexaceae bacterium | reverse complement strand
AGCCTGAACAACCTGGCTGCCCTCTACCAACACCAGGGGGAGTACGAAAAGGCGCAACCATTGTACGAACGCGCGCTGGCGATACGCGAGCAGGCGCTGGGGCCGCTGCACCCCGATACCGCAACCAGCCTGAACAACCTGGCTGGCCTGCTCGGAAGCCAGGGGGAGTACGGGGCGGCGCGATCACTCTACGAGCGCGCGCTGGCGATCTGTGAACGCAGTTTAGGTGTTGATCATCCTACTACTCGCACTATCCGTAATAACTTAGCTATCAACCAACAGATCGCCGAGTTCACTGCACAGGCGCAGGCTGCTGTGGTCGCTGCATTGGCGGATTCATCGCTTGACCGCGCTGCATTGGCACAGCAGTTAGAAGTAGTTGCGCAACAAGTGGAGAATGGTCAACAACCTGGCTCGCCCTACCTTGCCCTTGCCGCCAAGTTACGTGCGTTGATCACCCAACTTGACCTGCCCGATGAGAATCAACAACTCGCGGAACTGCTTCAGCGCGCCCAGGCCGCCACCGAGCGCGCCTTGGCCTCCGATGATACCACCGCCCGCGCCGACCTCGCCGAGCGCCTCGCTGTCACCGCCGATGCCTATGCTGGCGGCGAGCAGCCTAGTTCCCCGCGCTATCAACTGGCCGCCGAGCTGCGCGCCCTTGCCGCTCGGTTGAAGGTTCCCGCCGAATAAACAACGAAAAGCGCTGTCATCCTTTGGTCTAAAAACACTGCGAACCAACGTCTGCGTAATCTGTGAATGATATTTCCTACAATATATGACTATAACATCCCAAAAGCCATACGGTCATACAATAACAAAATGGCGCATTCTACGGTATAATGCGCAGCTATGGATACATTCGATATTCACGCCGCAATGGCCATTCTGGCCAAAACAATGCCCAACTATCAGCAGCCGCTGGTCGATGAGATGGGCGCCGAGAATCAGACGCCGTTCCGCATCCTGATCGCCACTATCCTCAGTCTGCGCACTAAAGACACGCTGACTGCGGTGGTCGCGCCACGGCTGTTCGCGGTGGCCGATACACCCAGTGCGATGCTGAAGCTCGACGAGGAGCAGATCGCTAAGTTGATCTATCCGGTGGGGTTTTACCGCAATAAGGCCAAGAGCATCCTGGCGATCTGCGCTATCCTGCTGGAGCGCTACGATGGGCAGGTGCCCGCCGACCTCGATGCGCTGCTGGCGCTGCCCGGGGTGGGGCGCAAAACCGCCAATCTGGTGATGACGATGGGCTTCGGGCTGCCGGGCATTTGTGTCGATATCCACGTGCACCGCATCACCAACCGCTGGGGGTATGTGCAAACCAAGACGCCCGAGGATACTGAGATGGCGCTGCGCGCCAAGCTGCCGCAGGAGTATTGGATTCCGATCAATGGGCTGTTGGTGACGCTGGGGCAGAATATTTGCCACCCGACCTCGCCGCGGTGCAGCGAATGCCCTGTGGCCGCGCACTGCCAACGCATCGGGGTGAGGCGGAGCCGCTAAGCGCCCGCTGATGCGCGGCGCACCTTGCAGATCGCAACCGCTGTAGCGCTGCGATACGCCTCACGCAGTCGCCAGCATTGGGTCTTCCGTGGGCAGAACCACGGGCGTTGCACAGGCGGTTGCTTCTTTCTTTCCCAATACCAACAGACGCCATATTTGCGACGCGCTGGCCTGCGGTAGCGCATCCGCCTAGCGCAAGCCCTCCACGAAGAGTCGCCGTATCCCCGCGATCACGCGCTCGCTGGTGTAGCCAAGTTCGTTGTGTTGATGGCTGTACAGGCGGGGCGATAGGATCGCCAACAGCGCCTCGGCGGTGTATTCCACATCAAGCGGGGCCAACTCCCCAAGCTCAACCGCCTCGCGCAGCAGCGCCACGATCTGCTCTCGCTGCCAGTGGTAAAACGAGCCAGGGCCGCTGCGTTTGCTCTTGTTGCTGAGATCCATCACCGCTAGCAATGGTAAGTGCGATTCGACGAGCTTGATCTTCTCGCTGATCAGCAGGTCGAGGCGATCCATCGGCGAAGCGATCACCCAGTTGCTGGCGAGCACCACCTCCAGGCGCGCCTGAAAGGCGGCGATGTCCTCCTCGATCAGCGCATGGCATAGCTCGGCTTTGTCGGCGAAATGGCGGTAGAGGGTGCCCTGCCCCACTCCAGCGGCTTTGGCGATCTCCTGCATGCTGGTGGCCTCGACTCCCTGCTGCCCGAATAGCTCTTTAGCAGCCTCCAACAGGCGCTGGCGATTCTCTCGCGCGTCGCTGCGCTGCGCTCGCTCAGTGGCGTTGGTCATTGATTGTTCCTTTATTTATTGACAAACGGACAAGCGTCCGTTACAATCCTGTTAGTATTATAACGTGTCCGCTTGAAAAAAGCGAACCGGACACAGTGTCGGAGTATGTTGTTGGCCTGCCACAGCCAAGCAAGCGACCTAGCGAGGCCCGTAGCAACGTAATAGAACAGCGTCTCAAAGCTCTGAAACGCGTCATGCTACTCCCCCGCCCCTGATACGCAGACCTCACACTCCCACAGTTTAAACTCATAGGATGGTAGCGACAGAATGCGTGCAACCTGGCAACTCAGGCGTTTTTTAGCGCCCTACTGGCTTTGGGCGATCCTTGCGCCGTTGCTGATGGCGCTGGAAGTCTCGATGGACTTGCTCCAACCACGGCTTGTGCAGCATATGATCAACGAGGGTGTGTTGCTCTCGGACTTCTCGGTGATCATCAACACGGGCCTGCTCCAGCTCGGCGTGGCGATTGTGGGGCTGATCGGCGGCGTGGGCTGCGGCGTGTTCACGGTGCTCGCCGGGCAGAACTTCGGCGCCGATGTGCGCGATACGCTGTTTCGCCGCGTCCAATCGCTCTCGTTCGGTAATCTCGACAAACTGGAGACGGGCGGGCTGATCACGCGCCTCACCAACGATGTCAACCAAGTGCAAGAGATGGTGATGATGATGCTGCGGATCATGGTGCGCGTGCCGCTGCTCATGATCGGCAGCCTGATAATGGCGGTCATCACCAGCCCGAGCTTGGCGCTGATCTTTGTGGTGCTGATCCCGCTGGTGCTGGTGGTGCTGGTTTGGAGCATCAAGCGCACGTTCCCGCTGTTCGGCGAGGTGCAGAAGCGACTCGATGCGCTGAACAGCGTCTTGCAGGAGAATTTAGCTGGCGTGCGCGTGGTCAAGGCGTTCGCCCGTATGAACTACGAGATCAAGCGCTTCTTCGACACCAATGCGCGTTTGACCAGCCAGAATTTGCTGGCAGTGCGCACGACAGTGTTGGTGATGCCGATTATGATGATGCTGCTGAACATCGGCATTGTGGCCGCGCTCTGGTTCGGCGGCGTGCAGGCGACGTACGGCGGCTTTCAGATCGGCGAGTTGGTGGCGTTCATCAACTACCTGACGCAGACGCTGATGTCGTTGATGATGATGAGTATGTTGGTGGTGCGCTTCGCCCGCGCCGAGGCGTCGGCCAGCCGCATCCAAGAGGTGCTCGATAGCCAACCCGAGGTGCAAGCGCCCAGCAAGCCGATCAGCGACTTACAGGTGCGCGGTCGGGTCGCCTTCGAGGATGTGACGTTCAGCTATAAGGGCGCCGAGCAGGACCCCGTGCTGAAGCATATCAGTTTTGTGGCCGAGCCGGGCCAGCACGTGGCGATCCTGGGCGCGACCGGGTCGGGCAAATCGAGCTTGGTGAACTTGATCCCGCGCTTCTACGATGTGCAGCAGGGCCGCATCACGCTGGATGGCGTCGATATCCGTGAGTTAGACGAAGCGCTGCTGCGCAGGAGCATTGGGATCGCGCTACAGGAGACGGTGCTGTTCAGCGGCACCATCCGCGACAACATCCGCTATGGCAAGCCCGAGGCGAGCGACGATGAGGTGATCGAGGCCGCCAAGATGGCGCAGGCCCACGATTTCATTATGCGCCTGCCCGATGGCTACGATGCGATGGTGGGCCAGCGCGGCGTGAACTTGTCGGGCGGCCAGAAACAGCGCCTTGCGATCGCCCGCGCCCTGCTGCTCAAGCCTGCGGTGCTGATCCTCGATGATAGCACCAGCGCCGTCGATGTGGCGACCGATGCCCGCATCCAGCGTGCGCTCGACAGCTTACCCAGCCAACAGACCCGCATTATGATCGCTCAGCGCATCAGTACGGTGCAGCGCGCCGATATGATCTTGCTGCTCGATGATGGTGAGATTGTGGCGAAGGGCACGCACGAAGAACTGATGGCCAACAGCCCGATTTATCGCGAGATCGCCGATTCGCAGATCGATAGCGGAGCATTGCACGATGACTGATCAACGTAACCGCCCCGGCACCGGGGCCAATGAGCCGCCACCTCTGTTTGGGCGAATGGGCGGTGGGCATCGCAACTTTGGCGCGATCGTAGAGAAGCCCAAAAACACCAGCGCCACGATTAAGCGACTGTGGGGCTACCTGCGCGTCCAGCGCCGCGCCCTGACGATCGCTGTGCCGCTCATCCTCGTGTCGGCGCTGCTCTCGATCGTGGGGCCGTATTTGCTCACGGTCGCCATCGATAACTACGTGTTGCCCGGCGATCTGGCAGGGTTGGCACAGATCTGTCTGGTGATGCTGGGTGTGTACGCGCTCAGTTCGGTCGCGACCTGGCTGCAGAACTACATCATCGCGGGGGCCGCCCAACAGACGGTGCGCGACATTCGTGATGCGCTGTTCCAGCACGTGCAACGGCTGCCGCTGCGCTTCTTCGATCAGCGCCCGCACGGCGACCTAATGAGCCGCCTAACGAACGACGTGGAGAACGTCAACCAAGCGCTCAACGACGGTATCGCGCAGTTGATTAGCGGTTTCGTCAGTTTGGTGGGCATCGCCCTGATTATGTTCTGGCTCAGCCCGCCGTTGGCGCTCGTCAGCATTACGACAATTGTGACGCTGACGGTGCTGATCAACAGGTTTATCGCTCCCCGCACACGGGCGGGCTTCCGCGCTCAGCAGGCCGCGCTCGGCAAACTCAACGGCCTGATCGAGGAGACGATCTCCGGGCAGCGCGTGGTCAAGGCGTACCACCGCGAGGAGCACATTATCCGCGAGTTCGAGCAGAGCAATCTGCAACTGCGCCAGGCCGCGATCAAAGCGCAGATCATCGCTGGCTTCATCGGCCCGACCATGAACGTGATGAACAACGTGAGCTTGGCTGTGATCGTGGCGAGCGGCAGTTGGATGGCGCTGCAGGGTTGGGTGACGGTCGGCGTGATCGCGGGGTTCATCACCTACGCCCGCCAGTTTGGCCGCCCGCTCAACGAGTTGGCGAACCTGTACAGTTCGCTGCAATCGGCGATTGCGGGTGCCGAGCGGGTGTTCAGCATTCTCGATGAGCAGCCCGAAGTCGATGCGCCGGAGGCGAAGGAACAGCCTGTGCCCCACGGCGAGGTGGTGTTCGAGCATGTCAACTTCTCGTATACGCCCGGTGTGCCGGTGCTGCAAGATGTGAGTCTGCACGCCAAGCCCGGGCAGATCGTGGCGCTGGTCGGACCCACGGGCGCGGGCAAGACCACGATCATCAATGTGCTGACGCGCTTCTACGAGATCGATAGCGGCACGATCACTATCGACGGCCAGCCGCTGCAATCGATCAAGAAGGATGTGCTACGACGTCAACTCGGCATTGTGCTGCAGGATTCGTTCTTGTTCGCCGGGACGGTGCGCGATAATATCCGCTACGGTCGCCTCGACGCCACCGATGAGGAGGTGCAGGCGGCGGCGCGGCTCGCCAATGCCGATCAGTTCATTCATCGGTTGCCGCAGGGCTACGATACGCCGCTGACCGAGCGGGGCAGCAATCTCAGCCAGGGGCAGCGCCAGTTGCTGGCGATCGCCCGCGCGGTGCTGGCCGATCCGCGCATCTTGATTTTGGATGAGGCCACCAGCAGCGTCGATACGCGCACCGAGCAGTACATCCAGGAGGCGATGCTGCGGCTGATGGAGGGGCGCACCAGTTTTGTGATCGCGCACCGCCTCAGCACGATCCGCAACGCCGATCAGATCTTGGTGATCAACCAGGGTCGCATAATTGAGCGGGGCACGCACGCAGAACTGCTGGCGCAGCACGGGTTCTACGCGAATCTGCACGCCACGCAGTTCGAGACGAGCGTGTCGGAGCAGCCCGAACTGGCGTAGGCGATTTTGGCGTTGTGATGGGGTGGTTCTGCTTGGGCAGGATCACCCCGTTGTTTTTGACAAGGTGACAGGGTGACTCGGTGACTTGGTGACTCGGTGATACCCAATCTGATTGGATAGTCGTACTATCAAACCCGTTGTAGCCTGTGGCAGCAATGCAAAATCGCACTATTGGGTAGATGCGCCTCTTTTCTTTCAACGAAAAGCACTATCATCTCGAACGGTCGAAGGCCTGAGCGAAGCGAATGGGGAGCGAACTCAAAGCGCACGACAATGCAGAACGACGAGATTTCTCGCATCGCCTGGCGGCTCGCTCGAAATGACAATGAGCATTGGACCTTCGCTTTTGTCATTGCTATTGATGAGATCCTTCATTTCGCCTGACGGCTCATTCAGGATGACACAGCCTTCTTCTCATTTGTGTAATCTGTTAATCTGTGGATACCCCAAAACACAAAGCCCACCGTCGCTGGTGGACTTCGCGGTATGGAGAGGCCTGCTAGTTCTGCTTGGCGAGGAACTCGGCTGCCGCTTGGGCGCGGGCCTGCGTCTGCATGGTGAGTTGCGTCACCGCGCTGTCGAAGGCGTCGATATCGTCGGTGGCGGCGACGTAGGGCCGCAACAACTCCGCCCACTGCTGGTACTGCGCGGCCAACTGCTCGGGGTTGTACACCTCAGTCGTAAACTCGCGCAGATAGTCGAGATACTTGTTCATATAGGTCGGCTGGTCGAGCAGATAGCGGATCAGCGGCCATTCCGCAGTCACTTCGGCTTTGTCGAACGTCACCGTGCCGCGACCAGCCATGCCACGACCAGGACCGCGAGGCGGTTGGCCCTGTGGCGGCTGCCCATCCATCGGTGGCCGCTGGCCCTGTGGTGGTTGTTGATCTCCGCGAGGCCAGCCCCCTCCGCCGCGCCAGGCTCCAGGGCCGCTGCCCAAGACCATATTGTGGTCCCACGAGATCCAGGTGAGCTTTCCGGTCGCCGGATCGTTGTACAGGTAGTAGTTGTGCGACATGCCGCCGTAGGTGTCCCAATGCTGGATCGTGGCGCTGATCGCCAGCCATTCCAAGAAGGTATCGACATCGAAGATCGCCTCTAGCTCGGCGCGCCAAGCATCGGGGTCGGTGGTGCGCAGTTCTGAGTGCAGCACCTTGTGCAGCGCCTCGATATCGCTCCAATCGGCTTCCTTCTCGTTGTTCTCCTTCTGGAAGCTCTCGGAGATCTGCTCGAAGGTGTTCAGCGCCAAGGAAGCGGCGCGGCCATCGGCCTCGTAGATATTGCCCGAATCGTCGCCGAACACGCGCTCGATCACGGTATCGTCGATCACCTCGATCGCGGTGTAAATGCCCAAGTTGACAGGGCCTTCGCCGTAATCGAGCGTAATGTTGTAGAAGGCCGTCTTGGCGGCGGGCAAGCCCGCGGCCTCCAACAGATCATAGGTTATGGCATCGCGCATGTAGGTCGCGTCGCTGAAGCCATTGGCCAACGACAACTGTTTGAAGCCATAGAAGCGCTGATTGTTGATCTCGGGGTACTCATCCTCGAACTCGTCGAAGTCGAGCTTGAAGGGCAGCTTTTGCGAGCCGCTGCGCCACGAACTCATCAGCGACGAGTTGCCCTTGTAGCGCACACCGACATGCATCCACGTCTCGTTGTTGAAGCTCAAGGTCGCCTCAACCCACATCGGCTTTTCGCGCGGGCCGATGCCGAAGCCGCCAGGACCGCCGCCCTGCCCAGTGGGAGGGAAGCCGCCGAAGCCGCCGGGACCACCGCCACGACCAGGCTCACCGTACAGTTCGGTCATATTCTCCTGCATCGCGGCCCAGTTCTCCGGGCTGATCGTGATCGTCACCTCGTTCACACGATCCTCGGGGAAGACCACCGCGTAATTTGGCTCGACGCTATTGCCGTGACTCGCCTCATTCCAACCAGCCGGGCGCGCGGGATCGTTTGAGGCAGCGGTGGCCGAAGGTTGGCTGCCCTCTGCGCTCGGAGCGCTGGTGGCGCAAGCGGACAACAGCGAGAACAGCAACGCCATCACCATCACGAACGATGTTTTTCGTCTCATAGTCACTCTCAAATGATAGCGCGTCGTCAACCTACGATTCCAACTTCGGCTGCTTGGCCTTCGGAAGCTCTTGTTGCGACGTTGGAGCGGTGCGCGAAGAGCGTTTCGGCGCATCGTAATAGATGGTTAGCTCGGCCATATCGCGCACAAAATCGATCTCGCCGACCTCCACGCGCTTGATCGGCAGGCCCGTGCGCTGGCGCAGATCGGCCAGCAACTGCTCGTAGTAGACCGGGGCGATCAGATCGACGCGCTCGTAGTGCACCGTCTTCTGCTGCTCGAAGTTGAAGCCCCAGCCCTTCTCCATCACCCACATCACCACAATCACGAAGATATTGGCGACTAACAACTGCGCGATCGCCTCGCGTGGGATCAGAATCGCGTTCACCACGGGCAGGGCGATCACCACAAACAGGTAGGTCATCTCGCGGATGGGGATCTCGGCGGTGCGATAGCGCAACACCGAAAAGATCGCGAACAAGCCGAAGCCAACGCCAATGCTCAGTTCAACACTGGTCAAGAGGCCGATCACGAAATACGTGACGGTATTGAAGGCCACAAACGAGAACACCATCGATTTGTTGCGGGTGGATGGGTAGTAGATACCAGCCACCACGATCAGCGCCACCAGCAGATTCACCAATGCGCCAATCGACAGATTTATGATTTCCGTCAACACGGTCTAACCTCCTATAATTCGATCGACGAGCCGCATGGTGGGCTTGAATCGATTGTGTTTGATATGCGGATACAGCGATGTTACGCCGATACAATATTTGCTGAAGCTCGCTGGCTGCACGTGCATGGCCCGCATCTGTCGAATGATGTCCGAGCCGCGCTGGAAACCGCTCTGCTTCACCTCGATGATCGCCAATCCCGACAGGCTCTGCACGCGATCGTTGCCGCTGAAGCCCAAGCCGACATCGATCGTCAAGCGCTCTTGGACGTGCTTGCTCACCAGCGTGACGCGCGAGAAGGTATTCAACAGCTTCGGCTCCAATTCCTGCGGATCGAGCGAGATATGAGCACCGACGAATTCGCTCGGCGCACCTGCCAATTGCTGCACAAACTCGTCTGTCTCCAGGCGCAGCTTCTTGGTGCGGTTGGCGCCGTACTTCTGCTTCACCTCGACAAAGGTGCGCTGCGAGTCGAGATACATCCGGCTGCGCACTTTGTAGCGCACGCGGTGGCCGTTGTGATGCGCCAAATACAGCGCGAAGTTAGCTGTGTCGTAATAGAGCGTTTGATAGGCGTGTAATCGCCGATTATGAATATCGAGCACGTAGTAGTGCTCTTGAAGTGCTTCGAGCGCGGAGAGCAGTTGCCCGATTGTAAGCACAAACTTGGTATCGACTCGATTCAGCAACGCCACCTTGTCCATCGCCAGCAAGTTGATCGGCGCGTAATCGCCCAACAACTCCGCCAAGCCGAGCAGTTCGGGCGAATCGATCATCAATGGACGTGATGCTCGCTGCTGTTCGATGTGCGGCAGCGGGGGCTGCACACACACTTCGTTATTCAGGACATCTACCTTCATTATCCCCTCGGGCAACCTGTGTTAAGTGTCTGAGTACAGTGTATAAAAAGAATATTTAGAAACTATTAGCAAACCTTAGGAGAATCTTAAGCATTGTTGCGAATGAGGAAATGCAAATACAATGATAGCAGATTCGGATGCTCAGATGGGCGTTCACCATTGACAGTTCAGAGTCGCTCGATACATGCTCCCACCGATCTCAGCCTCACACCATCAGATTCAGCTCGAACGAATCATTTCCAGTTTGTATGCAGCACCGCAAAGCACCAGTGTGCTATAATGAAGCAAATACAAACATTCAACGAAGGGATTTGTAATTTGCCATGGCACTGCGCAGAATACTCCAAATAAATGACCCAGAAGATAAAAAAGTGCTCAAGACCCGTTGCTTCCCAGTGAAGTTGCCAAACCCCGGCTTGAAGCAGCTCATTGCCGATATGTTCGAGACGATGCACGCAGCTAACGGCGTTGGCCTCGCCGCTCCACAGATCGGCATCACCCAGCGCCTGGCAGTGATCTACATCCCACCCGAGGTCGAAGAACAGGAAGACGGTACCGTGGTCGAGATCGCTCCCGAGGAGCACTACGTGCTGATCAATCCTGAGATCGTCAAGTACAGTCCGAAGAAAGTGGTTCGCAACGAAGGTTGCCTCAGCCTGCCGGGTTGGTATGGCGATGTGCTGCGCTCCGAATGGGTCACGGTCGATTACCAGGACATCAACGGCAAGCGCCACCGGCTCCGCAAGGCCGATGGGCTGTTGGGTTGGGCCATCCAGCACGAGGTCGATCACTTGAACGGCATTCTGTTCACTGAACTGATCACCGACCTATCCACGCTCAAGGATCATAGCAAAGACAAAGAGAGCGAACTGGCCGAGCAACCAAGCTAACGAGCCTACAACCGTCGAAGTAACCGTTGCGGATGCAGAGCTTTTTAAGCCTTGCATCCGCACTTCTTTATGGGGTTGGCCTCATCGCCAATGCCCACAAGATGTCGAGTGAAGCGCTAGCACTGCGTGCAGCTTTGAGCTTGGCACATGAAAGGAGCAGCTCTTGAGCACGCCAAAGCGTCAACCTCCATCCGATTCACCGAACGATCCCCGTTCTGAAACGATCGCCTACGCGATGCAGCAGGCCAACTCCGACGAGTGGCGCGCCCAAGCTCGCGCCTACATCGAGGAGTTCGGCTCGCCGATCGTGGCCGCTCGCGAGGTCTTTCTGGCCTACGCCGAGAAGGCCGAGCAGACCGATCCGCGCCATACAGTCGCTTGTCACGCTGGATGCTGGTTCTGCTGCGTCATCCCCGTTGCTGTCACTGTTTTCGAAGCGGCGATGGTCTACTCGGCCATTCTGACGCTGCCGGAGGAGGAGCAGCAGGTCATTTGGCAGCGCCTCGACGCCCACGTCGAGTTGCAGAGCCAAGCCATTGAGCAGAACGATGGGCAGCCCGTTGCTTTTCATCATCGCTGCCCGCTGCTCAACGATGCGGGGCAGTGCAGCGTCTACGAGGCACGCCCGCTGGCCTGTCGCAGCCTGCTCTCGAGCGATGCCAAGCGCTGCGAGCGCTGGTTCGGCGCAGGCGAGTTCGGCGACCCCAACGAGCCGTTCACGCTGACCAACAACGCGGCTATCACGGGCATCCCGCATCTGATGGTGCTGCTCCACGAAGGGCGCCTCGACCATCACCCGAACTACGAGTTATCCTCGGCGCTCTATACGCTGCGCCACGATCCGCAGCGGTTCCAGGATTGGCAGCGCGGCTACCGCTTCGCCTACGGTGGCTTCCCGCGTATGGCCGAGCATGGCGCGATCAGCCCCGCGCCCGACGACCTGCCGATGGGATGACGGGCCTGACGTGGTGACAAGGTGACTGGGTGACTAGGACGCAATAGTTGGACATCCACAGATTTCTTGATATCTGCTCATTGCTCTGTTTTAGAAGTTTTTGCAACTTTCCGATTCAACGAAAAGCGCTGTCATCTCGAACGAATGTGAGAGATCTCAGCGCGCACTGCAATGCGGAGCAGTGAGATTTCTCACGTCGCCTGTCGGCTCGTTCGAAATGACAATGAGAACTGTGAAAAATTAAAAACGGCATGTGAGTTCATGGCGTGATGCTGGTTCTCAATTGATACTCACCTATCCCAAGACAGGTGATGTCGATGCGCCGCGCGTAACGGCGCATCGACATCGCAATAAAAGGCAGTACCTTGCTGCCGCAGGCGAAAACGACACTTCAACTAGAACTCCTCAACCGAATCTGGTATCAGTTGCACGACTTAAATAAACTGTGGTATCATCGCCTAGCCTCAATAATAGTTCACGGCGAACAGTGTGAGGACGA
>CALKHR010000091.1 GCA_937988885.1 uncultured Roseiflexaceae bacterium | reverse complement strand
TCAGGGGCTACGGCTCCAAGAAGCCCCCAGCCTTTCGGCGGGGGAGTAGTCACTAAGGAAATGATTATCTTGCGTAATTCCTCAATCGGCTCCTCTCTCATGCAGCGTTTTGGCTCTCTGATGCGCTGCGCTTCCCTCCAGCGATTCTCAGAACATTTTGACAAATCGAGATACTTATAATAAACTAACGCCCGTTGTAAGTATAGGCTAATATACTCACCAAGTATCCACTACATCCTGATACGATGTATGGAAGTGATATGCAAGCGATGTAGCTGTGGTTGGCCTAATCCAAACGCTACATGCTTGGTTTCGTGCGCTCAAAATTCGGTGTGGTTGAGGGGTATGTGTAGGGTCTAGGTTTGTGGAGTACTTTGTGAAACGTGGCTCTTTTGTCGCTCTCTTGATCCTGCTTGTGCTTCTTTCAGTCGTTTCGCTCTTTATTGGCGTGCGAAACATTACTCCTTGGGGCCTCTTTCAAGCCAGCGAAGATCAACTCCAAGTCTTTTTTATTAGCCGAGTCCCCCGCTTGATCGCCATTCTCACTGCTGGTGCCAGTATGAGCGTGGTTGGCTTGATTATGCAGCAGTTGGCCCGCAATAAGTTCGTTTCGCCCTCGACGGCGGGCACGATGGAATCGGCGAGCTTGGGTGTATTGGTTGCCACGCTGATGTTCAGTTCGGCCTCGGTGCTGCATAAGACGGCGATCGCGTTTGTGTTTGCGCTGATCGGCACGGTCATCTTTATGCGCATCCTGGAATACGCCAAGTACAAAGATGTGATCATTGTGCCGCTGGTCGGCATTATGTTCGGCAACGTGATCGGGGCGTTCACCACCTTCCTGGCGCTGCGCTACGACCTGCTGCAGTCGCTCAACGGTTGGATGAACGGCGACTTCTCAGGCATCCTGCGGGGTCGCTACGAGTTGCTGTACATCGCGGTGCCGCTCACGATCGCCTCCTACATCTTCGCCGATCGTTTCACGCTGGCCGGTATGGGCGCCGATTTCGCCACAAACCTCGGCCTCAATTACCGCTTTGTGGTGAACCTGGGCCTGGCGATCATCGCGCTCTCCTCGTCGGTGGTGGTGCTCACGGTCGGCTCGATCCCCTACCTCGGCTTGATCGTGCCGAACGTCGTCACGATTATGCTGGGCGATAACATTCGCAAAACTCTGCCATTTACCGCGACACTCGGCGCGCTCTTTGTGCTGGTATGCGACATCATCGGGCGTACGATCCGCTATCCCTACGAGATCCCGATCAGCTTGGTGGTTGGCGTGGTGGGCAGCGCGGTTTTCCTGTTCCTGATCCTGCGGCGAGGCGTATATGCAACTGCTTAGAAAGGAATCGGGAACGGTGGCCGCAGTTACTGCCGCAGAGCACGAACAGCGCCAGTTGCGCAGCTTATGGCTGAAGTTAGTGTTCTTGGCGCTGATCGGCGGCGCGCTGATCGCGCTCTTCCTCACCATCAATGTGACCGATTGGGGCTTTGCGCTGCCCCGCCGTGGCCGTAAAGTCGTTGCGATGCTGCTGGTTGGCTTCGCGGTCGCCTATTCGTCGGTGATGTTCCAGACCATCACCAACAACCGCATCCTGACGCCAAGCATTATCGGCTTCGACTCGATGTACATGCTGATCCAAACGGTGATCGTCTATCTGTTCGGCGGCATCACCCTGGCGATGATGAGCCGTGAACTGCTGTTTGTGATCAACGTTGGCTTGATGGTGCTGTTCGCAAGCCTGCTCTACCGCTGGTTGTTCCGGCGCGAGGGCCGAAATCTGTACTTCCTGGTGCTGATCGGCATCATCTTTGGCACGCTGTTCGGCAGTTTCACCTCGTTTATGCAGCGCATGATCGACCCGAACGATTTCACGGTTCTGCAGGATCGTATGTTCGCTAGCTTCAACAGCGTGAACGAGGATCTGTTGCTGATCGCGTCGGCGGCGATCGTCCTTGTGACGCTGTACAGCCTACGCTTCTTGCGCAGCCTCGATGTGGTGCTGCTCGGTCGCGATCAGGCGATCAACCTTGGTGTGGCGCACGCGAACTTGGTGAACCGCTGTATGGTGGTGATCGCGGTCCTGATCTCGGTTTCCACGGCGCTGGTCGGCCCGATCACCTTCTTCGGCCTATTGGTGGCGAACCTGGCCTACCAGTATATGCACACCTATCGCCACGCCTTCGTGGTGCCAGCCGCCTCGCTGATCAGCGTCATCGCGCTGGTGGGAGGCCAGTTGCTGGTCGAGCGTGTGTTCACTTTCAGCACCAGTTTAAGTGTGATCATCAACTTTATCGGTGGTATTTACTTCCTCTACTTGCTACTAAGGGAGACCAGGCGTGATTGAGGTTCGCAACGTTACCAAGAAATATGGCTCGAAGGCCGTGGTCGATAACGTCTCGCTGACGATCGCTCGTGGCGGTGTGACCTCGTTCATTGGCCCGAACGGCGCTGGCAAAAGCACGCTGTTGTCGATTATCAGCCGCCTGATGCCCTACGACCATGGCGAGGTGCTGATCGACGGCCAATCGGTCGCCCGATCCAAAAGCAACGACCTTGCGAAGAAGATCTCGATCCTCAAGCAAGAGAACCATATCAGCGTGCGCCTGACGATTCGGGAATTGGTGAGCTTTGGGCGCTTTCCGTATTCGCAGGGCCGCCTCACCAAAGAGGATCAGCAGTACATCGATGCTGCGATCGAATATATGGAGCTTGGCGATCTTCAGCATCGCTACTTGGATCAGCTCTCGGGTGGGCAGCGCCAACGCGCCTATGTGGCGATGGTGATCTGCCAGAATACCGATTATGTGCTGCTCGATGAGCCGCTCAATAACCTCGATATGAAGCATGCCGTGCAGATTATGCGCGTGATGCGTCGGATGGTGGAGGATCTCGGCAAAACAGTCATTCTGGTGCTGCACGACATTAATTTCGCTTCGTGCTACTCCGATACGATTGTGGCGCTGAAGGATGGTCGTGTTGTGCATCAGGGCAGTGTGGAGCAGATCATCAACACGCAAGCCCTGCACGATATCTACGACATGCACATCCCAATCGAGGTCATCAACGATCAACGGATTGGTGTCTACTTTACCTAGTGCTCACGACTCAGAGCATTGGCCTGTATTTGAAACGCTTCACTTTCTTACTGAAGGAGAACCCAACCATGCTTACGATGGGACAGAAGATGCTCCGTGTCGCGATGCTTTCTCTGCTCGCTACGCTGTTGTTCGCCTGTGGCGGCCAGACCGCTGCTCCGGCTGCTCAGAGTGCCGCTCCGGCTGTTGAGGCGGCCACGGAGATTGTAGTGAAGCACGCGCAGGGCGAAACCACCATTACAAAGAATCCCCAGAAGGTATTAGTGTTCGATTACAGCGTGCTCGATATCCTGGATCAGTTGGGTGTGCCAGTGGTGGGCTTGCCGCAGGGCAACAACATCCCGCCGTTCCTGGAGAAGTACAAGGGCAGCGAGTACGTCAATATCGGCACGCTCTTCGAGCCAGACTACGAGAAGGTCAACGACCTGAAGGCCGACCTGATCATCGTGGCGGGTCGCTCAGCCGCCGTTTATCCAGAACTGGCCAAGATCGCGCCGACGATCGACTTGACGGTTGATCAGAGCGACTTCTACAACAGCGTTGTGAAGAACGTGAACACGCTGGCATCGATCTTCGGCAAAGAGGAGTTGGCGGCTAGCAAGCTGGCCGAGTTGGATGCGGCGGTGAAGCGCGCGCAGGCGCTGGCTGCTGAGAAGAAGTTGAACGGCTTGATCCTGATGGTTTCGGGCGGTAACGTGACCGCTTACGGCCCCGGCTCGCGCTTCGGCATCATCCACGACCTGCTGGGTGTGGCGGCTGTCACCGATGGTGATGAGATCAAGGAAGCCACCCACGGCGACGCGATCTCGTTCGAGTTTATTCAGGAGAAGAACCCCGACATCCTATTCGTGGTCGACCGCGACACCGCGACGGACGGCTCCGCAGAGCCTGGCCAGTCGGCGCGGGAGGTGCTGGATAACGAACTGGTGGCCGCTACCAATGCCTGGAAGAACGGCAAGGTTGCTTACCTCGACCCAGCCGTGTGGTACTTGGCCAACGCGGGCCTAAGCTCGTTCGGCAAGATGGTGGGCGAGATCGAGGCTGCGCTTCAATAGACGTTTCCCGGTCGATCGTCACTCGTCGTCTGCCTGTTTTGGAAGCAACAGGCAGCCGACGAATTGTTTTGAAGCGGGGTGGACAAAAACTGCTTTAATCGTACAACTATACAAATGGGTTAGGATTCAACTCACTATTTTTAGCAGCCATGCAAGGCTCGTGAGGTTCTCACAAGACATCGTGAGAGCTTAAGCAGGGGTAATGAGAACCTATTCTGAGGTGCTTAAGGCTTAATCCGAGGTGATTAAGACTTAATCCGAGGTGATTAAGACTTAATCCAAGGTGATTAAGACTTAATCCAAGGTGCTCAGGCTTAATCCGAGGTGCTCAAGACTTAATCCGAGGTGCTCAAGACTTAATCCAAGGTGCTTAAGACTTAATCCAAGGTGCTTAAGACTTAAGCCGAAGCGCTCAAGGCTTAAGCCGAGGCTATAAAAAAGTAAAATAGCCTTCTATTGAAGAAAATCATATCATATCATATATGATGTTTATCTCCTTTTTTGATGAAAATTTTACCGAAAAAATTGCCCATTTGAGATAGACAACACTGCTAATAATAGGTATGATCAATACTATGTTTGACCTCTACTTAAGCGAGAAACAACGATGTCTCTACGACTTGAGCGTCTACTGTTCATCGATGCTGCTATTCGTGCAGGAACCTACCCCACTATCTCCTCATTCATCGAGCGCTTCGAGGTAAGCGAGCGCACTGTACGGGGCGATCTGGCCTTTATGCGCGAACGGCTGAATGCGCCGTTGAAGTACGATCGAACGCGCAATGGATACTATTACACCGATGCAACGTGGGTTCTCCCTACCATGTTTGCTACCGAAGGTGAATTACTGGCTTTTTTCCTCAGTGTTGAACTCACCCGCCGCTATCTTGGAACAAGCTTTGAAGCTCCATTGCGTAAAGCCGCCGCTGCGCTCACGACAAGCCTACCCGATAAAGTGCAGCTAGATATGAACTTGCTAGCTCAGCATTACACCTTTCAACCGGGTGCAACTGCTAGTTCTGATCCTGAGTTGTTAGTTGCGCTCCACGAAGCTCTGCATGAGCAATGGCGTGTTCAAATTACCTACTTCACCGCTAGCCGAGGCGAGCGTAATCAACGGGTGATCGAACCGTACCACCTCTATAATGTGCGCGGCGAATGGCAGATTATTGCGTTCGATCATCTGCGACAACAATTTCGCCATTTTGCAGTGAGCCGTATTGAGCAATGGCAACTCCTCAAAACCGAGCGTTTCGTACGTGACCCCGATTTCTCCACTGAATCCTATTTAGCGCAGGGCTTTCTTGCCGAGCATGGTGATGCACCAGTTGAGGTGCAGATCTGGTTCGATGAGTATCAAGCTCGTTATATGCGCGGCAAACAGTGGCATCCTTCACAATCCATTGAAGAGCATGATGATGGTAGCCTGACGCTTACGTTCCGAACTGGTGCATTGGCGGAAGTTCGCCGTTGGGTGATGGCGTTTGGGAATCACGCGGAGGTTAAACGGCCTGCGAGTCTGCGTGCTGAAGTGGCTGCTGAGGCTGCTGCGATGGTGGCTCGTTACGCTACCGACAAATAAATGCTCGAAAACTCATGTGAGACTGCAACTTATTTGCAGGGTGAGTTGATAGAGTAACGATAACGAAAGAGAGTGACGATGATAAGGAAGGAAGAGCAATGTTTACATTTACAGGTCATCCCTTTGTTGATGTAGGAATAGCAACCATTGCTGCTTTTGTGAATCGTCGCAACATCGAGGATATAACCGACGATGACCTTGCGCAGGTCGCTGACTATATCGAAGCGAATTATGTGCGTCCGCCATTGCGTGGGCACCTGACTATGGCGTTCACCAGCAATGCCTGGTTTATCCAAGATGCCTTCAACCCTGATAAACCAGATCTTTCGGCGGAGAAGCGTAAGGAACGCAGCGCAACACGTGCGCTTTGGGCCGCGCGCCATATTCGTCAGTGGCAGCAAGAGGCTGCAAGTGGCGATCAGACGTGTGTGTTTACAGGCTTGCCAGCAGCACCACAAGCTCTCTCCGGTAAACTTGCGCCGGGCAGAATCGGGCGTGCTCAGATGCCGTTGCTACAGGGCGATGATTCGATCAATTTCTTTACTGGCGGCGATCCTGGTTTGCCTGTCTCTCCACTTGCATTGCTGGCCTTGCAAGCTATGCCATTGGGTTGTGCGAAATGTGGGCTTGGTCTGCTAGCCGTTCATTCAGATAGCGAAGCATTAACACTGGAATTTGCGAATCGCTTCTTCAAACAAAATAACGCAGCTATTCTACAGGCCCAATCTGCTGGCGAGGAGAAGTTGCCGAGCGCTCATCGTTCACTGAAGACGTTATTGATCGAAACGCTCACCGATATAGAGAAGCAACGCTTAGATACTGAGCGCCGTAGCGGTCGTGCTGCATCGATCACTGCCTATAACTTTAATAACGGTAAGTCAGCGCAACTCGCCCTGTATCACCTTCCATTGCAAATTTCGAATTTTTTGCGCACTGCACTTACTGTAACCTATCGTGACACTTGGCAGCAAATCGTTCAGCGGGGATGGGAGCAGAAAGTCAAGCGCGACCGTAAAGGTAATATCACTGAACGGATCGCCCCACGAATAAACTATCTCTACGAAGATCTTTTCACGCTGCCTCAAAATGCAGCGAGTTTTGTTCGACGATATTTTTTGCGTATACCCCGACGTTCGCAGTTTGATGGTGATCCGCGAAGTACTTACTCGCCGATTCATGAACGACAACTGATTGCCTGGCCGTTGGTTGAAGTCTTCTTGCAGGAGGTGATGCTGATGGAGCAAGAACGAATTGAGCAGATTCGTACGCTTGGTGATAAGTTAGCTGAATATACCCGTCATCAAGGTGGCCGACGCTTCTTTCGCAGCTTCTTTACCGAACAAAAAGCCTCGAATTTTATGTCCCTGCTAACTAAAACCAATATCGACTATGTGAAGTTCACTAAAGGGCAGGATACCTTGTTCACGCTCGATAGTTATGCCGAGGTCTTTATGGAAGGTGAGGAGTTGTTGCGGCCAGATTGGCGGTTAGCACGCGATCTTATGCTTATTCGTATGATCGAACAGCTTAAGGATTGGATCGCGCAAAATCCCGACGCCGTGCCGGTAGAGGATGTCGTTCAAGCGGAACAAGGCGAGACTGTCGATAGCATTGCATAGGAAAGGAGCAGAACAATGGCTTTTGTAACTGGTCTTGCATTGATTGATGCGCCAGCCTCGGCGCTAAACAATCTGGGTGCTATTCCTGGTGAGCGTGAGGATAATACTGTCGGAGTGAAGGTGATCAAGGCCAAAGATGGTAGTTACCCCTACGTGTCGGCGCAGGCGTTTCGCTATTGGTTGCGTGAGACTTTGCACTCTCGCGTGGCTGGTTGGCGGGCTGCACCCATTTATCGCGAGGAGAAGATCGCCTATACCGATGCGAATCCTCTGCACTACTGGGATGATGATATCTTTGGCTATATGCGCGCTCCATCTAAAAAGGAGACAGCAAAAGCTGCTCGTGCCGCCGATACCTCACGAATCGGCGAAACCGAAACAACCGATACCATCACCCGTGTATCACCCTTCCGTATGAGTACACTGGTGTCGATTGCACCAGTCAATCTTATCAACGATTTTGGTACGATGTCGCGGCATGAGGGGAATCCTGTTCCCCATGAGCATCAATTCTATCGCACAACCCTCAAAGGCTTATTCTCGCTCGATCTGCATGCCTGCGGTACATTCTCGTACCGTAACAAGACGGGTTTCCGTAATCTCGATTCGGTGCGCGAAGCGTTGGCCAAGGATATCGAAGGAATCGAACATCTTGAAGATGAAAAGGCATACCGATTGCCTTACGCTCAGCGTGTTGAGCGCATTAAGGCTCTGTTCGAGGGTATGGCTCATATCGAGGGTGGCGCGAAGCAATCCTTACACTACACCGATGTCACACCAGCTGTGGTGCTTCTTGCTGTGACCAAAGGCGGTAATCATATTTTCCATCATGTCATTGGTGCGAATGCCAAAGGTCAGCCGATCTTGAAACTTAAAGCGCTTCAGGAAGTGTTGGATGTGTATGCCGATACGATCCTTTCGCCGATTTATGTTGGTTGGGCGCAAGGGTATCTCGATGAAGAACGCGCGGCTCTTGAGGCGTTCGTTCGCGATAATTCTCAGTATACGATTACTATCAGTCATCCACGCACGGCGTTTCAGACGCTTGGCGCTGCTTTTGATGCACATCCGCAGTGGTTGGCGTAAAGGGGTGCGTTATGCGCGTGCTCAAAATCGTGTTGGAAGGGACGATGACCTCGTTCCGGTATCCACACTTTATGCTGAGCGTTCAACCAACGTTTCCGCTGCCGCCGCCCGCAACAATCTACGGTCATATCTGTAGCGCCCTTGGTGAATGGGTTGATCCTCAAGGCTTAGCGTTTGCCTATCATTTTACGGCGGCTGGTGAAGGTGAGGATCTTGAACATATCCATGTGTTATCTGCTGCCACCGGCAAGGTTCCAGGCACCAAGTTGCCGAAGGTATTGGAGGGCAATGTCAACCCGTTCACCCGCAAGGTGTTGTTGCATCCGCGTTTGGTGTTGTACCTAAATAGGCCAGAGTGGCAAGAGGCGTTTCGTAGCCCTCGGTATCCAGTAGTTTTGGGCCGTTCACAGGATCTGGCTTGTTATACCAGCATTGAAGTGATGGATCTCGAACAACGTAGCGATGTGTACTTTGAGCATACATTATTGCCCTACCACATGGCTACGCAAACCTCGGTTGGCGTTGTGACCCTGATGCCGCGCTGGCTCGACTATTGGCAGAACCGTAAGCCAACCTTCGAGCGCTATGTGATGTTGCAACAGCGTATATCGAGTGAGCGTTTGGTGCGGTACGGCAATGCTGAGACAAGCTATTGGGCTGACCCAACTGCACCCCAGGTGAAGGGCGCATCGTTGGGGCTGTGTTTCCACTCGTTTGTTGGAGATGCACCATGAACAAGCCTGCTGTATGGCCGACGTGGATGGATCATATCAAAGCGAAAAGCCCGAAGTATGGCGGCGAAACGTTGGCGAAACATACGTGGGATGTGCTGGCGAAGTTGGCGGAACTCCATCAACTTCGCCCCAACGTAGCTCAACAGATGAACCTGCCACGTTTATGGCATTGCCTCTATTGGGCTTGCTTGCTCCACGATTTTGGTAAGGCGGCCCGTGGCTTTCAGGAGCGCCTCGCTGGTGGACCTCCTTGGAATCACCGCCACGAGGTGTTATCGCTGGCCTTTTTAGATTGGATTGTGGAAGGGTTCAGCGAAATCGAACACAGGTGGGTGCTGGCTGCGATTGTTTCACACCATCGTGATGCGAACTATATTGCTGAGGCGTATGGACCTGTTTCAATTGATCCGCTTGCACCATTGCTTGCCGAGCTTGATGCCAAGACGGTTGCGCATTTATGGTGTTGGATACACGAGTGTGGCTTGGCTTGGCGCGATGCCCTTGGCTTCTCTGCCGATGAGGTTGGGCCGATCACCTTGATCGATCAGGAGCAGGCGATCGCACGTGTGTGTAGCGAAGGTGTTCAACGGGTACGGGGTTGGCTTTATCGGTACAGCGATTGGCTCCATGACTTGGAATATGGCGATGCAAGCGATGCTATCGCGGGTATCTTGTTGCGCGGCCATACCACCAGTGCCGATCATATGGCATCGGCGCATCTCACTCGCATGCCAGCGCCGATTCAAGAGTCCTGGTTGCAGTTTGCAAAACGGTTGCTCGACGTGTTACGGCTGCGTAATCCCGATGCTGATCTCTACCCTCATCAACGGCTAAGCGCTGAAGCTGCGGGGACATCTGCCATTCTTATCTCGCCCACGGGTAGCGCAAAGACTGAATCGGCGCTGTTTTGGGCGCTTGGTGATGGTACACAGCCTATTGCTCGCCTGTTTTATGCCTTGCCCTATCAAGCCAGTATGAATGCGATGTACGATCGGTTACGTGATTCGACGCGAGGGGGATTTGGAGAGGAGGCAGTTGGCATCCAGCATGGCCGAGCTTTGCAGGCGATGTATGCCCGATTTGTGGAGAGTGAACGTTGGTCGGCGACGGCGGCAACAGCGGCGCGTTGGGAGAAGAATATCAATACGTTGAATGCCCGCCCAATCAAAGTATTCAGCCCATACCAGATGCTCAAGGCGCTGTTTCAGATCCGTGGTTTTGAGGCGATGTTAACCGACTATGTGCAGGCAGCGTTTATTTTCGATGAGATTCATGCCTATGAACCAAGTCGTTTAGCATTGATGCTTGTGCTGGTTCGTTATCTGCGCGAACAGTACGGCGCTCGCTTCTTTGTGATGTCGGCAACCTTCCCTACGCTGATACGTGAACAACTTCAGCGCGCATTGGGCGATTTTACAACGATACGAGCCGATCAACAGGTGTTCCAGAAGTTTACCCGTCACCGACTGCACTTGCTTGATGGCGATTTGCTTGATCATCTTGAGCAGATTGTTGCAGCGATGCGGGACGGTAAACAGGTCTTGGTGTGTGTCAATACGGTGCGCCGCGCTCAGGAGGTGCGCCAACGATTGGAGCAACTGGGCGTGCAACCTAGCGAATTGGTGTTGATCCATAGCCGCTTTATTGTCAAAGATCGCACTCGTCTCGAAGAGGAGGTGCGTAGACGTAGCGCAATCGACATAACAACACGTACTCCTTTTATTTTGGTTGCTACTCAAGTGGTGGAGGTGAGTCTCAATATCGATCTTGATACGATCTATAGCGATCCTGCACCATTAGAGGCGCTCTTACAGCGATTTGGGCGAGTGAATCGGGCTTGTTCTAAGGGTATTTGCCCTGTTCATGTGTTTCGTGAGCCTAGTGATGGGCAGGGAGTGTATGGTCGGAGCAAAGATCCTGAGAAGCGCGGCCACATTGTACGGGTGACGCTTGCGGAACTCCAAAAACATGATGGGCAGATTATTAACGAGTCGGAGATAAACGATTGGCTCGATGCTATCTACGATGATCCTCAACTTCGCGCGGAATGGCTGGCCGAATATACGCGTATCGCTTCTCAGGCAGAGCGCCATCTTACCTCGCTGCTGCCATTCAATAGTAGTGAGCAGAAGGAGCAAGAATTTGAGAATATGTTCGATGGTGTTGATGTGCTGCCACTTTGCTTCGAGCAGGAATATTTGCAGCTTCTCGCCGAACATAAATACCTTGAATCGAGTAACTATTTTGTGAGTATTAGTAAACAGCGCTATGCACGTTTGGCCCGTGAGGGTAAGGTGCGACCAATCGCTGATCCGGACGGTCATCTGAAAGGGAGGCGTTGGGTTGTTGATGTTCCATACGATGAACACCATGGATTGCAGTTGGATCTGCCACTCACGGAGACTGATTGGAGCTAAGCAATGACCCTTATCACCCATCACTTAGCCTTCAATGCCACCGTTGTCACGCCATTGCTGCTCGATGATCAGGCGGGGTCATCGATCCGTGGCGCGGTGGTCAATGGGCTGCTCGATAAGTTCTGCGTCAATAAGGCGCTGCCCACCTGCACCGATTGTCCGTTATTGCGGGTGTGCCCGGTCGCGACCCTTGTGGCGCCGATGCGCGAGGATGGCGAGGGCAGCAGGGGGCAACTTCCCCGTCCCTATGTGGTGCGCCCTCCCGCTGGCGAGCGTCGGCAGTTCGAGCCGGGCGAAACGCTGACGTTCGGTATGGGCCTGATCGGCCCGGTGGCGCAGTTGTTCCCGTATGTGTTTATGGCTGCGCAAGAGATCGAGCGGAGCGGCCTTGGTCGCCGCTTGCCGCAAAACAACGGTCGCCGTGGTGGGCTGCGCATCGATTCGATCGCTGCCGTTAACCTGTTGAGTGACGCGCAACAACCGCTGTTCCAACGGGGCAGCCCGAACGTCCAACTGCCCGGCTTGCCGATCGCCCCGTCTGATGTAACAGCCCATGCCGCCACGCTTCCCGCTGATCGTCTGACGCTGCGGTTTCATACGCCGCTGCGGCTGACTGTGAAGCGCGATGGTCGGCCCAGCCTGGTGCATCAGTTCGATCTCGGTATCTTCTTCGCGCGGCTGGCTTGGCGGCTCGATCAACTGGCGGAAGCCTATGGCGCCGGGGAGGCGATCAGCAACTATCAAACGTTGCCAACCCTGGTCGAGCGGGTGCGCGTGGTCAACGATAGCACCCGTTGGATCGATGTAGTGAGCTATTCTTCGCGCACCCGCTTGCGCACGCCGATCGGCGGGCTGGTGGGCACCATTACGCTGGAGGGCGACCTGGCACCACTGCGCGAGCTGTTGGTGTGGGGCAGCCTGATCCATGTCGGCAAAAACGCGGTCAAGGGCGATGGCTGGTACACGATCGCTTCATCGCTCTAACCTCGTTCGCGGCGCATAACCATCATTGGAAGCGCTGCGGCAATGGCACCTTAACAACCTAAACCTCCTCGGCTCGTAAGAGAGCACGGCAATGGCCTACTCACAAGGAGCATTTGGTATGTATTTGATCGTCGAACAATTTGGCTCATTTGTATCGAAGCACCAGGGTCGCCTGCGCGTTGAACAGCAGAAGCAGCGTATGGCCGAAGTGCCAATTATGCATCTGGAGCAAGTGCTGATCTGCAGTAATGGCGTGGGCATTAGCAGCGATGTGGTGCGTGTCTGTGCCGAGGAGGGTATCCCAATCCATTTTCTCAATGGCTCAAACGGCGACGATTACGGCACCTTGTTCGCCAGCGGCCTCACTGGTATGGCGCTCACTAAACGAGCGCAACTGCAAGCCTACGAGAACGAACGAGGGCTTGCCTTGGCCAAAGCCTTTGCCACTGGCAAGATCCAGAGCCAGGCCAATCTATTGCGCTACGCCGCTAAATATCGCAAAGAGACCGACTTCCCGCACTATCAGGAGTTGATGTTGGCGGCGACCGAAGTGCTCGATAGCTTGCCAGCGTTGGCGCGGCTGACGGGTGTGATCGACGAGACGACACGCGCCACGCTGATGGGCTGCGAGGGACGGGCGGCGGCGCGTTACTGGCAGGCGGTGGCGACGCTCATCCCCGAACGACTGGCCTGGCCAGGGCGCGAGACGCGCGGCGCGCTCGATCCGTTCAACTCGATACTCAACTATGGCTACGGTGTACTGCGCTCGCAAGTGCGGCAGGCCCTATTGCTAGCTGGATTAGAGCCAAACGCGGGCTTTCTGCATGCTGATCGACCCGGCAAGCCCAGTTTAACGCTCGATCTGATCGAAGAGTTTCGCCAGGCAGTGGTGGATCGCACCTTGATCGGCCAGGTGAACCGGGGCTTTGCAGTGACGCAGGATGAGATGGGCCGTTTAGATGGTGCCACTCGCAAACGTATTGTGGAGAAAGTGCTGGAACGGATGGGCAGCAGTGAACTGTACGAAGGCAAACGGCAGCCGCTTCGCCATATTCTGCAATGCCAGGCGCGCCATATCGCCACCTTTGTGCGAGGCGAGCGCGACACCTACGAACCATTTGTGATGGGGTGGTGAGCCATGCAGAGCCTATTGATCTACGATATTCCCGATGATCGGGCGCGTCAAAAAGTGGCCGATGCGTGCCTTGATTATGGGCTAGAGCGTATCCAGTACAGCGCGTTTTGCGGCGATCTCAGCCGCACCCATCAGCGGGCGTTGTTTGCCGAGATCAAGCATCGTTTGGGGCGGAAGGCCGGCAAAGTGCAACTGTTCTCGCTCGACGAAAAGAGTTGGAACGGGCGGCGCGAGATCGTGCAGGGAGGCTCCGATGAATGAGCTAGTCGTCGAACGTTTGGAAACCTTTGAGGTGACCGATCTCAAACAGTGGAGCTATTGTCCGCGAGTGCTATACTATCGCTACTGTTTGCCAGAAGTGCGGCCAATCACCGATTTGATGAAGGCTGGCATACGCAGTCACACCGATGAGACAGGGCGAGAAGAACGACGCTCATTGCGCACCTACGGCATTGCCGAGGGCGAACGAACCTTCGATGTGGTGTTACACTCAGACACGCTCGGCTTGCGGGGGCGCTTGGATCTAGCGATTGTGGTGCCGAGCCGCACGGCGCCTCGCGCGGAGGCGATCGTAGTGGAGTACAAGGATAGCGAGAAGGCGGCGGGCGCGCACTTTAAAATGCAACTTGCGGCCTACGGGTTACTGTTGGAAGAAGCGTGGCAGTTGCCAGTGCGACGTGGATTTATCTACAGCATCCCATTGCGCAAAGCCGAAGCGATATCGATAACACCGACGCTGCGGCGAAACGTTCAACTCCAAGTAGCCGCGATGCACAGAGCGATCGCGGGGGAACTGATGCCGCCAGCGCCGACGAATCGGCGGCCCTGTATTAGTTGTGAGTTTCGGCGCTTCTGCAACGACGTAGTGTGACAAAAAAGGTGTGTAGCAGCGTTTGCCTCGCAACTCGGTGGCAAGATCATCGAAGGAACAGCATAAACGGCGCACTGTATCAGCATAACGAAGGCAGTTATGCTGATACAGAAGCCATAGCAGGCCCTTCGCAACTCGAAGGGATTTTTGAGCAAAAGAGGGGTTGCGAAAGCGGCGTGAATAAGCAGGATGGTATGAAAGAGACGGCTGCGTAGAACGGCCCAACAGCGGCGGAATAGTAGCATTTTGAGGAAACACAGCGGGACATAGAGAAAGAAAGACTGGGTTCAACACAACGACTCAACCAGTGAGTACTGAAACCGAATGCTGCAAGCGCATCAAGGCGTTCTTGCAGCTGGTTCAACACAACGACTCAACCAGTGAGTACTGAAACGCGCACAATGCGGGCGGCGGCGCGCGGCATGAAGATCGTTCAACACAACGACTCAACCAGTGAGTACTGAAACGCTGTTTGCGGAGAACCTGGCCGATATGCTCGTTAAGTTCAACACAACGACTCAACCAGTGAGTACTGAAACACGTCGATGCCGATCTTCCGTTCAGTCTTTGGCAGTTCAACACAACGACTCAACCAGTGAGTACTGAAACGTCGCGATCATCCCCGCACGCGGCATCGACCCGCGTTCAACACAACGACTCAACCAGTGAGTACTGAAACGGTGTGCCGCGTGGCGATCACGGCATTCGCAACCAGGTTCAACACAACGACTCAACCAGTGAGTACTGAAACTTGGATGAATGGCTCACAAAGGCCGAGGCCGCCGCCGGTTCAACACAACGACTCAACCAGTGAGTACTGAAACGTCACCAGGACCGTGACGGTTATTGTGGCTAGAAGTTCAACACAACGACTCAACCAGTGAGTACTGAAACTCTGGGGTAGGAGCCGGCACCGTCGGCGCATTTATGGGTTCAACACAACGACTCAACCAGTGAGTACTGAAACTGGACATAGTGTCCAAGCGTCAAGCATAAAAGGAGAAGTTCAACACAACGACTCAACCAGTGAGTACTGAAACGCGTCGCAATAATGCTATCCGTAAAGGCGTAGACTGTTCAACACAACGACTCAACCAGTGAGTACTGAAACCGCGATTGAGTAGTACGACGAAGCCGGAGCAGGAGTTCAACACAACGACTCAACCAGTGAGTACTGAAACGCGAAAATGAACGACGCCAAAGTGGCGGACCGTTGTTCAACACAACGACTCAACCAGTGAGTACTGAAACGCGTTCTCCACATCAATGGCGTCGTCCTGATTCGCGGTTCAACACAACGACTCAACCAGTGAGTACTGAAACTCAAAAGCGGCGACCGTATACCCAGCGGTCGCCGCGTTCAACACAACGACTCAACCAGTGAGTACTGAAACTCTATAATCGAACAGCACATAATGAAATTTGGAATGTTCAACACAACGACTCAACCAGTGAGTACTGAAACTGGATGTATTCGTTACCAATCAACCAATACCAGTCGTTCAACACAACGACTCAACCAGTGAGTACTGAAACTCGACAGCCGTCCATGAAATGTCGCATCGATTCGAGGTTCAACACAACGACTCAACCAGTGAGTACTGAAACATGTGTCTAGATTCGGCAAGATCTTCGGCGGTGAGGTTCAACACAACGACTCAACCAGTGAGTACTGAAACATCGTGGACGAGGGCACGTTCCAGGCCGCTCAACGGGGTTCAACACAACGACTCAACCAGTGAGTACTGAAACATTCCCAAATCGGCGATTCCAAGAAGGTGAGCACGCGGTTCAACACAACGACTCAACCAGTGAGTACTGAAACAATTGATTCGATAGTGCGTTTTGGGCGCAAGCGCTGGTTCAACACAACGACTCAACCAGTGAGTACTGAAACCCGTGTGAAATCATCCACATCTAGCACGATCTCGGGGGTTCAACACAACGACTCAACCAGTGAGTACTGAAACGTGATGTAACTAATCAGATTTTGCGGGGCGCGCAGGTTCAACACAACGACTCAACCAGTGAGTACTGAAACAGCAGCATGCGCCACGAACAGGCAGACGAGTCGCTGGTTCAACACAACGACTCAACCAGTGAGTACTGAAACCGTGCTTGGCATTTTGGTTGCCGTGGTCCCCGGCGGTTCAACACAACGACTCAACCAGTGAGTACTGAAACCCGTGTGAAATCATCCACATCTAGCACGATCTCGGGGGTTCAACACAACGACTCAACCAGTGAGTACTGAAACGCGAGCACGAACAAAAACGCCGTTATTGACTTGCGGGTTCAACACAACGACTCAACCAGTGAGTACTGAAACCGCCTGAGCGGTGCAAAGAGAATGCCCGACGCGCGTTCAACACAACGACTCAACCAGTGAGTACTGAAACGCTAACATGGCGCTTGCTATTGGCGCTGAATGGGGTTCAACACAACGACTCAACCAGTGAGTACTGAAACGCTACGGGCCGCACTACGATGGCACTGCGATCACAGGGTTCAACACAACGACTCAACCAGTGAGTACTGAAACTACACCAAACCGCTTCGTGGCGTTCGGTTGAACAGGGTTCAACACAACGACTCAACCAGTGAGTACTGAAACGTCGTGCTACCGTCGTGCTTCAGGACCGGAAGAGCGGTTCAACACAACGACTCAACCAGTGAGTACTGAAACCTACTGCTGGGCTAAGTGGAGAGTAGCGCATCACAGTTCAACACAACGACTCAACCAGTGAGTACTGAAACTTTCAATCGCATAAATAGACACCGGGACCATCAGAGGGTTCAACACAACGACTCAACCAGTGAGTACTGAAACCAAGTAGAGATGCACTACTCTACCTGGTCCGAAGCGTTCAACACAACGACTCAACCAGTGAGTACTGAAACGCCACGGCTCAATCGCGGTGCCGATAGCGTTACGGTTCAACACAACGACTCAACCAGTGAGTACTGAAACAGCACGTCGGTACGCGCCACACAAAATAGACCACGTTCAACACAACGACTCAACCAGTGAGTACTGAAACGCGTACAACCGACCAACGTCGATGGTCAGTTGCTGGTTCAACACAACGACTCAACCAGTGAGTACTGAAACGCCATCGGCCCAAACCCGCCACCGTCCGGACGTGTTCAACACAACGACTCAACCAGTGAGTACTGAAACACGCGGGCCGATCGTCGTTGTCGTAGTCGATGCTCTGGTTCAACACAACGACTCAACCAGTGAGTACTGAAACTCGAAAGGATGTAATCATGGCAGCAACTCCTCTTACGGTTCAACACAACGACTCAACCAGTGAGTACTGAAACTCGACGCTCTGAGCGGCTTTCTGCGATTCGTTGCTGGTTCAACACAACGACTCAACCAGTGAGTACTGAAACTCGACGCTCTGAGCGGCTTTCTGCGATTCGTTGCTGGTTCAACACAACGACTCAACCAGTGAGTACTGAAACCGGTAGTCGGAAACATTCAAGATGACTATCGTATGGGGTTCAACACAACGACTCAACCAGTGAGTACTGAAACCGGCGAAGCGCGTGTCAACCACCCACGGCTCGGGCGGGTTCAACACAACGACTCAACCAGTGAGTACTGAAACTGCACTGAAAGGGCGGCGCTTTCGAATGGAGGAACAGGTTCAACACAACGACTCAACCAGTGAGTACTGAAACACTCAATCAGCCGTTTACGAAGTTCGTTTCGTTCTTGGGTTCAACACAACGACTCAACCAGTGAGTACTGAAACAAGCTATCCACGTTGCGTTCGCATTCGGCTACGATGGTTCAACACAACGACTCAACCAGTGAGTACTGAAACATCAGAGTGAGAATGCTAGCACTTATCCCATCGTGCGTTCAACACAACGACTCAACCAGTGAGTACTGAAACCCGCGCTGCCCCGCGCTGCCCCGCGCTGCCCCGCGGGGTTCAACACAACGACTCAACCAGTGAGTACTGAAACGAGAAGCCAACCAAAGCCGAGCAACAGGCCGCCAACTTCAACACAACGACTCAACCAGTGAGTACTGAAACCGGTTCACCGTACGGATCAACGTCAAGCACGGTAGGCTTCAACACAACGACTCAACCAGTGAGTACTGAAACATCGTCCGTTTTGGCGATTCGTCTCTCCCGCCCAACTTCAACACAACGACTCAACCAGTGAGTACTGAAACACGAGAGGAGAACACCATGACTGAGGAACAACGAGGTTCAACACAACGACTCAACCAGTGAGTACTGAAACCGTAAATGCTGCAACGCCAGCGCCGCCACCGCTGGGTTCAACACAACGACTCAACCAGTGAGTACTGAAACGCCTCGGTAGTCGCACGACACAACCCGCTGAAGACGTTCAACACAACGACTCAACCAGTGAGTACTGAAACATCCCGTGGGAGAAAATGGCGTGCCTGTTCCTGGGTTCAACACAACGACTCAACCAGTGAGTACTGAAACATCGTCGCGCCTGGTTGTCGCCAAGTGCGACGAGGTTCAACACAACGACTCAACCAGTGAGTACTGAAACATGTATAGATTGCTCGCCGAGCGGTCCGGACGACGTTCAACACAACGACTCAACCAGTGAGTACTGAAACTGTTACACAAGAGTCTGTTTTAGTTACTCCTAACGTTCAACACAACGACTCAACCAGTGAGTACTGAAACGTGGCGAGATTGACAGTGATCTCGCTACCTGTCACGGTTCAACACAACGACTCAACCAGTGAGTACTGAAACTTGTATCGGTATTGGATGCCGTTATCGACCTCTGGTTCAACACAACGACTCAACCAGTGAGTACTGAAACCACATCACCGTCACCAAGCAACGGGATGAGCGTGTTCAACACAACGACTCAACCAGTGAGTACTGAAACCTGACGACGGGCACTTCCGCAATCGAACCATCGGGTGGTTCAACACAACGACTCAACCAGTGAGTACTGAAACTCACCAACCACTCATCGTTCGTCGCTACGCGGATAGCGGTTCAACACAACGACTCAACCAGTGAGTACTGAAACACCGTTTTCGGCGAGGTCGAGGGCTTACCGCCCCGTTCAACACAACGACTCAACCAGTGAGTACTGAAACTTGTATCGGTATTGGATGCCGTTATCGACCTCTGGTTCAACACAACGACTCAACCAGTGAGTACTGAAACTGTGACGTTTTTTTGCCGAGATGCGTGACGGTACTGTTCAACACAACGACTCAACCAGTGAGTACTGAAACCGCTCACCTTGGCTTTGCCGCCGCCGCCGCCCGCGGTTCAACACAACGACTCAACCAGTGAGTACTGAAACATCCTGATCAGCGCGATCGGGCCGCACAAGCGATGCGTTCAACACAACGACTCAACCAGTGAGTACTGAAACTCCAAAACGCGCGCGACCTGTTTGAGCAGGAATTGGTTCAACACAACGACTCAACCAGTGAGTACTGAAACTCTAACTCTTCGCTGATGCTAGTGAGAAGCGCTTCGTTCAACACAACGACTCAACCAGTGAGTACTGAAACTGAGCGTGACGCACTGTTGAACGGCGTGGATTGGTCGTTCAACACAACGACTCAACCAGTGAGTACTGAAACGCCGTGCTTGGCGAGCGCGACGCGATTGCTCAGGCTGTTCAACACAACGACTCAACCAGTGAGTACTGAAACTTTGCTTGCTGATGTGCTGTGTTCCGGCTTTTGTGGGTTCAACACAACGACTCAACCAGTGAGTACTGAAACGCGACTACATCCCGCACCCGTTGCGCAGTCGGTCGTTCAACACAACGACTCAACCAGTGAGTACTGAAACGTATGCGTCGCGATACGCCTGGTAGTACAACACGCGTTCAACACAACGACTCAACCAGTGAGTACTGAAACTCTAACTCTTCGCTGATGCTAGTGAGAAGCGCTTCGTTCAACACAACGACTCAACCAGTGAGTACTGAAACACTCAGGCATTCGGCTCCTCACGTTCCTCCAACGTGTTCAACACAACGACTCAACCAGTGAGTACTGAAACGATAGCCAAAAGGCGTCGCTCGCTAGTTTCGAGCGGTTCAACACAACGACTCAACCAGTGAGTACTGAAACGAATTCACGAGCGGATTGCCAACCGCCGCAGCGACGTTCAACACAACGACTCAACCAGTGAGTACTGAAACTCGCTGGTGAGGGTGAACACACGCCCGCGATACTCGTTCAACACAACGACTCAACCAGTGAGTACTGAAACTGGTGCAGACCACTCGCTCCGCTCGTGCGGAGGACGTTCAACACAACGACTCAACCAAGTGAGTACTGAAACGATATTCGACTGCTGAGCGCAGAGCTCGCAACACGGTTCAACACAACGACTCAACCAGTGAGTACTGAAACAGCATTCGTGCTGAGAGTAGCATTGCTGAGCACAGTTCAACACAACGACTCAACCAGTGAGTACTGAAACCAAGCAGGGGCGACCAAAGAAAGGAGTGCAACGTGAGTTCAACACAACGACTCAACCAGTGAGTACTGAAACCGTGCATGCGGGTTGGCAGATCGGCGTCGTAGTCGAGGTTCAACACAACGACTCAACCAGTGAGTACTGAAACGGTGGGGCGCTCGCTGTCACAGCGGGGCACCGGGGATGGTTCAACACAACGACTCAACCAGTGAGTACTGAAACGTGCCCGCCGTGCGAGCGGTGTATTTGAGGTCGTTGTTCAACACAACGACTCAACCAGTGAGTACTGAAACGTTGTCACCGACGGCGTGACAACGCGCTGCCAATCGTTCAACACAACGACTCAACCAGTGAGTACTGAAACATGCGTGATACTGCACGCCATCAGCACCAATACGGTTCAACACAACGACTCAACCAGTGAGTACTGAAACAAAACATTGCTGTATCCTTTCGTTTCATCGTGTCATCTGTTCAACACAACGACTCAACCAGTGAGTACTGAAACACGACTAGCACCGAATCGCCATGAGGCTGGTATCCGGTTCAACACAACGACTCAACCAGTGAGTACTGAAACAGGAAAGGCCACCACGCCAGAAGTCCGTGCCCTCGGGTTCAACACAACGACTCAACCAGTGAGTACTGAAACGGTCTGTCACATCCACGATTTCACCCACCTCAACCACGTTCAACACAACGACTCAACCAGTGAGTACTGAAACTACTGGTACCACGACAGCACCAACAACGGTATCCGGTTCAACACAACGACTCAACCAGTGAGTACTGAAACACAGTCAACGTCGAGTCAACCGCCTGAGCACCAGGTTCAACACAACGACTCAACCAGTGAGTACTGAAACACAGTCAACGTCGAGTCAACCGCCTGAGCACCAGGTTCAACACAACGACTCAACCAGTGAGTACTGAAACAGTGTGCCACAGTTCGAGGCCATCCTGCTCACAGAGTTCAACACAACGACTCAACCAGTGAGTACTGAAACGTTGATTTAGGGCGGCGATTGGCCCGAGCACGGGCGGTTCAACACAACGACTCAACCAGTGAGTACTGAAACAAACGGAAGGACTTGGCATTGAGGAATTGAGAGCGGTTCAACACAAACGACACAACCACCAAGGAGTCATACTCTATGCCCCATCTCCTAGCCAACGCCCCACTCGATCTCGCGGCGATAGCGCACCTGCAGCAAGCGCCCGCGCCGTTCACCCCGAGCACCGCGCCGTTTTGGGACGATCCGCATATCTCGGCGAGTATGCTGGCTGCCCATCTCGACCCGCACACCGCAGCGGCCAGCCGTCCGCCCGAAACGATCGATCGCTCGGTCGCCTGGCTGATCGCCTCGCTCGGCCTTCGGCCCGGCGATGCGGTCCTTGACCTTGGATGCGGTCCTGGCCTCTACTCCCAGCGCCTGGCAGCACACGGCCTGCGCGTCACGGGCATCGACTATTCGCAGCGCTCGATCTCCTACGCCATCGAGCAGGCGAAGCTCCAGGGTCACGCTATCGACTACCGCTATCAGGACTACCTCACCCTCAACGAGCAGCAAGCCTACGATGCTGCCCTGCTGATCTACGGCGATTTCTGTGTGCTCTCCCCCGCACAACGAAGTTCGTTGCTTCAACGCATACACGCGGCGCTGCGTCCCGATGGCTTCTTCGTGCTCGATGTATCGACCCGCCTGCATCGTCAGCGCCACGGCGCACGGACAAATTGGTACGTCGCTGAACAGGGCTTCTGGCGGCCAACCTGGCACCTTGTGCTCACCCAAGGTTTCGATTACCCCGATCAGTCGCTCTACCTCGATCAGTACATCGTCATCGATGCCGACGGTAGCTACCAGGTCTATCGCAATTGGTTTCAAGACTATGACGCCGCACAGATACAGGCTGAACTCGCCGAGCACGGCTTCCACGTCGTGAGTATGTGGGATGATCTCACTGGCACGCCGCAGAGCGACAACAGCGAGTGGATCGGCGTCGTGGCGCAGAAAAGTGATAAGGTGACCAGGTGAAGAGTATATCCACAGATTACACAGATGAGACCAAATTGAGATGAAGATGTAGACAAAGGATGAAAGAAAGCAATCACGTCAACAAGCAGACCACACCACACGTGGTCACCACAAACGCTATCCAAATCTCAGGGCGTCACGTAATGTAAGGCATCAGGCAAAACGGAAACATCTCGACAGAACGCCCACACTCGCCGAATGGTGCATCTAGCGCCTGTGCGCGAATGACTCGGAGACTTGGCTAACACAAAACGAACCAAACGAATCTCAAAAATCTGTGGACACAAAGTCACCCCAATAGTTGTGAAAACTTGACATAGAAGAGCCAGATCATCCCCTCACCCAGCCGATGCCCGTGTTATCCTACACTCAAGCAACCCGAGCAGAAAGGAAAAGCCATGAAACTCAAAGATAAAGTGGCTGTTATCACCGGGGCTGCATCAGGCATCGGCCTTGCAATCGCCAAAACCTTCGCCGCCGAAGGCGCGAAGATCGTCGCAGGCGATTGGAATACCGAGCGACTAGAAGCGGCTGTTGCAGCAATACGCGCCACCGGTGCCGAGATCATCGGCGTGCATGGCGACATCTCCAAAAAAGATGATGCCGAAGCGCTCGTTGACACAGCGCTGGAGATCTATGGTCGTATCGATATTCTCTGCAACAACGCAGGCGTGATGGACTACATGGCGGGCGTAGGCAAAGTCACCGACGACATATGGCGGCGCGTCATGTCCATCAATCTCGATGGCCCAATGTACACAATGCGTCGGGCGATCGTCCCGATGCTTGAGCAAGGTGGTGGCTCGATCATCAACATCGCCTCGATCGCATCTGTCACAGGCGCAGCGGCGGGTGCAGCCTACACAGCATCCAAGCACGCCCTGATCGGCCTGACCACCAATACAGCGTGGATGTACGCACCGCAGATGATCCGCTGTAACGCCATCTGCCCAGGCGCCACTAGGACCAACATCGCCGAAACAATGCCAGCGGATCGCCTCGACCCGATGGGCGCAGCGCGTTGTGGTGAGTTTGGGCGGTTGAATCCACGCACCCTCGAACCCGAAGATATCGCCGCCATTGCGCTGCTGCTCGCATCCGACGAGGCGCGCAACATCAGCGGCGCAGTCATCACCGCCGACGGTGGCTGGATGGCTGTGTAATCATCGTAGGTTGGTGGTAACACCAGCCCAGCGTGCTCGGCAGTTATCGATATTGTGTGTTTGGATAACTCGTTGAGCACACCTTCCAGGCAGTGTTGATGCTAGGTTCGGCGAGCAGCAGCACTGCCTGGGTGTTTATACATCCACCATTCCTCTGTTGTTCACCTCTCGCCGCGCCATATCCTAACCATACCCAAGGTTTTTTGGAGAGAAAGGAAGCCGCCAGCGCCTCACCGCCCGTCGCTACGGGCAAACAACGTCGTGCACAACGTGTGCGCGCTCGGACAGCGATGGCGCTGCGCGCCACAACGCGCGCACGTTACGCGCTGCTCCGCAGCGCATGGCTGCGCCGCCCTCACGATGACTCGGTGACTCGGTGACTCGGTGACTTGGTGAACAACAAGCGAAAACAAACAAGCCACATCGCCAATTGCCACCACAAACTCTATCCATACCATCACCCGCGACGTACGACAAGGCATAACCACGGGCGCATCAAATGAGGTTGCCTTCCACTTCGTGGACCAGGGGCAATCACTCCTCGTCGGGGTTTCCAAAGGGACGCGACCGCCCTATGGGCCTGCGCAGCAGCCTACGCCCTCGTGCGTACTCATCCACCCGCCGCATGGCGTATCCCACGCCCTCACAAAACCATAAATGACCATATGACTATTTTCTGAAATATAGTCATTAATACCATTCATCACACCTACTAGCACCCTAAAATCTGCGAAATCTGTGGATTAAAAACCCTATCGACAAAACCGCTGCGCTCGTGTATCCTACGCAGCAGCCACGTCGCAACACACCGCGCAACGTAGCCCACTAGCCAAAGGAGCACGCCATGTCGTTTGCCTCGTTGGCCACCAATCCCCTGCGCACCCGCACCGACCTGCAACGCGCCCTGCTCGACATAATTGCACCGCTGGCGCAGTACACCAGCGAAGGCGGCGCGCGCGTCCGCCTCGGCCATACCGGCGCGATCTTCGACAACCACGCCGCCGAACTCGAAGGCTTTGCGCGCCCGCTATGGGGCCTTGTTCCTTTCGCTGCGGGCGGCGGCACATACAACGACTGGCAACGCTACCAACGCGGCCTCGCCAACGGCAGCGACCCGCAGCATCCCGAATACTGGGGCACGCCCAACAACTCCGATCAGCGCCTCGTCGAGATGGCCGCGATCGGCTTTGGCCTGGCCCTCACGCCCGAACTGCTGTGGGAGCCACTTAGCGAATCCGCCCGCACCAACCTTGTCGCCTGGCTCAGCACCATCAACCACCGCAGCATGCCACCCACCAACTGGCTGTTCTTCCGCGTCCTGGTCAACGTGGGCCTCGCGCGGGTGGGCGCACCGCACGACCTCGCTGCTACCGCCGCCGCCCTCGATCAACTCGAAGGCTACTACCTCGGCGATGGCTGGTACTCCGATGGCAACAACAACCAGCGCGACTACTACATCCCCATGGCCTTTCACTTCTATGGCTTGCTCTACGCCACGCTGATGGGCCAGCAGGACCCCGAGCGTGCCCAGCGCTACCGCGAGCGTGCGCGCACCTTCGCCCTGCAGTTCGTCCACTGGTTCACCGCCGATGGTGCGGCGCTGCCGTTTGGGCGCAGCCTCACCTACCGCTTCGCTCAGGGCGCCTTCTGGTGCGCTCTGGCCTACGCCAACCTCGAAGCGCTGCCCTGGGGCGTGATCAAGGGCCTGGCGCTGCGGCATCTGCGTTGGTGGCTGCGCCAACCGATCTTCAACCCCGACGGCACCCTCTCGATCGGCTACACCTACCCCAACCTCAACATGGCCGAGCAGTACAACTCGCCCGGCTCGCCCTACTGGGGGCTGAAGTTCTTTTTGCTGCTGGCCCTGCCCGAAGATCACCCGTTCTGGCAGGCCGAAGAACTACCGCTGCCCGACCTGCCCAGCCCGCACCAGCAGCCGCATGCCCATATGCTGCTCTATCGCGACCTCCAAGCCGATCACGTTGTCGCGCTGACCAGCGGCCAGAACGAGCCGTGGATTCGGCACGCCAGCGAGAAGTACGCCAAATTTGCCTATTCCACCGCCTTTGGCTTTAGCGTGCCGATCGGTGGGCGCAGCCTCCAGCAAGCCGCGCCCGACAGCATGCTGGCGCTCAGCGACGACAACGAGCACTTCCGCGTGCGCAACCGCGTGCTCGAAAGCGGCTTCCGCAATGGCGCGCTGTGGTCGCGATGGCAGCCCATGCCCGATGTTGAGGTGGAGACCTGGCTGATCGCCAGCCCGCCCTGGCATCTGCGTCTGCACCGCATCACCACCACGCGCCGCATCTACAGCGCCGAGGGTGGCTTCGCGCTGGACCGCAGCGGCGACGATCCGCTGCAACGCGCAGGCACGCACACCGAGAGCGATGGCCTGGCCTGCGCGCGCTACCCGGCGGGCCTGAGCGGCCTGCGCGATCTGTTCGGCCAGCGCACGGGCTACGTGCTGCGCGCCGACCCGAACAGCAACCTGCTTTACCCGCGCACTGTGGTGCCGCTGCTGCTTGGTGAGCACACCCCCGGTCAGCATTGGCTCGCCTGCGCTGTGTTCGCCACGCCCCGCGCCGATGCCGCCGCGTGGGACACGCCGCCCGCCCTGCCCGATTGGGCGCAAGAATTGATGTGATACCAACCTGGGAAAGCAAACGTGATGTCGAGGCTGCGCATAGGAGCACCTCAACATCACACGACGAGTTAAAACAGATTTCGTTGCCTTCAGAATGAAAATCTGCGTCATCTATGGATAACTCCATCTGCTTCTTTTACACCAGCAGAACCCCACATCACAAACGGCCTGGTCCCCTTACATTGCACTACGAGCCGTTTTCGTAGAGGCATTTTTTGATCTCCGCAAAAAGACCTATTGACTTTTTGTTATTTGTACACTATACTTAGTGTGTTAATGACACTATATGCGAGCAAGTGAGCGACCGATGCCTCAGACATTCGATGAACTGTATACGCTGCTCACGGGGCCGTGCGAACCGATCGCGATCTTCGGCCCGTTGGGGGATGCGGCAACGCTCAAGCGGCGCTACCGCGAGCTGCTGCTGATCATCCACCCCGACCACAATCCCGCCCGAGCGGCGATGGCGAACGTGGCCGTGACGCGTTTGCGCGACTTGTTCGCTGTGGCGCAGCAGCAGGTCGCTCAGGGCATCTATGGCATGAGGCCGCTGATCTCGGTGACATCGAGCTTGCACGAGTACATCGGCTACGAGCAGCCCTTGCCGGGCGATCTGTGCGACCTGTACCCGTGTATGGTGGAGAGCGAGCCGATGCTGCTAAAGGTGACGCGACTGCCTCGCAACAACGATCTGATGGCCGCCGAGGCGCAAGCGCTACAGCGCATCGAGATGAATTTAGCGGGTCTAGCGGTGCGGGCACATTTCCCTACGCTCGTCGAATCGTTTTTGATTCGCGATAGCCTGCACGTGCAGCGCCAAAGCAACGTGCTGCGGCGCGAGCAGGGCACCTACTCGCTCGCCGAAGTGCTGCGCGCCTACCCGAACGGCTTGCTGCTCGCGGATGCCGCGTGGATGTTCAAGCGTTTGCTGGCGGCCCTGGCGAACGCGCACGACATGGGCTTGGTGCACGGCGCCGTCACATTGGCGCACGTGCTGATCCGCCCCGCCGATCACAACGGCATCCTGATCGATTGGTGCTACAGCGTGCCGATCGGCACACCGTTAAAGGCGATCAGTCGCCCGTATGCCGACGATTACCCGCCGGAGGTGCCAGCAAAACTGCCCGCCACCCCCGCGACCGATCTGTACATGGCATCGCGCTGCTTGGTGCGCTTGTTGGGCGGCTCCGGCGATGCCAACACCCTGCCGCCCTCGGTTCCCAAGGCGGTACAGGCGCTGATGCGCAGCTGCCAGCTAGCTTCGCCGCAGCGCCGCGCCAACGATGCTTGGCAGTTGTTCGACGATTTCAACGAACTGCTGCAGCAACTCTACGGTCCGCCGAAGTTTCGACCCTTTGTCATGCCAAACAACGAAACATAAGGAGGAAGCTATGGGTTTCTCGAACTGGAACGATGCCGCCTACGATGCGCGCCAGCGGAATCGCAGACACAAGCATCAGACCGCCTTCACCTACGACCAGCAAGTGCGCCAGAGCGGCGTCGCAAAGGTGCACGACCAAATGAACCCGTACGGCGTCGTGCGCGAGAGCCGCGATAGCGAAGCACACCCCAATTCGCTCTCGATCGCCGTGCTGTTCGATGTGACCGGCTCGATGGGTACGGTGCCGCGCGTGTTGCAGACCAAACTCGGCTCGCTGATGCGGCTGCTTATCCAGAAGGGCTATGTGGACGATCCACAGATCCTGTTCGGCGCGGTCGGCGACGCCTACACCGATAATGTGCCGTTGCAGATCGGCCAGTTCGAGTCGGGCTTGGAGATGGACGACGAGCTTGGCAAGATCTACTTGGAGGGCGGCGGAGGCGGCCAAGTCCACGAAACCTACGAGCTGGGCGTCTATATGATGGCGCGCCACACCTCGATCGATTGCTACGAGAAGCGCGGTCGCAAGGGCTACCTGTTCACGATCGGCGACGAGAAACCCTACCCAAAGGTGCGCCGCCAACATGTGAACGATCTGATCGGTGATCGGCTGGAGGCCGATATACCGATAGAGGAGATCATCGCCGAGGTGCAGGAGCGCTACGAATACTTCCACCTCATCCCCACCAACACGTCGCACGGCTCGAACGCCGGGGTGCAGCAACGCTGGCGCGACCTGTTGGGCGAGCGGGTGCTGTTGCTCAACGACGAGACGGCGGTTTGCGAGACGATCGCGCTGGCGATCGGCTTGTGCGAGGGCGCTGTCGATAACCTGATGGCCGGCACCGACGACCTCATCCAGGCGGGCTACGACGCGGTCGCTGCCAACACCGCGGCCAGCGCGTTGGTGAGCTACGCAGCCTCGCGGCCCAAGGTGGCGAAGGCCACGGGCCTATTGCCCTCCACACAGTCCCTAGACGACGGGCGGTTATAGGGCGGTGGCGTAGATGCCGAGTTGTTGGGCCTGTTCACGCAGGCATTCGATGAAGGCGTTCTCGACGGGCTCTGGTGGGCCGTTGCGCGCCAGGCGCACCAGAGCACCGTCGCGGAAGATCGGCGGAAGATCGCACACTTCGAGCGCGACCACATTGCCCTTCGCCAAGTCGTCGGCGATCAGCGTGCGGGTGAAGAAGCCCATACCGATGCCGTTATTCACCAGGTAGCGCGCCACTTCCATCGATACATCGGCGATCAAATTGGCGCGTTGGGCCAATTGCGCCACACTGCTGTGGGTGGCCTGCCACCAGCGCAGCCGCAGGAACGGGTCGGCAGCCGCGATAATCTCGGCTTGCGTCACGCGACCCTGTTGAGCCAGCGGATGCTGTTTGGGAACAACGAAGACAACAGGCTCGTGGATAAAGAACAGCGGCGTGAGCTCCAGCAGCGGCGGCTCCAAGCACGGCCAAGTGATCAGCGCGATCGAGACGACACCATCGTAGAGCATTTCGAGCATATGGGCGTGCTCGGCGGAGCGCAAATAGCACTCCACGTGCGGGTGGCTCGCGTAGAAGCGCGCCAGCGCCGGGCCGAACAGACCGTGCGCCAGCGAACCAAGCCCACCCACCGCGATCCGCCCCCGCTGCCCCGTCTGCGAAAGCTTCGCAGCATCGATCCCCTCAAGAATCGCCATCAGCGCGCGCCGAGCGTGCGGCAGAAAACTGCTGCCCCGCGCGGTGAGCGTGACGCGGCGATTGCTGCGCACAAACAGCGGCCCACCCAACTCCTGCTCTAACGCCTGGATGCGGGCGCTGATGGTCGGCTGCGCGATATTGAGCGCCCACGCGGCGCGGCTAAAGCTCCCCTCACGCACGATCCGCTCAAACGCAATCAACTGATCGATATCCATAGGCCGTTGCTCGTCGTAGTGGAGGCGAATGCTCGATGTGATGCAGTATAGCACACCGCGTCCGTACCACGAGCGCACTCCAATAGCAAGCTAAGCCCTGTTTTATTTTGGGAAGAAAAGCCGCGTCGGCAACCCCAACGCCTGTCGCTGCGGGCAAACAACGTCGTGCACAACGTGTGCGCGCTCGGACAGTTATGGCGCTAACGCGCCACAACGCGCGCCGCCCTCCTCGCGGTCGCTCAACGCCCCGCAACGAATCACAGCGCCGAACAACGAAAAGCACTGTCATCCTGAACGAAGTGAAGGATCTTAAAGTGCACTGCAATGCAGAACAGCGAGATTCTTCATGTCGCCTAGAGGCTCATTCGGAATGACAACAAAATAGCCAAGAACCTAAAAAACGCTGCAATGAATCACGGCGCAATATATGGCCATATGACTCTTTTCAGTAATATAGTCATTGCTAAAGGAAGTAACAAATACGCAATCACGCAGACCACACTGCAAGTTGCCACCACAAACCCCATCCTAACCCACAGACAGTCACGTAACGCAAGGCATCACAACGGGCAAAACGGAGTAGAACGAGCGGACACACTTGGGGTCCAGGGGCTATAGGCCCCGGTCGGGGTTTCCAAAAGGCCGCGACCGGCCCTTTGGGCTTGCGCAGCAGCCGAGTTGCTCGTGCGAACGCGCTCACCCGCCGAATGGCGCATCTCACGTTCTCGGGAGAACTCACCCGAAAGCCACGTAATCCTCCAAACAGAATCTACAAAATCTGTGGATGCTTCACACTATCAAAAACTTCGATACACTGCATCGACACCACCGTCTTGAACTTCCTCGCCCCTTGCCCTACAGTAAAGCAAACATCTGGCGCATACTGGAGGCAGCGATGAGCATACACATTCGAGTGGCCACCGTCGAAGACGCCGCAGGCGTCCTAGCGATCTACCGCCCAATCGTCGAGCAGACCGTGATATCCTTCGAATTTGAGCCGCCGACGCACGAAGAAATGGAGCGCCGGATAGCGACGACGCTGCCGAACTATCCGTGGCTCGTCTGCGAGCAGGACGGCGAGATCCTCGGCTACGTCTACGGCAGCCGCCACAGCGAGCGGGCGGCGTACCAATGGTCCGCCAATGTCAGCGTCTACGTGGCCGCCGCCGCACGGCGACGAGGCATCGGGCGGGCGCTGTACACCTCGCTGTTCGAGTTGCTGCGCCTGCAGGGCATCTACAACGTCTACGCAGGCATCACCCTGCCCAACGAAGGCAGCGTCGGCATCCACGAAGCAGTCGGCATGCGGCCCGTCGGCGTCTACGAACAGGTCGGCTTCAAAATGGGCGCTTGGCACGATGTCGGCTGGTGGCAGATGTCGTTGCGCGAACATGCAGGCGCGCCGCAGCCGCTGATCCCATTCCGCGATCTGCCACGAGATGAAGCGTGGCACGCAGCGTTGGCGGCGGGCACGCCGTTGCTCCCGTGAGCGCTCGATGGCACCCAACGCCAGTGATGGTGGCCTGGCTGGCGTCCTTGCTCTTCTTCGCGGCCTTCTACGCTCTGCTGATCCCGCTGCCGTTGCTGCTGGAAGCACGTGGCCTGCGCGACGACCAGATCGGTCTGATCCTGGGCGGCTTCGCGGTCGCCGCGCTGCTGGGGCGACCGTTCGCTGGGTGGGCCACCGACCGCCTCGGCCCCCGCGTGATGCTGCTGAGCGGCGCACTGGCCCTGATGATCGGCACACTGGGCATGCTCTCGGCGCGTGCGGTGGCGCTGCTGTTCGCACTGCGGGCGCTGCAAGCTTTGGGCTACGTCGCCTTTACCACCGCCTCCACCGTGCTCATCGTGCACCTCGCCAACCCCGCCCGACGCAACACCACCTTGGCCCGCTTCGGCATCGCCGCCAACGTGGCCATGACCTTGGTGCCCGCGCTGGTGGGCGCTGCGCTGCCGTGGCTGGCCTATCAAGGCGCATTCTGGCTCGCTGCGGGCTTGGCATTGGGCGCGTTGCTGCTGGTGCATCTCGTGCTGCTGCCGGGCCTGCCCATCCACACCCAACCATCCACTGTCGCCGCGCCGCGCTTCGCGTGGGGCGGCCTGCTCATTCCCATGCTGGCGGCGCTCCTGATGGGCGTGGGATTCGGCGCATTCTTGCAGTTCCTGCCGCTGCTGGCCACCCGACGGGGCAGCCTGGACCCTGGGCTGTTCTACACCACCTATGGCCTGGCGATCATCGGCACGCGCCTGCTCGGCGGCGGCTGGCTCGATCGGCTCGCGCAGGCGCACGTGCTCGCTGGCGGCTTCATCGCGCTGGGCCTCGGCCTGCTGCTGTTCGGTGTCGTTCTGGAATGGTCGCTCCTGCTGCTGGCCACCGTCTTGATCGCGATCGGCAACGGCTTGCTGCACCCGATCCTGATCAGCATGCACATCGCGGCCCTGCCGAGCACCGCACGTGGCCAAGCGACGGCGGCCTTCTACGTCGCGTTCGATCTGGGGATCGGCGGTGGCGCTTGGGTGCTGGGGCTTGTGTTGGCTTGGGCGGGCTTAACCTGGCTCTACGTCGTCGCGGCTTTGGCGAGCATCCTAGGTAGTATGCTCGCTTGGCAGGGCCGCAGCGCCGAGGCGATGCTGGAGACATGACAAAGGCCAACCCCTCGCGGAGTTGGCCTTTGCGGTGCGAATACGATTCTATTCAACGATAATCTTGGTGGTCGCTTTCAGCACATACACCTCCCTTGTCTCGTTGAAGCGGATGAGCAGCCCAGTGCCATCGAGCAACTGCGTATCGACGGTGAAGGCCGTTGGGTGGCGCTCCAGCGCCCAGCCGAACGTCTCGCGCACGCCGGGTTGCTCCATCCACACCTTGCCGAACCCACGCCACGGCGCGAACCGCTCTGGTGGCGGCGTCACGGGCGGCGTATCGGGATCGCCTTCCTGCCAAAGATCGCTGTAGTTTGCCGGGCGTAGCTCAGGGCCAGCCAGCGTGTAGATCATCGGTGGGTAGCTGAACATCAGAGGCCCTTTGCGCTCATCCAACCAGATCATACGCCCGCCCTCGAAATGTTGGATCGATGCTGGTATATTGCTCCACGAAGGGCCGATCGGGCAGCCAACCGCCACACCATCGGCATGCAGCACGTCGATCGCCCGCTGTAAACTTGGCATCACCTGCTGCAAACAATCCGGGTAACCAGTCCGCAGCGTCACGTCATTCAGGATCGTGTTGCCGAGCAGCCCCAGCAACACGGGCGTGCCCTGCAACTCGGGGTGCAACTCCATTCGGCGGCGCTCGAAATACTGCACATCGTACGGGCCTTCGGGCGTCTCCTCCCTGAACGGCTGCGTGATCGGATAGCCGAAGCGCTCCAATCCGCCGTTGGCATGCCAATACTGGCGGAACTTCCCGCACATACTATGCCCAGTGATGGCGAAGAACTCGCAATCCTCCCCGATCGTATGCGCCGACACGGTGGGGAAGCTCTGCCACGGGCGGTTGCTGCGCTCCAGCAGCAGCGCGCCGAGCCGTCCCGCCATCACGCCAAGGCCCTCGTTGGTATGGTCCTCCAGCCGGTCGCGCTCGAACCACTGCACTGGGTAGGGTATACCCTCGACCAACTCCATCGCTTGAGCGGTGATTGGGTAGCCGAAGATCGGCAGGCCACCGTTGCGCTCCCAGTAGGCGCGGATCGGGCCAGAGATACAAAAACCCGTTTCGGGGAAGCAGCGTTCGTTCGTCTGCGCAAAGCTCTGCTGTGGCAGGAGACCGCCGATCATCAGCGAAAGAAGCGCAATAAAGACGATACGACTTCGCTGGAGATGTCTCAGGATATGCATTGACGTTCCCTCCTTATAAGTGTACGATGCGTTGTAATGACCGGAAACAAGAAAGTTCTATCTAAGTCTGTTGCACGTTCACCAGAACGTTCTGGAATGCATCATACACAGAGACGAACCGAATGATAATGGTGGTTACATCGCCGCCAAATATCAGATTCCTAGAAGCAAACTGAGAAACCTGATGCCGCACTCTCCGCCCGCGATTTCGATTGTGATGCCCTGTCACAACGCCGCCGACACCCTGTCCGAATGCCTCACCTCGATCCAACAGCAACAGTTCGGCGATTACGAGCTACTCGCGATCGACGATGGCTCGACCGATCGCTCCGCAGCGCTGCTCGAAACGGCTGCCCATCACGACACGCGCATCCGGCTGATCTCCCCTGGCAGGGTGGGGCTTGTTGCGGCCTTGAACATCGGCATCCAAGCCGCACGCGCCCCGCTGATCGCGCGGATGGACGCCGACGACCTGATGCATCCCGAACGACTCGCGCAACAGCACGCCTACCTAAGCCAACATCCCGACATCGCACTCGTCGCCTCGCAGGTCGAACTCTTCCCATCCGAACGCATCCGTGCGGGGTATCGCGAATACGTGCGCTGGCAGAACGAATGCCTCACGCCCGAGCAGATCGCCGACAACATCTACGTCGAATCGCCGCTGGCGCACCCCTCGGTCATGTTTCGGCGCGCGGTCGTGCAGCAACTCGGCGGTTATGCAGATGGCGATTTCCCGGAGGATTACGAGTTGTGGCTGCGCATGCACCATGCGGGCTTGAGGATGGAGAAGCTGCCGCAGGTTTTGCTCTCGTGGCGGGAGAGCGAGGGACGGGCTTCGCGCACCGACGGGCGCTACGCGCGCGAGGCGTTCGATCGGCTGCGGGCGCGCTATCTGGCTCAAGATGCGCGGCTGCGCGGCGATCGCCCCGTGGTGATCTGGGGCGCTGGCCGCAAAACGCGGCTGCGAGCGCGGCATCTACTCGATCTCGGCATCAACCACATCGCCTGGATCGACATCGATCCCGACAAGATCGGCCATATCGTGTGGGGTGTGCCAGTACATGGGCCTGCGTGGCTCGCGCAGTCCGAACGGCCCTTCGTGCTGGTCTACGTCACCAGCCACGGCGCGCGCGAGTACGCCAGCGGCCTGCTCCGCGAGATGGGTTACGAGCTAGGGCGCGACTTTTTAGCGGTGGGATAATCGGAGGGATGCTGTGTGTCAGCGCCTGTCAGTGGCTATCGCGGCATAAACTATGCAGTACTTCACAAGAGTGTACCTTTAGGCGCGGAAGCCCACGAGCTTCAGCCGTGGGAGGAG
>CALKHR010000090.1 GCA_937988885.1 uncultured Roseiflexaceae bacterium | reverse complement strand
TTTCCAGGGTCATTCTGAACGGAGTGCGTAGCACGGAGTGAAGAATCTCAAAGTGTATCCATAGCACAGTGCGATGCTTTCAGCGATGAGATCTCTTACTTCGCCTGACGGCTCGTTCGAGATGACAGTGCTTTTCTTTGCTTTTTCGATGCCGCATCATCACCAAGTCACCAGGTCACCTTGTCACTTCGCTTAACAACTTGTTCGAGATGACATGAGAACAGTGAAAAAACGATGCAATATTTCATAATCTGTGCAATCTGTGAAATCTGTGGATGCCCTCACTGCATCTAGGTTGACGCCGACAGTTTCTGCTCGTATGATAGATTGAGCAACCGCGCGACAAACTGCTTCGCAACCTATGCTCGATACATCACTCAATTCGTCCGAGAACGCATCGCAGCCCGATACTCAGGCGGCTTCGGCCTCCCCCACAACGATGACGATCCAAGCGGTGTACGAGGATGGCGTGATCAAGCCATCTGAGCCGTTGCATCTGCCGCCCGGCACACCGATCACGTTGCAGGTGGCTGTGCAGGTCACGGCACAGGTTGCGGTTGGTGCGGATGCCGCGCCTCGGGCGGTGGAGGCTGCGTCGCCTGCCCCTGAGCCTGTGGCTCCCCCAGCGCCCGCCGCTGTCGCACGCGAACGCCAACCCTGGGCGTTTCGCTTGCCCGAACGGCTTGCGGCGCTGCCTTGGGCGCGTGTGCTGACGCCCGAGATGCTGCTGTTCTCGTTCGGCGTGCTGGTGTATCTGCTCACGCGCTTCATCGGCCTGAGCGCCTTCCCGATCTACTTCTTCTCCGACGAAGCGATCCAAGCGAATTTGGCCTCCGACTTCTTGCAGCGCGGTCTGCGCGATCATACTGGCACGTTCCTGCCGCCCTATTTCCTCAACGATCGCAACTGGAACCTGAGCTTCAGCATCTACGTGCATAGCTTGCCCGTGCTGCTGTTCGGCAAGTCGGTGGTGATCACGCGGGGCACTAGCGTGCTGGTGAGCCTGCTCGCGCCGATTGCGATTGCGCTGATACTCAAGCAGATCTTCAAGATACGCTTTTGGTGGCTGGGGCCGCTGGTGCTGTCGGTGCTGCCGGCCTGGTTTCTGCACTCCCGCACGGCGTTCGAGACCGTGATGATGGTCGCGTTCTACGCCTGCTTTCTGTACTGCTACCTGCGCTATCGCTACGAAGACCCGCGCTATCTCTACCCGGCGATCGTGCTCGGCGCGATGACGTTCTACAGCTACACTAACGGCCAGGGTGTGATGCTGGTGAGTGGCGTGCTGTTGCTGCTCTCTGATCTGCGCTACCACCTGCGCCAACCGCTGCGCCGCCTGTTGTTGGCGGTGGGCCTGCTCGCGCTGATGGCCGTGCAGTTCGTGCGCTTCCGCCTGCTCTACCCCGATGCCGTCGCCGCACAACTGCAATCGCTCGATTCGGTGTGGACGCGCCCGCTGTCCTTCTCCGAGAAGGTGATGCTGTTCGGGCAGAATTATCTGAACGGCCTCAGCTTCGGCTATTGGTTCCTGCCGAACAATATGGATCTGGATCGGCACCGCTGGTTGGGCTTGGGCCACTTGCCCCTTCTGCTCGCGCCGCTGATCCTGTTGGGCCTGTGGGTCTGCTTGCGCAACTGGCGTTCCTCGGCGCACCGCTTGGTGCTGATCGCGGTGCTGGCCGCGCCCTTCTCCTCGGCACTGGTAGCGATCGCGATCACCCGCGTGTTGGCGATGATGGTGCCCGCCACGTTATTGGCCTGCCTGGGTGCCGAGCAACTGCGGGTCTGGTTGGCGCGGCGTGTGCCGCAGTTGCCGTTGGCGCTCGGCTCGGCGGCGCTGTTGGCGGTGTGCTCGTTCGGGTTGCTGCGCTCGGCCCTGGTCGATGCGCCGACCTGGTTCTCCGACTACGGCTTGGGTGGCATGCAGTACGGCGCGCAGCAACTGTTCGGCGAGGCGCTGCCCGAGGAGATGGCCAAAACGCCCGGGGACATCTTCTTGGTCGCGTCCTCGTGGGCCAACAACACCGACACCTACGCTTGGTTCTTCTTGAACGATTCGCAGCGCGCCCAGATGCGCTTCGCCAGCGTCGATGAGTTTCTGCTCTACAAAGGCGAAAATATCGAGCGCTACCGCTTTGTGCTCACGTCCGAGGAGTATCAGCGCGCCATCGATAGCGGGAAGTTTGTGATGCCTGAGCCGGAACGGGTGCTGTACTACCCGAACGGGCTGCCGGGCTTCTACTTCACCCGCTTGTCCTACGTGCCCGGTATCGACGAGATCTTCCAGGCCGAACGGGCTGCGCGCCAGGAATTGCTTCAGGAAACCGTCATAGTCGGTGGGCAGGAGACGCAGGTGCGCTTCTCGCGGTTGGATATCGGCGAGATCGTGAATGTGTTCGACGGCGATGTGAGCACGCTGCTGCGCGGGATGGAAGCCAACCCGTTCGTGTTCGAGTTCGAGTTCAGCGAGCCGCGCAGCATCGGTGAACTGGTGCTGGATACCGCCGCGATGGAGTTCTCGCTGCGCATCATCGCCACGCCCGCAACGGGTGGCGAGCCGCTTATCACCGAGCAGGTGTTCCGTGGCCTGCCTGGCGAGCCGCATGTCGAGTTGCCGCTGACGGGTGGCGCACAGCCGCTCAGCACCTTGCGCATCGAGATCACTAACCTGAACGAGGGCGATGTCGCCCACATCCACGTTCGCGAATTGCAATTGCGCTAGCCTACAGAGGCCGCGCATCTGTGCTATACTGCCGAATCACCAACGAGTTGTTGTACTGTTGTGTGATCGGTAGTTGGCATCAGATTGCTCTCCCCATTGTCGCTCGCACCCTCGTACACGCTGCCACGCCGATCTCCAACGCATAGTCGCTATGCCCAAGGAATACCCAACCTCTCGCCCTCACCGCCGACGGCGCGCCCGACGCCGTGGGCTTTTGCCGTTCCTCTGGCGGTTGCTGCTTGCATTCGTCCAAATCACGCTGTTCGCCACGCTGTTGGCGATCGGGGCCGCGTTGTGGGCATATCACTACTATGGCAAAGACCTGCCCGACCCTTCGACGATCGGGCAGTACCGCCCGGCGGAGACGACCCAGATCTACGCTCGCGACGGCCACACGCTGCTGTACGAGTTGATCGATCCGCTCGGTGGGCGGCGCACGGTGGTGCCGTTCGACCGCATCCCGCAGACGCTGAAGGACGCCACGATCGCCGTTGAAGATTCCGGTTTCTACGAGAACCCTGGCGTCGATCTGCGCGGCATCGTGCGGGCGACGCTGCAGAACTACCAGGCGCAAGAGGTGGTCAGCGGCGCTTCCACCATTACGCAGCAGTTAGTGCGCAACGTGCTGATGCCGCCCGAGGAGCGCTCCCGCATCTCGTTTGAGCGCAAGTTGCGCGAGGCGATCCTGGCCTACCGTGTGTCGCGGGAGTACAGCAAAGATCAGATCCTCAGCCTCTACCTGAACGAGGTCTACTACGGTAATCAGGCGTATGGCGTGGAGGCCGCCGCGCAAGCGTACTTCGGCAAGCATGTGTGGGAACTCAGTCCAGCCGAGGCCACACTGATCGCGGGGTTGCCGCAATCGCCCACGCTCCTCGATCCGTTCCAGAATATGGAGGGCGCGAAGGCTCGCCAGAAGATCACGCTCGATCTGATGGTGAAGAACGGCTTCCTCACGCCTGCGCAGGCCCGCGAGCTGGAACAGACCGAAGTGACGCTGGTGCGGCAGACCACCAACATGCTCGCGCCGCACTTCGTCTTTTACATTCGCAATGTGTTGGAGCAGCGCTACGGCCCCGATACGCTCTACCGTGGCGGCTTGAAGATCGTCACAACGCTCGACCTGAACTGGCAGGCCGAGGCGCAGCGCATCGTGCGTGAGCGCATCGCGGAACTGCGCGAGCGAAACGCCACCAACGCCTCCGTGGTAATGCTGACGCCCGATGGGCAGATCTTGGCGATGGTCGGCAGCGTCGATTTCAACGACCCGACGATCGATGGCGAGGTGAACGTGGCGCTGGCGCCGCGTCAACCCGGCTCGGCGCTCAAGCCGATCGTGTACGCCGCCGCGATGCAGCGCGGTTGGACCCCCGCCACCGTGATCTGGGACACGCCCGTCGAGTACCCGATGGGCGACGGCACCGTCTACGCGCCCCGCAACTACGACGACAGTTGGCACGGCCCGCAGCGCTTGCGCATGGCGCTCGCCAACTCGCTCAACATCCCCGCCATCAAGGCGATCGAGTTCGTCGGCGTGGAGACGTTCGTGGAACTGGCCCACCGCATGGGCATCACCACGCTGAACGACCCGTCTCGCTACGGCTTGGCGCTGGTGCTGGGTGCTGGCGAGGTGCGCCTGCTCGACCTGACGAACGTGTACAACACCTTCCGCAACGGCGGCAAGATGCGCGAGCCGATCGGCATCCTCAAAATCACCAATGCCCGTGGCGATGTGCTGGAGAGCGCCGACCAAAAGCCGAGCCGCCAAGTGCTGGGGTCGCAGGGCGAGCAGATCGCCTACCTGATCACCGATATTCTGAGCGATAACCAAGCCCGCACCTACATGTTCGGCCCGGGCAGCGTGATGGAGTTGTCGAACGGGCGACCCGCCGCCGTGAAGACGGGCACCTCGAACGATTGGAAGGATTCGTGGGCGATCGGCTACACGCCCGATATTACGGTTGGTGTGTGGGTCGGCAACAGCGACAACTCGCCCATGCAAGAGGTGGCGGGCGTCAATGGCGCAGGCTCGATCTGGAACGCGATTATGGAGCGCTACCACGAGGGCCGACCGATCCAGCCCTTCGCGCGCCCCGACCGCATCTCGATCGTGACGATCTGCGCCGACACGGGCGCGCTGGCGGGTGAGGCCTGCCCGAACCGCCGCGATGAACTGTTCGTGGCGGGCACCGAGCCAAAGACCAGTGATGTGGTGCTGCGGCGCTTGCGCGTGGCCGGCGATGGCACCTGCCTGGCCGCATCGTACTCGCCGCCCGACGAGGTGCGCGAAGTGGCGTTCGTGGCCTATCCGCCCGAGTTCCACGATTGGGCGGAGGCTTCCGGCATCCCGCAGCCACCCACAGTCTTCTGCCCGCCGCCCGTCCCCAGCGATACCGTCGCGGGTGGCACCAACCCATCCGGCGGCGACCCGCCCATTGGCAGCAGTTCGTCGCTGGCGCTGATCGCGCAGCCGACCGCCAGCGCCACCATCACGCAGACGCAGGTGTTCGTGCGGGGCAGCGCTGCCGGAGCCTACACGCTCGAGATCGGCAGCGGCAGCGAGCCGAGCAGTTGGCAGTCGATCAGCGGCGGCGGCCTGGGCATCACCGACGGCATCCTGGGCGTGTGGCAGACCTCCAACTTTGAGCCGGGCGAATACACGTTGCGGCTGCGCGTGGCGATGCCCGGCATTGCGCCGATCGAAACGCGGGTGTTGGTGCGGCTCGAACGCTAGAACGATGTGCGGTCGCAGTGCGCGGGCATTGACAAATAGCAACGCATTCCCTACCATACCATCAGGAGCGCATACACCAGCGAACATACCGGCACCAAACCTCAATCCTCTCCAAGAATCGCCGTTCTCACAGTGCACTGCCCGAGTGGCCGCTGAGAGCATGCAAAAAGGATACGTCTATGTCGACCATCATTTTGTACAACGGGCCGATCTATACGCTTGACCCAGCGCAGCCCCGCGTCCAAGCGCTCGCTATTCGCAATGGGCGCGTGCTGGCGGCTGGCTCCGAGGGCAAGGTGCAGGCTGCCACAGGCGGTCGGGCCGAGGGCATCAACCTACAGGGCCGTGCAGTCGTACCCGCCCTCACCGATGCGCACGTCCACTTCACGTGGTACGGCATTACGCGCCGCCAAGTGCAACTCGATGGCGTTGCCGATGTTGAGACCGCTCTCGAACTAATCGCCGCCAGGGCCGCCGAACTGCCTCCCGGCGCTTGGCTGATCGGCAGCGGTTGGAACCACTCGCTGTGGGGCGGGCAATGGCCCACCGCCGCAATGCTCGATCGAGTGGTGCCCGACCGCCCGGTGTTCCTGACCCGCAAGGACGGCCATTCGGCCTGGGTGAACAGCCGCACGCTGGAGTTGGCCCAGATCGATGATCAAACTCCCGATCCGCCCGGCGGCACCATCCAGCGCGAGAAGAAGAAGGCCACCGGCATCCTGCTGGAGACGGCGCTGGATCTGGTGCGCAAGATCCTGCCCGAAGAGACCCAGGAGGAGCGCTTATCGGCCCTACAGGCCGCGATCACCGAGGCGCATTCCTACGGGATGGCTGGCGTGCATATCCCACCCACGCTGCACCCAGGAGACGGTGCCCATACGCTGACCGACCTGCAACTGCTGCGCGAACGTGGCCAATTGCGGCTGCGCTGCCTAAGCCACATCGGCCTCGATAACTTCGAGGACGCCCTGCGCATGGGCATTCGTAGCGGCTTGGGCGACCGTTGGCTGCGGATCGGCGCGCTGAAGCTGTTCGCCGATGGCTCGCTCGGCTCGGAGACCGCCGAGATGCTTTCGCACTACGAGGGGCGCCGCCACTTGGGCAGCCAGACCATCGGAACCGAGGAGTTGAACGATCTGGTGCTGCGGGCCAATCGCAGCGGCATTGCCGTGATCATCCACGCGATCGGCGATGCGGCCAACCGCCGCGTGCTCGATGCGATCGAGCGGGCGCAGCGCATGCTGTCGGAGACCGACCCGAATGCCTTGGAAGTGGAGAGCAAGCCGCCCAAGTTAGCGCTGCCCAACCGCATCGAGCATTGCCAAGTGCTGCACCCCCGCGACATCCCTCGGTTCGCGCAGTTGGGCGTAGTCGCCTCGATGCAACCCATCCACGCCACCTCCGATATGGAGATGGCCGATCGGCTGTGGGGTGAGCGGGCCGCGCTCTCCTACGCATGGCGCGCCCTGAAGGAGAGCGGCGCGGTGCTGGCCTTCGGCTCGGATGCCCCGGTGGAGCCGCTGAACCCGTGGCTCAGCGTGCATGCCGCGGTGACACGCCAACGCATCGACGGCACGCCTCCGGGTGGCTGGTACCCCGAACAGTGCATCTCGGTCACCGATGCGCTGCGCGGCTTCACGGTCGGCGCGGCAGTGGCAGCGGGCACTGCGCACGAGCAGGGCACGCTGATGCCGGGCATGTTGGCCGACTTGGCGGTGCTCTCCGATGATCCGTTCACGATCAACCCAACAGGTTTACATAGTGTGCGCTCGGAGTTGACCATGATCGAGGGCGAGATCGTGTGGGAGCGCTAGTGCCCGGTTGTTATGCTGTATTGGTTTGGTGAGATCAGCGCATCGGCTGGGACAGCGCCCGTGGTCATGCCCGCGAGTGCCCGAGCGGTTGCATGTAGGTGACAGATGTACCAATAACCAGGGTGTGGGGCGATTCCCACACCCTTGTTTGTTGGCACGGCGTTAGGCACGCCCGCTCAACTGCGCTGCGGCGGCCTGATCGACCAGCCACGTCAACTGGCCATTGGTCGGTACAACGCCTTGCGAGGGCAGTTGGACACGGTTGGCCGGGCCTTCGAGCACATCGCGCAGGGTGGCGGCTTTGTCGCTCCCACCCGCCAGGAAGATGATCTGCGCGGCGTTGTTGAGCAGCCGATACGTGAAGGTGACGCGGGTCGGCGGCGGTTTGGGCGAGTTGTACACGGGCGCGACGAGCGCATCGGTGGGTGCGACCACCTCGGGGTGCCCTGGGAACAGCGAGGCGGTGTGGCCGTCGGGGCCCATGCCCAGGAAGATCAGGTCGAAGCGGGGCAGGTCGGTGCCGAATACGGCAGTGAGCGTTTCGGCGTAGGCGCTGGCGCATTCCTCGGGCGTGCTGCCGACGGTGGGCATCGGGTAGATGTTGGCGGCGAGGATGTGCACGTGGTCGAGCAGCGTTTCGCGGGCCATACGGTAGCAGCTGTCGGGGTGGTCGAGCGGGACGAAGCGCTCGTCGCCCCAAAAGACCTCCACATTGGCCCAATCGACATCGTCGCGGTGGTGCTCAGCGAGATATTGGTGCATAGCGCGGGGAGTGCTACCGCCCGAAAGGGCGACGCGGAAGCGCCCGTGCGCTTGGATGGCGGCGGCGGCTAGTGCAACGAAGCGCTCGGCGGCTTCGACAGCCAGCGCTGCGGGATCTTGGACAACGCGGATGGTTCGTGCGTTGGTTTCACTCATCTCCGTCTCCTTCTTGCTGCGAGTGCGGTTACGGTGCATCATCCAGCGGTTTGGAACTCTCAGGGACCTCTGCACATGAAATAAGCAAGTTTTCGGCTATAATGCACCTGTCATCGACGACATTGTAAATCAGTTTCAATGAATGGATAGATAGTCATGCGTCTCATTATCATTCGTCACGGCGAGAGCGAGTGGAACCGAATTGGCCGCTACCAAGGCCAAGCCGATGCTCCTTTGTCGGAATTGGGGTTGCGGCAGGCCGAGGCGTTGGCTCTGCGCCTTGCCGATGAGCCAATTGATCGTATTTTTTCCAGCCCCCTTCAGCGTGCTGCGAAGACTGCTGAAGCGATCGCTCGGTATCACCGCGATATTCCGTTTGAGTACTCTCCTGCCTTGTTGGAGATTAATCACGGCGATTGGGAGGGCTTACTGGCCGATGAGGTGCTCGAGCGTTACGGGGATGGGCTGCGCGAGTGGCGCGAACACCCGACACGCGCGCAGATGCCGAACGGTGAGAGCTTCAGCAATATTTTGAAGCGCGTCCTCGATTTCAAGGAGTATCTCTGCAAGACGTACCCCGATGGAAATGTGCTGATTTCGACACACGATGTGGTGGTGAAGATCCTAGTGGCCGATGCACTCGGCATGAATATGGATCGCATTAACCGCATTTGGGTGACGAATGCGAGCATCAGCGTGATCGAGTACGGTGATGATCTGCCGTATTTGGTGAGCTTGAGCGAGGCCAGCCATTTGGGTCGGCTCGAAACAGTTCGCGAGCGCCAGAAGGCGATCTAGCGCTGCTGTTGGGATGCGTGTAGTATTTCTTGGTAGATACCCGAAAGCGCACTCATCAAGTTGAATGATGCTCGCAAGTATGTATTGCCCACGCTGTGGCACACCGATGCAACGTCGCTTTGTGGAAGGCCGCGATCGTGAGGTCTGCCCGGCGTGTGGCTTTATTTTCTATCGGAACCCGTTGCCCGCAGTTGGCGTGGTAGTGGCGCTCGATGATGCGGTGGTGTTGGTGCGTCGTCGCTACGCACCGCAGGCCGGTCATTGGGCGCTGCCCGCCGGGTATATGGAGTTGGGGGAGAGTGCGGAGGAGGCGGCGATTCGCGAGTGTCACGAGGAGACGGGTCTGCTGGTGCAGATCGATCACTTGTTGGGTGTGTACTCGTTTGGCAATCGCGAACAGAGCGGTATAATCATCATCTATGCGGCTACGGCTGTGGGTGGGACGTTGCAGGCCAACGATGATGCGCTAGAGGCGGCGGCGTTTGCTGTCGATGCACTGCCGGAGCCGTTCGCGTTTCGCTCGCATCTGCAGGCGATCGAGCGTTGGAGGCAGCGGCGCTGGTCATCATCGCTGCCGCTGGAGACCTCTGGGCAGGTGCGGATACGCTATGCGAGCCAAGCCGATGCGGTACAGGCATTGAACTTGGTGCTGCCCGAGGCGGGGACTGGTAGTGAACGCTGGCAGATCGCCGATGCTCTCTTCCACGATCGGCTCCACGCTCCCGATCATCCGACACTTTTAGCCGAGCACGATACGATGGTAGTGGGTGTTGCTGCGCTCAGCTTTCATCAGCGCCTGAGCGGTTGGTACGCCACGCTCGATGAGTTGGTGGTGGCCCCCGATCAGCGACGCCATGGGGTTGGTGCTGCGCTGGTCGCGGCTGCGGTGCAGTTGGCCCGCGCTCGGGGTTGTGCGATCCTGTTGGCAATCGCGCCGCCAGATGCCGCTTCGAGGGATTTTTTGGCGGCTCAGGGATTCGCGAGCGGTGCGGTGTGGTCGTTACCGCTCAATGGGTGAGGTGACGGTGGTTTGACGCATTTTTTGACTATGAATACACAATTACAGCGTGTTCGTGTCGTTTCAGATGCGTTTGTTGGATTCTTGGAAGCAAACAGACAACTTGATGCGCTTTTCCATGTTTGCTTGAAGAATACGAGTGTCGATTATTTGTACTTCGTCCGACATTGTGATAAAATTAACAGACTGGATACTCGCAATGTTGGTTTGACCCAGAAAGGTTGTGTGCGATGGTTTCTTCGGCGTTTCAACTTACCCAACCAACGCCACAAACCGCTGCAACACCAGCTTTAGCATCCCACGTGCTGCCAACCAATCTCAACGACATATTTCAGCGTGCAGAGTTGCTTGATGATTTAAGTGCGATCGAGCAGTTACTTTTGCGGTTAACTCAATCACGGGCTCCGCAGTTGACGGCTTCGGGTGCGCACATCATCGCCTCAGGTGGCAAGCGGTTACGGGCGGCGTTGGTGTTGTTAGCAGCCCGGCTCGGCAATTACGATCTAGAGCGGGCGTCGCACCCGGCGGCGGCGGTGGAGTTGTTGCATACCGCCACGCTAGTCCACGATGATATGGTCGACCACACGCCGCAGCGGCGTAATCGGGCGACGATCCACACGCGGTGGGGCAATTCGGTTGCGCTGATGCTGGGCGATTTCTTCTTCGCGCTCTCGGCCAACGAGTTGGCCGCCGAGCCGGATACGCGCATTATTCGGTTTTATGCTGATGCTGCTCAGACGATCGTGGAGGGCGAGTTGAGCCCGGTGACGCAGATCGAGCCGCTGGATGTGGCGTTAGGGCAGTATCGCTATAAGATCGGCTGTAAAACAGCTGCGCTGTTTGAGGCTTCCTGCAAAGCGGGTATTGCGGTGGCGGGTGGCACACCCGAGCAGATCGAGGCGCTGGGGCGCTTCGGCTACGACTTGGGCTTGGCGTTCCAGATCGTCGATGATGTGTTGGACTTCACGGGCGACGAGCGGGTGCTCGGTAAACCCGCCGGGAACGACCTCCGCGAGGGCACTTGGACACTGCCGTTGATCTACGCTCTGGCGGAGACTAATAGCCAAATACTACGCGATATCGTATTAAAGGGTCGTCCGTCCCCCGCCCAGGTGCCAGAACTGGTGCGCCTCGTGATCGATTCGGGCGGCGCGACACTGGCGATGGAAGAGGCCGAGGCAACGATTGAGCGGGCGCTCAGCCAGTTGCACGGTTTCGCACCCTCAGCGACGACGCGGGCATTAAGCGAGATTTGCGCGTTTGTATTGCAGCGACAGACGTAAAAAATAATTTTATGCGGCTTTGTAGTAAAGGGGTATGCCGAGTTCATAACTCGGCATACCCCTTGTATGTTACATGGCCTATTTTTATCGTTTATTTACATGATTATTGCGGTTCTTTGGCGAACAATTAACTTTTGTGTTGCAATTGGAAGATGCGCCTAATTACCCGCAACTTTCCCATAACATTTACGGTAACGAATATAGAGAATTCGTGCTGCGCTCGCTAGTTAGGCATTGTGGTTCGCTTCCTCACCTATATGCCACAAGACATATGCCGAACCTCTCGAATCGCAGCGAGTATGGCGCTCACTTTGTTTGAGTGTCATGGAGCGACATTCTATGAATGGGTTGGATCGTACACGCAAGCAACGCTCACCTTTTTTCGACGAGCCCTCCCCCGACGACATTGATCCAAATTGGGACGACGAAGCAGCTGCCGCGTTGCTGGAGGATTCCCCCCGCGCGATGACTGAACACGTCGAGGACTCGGTGCAGATGTACCTGCGCGAGATCGGCCAAGTCTCTCTGTTGACGGCTGCAGACGAAATCAGTCTCGCTCAGGATATCGTTCGTGGGCGCGAGGCTCGCCAGATGCTCATGCTCTACCCGCCTCGCAGTTGGAGCGAGCGCAAAGCGCTGGAGCGCGCGGTGGCGATGGGCGATGAGGCACGGCGACGCTTGATCCAGGCGAATCTGCGCTTGGTGGTGAGCGTTGCAAAGAAGTACATGGGCAGCTCACTCTCGTTTATGGACCTGGTGCAAGAGGGCAATATCGGCCTGATGCGGGCGGTTGAGAAGTTCGACTACACCAAAGGCAACCGCTTCTCGACGTATGCGACGTGGTGGATTCGCCAGGCCGTCAGCCGCGCGATCGCCGAGCAGAGCCGCCTGATCCGTTTGCCTGTGCATCTGAGCGATGCGATCAGCCAGTTGCGCCGCGTCACCCATCAACTTGAGCAAGCCCTCGAGCGCGAGCCAACTCCCGAGGAGATCGCCGAGGCGTTGGGCATTAGCCTGCGTAAGGTGCGCCGCTTGATGCAGGCCGCCGCACAGCCGATCTCGCTGGAGCAGCCGCTGGGCAACGACGGCGAGGGCCATATGGGCGAACTGCTGGCCGACGACGACTCGGAGACGCCGATGGAGATCGCCGCGCAACGCATGCTGCAACACGATCTCAGTCAGGCGCTGATGGAGCTGCCCGAGCGCGAACGCGAGATCCTGCAGTTGCGCTACGGCTTGGCCGATGGTCGCCGCCGCACGCTGGAGGAAGTCGGTGTGACGTTCGGCATCACCCGCGAACGCACCCGCCAGATCGAGGCCGAGGCACTGCGCCACCTGCGTTCCCCCAAGGTCGGCGACCGTCTGCAAGCCTACCTGGAGTGATCGCCACTTATAGAGTTTTTGAACATCCCCTCGCCGTAGCGTGAGGGGATGTTTGTGCATCATTCTAAGTCTAGTTGTACAGTTGAAAGCTGACTCAGCCTGTGTTCGCCAAGTTCTCCTTTTGAATGTTCGCAAGATAACGAAGTACTACCTCTATATGAAAAATGCAGTTTAAGCTGTTATAACAAGCTATCTATCAACTTATTATAAACCGCTCTTATACATAGGTTTCCTCATTAAACATCTCGAATGAAAATTATCATTAATATTTGTTATTCAAGTGTGTTATGATTTCACTTGGCTACCATTCAGTAGCTTATGTGCCTTGAGGTTTCTACAGTAGTCGATGTTGAACGATGTGAGGTGACAGCCAACACACTGTGATCATGTGAGTTACAACTCCCTATGATGGTCTTTGGACCCTGTTGTCGATGATGCCATGATGCATCATCAAAGGATAATGAATTAATGAAAGTAGCAGCTCGTATTGCTCATTTCCGTCCTATTTCGCTGCTCTGTGTGTGTTTGGTTTTCGCTTCCTCGTTTCTCTTTTCGGCACCTCTCCAAGCTCAGACGCAACCTGAGCCACCTTCTTTCAACGGTTTCCTCACAGGTCCAACAAGTGGAGATCCGCTTCAGATCGCGATGCAGTATGTGCAGTCGCATGGGGCCGCGTATGGCTTATCCTCCACTGATCTAAGTGAGTTGCGCGTAGTGGACCGCTATACCACCGCTCACAACGGCGTGACGCATATCGTGCTGCGCCAACAATTAGGCGGCATCGATGTGTTCCAGGGCGATATTGCGGTAAACGTGGCCCGCGATGGCAGCATCATCAATGTCCACAACGCTGCGATCCCACAACTCGCCAAGCGGGTGAACACGCGCACACCAAAGCTCAGCGCGCAAGCCTCGCTGGTGCAGGCAGCCACAACACTAGGTCTGCACTCGTCGTCGTTGCAGGGCGCACCACCCGATCCCGTGCAGTCGCGCGCGGCAAAGGGTGTGGAGCAGGCCAGCGAGTTCGTCGCTGCAGCTTACTCTGTTGATCCGATCCCTGTGCATCTGATCTACCAGCCGTTGGAGGATGGCTCGGTGGTGCTGGCCTGGAATATGGTGCTACGCCTGCCCGATGGTCAGAGTTGGCTGGATGTGCGCACCGATGCTACCACGGGCGAGATCGTGTCGCAGGTCGATTGGTCGAGCGCGAGCGGGCACGTCCACGAGGATGGGCAGACGGGTGGTGTTGCGGCGCCTGCGCGTGTCGAGCTGCCCAAGGAGACCGTGGCGGCACCCGCGCTGGCGGCAGATGGCGCTAGTTACTTGGTCTATCCGTTCGATGTTGCGCGCCCTGATGTGGGCACACGCACTCTGGTGACCAACCCTGCTGATCCGGTGGCCTCGCCGTACGGCTGGCACGATACTGATGGCGTTGATGGGGCGGAGTACACGATCACACGAGGCAATAACACCTTCACCTACGCCGACATTACTACGCCGAATGGCTACAACGCAGGCGATGTGACGGTCGATGGTGGCCCGAGTTTGACGTTTACGCCAGCTCTGGATTTCAATCAATACCCCTCTACCTACCGCGATGCGTCCATTACACAGTTGTTCTACACCACCAATATGCTGCACGATACCTTGTACCACTATGGTTTCGATGAGGTATCTGGCAACTTCCAAACGAATAACTATGGCCGTGGTGGCCTTGGCGATGATGCGGTGAATGCGGAGGCGCAGGATTTTGGGGGCGCTGATAACGCTAACTTCTTTACGCCACCGGATGGCCAGACGCCTCAGATGCAGATGTATTTGGGTGCGCTGCGGGGCCGTCTGATTGTGCAATCCCCTGCTTCGATTGCGGGCATGTACTATGGTGGCTCATCACTGCTTTTTTCAGGAGCCTACAACGTCTCTGCTGAATTGGCATTGGCTCAAGATGGCGTAGATGTGTCGACCGATGCCTGTTCAGCATTAACCAATGCTGCGGCTGTGGCGGGTAAAATCGTGCTGGTTGATCGGGGCACCTGTTCGTATGCCGATAAGGTGCTGAACGTTGCGAATGCTGGCGGACTCGGGGTGATTATTGCCAATAATGTCGGCACGAATGTGATCCCCGATATGAATGGTGAAATAAGGCCCATTCCTAGCGTAGGCATTTCGTACGACGATGGGCAAACGTTGCGAAACGCACTGCAAAGCCAAACCGTCACACTCACTATGTATTCAGCTCAGACTGATGCCGCGTTTGATACTGGTGTGGTGATACACGAGTACGGTCATGGTTTGTCCACCCGACTGACTGGTGGCCCTGCGAACTCTGGTTGTCTCTCGAATGCCGAGTCGGTTGGTATGGGCGAGGGTTGGAGCGATCTGTTAGCGTTGGCATTGCTGGCCAAACCATCCGATACGCGCCAAACACCACTCACCGTTGGCACGTGGCTGATGGGACAATCGCAAGATGGGGCTGGTATCCGCATTTATCCCTATTCGACCGATTCTTCCGTTAATCCGCATACCTATGCTTCGCTCAATTCAATGAGCGTGGGCTCACCTCACGATATTGGCGAGGTGTGGGTCTCGATTATGTGGGAAGTGTATTGGGATTTGGTGGATGCCTACGGCTTTGATCCCGATAAGGTGCACGGCACGGGCGGCAACAACCTCTTTTTGCAGTTGATGATCGATGGGATGAAGCTGCAGAAGTGCAATCCTTCGTTTGTCGATGCCCGTGATGCGATCCTGCTGGCCGATCAGGTCAACAATGCTGGGGCGAACCAGTGTCTGTTGTGGGTAGCCTTCGCCCGACGTGGTCTGGGTGCGAGCGCAACTGATGTTAATAGCCTCGTGATCAATGATTCGGTTGAGGCGTTCGATCTGCCCCCAACCTGTACAGTGAACATTGAAGAACCTAAGTTCGATGTTTGTGTGGCAACCTCTCCCCAGTTAACGGCGAATATTCAGCTTGCAAGTATGCTCAGCTACCCCACCACACTCAGCGCCTCTGGCGTGCCTGGTGCGGTTGCTACCTTCACGCCGAACCCAGTCGTTGCGCCGGGCACAAGCACACTCGCGCTCAACCTCTCCCCGAGTACGCCGCCCGATACGTACACACTCACGGTCGAAGAAACATCGGGCACAAGCGATACAGCGCTCGTCTACCTGGCGAATCAAGTGCCGGGCACCGTTACGCTGACCGCACCCGCCGACCAAGCAACCGATGTATTCCATTGGCCGACCTTCACGTGGGCGCCAGGTACGCAGACCTACAGCTATACGATTCAAGTCGCGAAGGATGCCGCCTTTAGCGATGTGCTGTTCAGTCAGAGCACGCGCGACACCTCGGTTCAGTTGCCAATACCATTGGAGACTCAGGGCGTCTACTACTGGCGAGTGGTGGGCAATAATGCTTGTGGAAGCTCGACCTCATCGGCTGCGAGCTTTACTGTGCGTCAAATTCCGCAGCTCTTGCTCGTCGATGACGATGTGAATCTTCCGAACGTGTTGGGCGATTACATGTTTTTCCTCGACCAGATCGGCATCGATTACGACTATTGGGAAACTGGAGTAAACGGCACCTATGAGCCAAGCTACCTGGAACTTCAATCGTACCGGACTGTCCTGTGGTTCGGTGGGCCAAGTTCGTATGGTGTGATCGGAGATGATGCTGAGGCAGAACTAGCACGCTTCCTAGATGACGGTAATTGTCTCGTGATCAGCTCTCAGGATTATTTTATACGCAAAGGCAGCATAACGCCGTTTATGAGCGACTACCTGGGCCTGAGTGCGGCGCAGGACGATCCTGGTCAGTCGACGATCACAGGGGCTGGGCCATTCGCGGGGCTAGGGCCATTCCCGCTGAATGTGTACTACTTCAGCACTAACTACAGCGATAGTTATGTGCCGACTGCAGAGGCTGGCGTTGCGTTTACTGGCGAAAAAGGCCCCGCAGCAGTCTATCGCGATACCACGTTCCGCACGGTGTTGATGGGCTTTGCGGTTGAAGGTTTAGCGGATGCTGCGGCTATACAGGTGCTTAAACGAGCGCTGAATTGGTGTACCTCGAGCGATCTAGTCGCCTCTGGCCCCACACTCGACACACTGTTGCCGGGCCAACCGTTCAGCTATACCGTGGCCGTGAGCAACACAAGCACGCTGGCCGCTACGGATGTGACCGTCACACTGACGCTGCCGAGCTTCCTGAGTGATGTGCAGGTGACCAGCAGCCTGCCAATGACGCCGACCGCTACGGCGGGCGTGTGGTCGCTCGGTGATCTCGCAGTGGGCGCGAACGGCACGGTCACCATCCAAGCCGTGGTCGATCCCAGCCTGAACAGCGACCGCAGCGATACGCTCAAGGTTGCGTTTGACATCAGCGCATACGAACAGGACATCTCCGATAACAGTGTGCAGACCAACGTGGACGTGGTGGTGCCGCGCATCAGCTTTGCGAGCGCGAGTGCCAGCGCAGCCGAGAGCGCGGGCAGCGTGCCCGTGGGTGTGAAACTCGACCGCGCCAACCCCTACGCCCCCACCAGTGCGACGGTGGCTGTGACGGGTGGCACCGCCACGCAGGGCAGCGACTTCACGCTCGGCGGCAGCAGCGTGACGTTTGCGCCGGGCGCCACCACTGCCAGCATCAACGTGACGCTGCTCGACGACAATGCGCAGGAGAGCGACGAGACGGTTGTGTTGGGGTTGACATCGCCTGTGGGTGGGCAGCTTGGCGCGCCTGCCAGCACCACGCTCACCATCACCGACAACGACCAACCAACTCCCGATACGGATACGGATACCGACACCACCGTGAAGTTGTATTTGCCGGTTGTCGGGCGCTAATCACTTCGTATCATCCCCAATCGAGTAGGGGACGGTCTCTAGCCGTCCCCTCTCACACCACCGGACGTGCTTC
>CALKHR010000089.1 GCA_937988885.1 uncultured Roseiflexaceae bacterium | reverse complement strand
AACACGAAACGAAAAATAATCTGTGAAGTCTGTGGATTAAAAACACACATGGTGACTGCAAGCAAACGTTCAAGGCTGGATGGGACGATGAGATTCTTCACTTCGTGCTGCGCACTCGTTCAGAATGACTCTTGAGGACGAGATGCTTTGTTACTCAATCGACAACACGAAACGAAAAATAATCTGTGAAATCTGTGGATTAAAAACAGAAAAGCTGCGACCCGGCATCACAACGCCGGATCGCAGCCAATCAACCAAACACTACCGCTTGGGTTGGAACGCCGCCTGCACCATCTCCGCATTAAAACCAACGCTCGTCTCGCCAGTGGCCGCGTAGCGGTACACCGCAGCGGTGTAGATGCCGCTCAGCGTCGAGCTGATGATACCCATCGCTAGGAAGGCCAGCACCGCGATACCAGCAACCAGACCGATCAGCACCAGCGACTCGCTCATCACCGCCAGCACAAACAGCGGGATCAGGATAAGCATCAGCAACAGCGTGATCAACCCGAACACCGCGCCCACGCCAGCATTACCGACGATCTGCTCGCCCCAAGTGCGCTTCAGTAACTCGGTGCTGCGCTTGATCGCATCGATCGGCCCAACATTCTCGACAGCCAGCACCGGAACCACCAGATACGTCGCCAAGCTCCACGCGATACCGATCAGCGAAATGATAATCCGACCGATGATACCGGCCCGCTCAGAGATCGCGCGGAGGATCATACCGACCGTGGCCGAGATCAGCGCATACCCGAAGATCGTACCGATCCGCTGCCCAGCGATGCGGAAACCATCGCTCACCGTCGGATCGCCGCCCTGCAGGCGAATGAGCGCCGCGCCTACCAACGCTGTGTTGCAGAAGAAGATCACAAAGTACTGCACCAGATAAAACAGGAACCCGATAATCATCGCGAGTGGCTGGAAACCATCGCCGCTTACGAACGCCTGGTCGAACATATTCGCCAGAAACATCGGGATTGCGAACGTCGCCGCCACAATCAGCGTTGCAATACCAGAAACAATCGGGAAAACAATCAACTCTTTATCGGAACACAGCACCGAGGCACTCGCCTTGACCAACTCCCAACTATTCGTCAACTTTCGAAACATCTCGCGCTCCTTTGTCGGTACGATACAACGTTGCTAAATGTTATCGTTTGCGTGAGTGAACAATCGCTTCACCTCACAATGCTACATACGCACTATCGCCCTGATAGGTTACAGAAAGAGCGCAACTCATCCAAAGATTGCCCTACACACCCGATTGCCTGTAGGTTTGGTTCGAGACAAGATGCAACCGCAGCCTGGCAAGCCCGTCGTTGGTGCCAGGCCCGTTGTGGGCGGGCCAGGTACGCCAGCCATGAATCGCCTCCGCTGGCGATCAACGCCCTACTCACTCGCGGCCCGTACTGGCCGAATCCTCGTGAACCTGCAACAAATACCCAACACCCGCCACCGTGATCAAATAGCGCGGCTCGGTCGGGTTGCGCTCAAGTTTCTGGCGCAACCGATGCACCAATTGCTTCAACAACTGCCGATCGCCGACGCCACGGTAGCCCCACACATGCGTCGTCAGCCGCTCGGCGGAGATACAATGCCCCACATTCGCCAGCAAATACTGCAACAGCCGGAACTCCAAGCCCGTCAGCCGCACAGGAGGCGCGTGCCCCACGCTCACCGTCTGCCGCTCGATATCCAGCGACAGATCGCCAGCCGCCAACGGCGAAGGACGGTCGATCTCGGCGCGGCGCAGCAGAGCGCGCACCCGTGCCAACAGACTGCGCGGGCTGAACGGCTTCGTCAGGTAATCGTCGGCACCGCCATCGAGGCCGCGCACCTGATCCTCCTCGCTGCCCCGCACCGTTAGCATCATAATCGGCGTCATCGACTCGGCGCGGATCTGTCGGCACACCTCGAAGCCATCGAAGCCCGGCAGATTCACATCGAGAATCACCAAATCGGGCTGCTCGCGCCGGAACGTATCGAGCGCCTCGGGGCCGCTCGCAGCCGTGATCACTAAATACCCAGCTTGGCGCAACGCAAACTCGATCAGCCCGAGTAGTTCGAGATCATCGTCAACGACCAGGATCTTCATGCGGTTTCTCCTTGGGTAGCGTGACGCACATCCGTAGACCGTTACGGTTGCTGCTGGCGGTCACTTGACCGTGGTGGCGCTCCACAATCGACTTCACGATCCACAACCCCAGCCCCACCCCGCTCTGATGTGTATCCTCGGCGGGAGCACGCACAAAACGGCTGAACAGCACCGGCCCCGCATCGAGCGGCAGCCCCGGCCCCTGATCCTCGATCCAAAGCGTGATCGTCTGCTCGCCAACTTCCCCGCCGATCGAAATGGTCGATTGCGGCGGCGCGAACTTATTGGCGTTCGCCAACAGATTCACAAACACCTGCGTGAGCCGCAACGCATCGCCGGGCACCAACGGTAGCGGGTATGGCAACTGCATCACCACCTGCTGCTTGCGTTGGTCGAGCAGAGGCCGCGTCAACTCAAGCGCATCCTCGATCACCTGGTCGAGCGCGACGGGCTGGAAGTGCAGCGCATCGTGTCCCGCCTCGATCCGGGCGCTCTCCAACAGGTTATCGATCAACTGTGTCAGGCGCAACGTGCCACGCTGCAGGGCCAACACCAGGTCGCCGATCTGCTCGGTGGAGAGATCGGGCAACTGATCGAGCAACAACTCGATCGAGGCCAATTGCGCCGAGAGCGGCGTCTTAAACTCGTGCGAAATGTTCGCCAGCACCGTATCGCGCAGGCGGCGGGTCGCCTCGATCTCCGTCTCATCGCGCATAATCTGCACCTGGCGGCCCTCGAACACCGGCGCGCTGGTGATCACCACCGTGCGACGACGGCCATCCTCAAGCAGCAGATGCTCGGTGGCGCGTGCACCCCCACGAAAGCGCGCATGCACGATCGGGCAGTGCTCCTCGCAGGGCCGCACACCGCTCGGCCCCTGCGGCCACAGCACCTCGCCGCAGAATCGCCCCAACACCGCGTGCTCATCGAGGCCCAGCATCGCGGCGGCCTGCGGGTTCAGGTAGCGAATGCGGCGCTCGCGATCGACCGTGAACACGCCCTCGATAATCCCCGTCACCACCGTATGCGCTTCGGCCTGCTCGCGACGCAGATCAGCGGTGAGGCGCTGCAACCGCACCCGCATCTCTTCCAGCGCCATCGCCAGCCTGCCGATCTCTGCGCCAGGGGCCAACGTGATCGGCGTGCTCAAGTCGCCCGAGCCGATCCGCGTGGCGGCGGCGGTCAGCGAACGGAGCGGCGCGCCCAACTGCTTGCCCAGCACCACGCTGATCAGCGCGGCGATAGCGGTGAGCGACAGCGTCAGCACAATCAGCGTCGTGCTGAACCTGCTGATCGTCTCGCTGATGCTCATGGTCGGCAACTGTGTCTCGATCACGCCGAGCGCCTCGCCCGTGGGGGCCAGCAACGGCAGCGCGGCCCGGTACAACTCCTGCTGATTGCTGCGGTTTGCGGCGAGTTGCTGGGTACGCAACGCCAGGCTGCGCGCATCGCTGACACTGATCGGGATGCTCTGGCGCTTACTAATCAGCACCGTCAGGCCGATCTCATCGCTCAACCACTCACAGAAGGCGCTGTCGAGTAGGGCACCTACCACCACCCGCACATCGGGCGAAGTGGGCACCGCCGCCCACGCCCCCAGCACCAGCGGCCCATCCTGAGGACTCATCAACAGCCGACCGAATCGCTCAGACGAGGTGGGCAGGCTCCACAGTATATCCGCATTGCTGGCCAACACCTGCTCATCGCGCAGGATCGCGCAAGCATCGAAGCGCTCGCCACACACCTGATCGAGCAACGCGTTAAGTTCGGCTTGTTGGAGGGGTGGAGCTAACAGTTGGGGGAGTTGTGGCTGTTCTGCAAACGTTCTCGCAGCAACTTCGGCGTGTTGGCTCGTATGCTCCAACGCCTGGAACGCACTGCGATTCGCTTGGCTCACGCGGGCCAGCGCTTGCTCATCGGCCAGCTGTTCGAGCAACCGTACGGCGATCACAGCGACGCCAGCGACTGCCAGCAACAGCAGCCCGACATTAACGATCACCAACAGAGTGCTCAAACGCAGATGGCCCATGGCAATTGCCAGTGTTGTGCGTGCGGATGCCGATCAGCGAGTGATCGTAGTATACTCTATTCCGCTTTTCGGCGCAGGATATCGGCACCCAGCACCAGCACCATCGAGACTAACCCCAATACCAGCGCAGCGCTGTACGCCCCGATGTATTGGCGGTCGTCGAGCGCCCGGAAGATGTACAGCGTGGCGGTCTCGGTTTGGCCCTGCACGCCGCCACCCACCACCAGCACCGCGCCAAACTCGCCCAGCGCCCGTGCGAACGTGAGCGTGAGACCGTAGAGGAACGCCCAGCGCAATGCGGGGAACGTCACAAACCAGAACGTCTGCCAGCCATTTGCGCCCATCGTCGCGGCGGCTTGCTCCTGCTCGGTGCCGAACGCATGCAGCACAGGCATCAACTCGCGCACCATAAACGGCAACGTCACAAACAGCGTCGCCAGCAGCATTCCCGGCAGCGCGAAGGCGATCTTGATATCGAACATCTCCAGCACCGGCGCGAACAGCCCGCGCCTGCCGAACAGCAGCAGCAGCATATAGCCCGCCACCACGGGCGAGATCGCGAACGGCAGATCGATCAGGCCATTCAGCACCCGCCGCCCACGGAACGAGTGGCGTACCAGCACCCAGGCCACCATCGTGCCGAACACCGCGTGGATCAACACCACTATCAAGCCGATCAGCAGCGTGCGCCAGAACGCCGAGAGCACTTGCGGCTCGCTCAGCGCCGAGACGATCGCTCCCACACCTCCAGCGAACGCGCCAAACACCAGCGCGCCCAACGGCGCCAGGATGATGATCCCGACATAGCTCACCACTAGGCCGATCAGCAGCCAACGAATCCAAGCGCGGCTATCGAGCGTCACAGCGCGCCCCAACGCAGCCTCGTTGATGGCTGCATCGCTTCGATCATTCGGGATACTAGCCATCTTCGCGCCTCCTTTGCAGCCAATCGACCAGCACTACCAAGCTGAACGCGATCGTCAACATCACCAGCGACATCGCGCTCGCCGCCCGCCGATTCTCCGATTCCACCTCACCGAACACATACACGGCGGCGGTCTGCGTGCGCAGCGGGATATTACCCGCCACCACCACCACCGCGCCGAACTCGCCCATTGCACGGGCGAAGCTGAGCAGCGCACCGCTGGCAACGGGCATCGCCAGGGCGGGCAGCACCACACGGCGGAACGTCGTCCACGCGCCTGCCCCGATCGTCGCAGCGGCCTCCTCCTGGTCGCGGTCGAGCGCTTCGAGCACAGGCTGCACGGTGCGCACCACGAACGGGAACGTGACGAACAACAGCGCCAGGATAATGCCGGGTGGCGCGAACATAATCTTCAGCCCAAACGTCCGATCTAGCCACGAACCCAACACCTGTTGCGGCCCGTAGAGCACCACCAGCATCACGCCCGTGACCAGCGTGGGGATCGCAAACGGCAGATCGACAATGCCGTTCAGCAGCGCCTTGCCGGGGAACTCGTAGCGCACCAGCACATAAGCCGTGAGCAGGCCCATCACCGCATTGATGCACGCCATGACCCCGGCGGTCCACAGACTGAGCAGCAGCGCGCTCATCGGCACCGGGCGGCTGATCGCCTGCCAGAAACCCGCCACCCCATCCTGAAAGCCATCCTGCACGATCACCGCCAGCGGAATAATCAGCATCAACGTCAGGTAAGTGAACGACATCAGCCGTACCGCCATCGTGCTCGACCACCACCGCGTCGCCATCGGCATCGAAGCTTCACGTTGTATCATCGTCTTGGCCTTTGGTTACTAGGTTGCCAACTGTGGCGTGCTACGGCCATTGCGGCCTGCAGCACGCCACGAAGCGTGCGAGATAACTACTGCTGCACCTCGGCGATCGCCTTGGTGTAGATACCGTTGTCGCCGAAGTATGCGGGCGTCGCCTCCTGCCAGCCGCCGAAATAATCGATCGTGAACGTATCCTCCAGCGGCGGGTAGCGATCCTTCGTCGCATCGGCCACGCTCAGGTCCGGCGAACGCAAACCGCCCGTCTCCGCGAATACTCGTTGCGCCTCGGGCGTGAACAGGAACGCCACAAATGCCTCGACCAGTTTACGGTTGCCGTGTTTATCCACGTAGCTATCGACCAGCGCGACCGGGTTCTCGATCACAATGCTCGACCGTGGGATGATGTAGTCGTACTCCTGCCCGCTCGCCAATCCCACCAACACCTCGTTCTCATACGTGATTGCCACATCGCCCACGCCCTTCTCGAAGTTGGTGATGCTCTCGCGAGCGCCCTTATCCATCACCAGCACATTCGCCAGCACCTTTTTGAGGAACTCCACAGCCGCAGCATCATCGTCCTTCGGCACGCCCTCCACAAAACCGCGTTTTGCCGCGCCGTATAGCGATAAAATGTTCCACTGCGCCCCACCGCTCGTCTTGGGGTCGGGCGTCAGCACCTGCAGGCCAGGTTGCGCCAGATCGGCCCAATCCCGGATGCCTTTGGGATTGCCCTTGCGCACCGCGAACACCACCACCGACGTGCTGACGATGCCGTTGTAGGGCATCGCGCGCCAATCGTGCGTGATCAGCCCCGCCTCGCTGATGCGGTTGATGTCGGCCTCCAATGAGAGCGCCGCCACATCGGCCTCGAATCCCTCCACAATCGATCGCGACTGCGCCCCCGAGCCTTGGTACGATTCCTCAAACGTGATGTCTTGGCCCGTTTGCGCCTTCCACTGCTCCTTAAACATCGGGATGAGCTTGCTGTAGGCTTCGCGAGGAGTCGTATACGCACCCAACACAATCGTTGTCGCTGAGTTACCCGAAGAGCTGCTCGCAGTGGTGCCTCCACCGCAAGAACTCACCAGTAGCGCGCCGATCAACACGCCGATCAACCAAGGGAAACGGACATGCATCGCAATACCTCCTTCGATAGTGCTTATGCTCATTGCCCGATCAGAGAGCGCGATTCGCAGTGTACGGCGAGCGCACAATCAACACCGGTCGGTCGGTCAACTTCGTCAGAATCTGACCGATCACGCCGCCTTTCAACACGCCGCGTCCATCGTGATGCAACGGCGCACCTAACACCAACAAGTCGTAGCCGCCCTCATGCATCTCGGCCAAAATCTCATCGTGAACCACGCCGCTCCGAATCTTCCATTGAGCCTCCACCCCCAGCACGCCCAGCGTCCGCACACCCGCCTCCAAAAACCGCTCGGAACGCGCGCGCATCTCCGGGTAGCCGGCATCCTTCGGCACCACCGAAAGCAGTGAAATTTCCGCGCCCAAATGCCGCGCAAGCCGCCCCGTGAACGTCACATCGTCCTTGCCCGGCTCGCCAGCCGCCACGCAGATCAAAATGCGCGTCAATGCCTGCGTGGCCCGTGGCACCAGCAACACGTGGTGCATCCCGATCTGCAAGATCTGTCCGGCCAACTCCAGCTGTTCGGGTGTTTGGCTGCCCAACACCACCAGATCAAACGTCTGTTGCTCACTTTCGCGGGCTAAGCCCACCGCGAGCGGCTCTAGCATCACGCGCGCCTCCAGCGAGGGCAAGCCGCCGCCGATCCGTTCGCGCGTCTCCTGAAGCTGTCGTTGCAGCGTCTCACTCGCCTCGCCCCGCCCTGTCTTGCTGTAGCCGATGATCGTGGTGCTCGAATGCGCCAATCGCGACAACTGACCACCCACTTCCAGCGCTGCCTGCGACGCTGGCGAGCCATCGGTCAGCAGCAAAAAGTGCATCCCAGGGTGCACCAGCGCGTGAATGCGCCGCACCCCCACCCACGCCGCATCGCCGGGCTGAAGCGGAAAACGTCGCGCCAAATCCTGCGACCGTGTCGCCTCGATCAACATAAACGCGTCGCCGAACGGGGCCAGCGGCGCGATCGGGCGCACGCCCGCCAGCGGCGGCAACCGCAAGCGCAGCCGCTCGAACGAACCGACGAACGTGATCTGCTCGATCTCGGCGCGCCCTAGTGGCGGCCCGGCCAACTCCTCCTCGGAAGGCGCCAGCGCGATATCCTCGGGTCGGAACAGCACCTGCACCACTCGATCCGTACCGTCGGGGCGCGCCTCCGTGCTCAGCGGAAAGTGCAGCGGCCCCAGTTGCACCCCATCAGCCGTGCAGCGTCCCACCAGCAGGTTCGCCGTGCCTAAGAACGTCGCCACAAACTCAGTCTGTGGGCGCTGATACAGCTCGGTTGGCGGCCCCACCTCCAGCAAGCGCCCCACATTCATCACCCCTATGCGGTCGGCCAATTCGAACGCTTCTTCCTGATCGTGAGTCACAAAGATCGTCGTCATCCCAAGTTCGCGCTGGATGGTGCGCAACGTATGGCGTAGATCGCTACGGATCTTCGCATCGAGCGCGCCAAACGGCTCATCGAGCAGCAACACCTCGGGCTGGTACGCCAACGCCCGCGCCAACGCCACCCGCTGCTGTTGCCCGCCCGAGAGCTGGCGCGGGGAGCGCGAGCCAAGCCCCGCGAGGCCTACGAGCTCCAGCAGCTCATCGCGCCGCCGCCGTCGCTCCGCCGCTGGCACCTTGCGAATGCGCAGCCCAAACTCCACATTCTCCGCCACCGACATATGCCGGAATAGCGCGTAATGCTGGAATACAAAGCCCACCCCGCGCTCCTGCGGCGTCAAGCGCGTCACATCGCGACCGCGCAGCAGCACCCTCCCCTGATCGATCGCCGTCAGCCCTGCAATCATGCGCAGAATCGTGCTCTTGCCGCTGCCACTCGGTCCCAGCAACACGAAGAACTCGCCATCCGCTATCTCCAATGACACATGGTTCACCACCGGATAGCCCTCGTAGCGCTTACTGAGCTGATCAAGCACAATCGACATAACGCACACTCCCTTGCTGGTCACACAGCAGTTCAAAAACGGTGACAAAGTGGTGACAAAGGTTGTTTGTTGTTGGGAAAAGGGCGCGATCTTGGCGCCTGTCGCGGCGGGGCAACAATCGTCGTGTATAACGTTTGCGCTCAAGCAGGGTGGGAGCGCAACATGCGCGTGAGCTGCAGCGCTGCTATTCGCAGCTGATCGACGAAATCTTTAGCATGCTCGTGAAAACTCACTGACGATAGGCCGGGTGATAGCAAACGCTGTTGTGCTAACGCGTGTATCATCAACATACCGTAGGGCAGTCATAACTCTGGTCTAAACATCGTAACAGCCAACTCTCGGAAACCAGGTGAAGCGCGACACCGCAACAATCGCGCCACGCCATGCTGCCAACGTCACAAACACAGAAAAGCCCTCCCGCTCGCGCGGAAGGGCTGTGGCAACACTTGGGAACAGAGCTACATCACAGCGCTATCAGGAACCCTCGCTTGTGCTCGGTGGCTCGGTTAGCACTTTGGGGACGTACTCCAGCAGCTGAATCCTGCCGTCGAAGGTTCGGCTGGAGATCATTTCGAGGAGGACATCGGGATAGCCATCGTAGATTCGGTGGCTGCCTGTCTTCCCGGTGATGACGGGGAAAACCACCACCCTGAAGCGATCCACAAGCCCTGCCTTGAGCAACGACCGACACAAGCTGACGCTGCCAAGGTTGCTCAACGGCCTGTCGCTTTCCTCCTTCAACTTTCTCATAGCCTCGACAGCATCTCTGTTGATCAACTGGGTATTGGCCCACGGCAACGGACTTTGCAGCGTCGAGGAGAACACCACCTTGGGTGTATTGTTCAGCTCGTTCATACTGTCTTGTTCTTCGCTCCCCAGCTCCGATTCCGATGAAGCTGCTTGCGAAGCGAAATCGTACATGAGACGGTAGGTGTTCGCTCCCATCAAGAGCGTGTATTTGCGTTCGGATTCCTCTTTGAGCCAACTGAGATATTCCGGCCCTTCAAGGCCCCACCAACCGGGCCACCCTTTCGCGCCACTGTAGCCATCCAACGTGGTGATGAAGTCCACTAACAGTTCTTGCATGTATGCACCCTTTCCACGGCCTCAACGACATCCGGTATATCACTCACCAAAAGGTTTCCTTGCTGAGGCCACTTCAATTGATACTCGTATCCCAAAGAGATGATGTCGATGCGTTTGCTAGTGCAGATCAACTACATGAGCATACGATACGTTGAAAGAATGGTTCATGACATCGTACCAATCTTCTTGTTGTCGAAGTTCCAAATAGGCCGGCGCACGTGCAATGAAATCGCGCGGTGTGCAGTGTGCGAAAGACTTAAATTCGCGGATCAAGTGCGCCTGGTCGCTGAAGCCATAGATATCCGCCAGTTCCGCCAATCGGACAAACGGATTCACGAGTAATGCGGCTTGGAGGCTGCCGAAGCGAACGATTCGGGCATATGCTTTGGGCGAAAGACCTGTGTAATATTTGAACTGCCGCTCGAATTGGCTGGGAGACAAGTGGCTCTGCGCGGCGAGGTCCGCCATACGGATCTGACCATGGGATTCGTGCAGTAAATATCCAGCGGTGCGGATGGGAGTGAGATCGTGCTTGTTTCGATAAGCAGTTTTGCAGACAAATTCCTGATAGCAATCGATGGCTTCTTCATATCCGCGATGCGCAACGATTCGCCTCAGTTCATCCGCAAAGTGCTGCCACCCTGCATCAAGGCCGATGACATGCACAGTTGATGGAGTAGCATCGATATTCAAGATCGGCTTGAGTGCCCAAGGGTACAACTGCATCGAAAGCAACTGGCAAAGACCCGTAGCGCGAATCCGAAGCGGCTTATGTTGGAGCGGATTCACAAATGCTCGTGGTAGTTCGAGCATTCCGTATTCGCTTTCCAACAGGAGGGGCGCACCCACATTGATAATCACTTCAATGTAGGCATCGGGTAGGTACACCTCACGGTTATAGCTTTCCTGATCCTGCTCAAGCGCCCAAAAGCAGTTCACATCTGCAGCCAACATTGGTACTGGAGCAAATGTCGGTTGATGCAACATTCACAATCTCGCTCAAATGACTCAGCAATCCTCAGTATAGAATAGACTCAAGCGCGATAGGTTGTATTGAAAAAATTCCGCATGTTTGGGAGGAAGAGCAAACAGTGTGTGGTAGTGTGAGTATGATAAACATACTGTAGAACAATTATAACCCTGCTCTCCAAGCAGTGACAGCCTCCATTTCCTGACGAAAACCCAACGTCGCATGAACCACCGCAACAATCGCGCCACGCCATGCTGCCAACGTCACAAACACAGAAAAGCCCTCCCGCTCGCGCGGAAGGGCTGTGCAACGTAGTTTTACTGCGTCATACCATATTTGGGTAATCATCTACAAAATGTGAACTACTCAACGGGATTTGGCCGTAAGAACGTCAAAAACAGCCCACTAACCCCATAGCAAGGCTATACTTGTTAGGAGAATCCAGGTCATATAAAGGCCACCTGCGGTAGGAATGCCCCACCCATTGACGCTATAAAAATAGGCTGGATCTGTTCGTGAGAATAGTGTTGGCACCAAAGCCAGATGAACGATTCCAACCGCGTAGGCTAACCAGCCAATCCATGCAGGCAGAATACCTGTGACCAACAAGGCCGAGCCAGCCAAACCCAAGAAGGTGGCGTCCAACAAGCGTGCAATTGGGCCATAGATCATCAAGGCGCCCTCTGCACCAGAGCCGACAAGCGTAGGATCGAGGCGTTCTTGTTTTCCCAAGACACTACCACCTTGAATCGCATCAGCCACGAACCCAACGATCGCGCGGGCCAAGCCGAAGGCCAAGCCGAGCATGCCAAGCCATTCATATTCGGGGCGTGCCTGAATGATCAGGCTCCGAAAACCTACAACCCAAGCAACAACCCCTGCAGTAACAAACATATTGATGAAGATGCGCGTTAGAACATTCCGTGCAGGTGGTGGGCCACTATACACAAAATAGAGCGGGATCACCACCAGAGTGAGCACAAAAATAGCAACACCCACAGCACCAGTCCACCATTGAAGTACCATCTCGTTCATGAACACTCCCCTTCTAAACCACAGCATCGTACGATTTGGTCAAACTTTCCAATGTGTGTCACTTTTGTGCTACAAGCGCAAAAACGACACACAAAATCAGAGAAAAACCTTGCTTCCGCAGGCAAAACGGCTGTTCGGATCGATCCAGCCTATTGTATAGTGCTACCAGGAAGATGACACCAGGCTGTAGTAGCAGAGGTATGTTTTGAAATGATGAATGGGCTACCCGTAGCAGCCCATTCATCACTGTCCTTGATTGTGCCATCAATTGTAAACGTGGCGAAACAACATCTGTTCGCTACACGTGCACATGCTCCCGCATCGACGAGCGCAACAGCGAGCGCTCCAGCGTGGCCTGCTCCAACGTCTCGCGGTAGACCTGCATCACCTCGCAGGCCACCGCGGGCCACCCGAAGCCCTCGGCACGCCAGCGCGCCGCCGAACCAAGCTCCTTCCGCAGCGTATCGTTGCTCAACAACTGCCACAACTGGCTCGCCAGCACATCGGCGCGATCGGGCGGCACCAGCAGACCGTTGCGCCCATGCTCGATGATCAGCGCCGGGCCACCCGCCGCCGTCGCGATCACGGGCCGACCGCTCGCCATACCCTCCAGCGCCACCATGCCGAACGACTCGTAGTGCGAAGGCATCGTCACCACGTCGGCAGCCGCGAAGAACTGCGGCAACTGCTCCTGCGGACGCGCGCCCATGAAGCGCACCGCATCCGTCACGCCGAGTTCGCGGCGCAGCGCATCCAGCCGATGCTGCTCAGCGTTCCACTGCGAGCGCTCCTGCTCGTTATTGCCGCCCACCACCAGCGCCGTCAACTGACCGCGCAACTGCGGCTGTTGCTCGAACAACAGCGCCACCGCCCGGATCAGCGCGTCGATGCCCTTGAGCGGCTCGATCCGCCCCACCAGCAGCACCAAACGGTGCGGCGCAGCGGGCAACTCCAGCGCGGCGCGCGCCGCAGCTTGGTCGCGCGGTTGGAACAGCTCAAGGTCCACGCCACACGGCGCGATCCGAATCCCGTCGGCATCGACGCCGTAGAACTCGACCATCTGATCGCGATCCAACGCCGTCGCCGCCACGATCGCATCGGCCTGATCCATCAACTGCCGCTCGATCTCGATGCGTTGCAGCGCCTCGCGTTCGGCTTCGCCACGGGCAACCTTATTCTTCAGGGCACCGAGCGTGTGGAACATATGCACCACGGGTACGCCCCAACTGCGCCGCAGCGACAAAGCTGCCGCGCCGGAGAGCCAATAATGGCTGTGCAGCAGATCGTAGCTCAGGTCCTCGCCATCGGCGAAACAGCGCATTCTGCTCACAAATTCGGGCAGGTAGGTCAGTACCCAGTTTTTATCGTAGGGGGCCAGCGGCCCGGTGTGCAAATTCACCACCCGCACTCGTCGATCGAGTTGCACCACCGCCGGAGCTGCGGGGTCCTGGCTGCGGGTGAAGATATCAACATCAACGCCTCGTCGGCCTAATTCGCGGCTTAGTTCTCGGACATACACGTTCATACCGCCAGCCTCTTTGCCACCTAACGATGCTAGCGGGCTGCTATGAACGCTCACCATTGCAATGCGCATGAATATCCCCAAAGGCGCTGTGGCGCCCTGTTAGTACAAGTGCGGAAACAGAGTTACCTAGCGACACAAAAATGAAGCGTTCCCAGCAGTATACTACGAAAAACAAACCAAAACTGGATGTTATGCTTCGCTGAGGGCCACGCTTACGGCAGCCCTCAACCAGAACAGGTATAATACCGGGCGGAATCTCCAATAGTTAACGAACAATCGCCGAGCGCTGATTGCGCAGATAAAGAGAGTGAACGCATGGCACGTTACGAAACCCTCCCACCCGACAATTTCCTTGGCCTCGACGCCGAGTATAGCGACTACGATAAAAGCGCAGTGGCCATCTTGCCCATCCCCTACGAGAGCACCGTCAGCTACGGGCAGGGCACCCGCGAAGGCCCCCGGGCCATCATCTACGCCTCGCACCAAGTCGAACTCTACGACCGCGAGCTAGACGACGAACCAGCCCTCACCTACGGCATTCACACGCTGCCGTACCTCGCGCCCGTCGTCAGCGGCCCCGCCGACATGGTCACCGCCATCGCCGCTTGTGCTGAGGAGCACATGCGCAACGGCAAATTCCTATTCGGCTTGGGAGGCGAGCATAGCGTCTCGGCGGGCATCGCCCAGGCTGTGCGAGCAGTGCATGGCGACTTCGTGCTTGTGCAGATCGACGCGCACAGCGACCTCCGCGACAGCTACGAGGGCAGCATCTACAGCCATGCCAGCGTCTCCAAGCGCATCTTCGACGCAGGCTCCGACATCATCCAGCTCGGCATTCGCTCGGTCTGTCGCGAGGAGATCGACCTGATCCGAGCCGAACCTGAGCGCATTCACGTATGGTTCGCCGAAGATGTTCACGCGGGCGGGCACCTGCCCAAGCTCGCCGAACTCGTGCGCGACAAGAAAGTCTTCCTCACCATCGATCTCGACGGCTTCGACCCAGCCTTTGTGCCCGCCACAGGCACACCCGAGCCGGGCGGCCTGAATTGGGCGCAAGTGCTCGACATCATCCGCACCGTGGTGAGCGCAGGCGACGTGGTCGCCGCCGATTGTGTCGAGCTCGCGCCGCTGCCGGGCCTGCACGCTAGCGACTTCCTGGCCGCCAAGCTGATCTACAAAGTGATCGGCCTTATTCTCAAGAAACGCAACGCCTAATTGCGTGATCGCTTGGGAAGAAGGCGAGCCTGCTGCGCAACGTTCTGTTGCTAGCAGCGCATTACCTACACAAAAACCGTGGTTCGCGAATAGCGAGCCACGGTTTTGAGCATCAGAAAAGCGTTGCTACGCAGGCTGTTTCGAATTCGCCGCCGCATTCCGATTCTTCACCGAACTAGGCACAAAGCGCGAGAGCAGAATACCCAACTCGTACAACAAATACATCGGGATAGCCAACAGCAGCAGGTTGTACGGGTCGCCGGTGGGCGTGATGATCGCAGCCACGATCACAATCACCACGATCGCATAACGGCGCGTAGCGGAGAGCTGTTTGGTATTCACCACACCCAAGCGCGCCAGCAGATAGACGATCGCGGGCAACTCGAACACTGCGCCGTTCCACAACAGCAATCGCGTGACGATCGAGAAGAAGTTATCGAGCGTAGGCTTGATATCGATCTCGGGGTTCTCAATGCCGAAGTTGAGCAAGAAGTTGAGCGCTTGCGGCACCGTGAAGAACCAACCGAACGCCAAACCTGCCAAAAACAACTCGGTGACGAACGGCAATGCGGTGAACACAATGCGCTTCTCGCGGCCCGTCAGGCCCGGCACAAAGAACGCAACAATCTGATACACCACCACTGGCATTGCCAGCGCGATGCCCACCAACAGCGCGATCGCCATATAGTTGATGAACACCTCGGCTACTGCAATCGCCTCAAGCGTGCGGCCCGGCGCAAAGTGGTTGATGATCAGAATGGGCAGCGACCCGATCGGGCTATAATCGCTCACAAGCCAGAAGCCGACTACTGCGCCTAAAATGATCGCGCCGAACGCCTTGAACAGCCGATCGCGCAGCTCGATTAAGTGCGGCATTGCGCCTTCCCAGTAGTCGCGCAGCGTATTCATCTGGGGTGCAGGCTCAAACTGCTCTGGTTCGACCTCGTCATCCAGCGGGATGAGATAACGCACTGCCACCATGACCACAAGCGGTAATAAAATCAGGATGGCAATCACGCTGATTGCGATCAGCAGCGTAGATTGACTCATTTGCTAGCCTCTTCGAGCGCTTCTTCAGGCTGGGGAAGCTGCATCGTATGTGATGGTGGTACCCAATCAGGAGCAAGCAGCCCGTGTTGCTTGAGTTGTTCTTGGAGCGCGTGGAGATCGGCCATGACGGCTTGCAGGCGCAACCCCAAAGCCTCGATCTCGGCAGCCAACGCAGGCGCCGCACTCTGTTGCGCGGCAACCGCTGGCTCCGTAGGCTCGACGGCAGTTGCTGCTGCATCCACAAGTGCACCCGCCGGAGTATCAGCCGACACAGCGGCAGGCTCCACAGTTGTGGTGGCGGTTGCAGGCGCCTCCGCCGGAGCATCAGCCGACGCAGCGGCAGGCTCCACAGCTGCGGTGGCGGTTGCAGGCGCATCTGTGGCGGGGGTATCAGACGAAGCCGATGACGAAATAGGCGAACCGGATGAGTCCACAAGTGTGGTATCTTCAGCGGATGCGTTCTCGGCCTCGGCTGCGCCGATATTCCCAGCTGCAACTGTTTGCTCAGCCGGAGGCTTGATCAGATCGGAAACAGAAGGCGCTCGTATCGACTTGATCGGGCTGACTGCTTCATCGATCTGTTTGGCGACCCCCATCACCTCATCGCGCACACTTTGGACCTCAAGCAGCTCGGTTCGTAGTTGAGCGAGTTCCTGCTCGATCTCCTGGCGTGCACGCAAAACGAGTGCCGCATCGGGGGAAGATTGCATCCAATTACGAATAGTTACGAGCATGCGCCCGGCTTGGCGGGCCATTCCTGGCAGGCGTTCGGGCCCAACCACCACCAACGCCAGGATGATAATCATCAACAGCTCGCCTGGCCCAATGCCTAGGAAAGTCATGGCCGGCGTTCCTTACACCAAAGATGAAAAAGAAGAGACGCCGCAGCCGCCTTACAAGAGCAACTGCGGCGCTAGACATGATCGGCCCGCGAGGGCGAATCTTAATCCTCTGTTTTATGTGCCGCGATGTAGTCGAGCGCATCCTGCACTGTGAGGAGCTTCTCGGCTTCCTCATCAGGGATCTCCACGCCAAACTCCTCTTCGAGCGACATGATCATTTCGACCAAGTCGAGCGAGTCGGCATTGAGGTCTTCTGAGAATCGCGCTGATGGAACGATTTTGCTCTCATCGACGCTAAGCTGCTCGGCAACAATCTTCTTGAGCTTTTCCACCAGTTCTTCCGAGGGCATAAAGTACTCCTTTCAACAACTTGGTTGAGGTATTAGTATATGGTCCAATGTGCCGTATGCAGCATAGCCGAAGCTACGAGCATAGAGAAACACTATTCGGCTTTACCTTCGATGTAACGCGTAACCACGGTTCCAAGCACACCATTCACAAATCGGCTCGAATTATCGCTGCCGAAGTGTTTTGCTAATTCGACAGCCTCATTGATCACCGCTTTGACAGGTGTATGCTCAGCTTCGTCGATCAGGATCTCGTACAGTGCTATCCGTAGGATGGCCTTATCGACGCCTGGCATTTGGCCTACTGGCCAGTTCGGTGCAGCTTCCTCAATGATACGATCGAGGTAGGGATAATGTTCCCACACACCGAACACCAATGTACGTAAGAAGCGCTGCCCTTCGACTGGCAGGTCTTCTTCCGCCATATACCGAGAGACGATCACGTCCGGTGCATGGTCGGTTGCATCTAATTCGAAAAGTGCCTGAAGAGCGAGCACACGAACACGATGACGCAAGCTAGCCACTATTGGCCTCCACATCCTGGATGTAGACGTTGACCTCCGCGACCGACATTCCTGCCAAGTCTCGGATGACAGCCGCTACAGTTGCCTGGACTGCTGTGCCCAGCTCTACTAAATTTGTATTGGCGGCGATTATATAGCAATCGGCGCACACGCCCGCAGCGGTCTGATGAATACTCACACCTGTGCTACTACTTGTTCCTCGACGACTCAATTGTGTGCGGGGCACACTACCTAGCCGCGCTACCCCTGGCACTTCAAGGATCGCCAGGGTGATCAGGCGCAGCAGCACATGCGGTGCCACGGTTACGCTGCCGTTTGCGATAGTCACCATCACCCCCTTTGTCGCTGCATAAGCGCAGGTAGGAAGCTGAGGTCACATTCGCCACGTTGGAAGGTAGGCTCACTCAACAATTCGAGTTGGAATGGCATGGTCGTCGTTACGCCAGTAATGATGCATTCACTCAGTGCTCGTCGCATACGCGCTAACGCTTCGTCACGATCCTCACCCCAAGTGATCACCTTTGCCAGCAACGAATCGTAGACGCCAGGTGGCGTATAACCCGCATAGAGGTGCGTGTCGATTCGCACGCCCGGCCCACCTGGTGGCAAAAAGAACTCGATTTCCCCTGCTGATGGCAGGAAATCCCGAGCTGGATCCTCCGCGTTTATGCGGCACTCAATGGCGTGCCCGCGTATTCTAACGTCTTTCTGGGTCAGCGTCAAGCGTTCGCCAGCCGCGATTTGTAGCTGCCATTTCACGAGATCCACGCCTGTAATCAGCTCGGTCACAGGGTGCTCGACCTGAATACGCGTGTTCATCTCCATAAAATAGAACTGGTTGTCTGGCCCCAGCAAGAACTCGAGCGTCCCCGCGTTCGCGTAGTTGATCGATTTGATGCCGGCCACGGCAGCCTGTCCCATCGCCTCGCGAAGCTCGGGAGAGACAGCGGGCGAAGGACCTTCCTCGATGATCTTCTGATGGCGTCGCTGGATCGAGCAGTCGCGCTCGCCAAGGTGGATGGCGTTGCCGTGCTCATCGGCCAGCACCTGCACCTCGACATGGCGCATGCCCGTCAGGTAGCGCTCCATGTACAGGTCGCCCTGCCCGAATGCCGCTTCGGCCTCGGCGCGTGCGGTGGGGAACGCCCGCGTCAGTTCGTTCTCGTCCTGCACCACGCGCATACCGCGCCCACCGCCACCAGCCACCGCTTTCAGCAGCACTGGGTAGCCGATCGTGCGGGCCAGGTCGATCGCCTCCTCAAGGTTGCGCAACACGCCATCGGAGCCAGGGATGATCGGCATCCCCGCATCGCGCATGGTTTGGCGCGCAGTCGCCTTATCGCCCATCAGGCGAATCGCCTCCGGCGACGGCCCGACGAACTTCAAGTTACACTCGTTGCAGATCTCGGCGAAGTAGGCGTTTTCCGAGAGGAATCCGTACCCTGGGTGAATCGCATCACAACCGGTGATCAGCGCGGCACTGATCAACGCAGGGATATTCAGATACGAACGGGAAGGCGCGGCAGGGCCAATGCACACAGCTTCGTCGGCGAGCCGTACAGCTAACGAGTCGCGATCTGCCTGCGAATAAGCGACCACAGCGCGGAGACCTAATTCTTGGCAAGCTCGCACAATGCGAACTGCGATCTCGCCGCGATTGGCGATCAATACTTTGTTAAACATAATGCAGCCAGCCGTAAGTGCTAGGCGGGCCGAGTGAGCGTGCAGAAGCACGGCTGCTCGACCTGCTAGCCCTAGTGCATGACCATTCCTCCATCCACCGTCAAGGTTTGGCCTGTAATGTACGCGGCGGCGTCGGAGGCCAAGAAACAGACCAGATTAGCGACATCCTGCGGTTCACCAAGCCGCCCCAGCGGGATGCTCTCGAGGATGGCCTGACGCACCGAATCGCTCAGCACACCCGTCAGCTCCGTGTCGATATAGCCGGGGGCCACAGCGTTCACGGTGATGCCACGCGAGGCCATTTCGCGGGCGGTCGATTTGGTGAAGCCGACGATGCCAGCCTTGGCGGCTGCATAATTCGCCTGGCCCGCATTACCCATCAGCCCGACCACCGAGGTGATATTGATGATGCGGCCACCGCGCGCCTTAGTCATCGGGCGCAGCGCAGCTTTGGTACATAGGTACACGCCGCGCAAATTGGTGGCGATCACGCTATCGAAATCGTCTTCCTTCATCCGCAACAGCAGCGTGTCGCGGGTGATGCCAGCGTTGTTCACCAAAATATCGAGTTTGCCGTACTGTTCGAGCGTGCCTTTAAACACGCGCTCGACATCCTCGGCCACTGCGACATCGCCTTGGATGGCGATCGCCTGGCCACCAGCGGCTTGGATGATCTGCACCACTTCTTCAGCGGCTTCAGCTTGACTGCGGTAATTGACAACCACCTGTGCGCCAGCTCCAGCCAGCGTGATCGCGATTGCGCGCCCAATTCCACGCGAAGCGCCAGTCACTAGCGCGACTTTACCCTTCAAACTCAGCTGCATGCCAACTCCACGTATCCAGTATCAGCGAGGCATGCCGATGCATGCCCAATGGCTTATTGCTCAGCGATTTCGTACAGTAAGGAGCCATCGATCAACACGACAGGCCGATTTTTGGCCGCCTTAGTTGCGCTCGGGGTGAACTCAGTCGATGTCAGCACCACGCCCTTCGTGACGCCTTCGCGCTTCATCTCTTGCAGCAAGCCCTCGATCGTGCCGGGGTTGACCTTATCGGCCACGCAGAGTCGCAAGCGCCACGGCTCGCCGTTGTGCTCCATCCACAGATCGAGGTGCTTGTCTTTATCGACGAAGCGATAATCCTTGAAGGTGAAGCCCTGCTTCTTGAACAAGTTGCTGACATACGAGCCGAACTGCGGCAGCGACAGGCCACGGATATCATCGGGAGTGCGGATAGTGTGTGGGCGTTCGAGACGACCGCCGCGTGCCTCCACGATCTGGCGTGCCTGGCGATTGCGCTCCTCGGCGCGGCCCGATGTTGAGGCGCCGAAGGCCACGAATGCCAACAGGAAGAACGCCGTCGAGCCGCCCAACTGGACAAAGAGCGCCTCGGGGGTCACCTGATCGGCTGGCATGCCACTCGCCTCGGCCTGGGCAGCCGCCTGTGCGCTAAACTCGGCACCGTACGGCAGCACCAACAGGATCGTATACAGCACCGCCAAGCTCACTACTGCACCGATCAGGCCAGCAATAAAGCCATGCAGCGTATAATTGCGCTTCACACGCCGACCAATGAACAAACCCGCGCCAACCGGGATCACACCGGCAATAAACACCAGGAAATTGTTCATCAGGAACGCGATCGGCATCAGAATGCCTGCGACGATGCCAATTAGGAGAACATCGCGCCATTGAAGATGACTTAAACCGTCTCGTAGATGGTTCCACATTTGAGAGAACCATCCCCGACGCGGTTGCTCGGTCATGTCGGCTTCCATGTAACCGCCCCTTTATGATACTGATGAATCGGGCACCATAACATCGCCAGCCTGAGGTTTGGCTGGCACCGCTTGGTTCTCGATCCCTTGTTCTGGCTCTAATAGCTCCTCGACAGCTTCTCGCAGTTTGCCGATGTCGGTGAAAGCACGATACACTGACGCGAAGCGAATATAGGCGACTTCGTCTAATTCGCGCAACTGAGCCATCGCAATATCGCCGATGGTTGTGGACGAAACCTCTTGCTCATCCAACCCCATCAGCGCCGACTCGACATCGTTGGCAAAACTTTCGAGTTGCTGGGCCGAGACGGGTCTTCGATAGCATGCAGTGCGCACGCCTCGCATCAACTTTTCGCGGTCGTAAGGTTCGCGTTCGCCATTCTTCTTTACGACCGTAAGACTAACCGACTCGACACGCTCATACGTGGTGAAGCGCTTGCCACACGCAGCGCATTTGCGGCGGCGGCGGATGGTTTCGCCACTATTGAGTTTGCGAGTGTCTATAACATCGCTATCTGGATGCTGACAAAATGGGCACCGCATAAGGAAGCCATCCTGTAGCCTGAATTCCGCTGGTGATGCCACGGGCGCGCAAGGCATTATAGCATAGGCGGCCACTTGCGCCAAACCTTGGCCTCCTTGACAAACCGCCAACGACTCTCTACGATTCCAATGTTCGGTGGGCACATCTGTGATGATTGCGAGGTGTTCCGATGATTGAGCGCGATTTAGCCAAGCAACTGAAACGTGCCGGTTTAGTTTGGCAGCCAGCCGAAGGCGATAGTTTCATCATCCCCGATCGTGGCCTCGACGACCAAGTTTACGTAGTCAACCATCTCACCACGCTTATTCAAGAATATCACGGCGATCGGATGGTCACGTTTCACGGCACAAGCGAGTGGGCACTCGACAATGTGTTGGTAGCCGATGTGATTTGGCTGCCCAGTGAGACCCAACTGCGCGAGTTGATTAGTGAGCGGATCGGGCCCGATGCGCCATTGCGCCTGGATCGGCTCGCATACGGTTACCGTTGCCAGCTCGCTAATCAGGACGAAATGCTGGAGTTTGACGCACCCACCGCCGAAAATGCCTATGGCATGGCGTTGCTCCGACTCCTCCAATCGCCCAACTAAGGCCCACACAAAAAGAGCAGGCGCACCGCCTGCTCTTCGTTTCTGGTGAAATTTGTCTCTTACCACCACCCTCGTTTACCGTGTCCTCCGCTCAGCATCATACAAATAAGGAACAACACGAGGATGCCCGGGAAAAAGAGCTTCGTGGTGAACAAGAAGGCTAAACCGCCCCACCACACCAAGTGCGAAAGCGCCTTATTTGGATGCTCGTGGCCGAGCGAACCAACAAAACAGGTGATGCCGATCAGCCACAGGATGCCCGGCCAGAAGGCACCGCGCATCAATAGGAACGCGATACCCACAATAAAGATCACCGGTACGAACGAGGCCCAAGTACCGCCCTGTGCGGGCGTCTGAATCGGCTTCGCTATCGGCCTTGGCGTGGGTGCGACGTGCGGGTAGCTATGCTGGCGCGGCGAGTGTGTTGGCGTCGGGCGAGACGCGGGCGTTGGTCGCGCGGAGGGCGCTGGCGCAGGGCGTGCTGCGGGCGCAGGGCGTTGCTGCGCGAAACCTCGCCCACAGATGACGCAGAACAGCGCCTCGTCTGGGTTGCGGCTGCCGCAGTGCGAGCACAATTTCCCTGGCAAGCGTGTCGTGCTCCCCTCGGCGGCCTGCACTAACGAAGCACTACACTCAATACAAAAGCGTGCGTCCCCCGGATTCTCGTTACCACAACTTGTGCAGCGTATCGTTTGCGAATTCATATACTCCCTCACCTAGCTGGTGCTGTGCTTGAGGGATTCGCCAACTCAAACCAACACCAATAGTGCGCTCGTCGATGTCGCACCAATGTGACGTTGTTTCGTTCGTGATAGTTGCACTCCTAAGTACGGATGGATGCTTCACAAGGTTTCAAAGAATAG
>CALKHR010000088.1 GCA_937988885.1 uncultured Roseiflexaceae bacterium | reverse complement strand
TTGACGTGTTTGGCAAAGCGGCGCTCTTGACCGGCCAACTGCCGCAGGCGGCGACAAGGCGAGGATTCAACTGTTCTTTGGTGCATGTGTGCGCTCGGCCTTTGGCCGCTTGAGGTACGGGGATGCGCTTGATACGATCGGCCAAGATGCAGTTGAAAGAGGAGGAGCTGATATGCGGGCGATTCGTGTACATCGTTTTGGAGGGCCAGAGGAGCTAGTGCTGGAGGAAGTGCCGCGCCCTCAGCCTGCGGCTGGCGAGGTGCTGGTGCAGGTGCGGGCGGCTGGCGTGCTACCGATCGAATGGAAGGTGCGCCAAGGGCTGTTCGCCTTCCCGGTCACGTTCCCATACACGCCGGGCAGCGCGTTCGCAGGGGTGGTGGCCGAAGTGGGGCCGGGCGTGTCGCGCTTCGCGGTGGGCGACGCCGTGTTCGGGCGCACCACCGGCGGCAGTTACGCCGAGTACACGGTGACACAGGCCGAGCCACCCGCGCTCACGCCCGAGACGTTGAGCCTGCTCGCACGTAAGCCCGATGCGTTGAGCTTTGCACAGGCGGCCACCATCTCGGGTGGCGCGAGCACAGCCTGGAGCGCGCTGTTTGGCGATGGCGAGCTTCAGGCAGGCCAGCGCGTGCTTATCCACGGCGCGGCTGGCGGTGTGGGCTTGTTCGCGGTGCAGTTCGCCCGCTGGAAGGGCGCGCACGTGATCGCGACAGCTTCGGCGAAGCATCACGCGGCGCTGCGGGCGCTCGGTGTCGATACGCTGATCGACTACCAGACAGTGCCGTTTGAGCGGGAGGTCGGCGAGGTCGATCTGGTGCTCGATACGATCGGCGGCGAGACGTTGCAACGCTCGATGGAGGTGGTGCGACCGGGCGGAACGCTTATCTCGCTGTTGCAGCCGCCCGATGCTGCCTTGGCGGAGCAACGAGGGATTCGAGCGTTCAAAAACCGCACGTTGCCCACCAGCGCCGACCTAGAGGCGATCGCGCAGCTGATCAGCGAGGGTGCTGTGCAAGCGGTGGTTGGACGCCAGTTCCCCCTGCACCAAGCCGCCGAGGCGCATCGGGTGAGCCAAACGGGCCATGGATATGGCCGCATCGTACTGCTGGTGGAGTGACCCCAAAGCCAACGCGAACGAGGTACGTTATGTCGATGTGCTGCGACATGCAGCGCATCGATGTTTGTTTGTGGGGAGTAAATGCGGCGAGCAGCGGGAAACGTCATGCCCATACAACACGTCGTAATACTGTGATTTGCTTGAGGCGATGCTGCGAATATCCGCGCCAACAGAGTGCAAACGTTCTGCACGACGGAGGTTGTTCCGTAGCAACGAGCGCTCAGGCGCTGACGACACTTTTTCCCAAACCAATGTGCCAACGATGAGGAGAAAGCACTTCGACAGGCATCTAATTGTGAATAAATGTTTTTAACAAATATATTAGTTTTTATTAAGAAATACCTGTTTCCGTCTTTATCTAACAAAACGATCATCTATCAAATTGACGCTTTCGGATAGCGATTCGGCATCCTAATAACATACACACGACCATCGATAGTATTTCCATTATCAAAGCATTAAATAAAATGTCATATGAATTTTTAATCTCCACGAGTATACTTGCACTATCGATTTTGCATCAACAAAAGACCTCGTATGTCGTCAATCGCATCCTACCACTGCTCCATGCTGATTTAGGAAGGGAAAGGATTCGATTCTGTGTTACGCCGTCAATTTCAAATGATTGTGGCAGGATGCCTTTGTCTCGTCCTCGCAGGAAGCATCTTCACTTGGGGCATCACCATCACCAATGCGGCGGATCCCCTGAGTTGCCAAAGCGGAAATCAATACGGATGTCTCGGCCCACTCTACCCAGCTAACTCCTCCAAAGCCGATTTCTCTCCCACCGGCGAAAAACCGCAGAGCAAACTCTGGTTTAATGCTGGCATTTGGTGGGCCAGTATGCTGCATAGTGATGGGAAATACTATATTTTTTACCTTGATGGCACCCAGTGGATCAAAACAAACACAATGCTCGACGACCGCCTCGCGACACAGGCCGATACGCTTTGGGACGGCACAAAGCTCTATGTTGTCTCGGGCGCAGGCACCGAACCGTCGGGAATTGACCTTGATGCCAAGCTATTCCGCTACAGTTTCAACCCTAACGCCCCGTTGCAAAACGCCTACACACTCGATAGCGGATTCCCGGTGGTGGTGCGTTCGGGCGGCTCCGAAACGATCGTGATCGATAAAGACTCGACGGGGCAGTTGTGGATCACCTACACGCAGAACAAGAAAGTCTGGATCCGCTATAGCACCACGTCGGACCTAGTGTGGAGCGCGCCCTTCAACCCGCCCCCAGTCGTGGGAGAGAGTGGAAACGGCTTCCAAGTCGGCTCCGACGATATCTCCTCGCTGATCGCGTTCGATAATAAGATCGGTGTGCTTTGGAGCAACCAATCAAACGGCAACTTCTACTTTGCTATCCATAACGACGATGCGGCGAGCGATGATGCAGCGGGTTGGACGAGTTATCGCATTGCGAGCGCTTCCGGTTCAAAGGTTCCCGATGACCATATCAATTTGAAAGCGCTGCAAGCCACCGATTCCGGGCATGTGTTCGCGGTTGTGAAAACGTCGCTTAGTAATGGAGATCGCATTAGGCTATTACACCGCACCCCGAATAACGTATGGTCGGTGGTGCCTGTGTGGGTGAACACCGATCATACGCGGGCCATTCTGATGGTTGATAGCGTGAATCATCGGCTGTACGTCTTTGCACCCACCGACACAGGCGGTGGCACAATAACATACCGACGCAGCAGCGATTACAGCAAAGGGCCAGTGACGTTTAGCGAGCCAGAAGTGACATTTATGAAGATCTCTGAACTGGGCGAGACGAATAATCCCACCAGCACCAAGCAGAACGTCGATGGCATCAACGGTATGCGCGAGATCGTAATCCTCGCCAGCAACGATAATTCCAATGCGAGTCTGCGGCGCTATATCCACAATGTGCTGCCGTTGGATATCGCTGTCCCCTCGCCGACACCAACAAGCACACCAACACAGACCGCGACAAGCACCGCCACGCCGACGCAGACGCCAACGCAGACGGCTACGCCAACACAGACCGCTACGCCAACGGCGACGCTGCCGGGCACGACCCCATCAGTGCCCACACACACTCCCACCATCACACCGACCCGAACGGCGGGAGAGATGAATGATACGCTCGTATTCCTCTCGGCGATCATGAAGTAGCGCGAAAACGCCATTTAGAAAGCCCAAGGCCATTGGTGTGATACCAATGGCCTTGGTGATGTTGGCGAGGTGGTTGTTTACACACCAAGTCACCACCTATCTCACGCCAAACATCATCTGTGCAATCTGTGTAATCTGTAGATGATCAATCGTTGTGCGCTACCGAGCAGCGCGCAACCCCGCCGGCGTGAGCCAATGCTTGTAGGCTGGCAGCTTGCCCCGCACCACATCGTGGAAGCACTGTTCGAGTTGTGTGGTGATCGGCCCCATCGCGCCGTTGCCGATGGTATAGCGGTCCACCGAGCCGATCGCGAGGATCTCGGCGGCGGTGCCGACCATAAAGATCTCATCGGCGATGTATAGCTCCGTTCGCTCCACCGGTCGCTCAACCACGGTCAGGCCAAGCTCGCGCCGCGCCAGTTCGATCACCGAGGCGCGCGTGATGCTCTCCAAAATCGACTCAGTGGTGTTCGGCGTGATCAGGACGCCATCGCGGATCAGCATCACGCAGGAGCCGGGGCCTTCGGCGACTTTGCCCGCCGTGTTAAGGATGAAGGCGGTGTCGTAGCCGTTGATCTTGGCCTCGGCCATAACCAGGTTGGAGTTGCGGTAGTTGGCGATGTTCTTGATGCGCGGCGGGATGACGTTGTCGGAGATGCGGGTGTACGACGAGACACAGGCGCTGCGCACCCAGCCCTTACCCAAGTGCGAAGCGTTCGGGCGGGCGACGATCGCGATATCGACGGGCTCTGGCTCCAGGCTGGTGCAGCTCTCGAAGGTTGCGCCGCCCTGCGGGTAGCTGTACGGGAAGATGTAGGTGTCGCGGTCGCAGTCAAGCGTGCGTACCAACTCCAGCACGGCATCGGTAAGTTGCGCGACACTGTAGGGCGATTGCTGGCGCATCAGCTTCTGCGAGCGCAACAGGCGTTGCAGATGCGCTTCGAGCTGCCAAATGTACAGTTCGCCGTGATCCTCGTTCCAGTACGACATGATCCCCTCGAACACGGCGGTGACGCCGTTCCAGAAGGTGCTCGCCAAGTGGACGTTCGCCTCGGCCCAGGGGATGGTCTTGCCGTTCCACCAGAGATAAGCGGGCGAGCTGCTGTTGAAGTCGCTGGCAAATGTCTGATGTGAGGTTGGTTGAGACATAATCAATCCCCTCTGTTCCCAAATCCAGTTGGACAGTGTCTGTAACAAACCCGTTTTCGCCTGCGGCAGCAAGGTATGTGACATTTTTTGTGGTGTCGATGCGCTGCTACGCGCAGTGCATCGACACCACCTTCCCAGAAAACGCTGGTACTGGTCTAACGCTGAAGCAATGGTGTTCAGCAAGCATGCTGATTCTGTAAGCAATCATTCGGATGTGAGGAGCGACACGGTTCGGAGGAATGAGCGTAGTGCGGGGATGTGCGCGTCTGCGCTGCGGTCGCCATTACGCTTGGCGACCGCAGCGCGCTTCCGATCAGCTATGGCCCATCAGCGCATAGCGAGCGGCCATGTCGTCCTTCGGCTCGTTGGGGTCGCCGACCTCGCGCAGGAAGTCGAAGTCGCAGCCTTGGTTGGCCTGCAGCACGTGGTTCTGGAACATCCAGCCCCAGCCGCGCTCGAAGTGCGGCTTTGGCGGCGTCCAGTTCGCGAGCCGCGCCTTGATCTCCTCGTCGGAGAGGTCGAGGTGCAGCCGACGCGCCTCAACGTCCAGTTCGATCCAGTCGCCCGTCTGCACGATCGCCAGCGGGCCACCCACAGCGGCCTCGGGGGCGGTGTGCAGCACCACGGTGCCGTAGGAGGTGCCGCTCATGCGGGCATCACTGATGCGCACCATGTCGGTGACGCCTTGCTCCAACAGCTTGGCGGGAATGGGCAATTGGCCCCACTCCGGCATGCCGGGCGCGCCGCGTGGCCCTGCGTTTCGCAGCACCAGCACAGTATCGGCATCCACATCGAGGTTCGGGTCGTCGATGTTCGCCAACAGTTCTTCACGGCTGTCAAACACCAGCGCACGGCCTCGGTGGCGCAGCAGGTGCGGCGAAGCGGCGGTCTGCTTGATCACGGCGCCATCGGGGGCCAGGTTGCCGCGCAGGATCGCCAGGCCGCCCTCCGGGTGGATCGGCTCGCTGCGTGGCCGGATCACGTTGCGGTCGTACACCTCCGCATTGGCGATGTTCTCGGCCATCGTGCGCCCGGTCACCGTCATCACGTCGCCGTGCAGCAGGTCGGCGATCTCGTGCATCAGCGCGGGGATGCCGCCAGCGTAGAACATATCCTCCATCAGGTAATCGCCCGATGGCTTGATGTTCAGCAGGAAGGGCGTGGTGCGCGAGATCTCGTCGAACACCTCCAGCGGCAGATCCACACCCAAGCGACCGGCCAACGCAACCAGGTGGATGACAGCGTTGGTCGAGCCGCCGCTGGCCATCAGCACGCGAATGGCGTTCTCGATCGACTTGCGGTTGAGGATGTCGCGCGGGCGTAGATCCTCCTTCACCATCTCGACGATGCGGCGACCGCTCTGCTGCGCGATCGCCATGCGGCGCGTATCGGCGGCGGGGATGTTGGCGCAGCCCGTGAGCGTCATGCCCAGCGCCTCGGCCAAGCTGGTCATGGTGCTGGCGGTGCCCATCACCATACAGTGGCCGTGGCTGCGGTGCATCGCCCCCTCGATCTCGGCGAACTCCTCCTCGGTCAGACGACCCGAGCGGCACATATCCCAGAAGCGGAACATATCGGTGCCCGAGCCGATCTCCTCGCCACGCCAGCGGCCCTTGAGCATCGGGCCACCCGTCACCACGATCGCGGGAACGTTGGCGCTAGCAGCGCCCATCAACTGAGCGGGAGTGGTCTTATCGCAACCACACAACAGCACCACACCGTCGATTGGGTTGGCCTTGATCATCTCCTCTACATCCATCGCCATCATGTTGCGATAGAGCATCGTAGTTGGCTTGATCAGCACCTCGCCCAACGAGATAGTGGGGAACTCCAGCGGCAAACCACCCGCCTCCCAGACACCGCGCTTGACAGCCTCCGCAACAATGCGCAAGTGCGCGTTGCAACTCGTCAGTTCGCTCCACGAGTTGCAGATACCAATCACCGGACGACCATCAAACACATCGCGCGAAAAACCCTGAGCGCCAGTCCACGAGCGGTGTGAGAAAGTGTTGAGGTTGACGCCGCCAAACCAATTCTGGCTTCGTAGTTTCATGGGACCTCCGTTTGGAAAGGGATGGGAACTGAACATCGCAAGATGCGATCAAACCGAACAGGCGCGCCCAATCCAGCAAGGGCTTGGACGCGCCAGCGAAAAGCGAAGTTAATCCTGAGCGACTGCGCGGCGCTTCAAGCGGCGGGCGAGTGCTTCGGCGGGGTGAATAGCGGTGCGACCAGCCAGATCATCGATCTGATGGCGGCAGCTTGTACCAGCGGCCACGATCGTCGTCTTCTCATCGACAGCCCGGACGGCGGGCAGCAACGCGCGCTCGGCCATCTTGCGGCTGATCTCGCCGTGCTCGGCCTCGTAGCCGAACGAGCCAGCCATACCGCAGCAGCCCGAATCGACCTCATCGACCTGGTAGCCAGCCAACGACAGCGCCACGTGCGCGGGCTTGGTGCCCACCTGCGCCTTCTGGTGGCAGTGGCCGTGCAGCAGCGCCGGAGCTGGCTCATCGTTGCGCAGCACCTTGCCGAAGCGCTCGGCGTTATTGGCCACGAACTCCTCGAAGGTGAACGACGAAGCGGCCAACTTGTGGCGTGCCGGGTGATCGATCAAGTTCACGTACTCATCGCGGAAGGCCAGGATACACGAAGGCTCCAAGCCCACGATCGGGATGCCCTGCTCGATGTAGGGCAGCAAGCGCTCCAGCGTCGCTGTCGCGGTCGCCTTCGCGCCATCAAGCAAGCCCTTGCTCATCTGGGTGCGGCCACAGCAGGTGTACGGCGGCACGATCACGCGGTAGCCAGCCGCCCGCAGCACATCGTGAGCCGCCTGCGCCACGTGCGGCGCATGGTGCTCGGCCCAGGTATCGGCGTACAGCACCACCGGATCGCCCGTAGTGCCCGAATCCTTCTTACGACGCGAGAAGCGATGCAGCGTGAAGCGCGGCAGGTTGCGGTCCGGCGTGATGCCCATCGTGCGGGCCATCAGCCCCTTCAGCGAGGGCTGGCTCATCGCGCGGTTCGCCAACCACGCCACAAAGCCAAACTGCGTGGTCATGCGGCTCAGCTTGGGCATATTGCCGAACATACGAGTGCGCAGATCGGTGCCATGCTCCTGCTGGTACTTGTACAAGAACTCGCTGCGCATCCGGGCCATATCCACCGACGAGGGGCACTCCGACTGGCACGCCTTGCAGCCCACGCACAAGTCCATCACCTCGTACATGTTCTTGCTGGTCAACTCCTTGTGCGGGAGTCTGCCGCTCAGCGCGTTGCGCAGCGCATTGGCGCGTCCACGGGTCGAGTCGCGCTCATCGCGAGTGACCATATAGCTCGGGCACATCGTGCCCTTCTCAACCTTGCGGCAGTAGCCCTGGCCCGTACACACCTCGACCGCGCCGACGAAACCGCCATCCGAGGACCAATCGAACATCGAATGGAATTCGATCGTCTTGTACTCGGGGCCGTAGCGCAGGTGCTCCTCGATCTGCGGGCTATCGACGATCTTGCCCGGGTTCATGCGGTTCTCCGGGTCAAAGACCGACTTCAACTCACGGAACGCCTCGTAGATCTCATCGCCGAACACATGGCGGTTCAGCCAACTGCGGGCGATACCGTCGCCGTGCTCGCTGCTGAGCGCGCCCTTGTAGTGCAGCACCAGATCAGCCGTCGCCTCACCGATGCGGCGCATCTTCTGGATATCAACGGGGTCCTTCAGGCTGAGGAACGGCGTGACATGCAGACAACCCGCGCTAGCGTGCGAGCTGATCGTCATCTCAACATCGACTTCCTTGGCCAAACGCTCCAGATCGCGGATGTAGGCTGCCAAATGCTTAACGGGCACCGCCACGTCCTCGATAAAGCTGAGCGGCTTGATATCGCCACGGCGGCGCTGCATCAGGCCCGATTGCGCCTTGCGCATCATCCACACCTGCTGCTGCGAAGCCTGATCGACGAAGCGGTAGATCCGGGCGGTCGGCGCGGCGCGGCGCATATTCTGCTCGAAGTGCTCGATCTTGCGCATCACCTCGGCGGGCGTATCGCCGTAGAACTCGATCATCATCAAGCCCTCGGGATCGTCACTACCGATCAGCGTATTGCTGCTGTAGCTGCCACCCGCTTGGCGCTGCATATTCAGAATGTAGCGGTCGGTGTACTCCACCGCAGCCGGATCGCTTTCGAGCATCAACGGCACCAATTCCAGCGCCTCGTTCTGATCATCGAACGCCATCAGCACAATCGCGGTGTGCTTGGGCAGTGGCACCAACTTCAGGGTGATATCGGTGATCGCGGCCAGCGTGCCCTCACTGCCGCAGATCAACTCGGCCATATTGATCGGATCAGCATCGAGCAGACGATCGAGGTTGTAGCCACCACAGCGCCGCCAAGTATCGGGGCGGCGGGCATCCAACGCGGCGCGGGTGCGCTCGGCGATCGCGGGGATGCGCTGCCAGATCGAACCGAGCAGACCACCGCGCATCACCTGCGCACCGATCTCACGGCGCGATATCGGCGCGAAATGAGTCGGCGTCCCATCCGAAAGCACCACATCGACCGACTGCAGATGGTCGGCGGTCATATGGTAGAGGATCGAGTGTGTACCAGTCGAGTTGTTGCCGACCATACCACCCAGCGTACACACCACCGACGAGGCCGGATCGGGGCCGAACTTCAAGCCATACGGCGCCAAACGATCGTTCAACGCCTGCAACGTAATGCCCGGCTGCACATGGGCCAGCCGACGCTCCGCATCGACCGACACCAGGTTGTGCATATACTTGGGCATATCGATCACAACCGCCGCATTGACCGACTGACCCGACAAACTACTGCCGCCACCACGGGGCAGCACGGGCAGGCCAAAACGAGCACACACCGACATCGCAGCCGCAACATCATCGCGGTCGCGGGGCGAAACAACTGCCAAAGGCATGATCTGATAGCTCGACGCATCGGTGGAGAACTGAGCGCATGTCATCGCATCAGCGCGAACATCGCCACGAACCTCAGCACGACAGGCGTTCACGAACTCATCGATGAGCGTTCTACTTTGTGAGATTGTCATGAGGAATCACCAGTAGGTAGGTAACTAACGAATGCGAAACGACCAGAGTGAAGATAGACACCATTGTCTATCGCAAAAAAGCATCAGAACACGCCCTGAGGGAAGGTTACCGCACCAGCGGCAACGTCACTGCTGCACCGCTCGCGATACTGCGCGACACAGCCTCAGTAAACTCCATATACTTCACACCATCCTGGAAAGTCGTGTGAGAAACCTGCTCCAAGCCACGGATCGCGTTAATGAACTCCTCCTCAACGCGCCAGCCACCAGCCTCATGGGCAGGGATCGCGATCTCCTGCAACTGGGAATCGCCGCGCTTCCCACCGTACAACTTCCCATCGGCAAACCGCAGCGTCCCCTCGCTCCCGAACAACCAAGCCTCGGAGCCGCCCGCCAAACCAGTCACGCTCGAAATCTGAATATGCGCCTGAGCACCGCACTCCATCTCGGCCAACACATCAACATGCTCCGGCACACGCACCGCACGCAGATTACCCTCGGCATCGCGGCGCGTCCGCGTGAACGTCACACCCTGAGCCTGCACACGCTTCGCATGGCCCACCCAGCGCATCAACGCCTCGTACCAAATGCCCATCGACATGATGTTGTAGCCACTCAGATCGATATCCTGGCGCCAGTGGAGCGGCGAATCGCGGTCGATAAACGTATTGCCATCGCGAATACGGATCGCCAACACATCGCCCAAAAAGCCCTCGGCCAACAACCGTTTAATCGTTTTATCCACACCCAACGAAAACGGCGAAGGTACCAACTGCGCCACCAGAGCGGGCCGCGCGCTCGCCGCCTCGAACATCGCGTGCGCCTCGGCAGCATTCATCGCCATGCGAGCCTCGCACAACACATGCTTGCCAGCCGCCAACGCCGCGATCGTAATGCGGCTGTGCATATACGGCCACGTACCGATCACTACCGCATCAATATCGGGGGCAACCACCAACTCCATCCAGTTGCTGAAGGCCTTGGGGATGCCAAGCTGTTGTGCGGCTCGTTCCGACGATTCGCGGCTACGATTGCACACACCGACAATCTCGACACCGTCGATAGCCCGCAAACCGGGGATATGCCGCGAAACAGTATTCGCTCCCGCGCCAACAATCCCAACACGAACGGTCTTCACAGAATCCTTCGTCGTCATGGTTACACCTTGTCATTTCCCAAAACCAATGCGATCACAGCTCAGCCTGATGCAAGTTGCAACTATATTGTGGAGTTTCGCACAAATAGCACGACTCATTATACGCTAGCTTCGAAATATCAACGAATCAGCGCTCCACCCAACGACTGAAGCCAACCCACCCCACACGTACGTCATACAAGCGGGCAAATAGTTCACAAGCACGCCAAGCCACCAACACACTGCCTATCGCACTCGCGCAGCAATTGTGTTTGGGGAAGAGAAAGGCAACCGCGATCTGATCGCCCGTCGCTACGGGCCAACAACGTCGTGCACAACGTGTGCGCGCTCGGTCAGTGATGGCGCTAACGCGCCACAACGCGCGCCACCCCTGGAACCCGCAAAGCGACGGCGATATCACCGCGCTCACCGTGCTTTCTAATGCAGAAAACAGAAATCAGGTGGACAAAGAGAGAAACGTACTGCGCGTTTTGAGATGCATGTGTCTCCTTTACGAGAGCGTGGGATGCGCCATTCGGCGAGTGAGCGCGTACTCACGAGCAGGGGCGCTGCTGCGCAAGCCCACAGGGGCCGCAGTCGGCCCCTTTGGAAACCCCCAGCCGGGGCTTATCGCCCCTGGACCCCCAAGGAATCCGCTCTGTCAGGTGGCTGCCGTTTGGTTCCTCGGTATGGTCCTTGTTCGGTGGCCGGTATGCGCTTTTTGTATGCTGACAGCAGGTATTTCTGCTCACAACGTCCTGATGCTTTTCAGAAAGCTTCTAATCCAAATCCGAAAGATTATTTACACAAGCGGCATGTGAATGTTATGGCGTAATGCCGAAACAGGTGATGGCGAAGGGCTGCGCGTAGCAGCCCTTCGCCATCACAAAAAGAAAAAATATCTTGCTGCCGCAGGCTAAAACTAGTTCTATCGTGATACTGACCAACCGGGTTTGGTATAACAACCACCACAACTTCACATCAAAACTTCCCGAAAGAACGTTGCACCTAACTGGGCGCAGTGCGGTACAATAGAGAAACTGCTCGTATGTAACTTGTATCGGAGGAGCCCTTGCCACTGCGCATTATTCAGGTTGGCATGGGCGGGTGGGGCCGCAGTTGGTTCCAGAATGTTTTGCGCCCAAACCCCCATGTTGAGATTGTGGCTTGCGTTGACAGCAGCCCAATCACACTGACGCAGGCACAGCAACAACTGAATCTGCCTGCCAATCTCTGCTTCGATAGCCTCGACGCCGCACTGGCGAACACTACATCCGATGCTGTGTTGATTACCGCCTCGCTGCCCGGACACGTGCCATCGGCTCTCACGGCATTGGCGGCTGGCAAACACGTGCTGATCGAGAAGCCGTTCGCACCCACACTCGCAGAGGCGAAACAGGTGGTGCAGGCCGCCGAGGAACGAGGGCTCGTCTTGATGGTTAGCCAAAACTATCGCTTCTTTCCGGCGGTGCGGGTGGCGGCAGCACTGGTGCGCGAGGAGGCCCTCGGCCCCGTCGGCGCGGTGTCGATCGACTTCCGCCGTTATGCCAATAACGCCCCGATCGAGAGCAACCACCACTACACCATCGACCACCCGCTCCTGCTCGATATGGCCATCCACCACTACGATCTCATTCGTATGGTGCTGGGCCAGGAGCCAACGCAGGTCAATTGCCAAACCTGGAACCCGCCCTGGAGCAACTTCCGCGATCCGGCGGCGGCGGTGGCCTCGATCACGCTTGAGAGCGGCTTGGTGGTGAGCTATCACGGCAGTTGGGTGAGCCCCTCGCCCCGCACCACCTGGGCAGGCGAGTGGCGCATCGAGTGCGAGCGCGGCGAGATCGCGTGGACGAGTCGCGGCGACAACGGTCTGAGCGACGAGCGCGTGACGGTGCGCAAGCTCGGCAAGAGCGCGCGCCGCGTGAAGTTGCCCGAACTGCCCACCATCGACCGTGCGGGGGCGTTGCAGAGCTTTATCCAGGCGATCGAGCGGGGCACCCCGCCCGAAAGCTCGGGCCGCGATAATCTGGGCACGCTGGCCTGCATGATCGCCATGATCGAATCCTCGAATACGGGCCTCACGGTCGCCGTGCCGCGCATCTATTAATCCAAAACCACAAACAAACACCCCATCACCACGCGGTTGATGGGGTGTTGGTCGCTTTGCGAGCGCCGATGCTACTTCATAATCACCGGCAGGCTCTGGCGGTAGAGTTGCACGGGCGAAAGCCGCTCGCTCTCCAGCTTGGCGAGTTTCTCGGCCATCTCCTCCCGCTTGGCCGTGTTGGTGTTCGCGAGGTTGTTCAACTCATCGGGATCGGTCTGCAGGTCGTACAGCTCGTATTGCGTCGCCTCCTTGCCGCTCGGGTCGAAATAGCGCGCAAACTTCCAGCGCCCATCGAACATCGCGCGGATATGCTTGGGTTGGCGCACAAACGGCTGTGGATAGGGCGAACCCGCGTTTTCGTCGTCGAACGTGAACAGCACGGCATCCTGCACCTTGGCGGTGGAGTCCTTGATGATCGGAGTGAGGTCGTAGCCCTTGAAGATCCACCGATCGCGATTCGGCACTTCGGCCAGGGTGGCGACGGTGGGCATCAGGTCGATCAGGCTGGCCAACGCCGTGGTCGTCTTGGGTGTCGGGAACAGCAACGGGTTGCTGATCACCAGCGGGATGTTGAGCGCCTCGTGATAGGCGGTGAACAGTTTTTGACGCAATCCGCCGTGCGCTAGCCCCATTTCACCGTGGTCCGAGGTGCGGATGATGACGGTGCTCTCGGTCAGGCCCTGCGCTTCGAGCGCATCGAGCACGGTGCCGATGTGCTGATCCACCAGTTTATGGAGATACGCGTAGAAGTTGACGTAGTTCAGCCGATCCTGCGGTGTCAGCAGCACACCCAAGCCAACGTTGAGGTACTGCAACGCCTGCGCCTGGCAGGTTGGCTTGTTGTTGTTGGCCAGATCCTCGGTGTGCGAGGGGATGTCGGTCAGCTTGATGCCCTGGTTGTACTTCTCGGTATCGGCGGCATAGACCGCGTCGTCGTCCACGGTGCGCGGGTAGGCCAGCATGTCGTGCGGGTTGACGAACGACACGATCAGCGCGAAGGGTTTATCGGCGGTCGATTCCGGCGTTTGAGTGGCAAGGAAGCTGGCGGCTTGGCTGGCGTAGGCAGCGTCGTGGTTGGCCTCGCCACCGCCGAAGCCCTCTGGGTCGGTGTTCTCGCCCGAGTCCGGCTCCTGCCAGCCCTGGAAGCCATACGCAGTCACATCGGCGGCGCTGGGCTTGCCACCGTCCGCGCCCTTCGAGAGATGCCATTTGCCGCGATATTGCACGTTATAGCCCGCCGATGCGAGCATCTTCGCCATATTCTGAATGGTGGTGGGCAACTCCGGCTCGTTGGGCGAGAGCGTGCCGCCACTCGTCAAGGTGTAGACCACTCCATGGTGGGCCGGGTACACGCCCGTAAACAGCGTACTCCGGCTCGGCGAGCACATACAGGTGTTGCACAGGGCGTTGGTGAACGAAAGGCCGTGATCTGCGATTCGCTTGCGGTTGGGCAGGTTAGCCTCGGCCCAGCCAGCAGGCCAGTGTCGCGGGTAGCGTTCCTGGTCGGTGAGGATGATGAGAAGATTGGGCTTGGATCGCAGAGATGCGGGTGACGAGCTTGCGCCCGCAACGTGTGGTGCGCTCAGCGGAATGCCCGAAAGTGTTGCGGCACCACCCAGCAAGGCGGCTCCGGTTGTTTTGAGCATACGTCGGCGTGTTATGCCTTGTGCAGCGGATGGTGCGTGCTCGGCACCCTCATTTGATGAAAGCTCCATCTCCTCTGCAATCGTGCGTTCGTCGCTTTGCAATGCATCTTCCAACGGTGTGCTCCTTTCATGTGAGCGTCGTAACAACAGGGTAGAACAACGCTCGTGCAACTCAAGCGAACGCGATAGAGCATACCCTCAATACGCCATAACAGCTAGTGTTTCATGTCACAAGGCGGTATGACACCGATCATATGACACAGATCAATAGGCGAAGAGTGCTATTCATGGTACGATGCTAGCAGGCGAATCGCGCATTGGAACGTGGATTATGCGAGCATCTGAGATAGAACCTGGCATTCTGCCACTCTTTCGATTATTGATCGTTGGTCGGTTTGTGCTGCAATGGGCGATGCTGCTGGCTTGGATGCTCATAGGCGATGGGCCATTGTCGCAGACTGGCAAGATCGATTTGGTGATGACGGCGCTGCTGATGGTGTATACGTTCTGGCCCAACTTGCCCGAACGGCTCGGTCGCTACTTTTTGCCGATCGGTGTGATTCTGACACTGCTCTGCACGCTCATCGCTCAATCGGGCCTGTTCGATACGTGGATGAGCCATCTGCCCGTGAGTCGCTCCGGCCTACTGCAGATGTTGCGGCCCATCCCGATGCTGGTGGCGCTCAGCATCATTGTGATCTGGCAGTACGATATGCGCCGCCTGTGGATGTTCAACCTAAGCTCCATTGCGCTCGATATCGCACTGTATCTGCTGTTTCCGCAGGGCACTCAGCCATCGGTGGCGACGTTCTGCGGCATCTTGATGGTGCGTTTGTCGATGATCCCGGTGATGGGGTATATGGTTCGACGGGTGATCGATGTGCAGAAGGAACAGCGCCGTGTGTTGGCCGAGGCGAATGAGCGTTTGGCGCAGCACGCCCTCACGCTGGAGCACCTGGCGATCAGCCGTGAGCGCAACCGTTTGGCCCGCGAACTGCACGATACGCTGGCCCACACGCTGAGCGCACTAGCCGTGCAGCTTGAGGCGGTGCGCGCCGCCTGGGACCGCGATCCCGAAAGCGCGCGCCACCAGCTCGATGCGGCCTTGGTGGCCACCCGGGCCGGCCTGAACGAGTCGCGACGGGCGTTGCACGCGCTGCGGGCCGCGCCGATCGAGGAGTTCGGGTTGATCGAGGCGTTGCGCCGTTTGGCGGAGTCGATGGCCGAGCGCAACGGCCTGTCGCTAGAATTGAGCCTGCCGGAGCGCGAATTGGAGTTGGCGCCCGATGTCGAGCAGTGCGTGTACCGTGTGGCGCAGGAGGCGCTTGAGAATAGCGTGCGCCACGCCGAGGCCAGCAAGCTCTGCCTACGCCTTTGCCAAACGCAGAGGCAGTTGTTATTGGAGATAAGCGACGATGGCGTGGGGTTCGATCCGCAAACGACGACGAGCCAGCGCTTGGGTGTGCGAGGGATGTACGAACGGGCCAAGCTGGTCGGCGGCCATTTGAGCCTCACGAGCCAGTCGGGCCAGGGCACCCAGCTCACGTTAACGATAGGGGGAGCGCATGATTCGCGTGTTGATTTGCGATGATCAAGAGGTGGTCTGCGAAGGGCTGCGGGTGATCCTGAGCGCCGATTCCGAGATCGAGGTGGTGGGTGTGGCGCATCACGGTAGGGAAGCGCTGGAGCAGATTCCGCAGGTGCAGCCTGATGTGGTGCTGATGGATCTCAAGATGCCGATTATGAACGGCGTGCAGGCTACGCGCCGTTTACACGATTCGTACCCCAATATTCGGGTGCTGGTGCTGACGACCTACGACGCCGATGAGTGGGTGTTCGACGCGATCCGCGCTGGGGCCAGCGGCTACCTGCTGAAGGATAGCCCACGCGAGGAGTTGGTGGCGGCGATCAAGGCGACGGCGGCGGGCATCACGGCGGTCCATCCGCAGATCGCCGGCAAGCTGTTTCAGTATGTGGCGCAGAACGACGCGCCGACCGCTGCGCCGGTGCTCAATACCCACGTGAGCGCGGAGGAGAGCGCCCGTGCGGCGGAGTTGAGCGAGCGCGAGCGCGAGGTACTACGGCTGCTGGCGCAGGGCCTAACAAACACCGACATCGCCCAACAGTTGTACTTGTCGGAGGGCACGGTGCGCAACTACGTCAGCACGATCTTCGTCAAGCTCGGGGTCAGCGACCGCACGCAGGCGGCGTTGTTGGCGCTGCGGCTCGGCTTGGCGACGTTGTAGCTTCGTAGGGCCGCGAGCAGAGCGGCGCGCGTTGTGGCGCGTTAGCGCCATCACTGTCCGAGCGCGCACACGTTGTGCACGACGCTGTTTGCCCGCAGCGACGGGCGATCAGATCGCGGTTGCCCTTCTTTTCCCAACAAAAAAACGGCGCTGGTGAAGAGACAGTTCTTCCCAGCGCCGTTGTGCGTTCTAGTTAGCGCAGTTCTTGGAGGAATTCGATACTCTCGCCGTTCGGGCCGTTGAAGAAGGAGATCCGCACTGAGAACGGTCCCAAATCGACAACCTTCGGCTCGACGGTGATGGTGTAGCCCGCTGCGCGCACTTTCTCAGTAGCGGCGTCGGTGTCGGTGGTTCGCAGAGCGATGTGGATGAGCGGGTGCTGGCGCTCAATCTTGGGGGCGCTGCCCTGCAGCACGAAGATTTCGATATTTGTGCCGTCGCCGGCGTCCATCAGGATCAAGCGGCGCTCGGGCGTGCCGAACTCCGCCACCTGCTTCATGCCGAGTACGTCGCGGTACAGGCGCATGGTGGCTTCGCGGTCGTAGGTTTCGACGGCGACGTGATGCACACCCAAGCCGGGGATCTGCTGATTGGTGCTTTCGGTTGACATGGTTGTCCTTCCCAGAAAAATTCAGTAACGTTAAGCCAACATCGCCTATGATGGCGGCGAACGAACTCCAACAACACACCAATCGGGCGCTGTGGGCCAGTTGAGCGAGGCGCTAGGGCGCCTGTTCGGCCAGGTAGGCCGTGATGTAGGCCGAGGCGCGTCGGGCGCTTTGTACCGCGCCCTCCATCGAGGCCATATAGTCTTGCGTGGTCCAATCGCCCGCCAGGAACAGGTTCGCGATCGGCGAGCGCTGGTCGGGGCGGTAGCGGTCGGCGCCTGGCTCCTCGCGGTAGAGCGAGTTGGGTATGCGCACGGCGCGGCTTTTGATCAGGCGGGCTTCGGCGACGGCGGGCCACAGGCGCGCAAGGTCGCTGCGGCAGCGCTCGGCGATGGCTGCATCGTCGAGCTGCCAGTAGGGCGCGGCGGGCGCGACACACATTTCGACCATCGAGCCACCGTGTTTGCCGTAGTGCAGCGGGCTGGTGATCGCGAGGTCGGCGAAGACCGAGAAGCAGGCGTCGGAGGTAAACCAGCAGGTGTCGTGCTGCGAGACGTAGCGATCGAACCAGAGTTGCACGTTGATGGTCGGCACCGAGCGCAGTTTCCACAGGTTGTCGAAGTATTGCACGCTGCGCAGCGCTTCGGGCAGCAGTTGGCGGGTGGAGTGCACGGGCGCGGCCAGCACGTAGGCGTCGCCGCGCACCACGCTGCCATCGGCCAGACGCACACCGCCTACGCCACCACGTTCCAGCAGCAGTTCGGTGGCGCGGGCATCGGTGCGGATGCGACCGCCGCGGGCTTGAATCCACTCGGCGATCGGGGCGAAGATGCGCTCGTTGGGGGCGCCGTCGAGCATGCCGAATTGCGAGGCGTTGGCGACCGTGGCGAAGTAGTGGAAGATGGTCGCCATCGGTCGCGCGCTCATCTCTTCGGCGGGGATGAAGCCGAGCGAGAGGCTGATCGCGTTCCACAGCTTGCGTTCGACGCCCTCCGCGATGCAGTGGCGGATGCGCCACTCGCGAAAGCTCATATGGTCGAGCGTTTTGATGTAGTCGAGCGTGCCGATCCAGGTGGTGGCGAGGCCCAGCAGGTTACTGAGTTTCTCGGGCCAGGTGAGTAGGTCGTTGTTGGTGAAGGCGATCACGCCGTTGAGCGGCGCAGGCAGGCGCGGGAAGTGCAGCCGCGCGTGGTTGCCGCCCGGTCGGGCGAACAGGAAACTGTGCTCCTTCCAGCGGATGTGCTCGGCGACGCCGACATGCGCAAAGAAGGGCAGCAGTTCCTTGTAGCAGCGAAAGTAGCAGTGCAGGCCACTTTCGAGGTGATCGCCGTCGGAGTCGATCCAGGAGGATGTTTTACCGCCGAGGACGTGGCGCTTTTCGAGGAGTTCGACTTCAACGCCCGCATCGAGTAGGTTGACTGCGGTGGCTAGTCCGGCTAGCCCTCCACCAACGATAACGGTCTTTGGCATACTGTATCCTAGTTGCTTGGCAGACGCAGGAGGCGCACGGTTGTATCGCGGCTGCCTACAGCCAGGATTTCGCCGTTCGGGCTGAAGGCCAACGCGAACACACGGTCGTAGCCAGTGCGCAGCAGAGTGGCTTGCTCACCCGTTTTCGGGTCCCAGAATTGGATGTCGCCGTTGATCGCGCCCGTGGCGAGTGCGTTGCCGTCGGGCGTGAAGGCCAGGCTCACAAAGCTCGTCTGTTCCTCGGTGGCCGACATGGTGTGCACCAGTTGACCGTCGCGTGCGTTCCACAGGCGCAACACGCCCCGCGCATCCGAGGCGGCCACTAAGTCGCCGCGCGGCTGAAAGCTCATCGCCGGAATGGCGCCCTGCGAGCCGATCAGCGTTTGGATCTTCTGCTGGGCCATCGTGTCCCACACTTCGATGCGCGGATCGGCGGAGGAGCCAGCGACCGCGAGCAATGAGCCATCGTCGTTGAAGGAGAGGTAGCTGACGGCGGGCAGTTCGCTCTTGAGTTTGGCTTGGATGTCGCCGTTGCTGGCGTTCCACACCACCACGTTACCTTCATCGTCGCCCGCCGCGATCAGCGCTTGGTTGGGGCTGGTCGTGACAGCCAGCGGGATGCCTTCAAGGCCGCTCAACGGCCTGCCCGCCTCGCCATCGTTCTTGAAGATGCTGACGCGGTTGCGCTGCGTGATCGCAACAAGGGTGAGATCATCGACGAAGGCGATCGACTGTTGGGAGGCAAAGGCCGAGCCATCCAACGATGGGATGGTGGTGGCGGAGTTGTCCACGCTGTGCAAGCGCACATTGCCATTCAGGCCGCTACTGGCCACTACTTTGCTATCGGGCGTGAAGACGAGCGAGAGGATCGCGCCTTGGCCGACGTTCTGCGAGCCGATCTCCTCGCGCTTTTCGAGATCCCACAGCACCAGCCGCCCCTCTTCATCGCTGGCCGAGAGCAGTCGTTTGTTATCGGCGCTGATCGTGATCGCAAAGACCTGGAAGCGGTGGCCCTTCAGTTCGCCAATCGCTTCGCCCGTGGCGGGGTTCCACAGCCGTATCTCGCTATCGATGCTGGCGGTGGCGAGGAGGTTGCCATCCGGCGAGTATTTCACGCCCTGAATGACGATAAAGCCCTGGTGGCCGGGAAGTTCGTGCAACACGCGACCCGTGGCGCTATCGAGGATGCGGGCCGCGCCGTCGGTCGTGCCCACCGCGATCTGCTTGCCATCGGGCGACCAGGCCACGCCTGTGACCCAGTGGCGCAGGTTGATGCTCGGTTCGGCCATGGGCGTCTCGAAGCGGAAACTGCTGACCTGCTGGCCTTCCGAATCCCACAGACGCACAGTGCCATCGCGGGAGCCAGAGGCGAGCAGTTTGCTATCGGGCGAGAACTGCACGCCGCCAACCAGATCGGTGTGGCCCTCCAGGATGTGCACAGTCTGCCCGGTTTCGGCGTCCCACACACGGACGGTCAGATCGGTGCTGCCCGTGGCGATCCAGCGGCCATCGCGCGACCAATCGACGCTGCGCACCCACGAGTCGTGGCCGCGCAGGGTGCGCACTAAGTTTCCGGTCGAAACATCCCACACGTACACTTGCGCATCGCTGGTGGAACTCACGGCGAGCATGCGGCTATCGGGGGACCAGGCCAGGGCGTTGAGGCGCTGCGCATCGATCGCCAAATCGCGTTGAAGCGTGAAGTCGGAGCTATCGACCACCCGCACTTTGTTGCCCATACCGATCGCCAATAGCTTGCCGTCGGGCGAGTAGGCAACCGAGCCGTTGATCTCGCCGGCGATCGTGGCGGTTTCGGTCAGTTGGCTGCTGTTCTGCAGCGTGATCGCCCGTGCGCCGAGTTGCGGGGCGGGAGCCGCAGGCAGACTCGTGAGCGGGCCGCTCGCGGCGGGAGCGGTTGGCACCGAGGACGGCGACGTGGAGTTGATCAGCCAGTTGAGCGGCCCGCCAGGGAAGAAGATCAGCGCCGCCAACACGCAGATCGTCAGCACCAGCAGCACTAGCGCGACCACCATCGACACCAAACAGCCCGTGCTCAGGCCCGATTTCTTGGGTGGCGCGGCTGTGGCGGTGTAGATGCCCTGCGTCGGCACTTCCGCCGATGATGGGGTGGATGGCGGCAGGGTCACTTGCGGCGCGGCGCTCGGCGTTTCGCTGACCTCCGGCGCCTGCGCGACGTAGATGGTCGGTGCAGGTTGTGGGGACTGCGCTGGCTGCGCTGGCGGCGCTGGCTGCACAGGTTGCGCGGGAGCGGGGAGCGGCTGCGTGCTAGGGGATGCGGGCGGCTGCGATGTGTTGTTCATCACATCCGGCCCAAGGCCCAGCGAGCGCCCAGCCATCATATGCACGGTCTCCAGCGCTGTACGCATCTCGTTGGCCGCCTGATAGCGGTTCACAGGGCGCAATTGCAGGGCGCGCAACAGCAACTGCTCGCACAAGAGCGAGATGGCGGGGTTGAGGGAGCGCGGGCCGATCAACGGTGCTCCAGCCTTCTGCTGCTGCGCCGTGGTGGGTGGCATACCCGTCAGCACTTGATACAACAGCGCGCCGACCGCGTAGGTATCGCTGACAGGCGTCATATCGGCATCGGGTTCGGCCAATTCGGGCGCGCGGTACGGCGAGGGCAAGTTACCGATCGGGCGGGCGAGCACAAACGGCACCAGCCGCCACGAGCCGTCTTCAAGCACCCAAATATCGCTGGGCAGCGGGTCACCTAAGAACAGTGGGGGGCGCTGGCCGTGCAGATATTCGAGCGCGGTCAACAGCCATGTCACTTGCGGCAGCACCGTCGTTTCGGGTTGCGGGCCGCGTATCCGCAGCAGCCGTTCGAGGTCCTGGCCGCCTGGATCAGCGCTCACCAAATAGTAGGTATCGCCCTCGGCAAAATGCTCGGTAAGCGGCAGGATCACATCGTTGCGCAATGCGGCGATCTGCCCTGCGAGCAGGCTCAAATCCTCGCGCGCCTCGTCGGTGGGTGCCGCAAGCGCTGCGATCAGCACCGTCCCGCTCGCTTGGGTGTCCTCGGCCCGATAGAGCCAATTGCCCGGACGCTCATCGAGAACCGCAACAACGCGATAACGATCACGAAGGAGTGTATTTGGAGGCAGCATGGATACCTCATCTATGATCAATGTCGCCAGCAGACCGTTTAGCGACTCACCACAAACGACCGATCGATTCGGTCAATCGCACGCCGAGCGCTACGCATCGCGCCCTCGATCGACGCCAGAAATTCCTGTTGCGTAAAATCGCCAGCTAGGAAGAAATTCGGCACTGGAGTAGCTTGATCGGGACGATACCGATCCACGCCAGGCCGCGCTTGATAGACAGAATTCGGGATGCGCACCAGCGTATACTTCACCAAGCGCGCTTCCTTCGCATTGGGATGCAAACGGTAAAAATCATCGAGCACTACATCGAGCACCGCCTGATCATCGAGGCGAATCAGCTCTTCGGCGGGCGCCACCACCAATTCCACGATCGAACCGCGACCTGTGTGGTAATCGGGCGAGACGCGCGGCAGGTCGGCGTACACGCTCAGGTGCGATGAGGAACTGAACATCAGATGATCGATCTGCGTCACGATGCGGTCGAAGTAGAGTTGCGCCGTGATCACCGGGCGGCCCTTCAGGTGCTGCAAGCCAGCGAACTGCGGGTATTGCTTGAGCGAATCGGGCAGCACTTTGCGCAGATTATGCACTGGCATCGCCGAGAGGTACAAATCGCCCTGGATGATGCTGCCATCGTCGAGCGCGAAGCCCGTTACGCGGTTGCTGGCGGAATCGTACTGAATGTGCCGCACTGCGCGGTTCAACACCACCTGCGCGCCACGGCCTTCGAGCAGGCGCGTCAGCGGCTCCCAGATGCGTTCCTGCGGCGCGCCCTTCACCAAACCCATCTTCGATGCATCGCGGTTATGCGCGAAGTGCATCAGCGCCGTCAACACCAGTTTGGCCGAAACCTGGTCGGCGGTGGCGAAGTTGAGCGACAGCGCCATAGTGTCCATCACATCGCGCAGCGCACGCTGGCCCATGCCGTGCCGCAAATGCCATGCCGCGTAGCTCTGATCATCCTGTGCATCAATGTACGCTTGCGAGCCGAAGATCGGGCGGAGCAGCCCCAGCGCCACGCGCAGTTTGTCGGCTGTGGGCAACAGCGGGCTGATAGCGACACCAGCCAGGCCGTTGAGTGGCGCTGGTAGGCCGGGCAGAAAGCGGATCGGAGCGAGACCGTGTTCCGGCGAGATAAACGTCATCTCGGCGGGCTTCCAATCGAAGCAATCGTGAAGGCCGCACTCGTTGAGAAAGCCCAGCAGACAGTGATACGCGCCAAAAAAGACGTGCAGGCCGCTCTCGACCCAATCACCATCGGCATCCCGCCAGGAAGACACTTTGCCGCCGGGAACAGCGCGCTTCTCTAATAAGACAACTTCATACCCACGATCTGTCAGCCATTTCGCACAGGCGAACCCAGCCGGACCACCACCAGCAATAATTGCGCGCACCGATAGTTACTCCATTGCAAAGCCAAAAATGAATGAACAGAGGGTTCGCCGCCTGCCGAGGAAGGGAGAGGCCGCCCGCTCAGACTCCTGCACCGATCCCAGCAGCAGCAAACTACTGTTTCTAATGCGCGATCACCGCTCGAAATTATAGCACAGACAACACCGCTTTAGGACCGATTGCCCAACACAATCAGTTCACCATCGGCAGGAATCGCCACTTGCGCGAGCAGACCCTCGGCTGCAAGCCGTTCCCGCAACTGATCGCGCGTCAGCAAGCAGTGGTTCACCGTCTCCATATGCACCGCAATGATGCGGGCGTTCGGGGCAGCGCGGCACACCTGCACCACATCGTCGGCGGTCATCGTAATCGGGTCGCCCGTCAGGAACTGCGCCGCGCCCGCGTGCAGCACCACCACATCCGGCTGATGCTCGGCCAGCGCCTGCTCCACCTCGGGGCACCAGATCGTGTCGCCCGCCAGGTAGAGCTTCGGCTCGTTGGGCGCACTCAGCACAAAGCCCGACACCTCGCCCATCGCCGCGCCGATCTCGCCCGTGCCGTGGCGGCCCGACGTGCGCTGAATCGTCAGGTTCCGCCACGTAAGCGACTGCGCGACGGGATTCACCTGCGTGAACTCGGCCTGCTCGATGGCCGCCGCATCGCTCGGCTGGCAGAAGATCGGCACCTCCTTGGGCAGCAGTTCAACCGCCTGCGCATCCCAATGGTCGCGGTGCGTATGCGAAACAAGCACCGCATCGACGTGATCGAGCATGTAGCGCAGTTCGTACTTCTCAATCGGCAGTTCAACCATCGGAATGGGGAGTTGCACGCTTGCGTTGGCGACGGGCGGCATGGCACCCGCCGGACTGAGCATGGGGTCAAAGAGGATGCGCAATTCGCCGATCTGAATCACCAACGTGGCGTGTCGTAGCATATGAATTTGCATAAAACCTCAACTGGTATTCAATCGAAAACCCTTTTGAATGTGGACTATCAAACTAAGCATCGCCTACGATAGCAAGGGGTTTTCTTCTTGTGTGATGTCGATGCGCTGCTACACCCAGTATATTGAGATCACCTTTCCCGCAAAGAGGGCATCAATAGGAAGGTAACATCTCGAGGTTCAACAGCTCGCTCGCTTTTGTACGTGTCCATGCAGCTTTGACATGTGTTGTTGGGGATGAGGTTCTGGTGCGTTCAGAAAGCGATACGACGTTAGAGCAGCTATCGGTTTCAGTGGCGTGTCGCTTTGAATGATGCTCCTCTCGATCTGGGATGTGCAGAACGTGTACCCGAACGGACCATCGGCCAACAGAGCGAAGGTAGTGTAGCGCAAGAAAAGGGCGGAAGCAAGCCTTCGCCTGCTCCCGCCCTTGGATATGCCAATCGCGTATGGGTTAGTGGACAGCCGCCTGAGGCGACGCACCAGCCATCATCAAGCCGAGATCCTCGCGAGATACCGCATTGGCATCGACCACCGCAACGATCTTGCCGTGGTACATCACCGCGATGCGATCCGAAAGCGACAGGATCTCATCGAGTTCGGCGGAGATCAGCAGCACCGCCGTGCCCGCATCGCGTTGGGCCACGATCGTCTTGTGAATAAACTCGATCGAGCCGACATCGACGCCACGGGTGGGCTGAGCCGCGATCAGCAGCCTAATGGGCCGCGACAACTCGCGGGCGATGATCACCTTCTGCTTGTTGCCGCCCGAGAGCGTGCCGACATTGACGTAGGGCGAAGGCGTACGCACATCGTACTCCTTCACCAGCCGCTCGGCCTGCTCGTTGATCGCCTTATCGTTGCGCGCCACACCACTGGCGAAGGGCGGCAGATAGTAGGTGTTCAGCACCAAGTTATCGGCGATGCTGTAGTTGAGCACCAAGCCATCCTCTTGACGATCCTCGGGGATGTGCGCCGTACCGGCCTCGGTGATCTTACGGGGCGAGGCGTTGGTGTAATCGACGCCGCCGATCAGCACTTGACCGCCACGGGCCGGGCGCATACCCGTACAGATCTCGACAAGCTCCGTTTGGCCGTTGCCCTGAACACCAGCGATACCGAGGATCTCGCCGGCGCGCACCTCCAGCGACACGCCATCGACAGCGAGTTGGCCGCGATCATCGTTGCCGGAGAGGTTGCGCAGTTCGAGCACCACCTCGCCAGGATTGGCGGGGCCTTTATCGACCTGCAGCAACACGCTGCGGCCCACCATCATCTCGGCAAGGCTGCGCTCGGTTGCCTCGGCGGGGTTCGCCTCACCGACCACGCGACCGCGCCGCAGCACCACCACGCGATCCGCGATCGCCAAAACCTCGCGGAGCTTATGCGAAATGAAGATGACCGACGTGCCCTCGCTGGTGAGCGTGCGGATGACCTCGAACAGTTCGTCGGCCTCCTGCGGTGTCAGCACGGCAGTCGGCTCATCGAGGATCAGGATCTCGGCCCGTCGATACAGCGCTTTAATGATCTCAACACGCTGTTGCTGACCGACCGAGAGATCCTTCACGTACGCATCAGGATCGACATCGAGGTTGTATTGCTGGGAGAGCTGAAGGATGCGTTGGCGGGCCTGCTCGAGGTCGAGTATACCGTTCTTGACCGACTCGGCGCCGAGCATAATATTCTCGGTGACGGTGAACACGGGCACAAGCATAAAGTGCTGGTGAACCATACCGATGCCACGAGCGATCGATTCGCTGGGGCTACTGATCCGCACTGGCTCGCCGCGAACCAGGATCTCGCCCTCATCCTGATGGTACAAGCCATACAGGATATTCATCAACGTCGTTTTGCCCGCCCCGTTCTCGCCCAGCAGCGCCAGCACTTCGCCGCGATGCAGCTTCAGGTTCACATCCTGATTCGCGATTACGCCGGGGAAGCGCTTCGTCACATTGCGGGCTTCAAGGACCACTTCGGGTGTGAGAGACGTCGCAGTCACGGCACGCTACTCCTTTTCATAGCGGCTACCAAGTGCCGCCGGTGGGCGTGCTCGGCCAACGAAACCCGCCAACACCACGATCGTCAACACATACGGTAGCATACCAATAAACTGGTGCGGAATATCACCGACCCATGCAAGCCACGAGGGCATACGGTTCTGCAAGAACTGGATCTGCGTCTGCAAACCGTTGGCGAAGCCGAACAACAGGGCACCAGCCCACGAGCCGATCGGTGTCCACTTGCCGAAGATCATCACGGCCAGCGCCACAAAACCACGGCCATTCGTCATATTGCGCTCGAAGGAACCGACCGCCTCCAGCGTGAGGAAGCCGCCAGCCAAGCCTGCTAACGCCCCACCGAGCATCACATTCATATAGCGCATATAGTTGACGCGAATGCCAACCGTATCCGCTGCCGCAGGGTGCTCACCCACAGCGCGGGTGCGCAGACCCCAGCGCGTCTTGAATAGCAAGATGTGGATAGCGATCACTAACAGCAGCGCGAGGTATGTGATCGGAGGGTTGTCGAAGAAGACGGGGCCGATGATCGGAATATCGGCCAGCAGCGGGATGCGGATCGGCGTCAACTTACCTTGAGTCACCAAACCTTGCTGGTAAAAATAGCCAGTAAAGCCGGTCGCCATAATGTTGATCACCGTACCACTGATGATCTGATCGACCTTCAGCGTGATCGACATCAGCGCATGAACAGCGCCGATCAAGGCGCCAGCCGCCACAGCGCCGATCACCGCCAAGAACAGGTTGCCCGTCCAAACGTTGAACAAAAAGCCCAAAAAGGCCGCCAGCAGCATCATGCCCTCGATGCCGATGTTGACCACGCCGACACGTTCACACATAATGCCTGCCAGCGCGCCTAAAATGATCGGGGTCGATTGGCGGATCGTGGAATTTAATACCGCAGTCGTTACCTGACTATCTCGCACATAGGCAATCACAATCAGGAGCAGTAAAACCCCACCAAAGATTATGAGAGGCCAGGGCAGACGTGAGGCTGCCGGGCGCGCAATCGGTCGTGTCGCCTGCATTGCATTCACTCCTGTTAGGATTGCCCCCAGCCGCTGCTGAGTGTAATATTATCGCCAGTATCACGCATCCGTAGCAATGTGCGAATCAGCACATCAGCAGCGACAAAGAACAGGATCAGCGCCTGGACTACTTCAATAATATCTGAAGCCACACCAGAGTCTAACTGCATGCGGCTGGAGCCTGCCTGCATCACACCGATCAGTAGTGCGGCAGGGATGACACCGAGCGGATGGTTACGCGCCAGCAACGCGATCGTGATAGCCGTAAAGCCCAGGCCCGCATTAAAGCCCGGCTGAAATCGACCGACCACACCAAGCGTCTCCACAGCGCCACCAAGACCAGCCAACAAGCCGCTCAACACCATCGCCAAGATCGTCATGCGGCGCACCGAGATACCAGCGTACTGCGATGCATTCGGGTTGTGACCAACCGTGCGCAACTCGAAGCCGATCGTGGTGCGATCGATCAGCCACCAGACCACCAGCGCCACAACGAGCGCCAGCACCAGGCCCAGCGGCACATTACCGATTTTGCCCATCTCAGCAGTTTCGAGGATCTTAGGGGTACGAGCGACAACGCCAGAGGCTTTCCAAGGACCATTCGACAAATAATCAGTGATGTTGATCGCCACAAAATTGAGCATAATCGTGGTGATCACTTCGTGGGCACCGGTGTATGCACGGAGCACACCAGCAATCGCGGCCCACAACGCGCCCGTCACCGCACCGAACAACAGCGCCAATGGCAAGTGGATTACCATCGGCAAGCCTTCAATCGCAAAGCCCGCATAGCCTGCCATCAGTGCGCCAAACAACAGTTGACCTTGCGCACCGATATTGAACAGGCCAGCACGAAAGGCCAGCGCGACCGCTAAACCGCCAAAAATCAGTGGAGTGGCTTTCTCGAAAGTGCGCTCAATTGCCTTGGCGTTTCCCAGGCCACCCGATACTAATGAGGTGTAAGCCTTAATAGGGTTTGCACCTGAAATCGCAATTATGACTGCCCCAATCAGTAATGCAACTACCACCGCCATAACAGGCACAATGACAGCACGCAATAGCGGTACAATCCTCGCTGATGCCGAGGCTCGATTGGGCGGCTGTTTCTCGGCTAGTTCCATATACTACCTTGTATAGATGAGAAATGAGAGATGAGTGATTTCGGTAATCAACCCCATCTCTCATCTCTCGAATCTGCTATCCGACTACCCTATCAGCCTTAGCCACCAGGATTGTAACCGGTCTCGAGCGAACCATCTCGCAGGGCCGCGTCGATCTCAGCCAGCTTGGCCTTGATCTCATCGCTGACCTCGCTCTCGAAGTCGTGGAACGAAGCCAAGCCCACAGCGCCGACGTAGTTGCCGCTCGGGAAGTTGCCATCCTTAGCTGCCTTCAACAGATCGAACACGCCAGGGGTGATCAGCTTCATCGCGCTCGAGATCAAGCAGGGGTGAGCCTCAGGCACGGTCTCCCACTGATCCGAGTCGACGCCGATGCAGTAGACGCCAGAGGCGCCAGCGGTCTCGATCAGCGCGCCGTTACCGGTCTTACCACCAGCACCGAAGATCACATCGGCACCCTGGTCGATAGCCTGCTTGGCGGTGGTTGCGCCCCACTCGGGGTCGGTAAAGGCCACATCCATACCACCGGGGTGGTAGGTCGAGATGATCTCGATGTCGGGGTTGATGTAGCGAGCGCCGTTCTTGTAGCCCTCATTGAAGGCGACGACCGGCGGCACCAAGTCGGTACCCAACACAGCCGCGATCTTGTTGGTCTTGGTCAACTGAGCGGCCAAAGCGCCTGCCAAGAAACCAGCCTTGTCCTCGTTGAAGATGAGGCCAGCCAGGTTCTCGACAGCCTCGCCCTGGAACTGGTCAACACCCACGAACTTGATCTCGGGGTATTCCTCAGCAGCCTCCAAGGTGGCCTCGCCCAAGGCGAAACCAACGGTGACGATCACGTCGTAGTTCTTCTCTGCGAACAGGCCGATGTTGGTGGCGTAGTCCTTGGCATCGGCGGTCTCAATATAGTTGACCACAGCGCCCAGCTCGTCACGAGCGCGCTGCACACCTTCCCACGCCGACTGGTTGAAGCTCTTGTCGTCAACCTCGCCCACGTCGGTGACCAAGCCAACACAGAAGACATCTGGGCTAGCGCAGTCATCGTCGGTAGCAGCCGCAGGAGCAGTGGTCGGCTCGGGAGCAGCCGTTGCCTCAGGAGCGGCGGTCGGCTCGGGAGCAGCCGTTGCCTCAGGAGCGGCGGTAGGTGCGGCAGGAGCTGCGGTCGGCTCAGCAGGAGCTGCGGTCGGAGTGGCAGCAGTGGAGCCACAAGCGGCCAACAGCGGTACGATCAGAGCCAACACGAGCACCATCGCGTAAAGCGATTTTCGCATAGGAATCTTCCTCCTGTACTCGTCTGAATGGAACACGAATAAACCTAGGGTATCTGTAATGCGGGAGGTATATTTGTACAAACAAAAATCATCTTTTCATTAGCTACATCCAGCTAATCAGATCAGATGACATCATCTGCACATTCTACCCGCTCTGGAATGATGCCGATTATAGCATAAGTTAAGAAGGCTTGCCAAACAAATCGCTATATATTGGGCAATTTTGTGTCATGTTAAAAATCAAAGATTCCTAGGAAACTCGTACGATATTGTCTGATATTGTGACACTCCCTGTCACAACTGCTGGGTAGACTGTTTAAAAGACAGTTACTCAGTGGAAAAGGAGTTGGTGATGGGAAAGCTATCGAGCGCGGCGGCATCCGCCGACCATAAACTGGGGCTGTTGACTCAGTTTGACCATGCGCTCCAGTTAGCGCCCGAAGCGCTATTGCTGACGGCATTGTTGTGTCTCTACACTGTCTGGCCGTCTACGCCAATAGCGCTGCTCGCAGGGCTTTTGGTGGTGGTCTTTTTCGTGCGTGTTGCCGCCTTGCATCTCGCACGGGCAGCATTGGAGCGCGGTAGTATGGCTCAGGCAGGCGCACTCCTGCGTATTGCCCGTTTGCTGAACCCCGGTTCGCCCGATGCTCTTGCGCTTGAGGGCGCGCTGGCACTCAGCAATGGCGCATCGTCGCTGGCTGTGGTGCGTCTGCGTCGTGCAATCGCCCTGCAACCCTACCAGGCCGCCTATCACGCTGCACTCAGTGGAGCTTTGCTGGAGCTTAACCGCCCGAACGAGGCGATCCAGGCAGCCCAAAAAGCCATAGAACTCGATCCGCGCTGCGCCGTGGCCTATCTGCACCTCGCCCAAGCCGAGCAATTGTGCGGCGTCGATGGGCGCATCATCGAAGAGCGCCTACGCACTGCCCTGGCCTCGCAGCCCACTCCAGCGACCGAGGCGGTCGTTCGTTGCGTGCTGGCGGGGCTTCTGCTCTCGGAGCAGCGCACCGCCGAGGCAACGCTCACCATCCACGGTGCCGAGGCGCTGCTGCCACAATGCCCAGCCACTGCTCAGGCAATGCTGCGTATCCACCTCAGCGAACTGCTTGCGCTACAAGGCCAAATGGAGCGCGCCCAAGAGTACCTTCAAAGCGTCGCCGACTTCGACAAACAAGGCCGCTACACAACGGTGACTTGGCGCGCCGCCCAACACTAAGCGCTCCCACTTCTGCAACACGATAGCCAGCGTACTGCTCAGGCGAGCAATGCGCTGGCTATCGATCTGTTTTCGAGCCACGAGGATCGGCTATAATGGCACTAAACGTCAACTGAGCCAGGAGTCGTTATGTCTGAAGAAGTGTTTATCTCACGCCATCCGCTCATCCAACATAAACTGACGTTGTTGCGCCGCACGGTCACCGAGCCGAAGAAATTCCGCGAATTGGTACGTGAGATCGCTCAACTGCTGGTTTACGAGGCCACCCTCGACTTGCCGCTCCGACCTCTTGAGATCGAAACACCATTGGCCAAGCTCATGGCGCAGGAGATCGCTGCACGCATCGGTCTGGTGCCGATTCTACGCGCTGGCCTGGGCATGGTCGATCCGATCCTCGAATTGCTTCCCACCGCGCGCGTTTGGCACTTGGGGCTATACCGCGATCACGATACGCTCGAACCCGTTACCTACTACAACAAACTGCCACCAGAGGCGAATATCGACCTGTGCTTGGTGCTCGACCCGATGCTGGCGACGGGTGGCTCGGCGATCGCGGCGGTCGATATCCTCAAGCGCTGGGGCGCAAAGCGGATCAAGTTCCTGGGGCTGATCGCCGCGCCGGAGGGTGTGCAGGCGCTTTCGAGCGCGCACCCCGATGTGCCGATCCACCTCGCCGCGCTCGACGAGAAGCTGAACGATATCGGCTACATTTTGCCGGGCCTCGGCGACGCTGGCGATCGCCAATTTGGTACTGGCTAACGCCACGTTTGTAAGCATTGTAATCGCCTAGCTGCGTAACCATAAGCACTGGGTTGCCCATACACTATTATGTCGATTAGCACTATTTTTGCTCTGATCCTCACGTTGCTGGTGGCCTGCGGTATCACCGCTCTGTTGGTGCCGCCCGTCCAACGGCTGTGCGAACGGCGCGGCTGGGTCGCCGTTCCGGGAGGTCGGCGCTTGCACGCTCGCCCCACGCCGAATGTCGGCGGTATCGCGATCTTCATCGGCTTCATCATCTCGCTGCTGGGCACATTTATGCTCGGTCGTTTTGATCCGGTGCTGCAACGCGGCCCGATGGAGCTCCTGCGCATAGTCCTGCTGATCATTGGCGCAACCCTGCTGTTCCTGGTGATGTGGCGAGATGATGTGGTGGAACTGCCGCCATTGCCGAAGTTCATCGCCCAAGTGGCCGCCGCGCTGATCGCGGTTGGCCCGTACATCTGGGATCACACGCGCTACCCCGATGTGCAGGGCAACCTGACTGAAGCGCGGGGCATCGTGCTGACCGCATTTCAGTTCCCGTTCGTGCATCAGATCAGTCTGTGGGATGTCAGTCCGTGGCTGGCGATCGGCGCGACCGTGCTCTGGCTGGGCTGGATGAGCAATACGATCAATTGGTCGGATGGACTCGACGGCATGGCGGCGGGTGTCTCGATGATCGCGGCGGTGATGCTGGCGCTGCACTCGATTCGGCTTGGGCAGTACACCATCGCGCTGTTGCCGCTGTCGTTGGCGGGTGCCTGTGCAGGGTTTCTGCTGTTCAACTTCCCGCCCGCCAAAATCTTTATGGGCGATAGCGGGGCGGAGGTTTTGGGCTATTTACTGGGGATCTGTGCGATCATCGGCGGCGCGAAGTTGGCGACCGTGGTGCTGGTGTTGGGCGTGCCGATCCTGGATGTCGCCTGGCTGATCATCTCGCGCACGCTCTCCAAGCGCTCGCCAGCACAATCGGGGCGCGATCACCTGCACTTCCGGCTGCGCGACCTTGGCTTCAGCAATCGGCAGATCGTGGTGTTCTACTACTCGCTTAGCGTGGTGTTTGGCTTGGTCGGCATCTCCGAAGCTGATCAGCGCATGAAGTTGGTGGCGCTGCTGATCCTGGTGCTGATCCTCGCTGTGTCGCTGCTGTATGTGGGTCGCAGGAACACGCTAGCCGCGCAGAATCACGGCACGGGATCGTAGCCGCCCGGCCCCCACGGGTGGCAGCGCAGGATGCGGCGAAAGCCGAGCCAGCCGCCCTTGAGGAAGCCATACTTCTCGATGGCTTGATAGGTGTAGGCCGAACAGCTCGGCGTGTAGATGCAACTCGGCGGCGTGAGCGGTGAGATAAACCGCTGGTAGAAGCGGATCAGATATAGAGCGATCCATCGCATGGTTCAGCCTTCTTTCGCCGTCTGCGGTTGCTGGCGCATAAGCTCCCACACCAGGTGAGCTAACTGAGGTAGGATCAGCTTCTCCAAGCCCAAGCGCACCGCGTTGGTGGAGCCTGGCAGGCTGAAGATCACAGTATCGCCCAACAAGCCGGCGGTGGCACGCGAGAGCATGGCCGCAGAGCCGATATCGTTGTACGAGAGCATCCGAAACAGTTCGCCGAAGCCGGGCAGGCGCTTCTCAAGCAGGCTGTCGATCGCCTCGAAGGTGCTATCGCGCTTGGCGATGCCGGTGCCGCCGTTGGTGATGATCACCTGGCATCCCGCCGCCACCAATTCGCGCACCAAAGCCACGATCTGCGTTGGCTCGTCGGGCGTGATGGCGTAGCGCTCGATCTGATGGCCTGCCTCGGTGAGGGCGGCTCGGATCGCTGCGCCGCTGGTGTCGGTCTCGGGTGTGCGAGTATCGCTAATGGTGATGATCGCGCAGCGAATGGCGCCACCTACGGCCTCCTGCGCGCGCTGCTCGTGTTCTTGCGCCCCCATCGCTCCCTCGTTCTACTGCTCCATCGTTCTGCGCTGTAGCATACCACAGCCGATCAAAAAAGCAAACGATCGGGGGATTCATCCACAGATTTCACAAATTACACAGATGAGGTTCAATTTGGGTGATTACTGGAATAATCGATCTATCTTTAGTCTGCGTTTCAAACGATACCAGCCTCACCTCGACACCACAATAAAAAGGCAGTACCTTGCTGCCGCAGGCTAAATCGGCCTTCGCATCATCACAATCCTACTAGATTTGATGCTACATATTCTTCCCTGACGAACCCATCACCTACCATTAGCAACTTTCGCGTTATAATGCGCTCACAGCGCGTTCGGAAGCACAAAGGAGATGCTCGATGGCAGATCCATTCGGTTTTCGATTGAGCACTCGCTTCAGCCTGGGTAGCGCCTCATCCAACCCTCAACTACGCCCCAGCGCCCGCCGAATGGGTGCAGCGCGCTCAACAATTCAGAGATGTTTCGTATCCCGATTCCTGCCCTTTGTGAGATGATTTGCGCTCGGCGGGGCTGCTGAGCGACCGTGTGCCAATACCAGCCGATAAGTGCCACATTCAAAGTCGAAGGAGGAGCACTGTGCCTACATTTCCGATCATCGATACGCATGTTCATTTGTGGGACCCGACCGTCTTTCGTATGCCTTGGCTCGACGATCAGGAGATTCTGAACCGACCGTATGGGCCAACCGATTATCGGGAGCATACGGAGGGAGTGACGGTTGAGGCGATGGTGTACGTTGAGGTGGCGGTTGAGCCTGTGTACGCGCTGCAGGAGGCGCAGTGGGCCAATCAAATCGCCGAGACGCAGGAGCCGAGGTTGCGGGGCATTGTGGCTCACGCGCCGCTGGAGTACGGCGAGCAGGTGCGCCATTATCTCACGGCGCTGCAGGCGATCGGGCCGCGTATCAAAGGCGTGCGGCGGCTGTTGCAGGGCGAGAGCGACGTGAACTACTGCTTGCAACCGCGCTTCGTGCGAGGGGCGCAGATCTTGCCAGAGTACGGCTTCTCGTTTGACATCTGCATCCGGCATCCGCAGATGGCCGCCGTCGTCGAGTTGGTGCGCCGCTGCCCCGAGACATCGTTCATCCTCGACCATATCGGCAAGCCTGCGATCGCCAAGGGCGAGTTGGAGCCGTGGCGCACGCATCTGCGCGAACTGGCCGCCCTGCCGAACGTGATCTGCAAAGTGAGCGGCATGGTGACAGAGGCCGATCATCAGAACTGGACGGTGGAGGACCTGAAGCCGTATGTGGTGAGCGTGCTGGAGGCGTTCGGCGAGGATCGGGTGGCGTTCGGCGGCGATTGGCCAGTCGTCTTAAACGCATCGCGCTACACACGCTGGGTGGCCGCGCTCGACACGCTCACCGCCGACTTGTCGGACACGGCCAAGCGCAAGCTCTGGGCCGAGAACGGACGGGCATTCTATCGGTTGTGAGTGGTACCTAGCAGAAGGAGCACATCTATCGCGCTCATGCCACCGTCTATAGGCACCGACACCATCCCGCTAGGATGTTGTAGAAGGAGCGCAGTATGCTTCCCAATCGTTTACGGTTCTTCAACAAGTATGTGACGAATCGGATTTTACAGGTCTTCGCTCACGCCTCATGGGGGCCGTTTGCGATGGTTCGCCATATTGGCCGTCGTAGCGGCAAATCCTACGAAACCGTGCTGATGGTCTGGCCACAGGGAGAGCATTTTGTGATCGCGCTAACATACGGGCCAAACGTCGATTGGTATCAGAACCTGTTGGCGGCTGGCGGCGGGAGCGTGTACTGGCATAAGCGGCTCTACAAGATCGGCAAGCCCGAGCCGATCGATGCTGAGGCAGTGTTGCCGCTCTTCCCCACGCCATTCCGGCAGATCCTACGCAGCCAGAAGATCAAGCATTTTGTGCAGGTGTCCGCAACGGCTGCTGAGTAGCGGTGACGCGCACATTGTGAGTAAGCAACAACGACCTTCTGCATCGAGCAAAAGGTCGTTGTTGTATGTTCGAGGAGTGCTGAGATGAGAAAGGTGGAAGCGTTCTTTGTGAGAACAACCTTGCGCATTGAATCAGCACCCCATCGATCTCAACTCATAAGTACCCCCTATATCTCAACTCATAAAGGATTCCCCAAACAGCCAAAGCAGTAATAATCCATCCACCGATCCACCATCCACCAGGGGTAAGAAGGTACAAGAAGTCGCCAAATGTACGAGGTTTACCTTCAACAATACATAAGAACATTGCCCGAAATAACAATGCTACGCCCCAAGGCCATAGCATAACACCAATGATATCTGCCACCGAAGTAGAGCCAGAATGTGGTGAGCTTATATCAAAAGGTGTATCTCGTTTGGGTTGTTCAGTCGCTCGTCGTTCAGCCGCTCGTCCACGTTCATATGCTTGGTCGAGAGCTGTAGCTACTCTGTTGTACTTCTGACCAAGCTTGTAGAAAAAGTCGTCATCCGATCCCATGATCATCCCTCCTAATCTTACAAATCGGTCCTCAGAATAGACGATATACCGTTAAATAGGCACTGGTTACGATAACGATAGTACACAAATCGGATATGAGCATCTCATCACCGATTGCTCATCTGAATGCGGAATAACGCGACATTAGCCCGTGCTCAGCCATACAACTCTCCAATCGCTCACGCGCCTGCACCGTGGTGGGATGCTGCACGCCGAAGCGCAACACGTAGATCGCGATGGCCCGTTGGTAGTGCATTTGCGCCAT
>CALKHR010000087.1 GCA_937988885.1 uncultured Roseiflexaceae bacterium | reverse complement strand
CGTAGCGTGCGAATTGTTGGCATGGGTGTCACCTCTCCTCCATCAGCGCACAACAAAAGCATGGTCATATCGCGCTTTCGTTGCATGTCAACGCACAACCGAAACTAGCTTACACGATGGAGACGGCATTGTGCATGACAGGATGCTTACAGGCGCAAAATACAAAAGGGCTTGGTAGCATGGCCACCAAACCCCAAAGCAGCGCGATATGTGAAGGTTACGGCATCACCCAACCACCATCGATCGCGAGCACTTGACCCGTAATGTAGGAGGCACCCGGCGAGAGCAGGAACGATATCGCGGGAGCCACTTCCTCGACCGTGCCGAAGCGCCGCAGCGAGATCGCATCGATCGCCCACTCGCGCAGAGCCGAGGGCACCGTCGAGAGCATATCGGTTTCGATATAACCAGGGGCGACGACGTTGACAGTGATGCCATCAAGCGCAACCTCACGGGCCAGCGCACGTGAGAGACCGATCAGGCCAGCTTTGGCGGCGGCATAGTTCACTTGACCTACATTCCCGGCCAACCCCGCTAGCGAACCAATATTGACGATGCGGCCATAGTTCCGTGCACGCATCGGCGCAATCGCGGCCCGACAGCAGAGAAACACACCTGTCAGATTCGTCTCAATAACCGCACGCCACTGTTCCTCTTTCAAGCGTACCATCGGCATATCAGCAGTGATACCAGCGTTATTGACCATGAGATCAAGTCGGCCCCACCGCTCAACACAAGCATCGACCATCTGATGCACTGCGCTCTCATCGCTGACATCCGCTTGATACGCCCATGCTTCGCCACCATTGGCAACAATCGCCGCAACTACCTCCTCGGCAGCGCTAGCATTGCGTTGGTAGTTCACAAGTACGCGTGCGCCCTGACGACCTAACTCCAGCGCCGCAGCCCGCCCAATCCCACGCGAGGCACCGGTCACAATCGCGACTTGATTGGCGAGAAGCATATCCAAACTTTCTCCTTGACCCACATCGGGTTGCTGATCACCTGATACCAAATTCTGTTGAATATCAGATCTCAATGCCAAGTGGCAGCATCGCCACAAGGCGCCTACACAACCATCATCAACCGAATTTAGTATGTGCAGGATCGAAGACGAAAATACAAGTATCAGCTTGTACAAAGCATATGCCTCTGTACATATTCTGACTATACCATAAGCACTTCGCAGAAGCCTCAACAATTCAGCAACATAGCAGTAACAATTTGTTGATTGATATTGTCTTGTTATCTTGCTGGCTCGGTAGTAGTACTATTCAGCAGCCTAATGCGGATCTTTTGTGAGCACAGGGCGTAACCCTTCCGTAATCTCCTCATCTCGGTAGCAGTTCTTGGCTCGTGCTATGCTCTTATCCCAAGATTTGAGAAGGCGGAAATATGCATAACGGTAACAGGCAAACGTCAAGCAATGCATCGCACCCAAACATCCAACCTATCGATACAAACTGGCTTCACACGATCTATCGCATTGTGTTACTCATAGTGTTAGTAGTTATGAGCGGCCTGCTGCTCTGGTTGGGACAGTTCGCGGCGGCTGTCTTGCTCATCCCTGCAGGATTACTGATCTACGCCCTGCAACAGCGTGATCAGTACGCTCGCACGATCGCTCAGCAGATCACCACGGGCAACCTCAACCGCAAGTTCGAGGTGAACAGCGGCGCTTTGGGAGAGCTTAGCCGCGCCGTTAACCACCTCGTTCAGGAGCAGCGCGTCCAGATGCGTCGCCAATCTCTACAGCCAACGTCGTTGCCGAGCGATGTGCTGCAAGCGCTTATGGTGGGGCAGTTGCCCAGCAACGGCACCACACGTATGACGGCGGTGCTCCTGGTGAGCTACCCGACTAAGACCACCAACGAGCGTGAGCAGCAGGCGACGCTCCTCGCTTGGCAGGACCTCGCCCACGAGGCGCATGCCTGTGCCGAGCGCCACGGTGCTCTGCTGCAACCGTGTGGCGGCGCGATCCTGCTGGCGTTCGGCGCGTTCTCCGATCAGCCGGTTGGCAAACCGCTCTGCGAAGCGCTCGTCGCAGCAGAAGAGCTTCAGCGCTATTGGCGCGCCAATGGTCGTGGCTCGATCACGCCCTTGGTGCTGAGCCTCGCGATCGGCCAAACGCTCACGGTGCTGCTGCCCGGACTAGGTTACTGCGTCTTAGGCGCACCCGTTCAGGAGGCGCTACAATTGCAACAGGTAGCCCAGCACAAAGGCCAATACGGCCTCATCTCGGGCGAAGGTGTCTATTACGCCCGCCGCCAAACCGATGGTGCCGTATGGCAACCCACGCCACTGCGTATCTCGGCTCCCAACCACGTGGAACAGGTCGTCTACACGCATGTTGAATATGCCTAACCATCGCTCCTCCACTATATAAACGTTGGGATACCCGCCACGTGGCATAACAAAGCCCTCTGTCATTTGGTATACATCTTGCTATGCTCTATAGTGAAAGATACCAAATCGGAGTAAGGTGTCATACACGTGGCGCAACTCCCTGCCAAACGACGTTCCTCCAACGCACCATCCCTCACTGCCGCAAGCTATAACACTTCTCTAATAGTCACCGCCAAACCTGATTTGGTAGAATATCAGGCAGACAGAGTTAGGCGACATGTGTATGTTAGGCTTAACTCTGCTTCTGTGTTAGGCAAGTTCATCCTAACAATACTTCGCAGCCATATGGTCTACCTAACACCACCGCATGGTTATTAAGCAATTGCATCACACAATCAAATCCAATCCCCAATGCCTAATAACTATCAGGAAAGGAGACTTTGTATGCGCATTGCGCAAGTAGCTCCGATGTACGAAGCTGTTCCACCATTACGTTATGGCGGCACGGAACGTGTCATCTCATACTTAACTGAAGAACTTGTACGGCGAGGGCATGAGGTTACACTCTTTGCCAGCGGCGAATCTAAAACGAGCGCCAAGCTGATTCCAACCACAGCCCAAGCCCTGCGCGAGCGTTTCTCTCTAGAAGAAATGCAATCGCTCGCGCTACCTCTTCATTTAGCAATGCTCAGTGAGGTCTTCCAACAGGCGGACGAGTTCGATATTATTCACTGTCACAACGATTACTGGTGTTTCCCTCTCGAACCCTTTATCAATACACCGGTTGTCACGACACTGCATGGTCGGCTCGATTTGAATTTTCTCGTGCCGATCTACCAGCGCTTCCCGCGCGCCAATGTCGTGTCAATCAGCTACAACCAGCGGTCACCGCTCGCAGCCGCACGCCCGCGCTGGGTCGGCAACGTCTACAACGCCGTCCCGGTCGAGGAGTTCCCGTTCAGCGACACGCCCGGCGAGTACCTGCTGTTCGTGGGGCGCATCTCGCCCGAGAAGCGCGTCGATAGGGCGATCGAGATCGCCAAACGCACTGGTATGCCGATCAAGATCGCCGCAAAGGTCGATGTCTACGATCGACCCTACTTCGAGCGCGAGATCGCACACCTTCTTGACCATCCGTTGGTGGAGTTTTTAGGGGAAGTTGATGAAAAGACCAAACGGGAGTTGTTGGTGAACGCCTATGCGTTGACCTTCCCGATCGATTGGCCGGAGCCGTTCGGTATGGTGATGATCGAATCTATGGCCTGCGGCACGCCAGTACTCGCCATCAACCGAGGCTCGGTGCCCGAAGTGTTGCGCCACGGCAAGAGCGCGCTGATCGGCAATACGGTCGATGATCTGGTCGCCTTGGCACCAAAGATTCAATACCTCGACCGCCGCGCCTGCCGCCAAGAAGCCGAACAACGCTTCTCCTCTCGCATCATGACATCCAACTACGAGCAGGTGTATCAGCGCCTGGTCAACGAGCGCAAGGGCGAGGAACTGGCCCGCGCACTCGGCACAACTGGGAAACACGCACCCAAGCGTGTGACAGGTATTTAAGCGTACCGTTCACGCTACCAACCCGCTCCTCGATACCCATAAAGAAGGCCAGAAACGTCTGTTTCTGGCCTTCACGTTACCTCTCCACTTCTCGACATACCTCAATTGCAATCAATGGTTGTGGGTGATGGCTGCGATGAAAATACAACCGACAACGAACTTCCATCGTTAAAAACGGTCGTGCGAATCGTGCGCGTCACCGCTTGGCCGCCTTCCAAGCCTTCGATACACGCATCGATAAACGTGCGTTCCTCGCGCGATTGCACGCCGCCATGCACCACGCTCAACAACTGCTCCTGGGCCAACGAGAGACGAGCGGGCGAAAAAAAGCCAAATCCGAGCAATGTGCCGGAAAAGAACAATAGCAATAGAAATATCAACAGCAGGCCCATACCAGAGCGGCGACGGCGGCGAGGCTTGACAACAACCGAGTGATCGCTCAGTGGAACGCTCTTGACCATGATACCCCCAACTGCTGTTACTCCATCGAAACATTTGTAGATAATGACATTTTCATCTTATCGTACTATTCGCCTCCGCGCATTCACCTAATGGTCCCATTCTCTTGCGTTTTCTTCTACATCGCATCATAGGAACGCATCAAAACCGCAAATCCCTCCAAGCATGTTCTGGTATACTACCTACATTAGCGATTTCCCAATGCCCAACAACCATTCACACCACTATCAAGCTATTCTCCTACGATTGACGGATAAAGACGATGACGCAGCCCTATTCCCGGCCAAACACAATTGAGTCGCAAAACGTTGACTTAATTTTTGCTCCTGGCGCTGGCGTGTTCGACCTCACTTACACCGTCCCCGAAGGCAGTATCCTGGGCATGATCGGCCCGAGCGGCTGTGGCAAAACCACAACCGTGCGGCTCGCGTTAGGGCTCTACACGCCTCAGCGCGGCAGCCTCAACGTGTTCAACCGCCCGCCCTCAACCTTCCGCGCTAGCGACCGCGAAATGATCGGCTACATCCCACAGCAATTTGTGCTCTACCCGAATCTCACCGTCTCCGAGAACGCCGCTTTCGTCGCCTCGCTGTATGGGATGCGGGGCAGCGCCATCAAGCAGCGCCTCGATGAATTGCTCGCCTTCACCGACCTCACCGAGGCCAGCAACCGCCTCGCCAGCCAACTCTCCGGCGGCATGCAGCGGCGGCTGATGCTCACCTGCGCACTCATGCACAATCCACACCTGCTCTTCGCCGATGAGCCAACCGCCGGCATCGACCCAGTGCTGCGGGGCCGCTTCTGGGAGTACTTCCGACAACTGCGCGATGAAGGGCGCACGCTGTTCGTCACCACGCAATACGTTGGAGAAGCCGCCTACTGCGATTACGTGGCCGTTATGCGCAAGGGACGCCTACTCGCCGTCGATACGCCCGAAGCTCTGCGCCGCCGCGTCTTGGGTGGCGAGATCATCCATATGACGCTCGAAGACCCCAGCCGTGTGCCCGAAGCGCTCGAACTGCTGCGCCGTTACGAACACGTCCAACACGCGGATCTGCTGCCGAACACCAACAACCAACTGCAGGTCACCGTCGAGGATGCTGGTGAATGGATGCCCGAAGTGCTGAATCTGCTCGAAGATCCCACTGGCCCAGGCATTGTCGTATCTAGCGCCGAAGAGTTCCACATCTCCTACGACGACGTGTTCATCAAGTTAATGGAGCAAGAAGAGGCTGCCAATGGCTGAACGGAACGCCACAACTCCCAGCATGCTACGGCAGCAACAAGCACCCGTCTATCTGCGCTGGCTCCTTCGTATCTACGCCTTCTACCTGAAGGAGGTCAACGAGATTCGCCGCCAGCCGCTCCTGATCCTCAGCCTAATCGGTGGACCGTTGCTCGTGTTGATTGTGTTCGGGGCCAGTTTTACGGGCAGCAACCCCATCCTGCGCACCGCGCTTGTGCTACCACCCGATGGGCTTCAGGGCATCAGCGAGGAACAACTGCGCTCGCTGGCTGGCCTCAACTTCCAGTTGCTCGATATCACCACCGACCGAGCCAGCGTCGAAGCCAAACTTGCGGCGGGCGAGCTCGATGTCATTCAAGTGCTGCCAAGCAATATCTTCGATTCGCTGCAACGGGGCGAAACGCCACAGATCGAGTTCCTCTCGAACGCCATCGACCCTATGCTCGAAGGTTGGATACAGTATCTGGCCTACGCCGAAGTGAACGAGGTCAACAAAGCCATTCTGACGCAACAAACCACAGAAGCCCAGCAGGAGGCGACCTCCATCAAGATCCAGATCGCCGATATGCGCGGCACTATCGAGCAACTTGAAGGCGACCTCACCCGCGCAGAACAGGCTCGCATCCAAGAGAATATCAGCAACTTCCGCAAATCGCTGGCCGAGATGCAGACACAACTGCCCAACCAAGGCATGCACGGCCAGATCGATATCGCTGAATTGCGCGCCGACATCACTCGGCTCGACAAGAACCTCGCCGAGATCGAACAAGCCATCAGCGATGGCGAGATCCAGCAACGTCTCAACGAAATTCGGCTCGCACAACAAGATTTAGATGAACTGGATGGCTACATCCAAATCTTCATCGACACGCCGCCCGATGTGGTGGTTGCGCCCATGCGCCAAAGCTACCTCAACATTCGCGGCTCTGCCTACTCCGCCGTCGTCTTTTACGCGCCCGGTGTGCTCGCCCTGCTCATCCAGCACACCGCCATCACGCTCGGCGCACTCGCACTCGTACGCGAACGACGCATGGGTGCGTTCGAGGTGTTCCGTGTGGCGCCCGTCAACATGATCCAACTGTTGATCGGCAAATATCTTGGCTATATCCTCTTTATTGGACTCAGCGCCGCCACCCTGATCGTGCTGCTGCGCCTGATCGGTATCCCGCTGCATGGCAGCCTGATACTTTTCGTTGCACTTCTGCTCCTGCTCACACTGGCTTCGCTCGGCGTTGGCTTCCTGATCTCTACTGTCTCCGGCTCCGATAGCCAAGCTATTCAGCTCGCGATGATCACGCTGCTGCTCGCAATCTTCTTCAGCGGCCTGTTCATCTCGCTCGATAGCTTCGCCACGCCAGCCCTGTTTGTCAGCGCGATCATCCCAATGAGCCACGGTGTCTCAGGTCTCCAAGACCTCATGCTGCGCGGTCTCGCACCGCATCCGCAAGTATGGATCGGCTTGTCAGCCATTTCGCTGATCAGCTTCCTGCTTGTCGTGCTCATAACTCGGCGTCAATTCCAGCGCGCCTAACCAGTCACAAGCGTACTGCCAAGCCCACGATGGCTTGGCAGCGCGCTAGCATCCCTACCGTTGCGCACAAAGAGAGTACCAGCTATGATCAAACTACCTTTTGAGAAGTTTTTCTACGAGCGCGTCAGCCGCTCAGGCGATAGCCTCATCATCGGCGGCCAATTTCTGCCATTCGACGAGTATCTCGATTTCGATCCGCCGATCGGCATCATCCAGGTGCGCAACCTCGTGCAGGCCGCCGAGGCGCATATCAGCCTCACCGGAGCCGCCTGTCCAGCGCAACTCGGCGCGCTCGCCTTCGCGGCGGGGGCCACCCGCGCCCTCGATCCCTACTTCCCGATCATACGCCTGCTCAATCCCGAGCAGATCGACAACTTCTACCGCTTGCTCGGCAAGCTGATGCGCCACCCGCGCCTCAACATCCGGCTGCTCGGCGAAAACCATGTCGATCTCACCCCGCGCCTGCCGCTCGACAGCCGCGCCATCATCGCCGGGCACCTCGCCGAGCTCTTCTTCTTCCGCGAAGATATCCTCGAACGCCTGCTCTCCACCACGCGCCACATCCGCCTCTACCCCACCACCCGCGCCTTCACACAGGATGGCGGCGTCGCAGGCGGCGACTACAATCCCTCCGGCGAATGCATCCAACTGCTGCTCTCGCGCCTCTACGAGGGCTTCTCGCAGCCCACGCCGGGTGTCGCGCCCTTCCTCCACGAATTTGGGCATATGCTCGACCACTTCGACGCATCGACCGCGCGCATGGGTGGTAGCCGAGGCCTGCTGCCCGGACTCAGCCCCGAAGACGGCGCGATCTATCGGCCCAACGCCCGCCGCAACTTCCTTGAGGGCAAACGCCTCGAACTGGAGCGCTACCAGCGACGATTGAATAATCAATTCACGCCCAACGATCCGCTACCGATTGGTCATCCTTACGTTTTTCAAAACAACAGCGAATTTATTGCCGGGTATCTCGAAATGTTCTTCCGCAACCCGCACTACTTCGCAAAGCATAACCCGCAACTCTACGAGAGTTTTGTGGAAACGTTTGGGCACGACCCGCGTTTGGCTTGGGAGACCGACTACGCTCACTATATCAACGATAACCAGACGTTCTACCTCAGTGGGCAGCGCCCCTGGCCGACCGGCCTAACGGTCCCTGATCAATGACGAACAAAGGACACGTATGAGCACCTACCTAAAGCATGGCCTTTGGCTGCATACAATCATTGCAGGCATCATCGGTCTGACGCTCTACCTCCAGCCCGACAGTGCCGAGGCGCTCTGGCCTTGGACATTACCGGCGTTGGCCGCGCGCTTCATCGGCGCGCTGCTGATCGCGAGCGCCATCAACAGTTGGCTCAGCTCCACCGCCGCCAACGATGCGCCGTTGAATGGCACCTTGCTCATGGGCTTCGTGCTCTACACCCCGATCGCCCTGACGGGCCTGCTCGCCTACAACCAAGTCAATCAGACCTTCCCCATCTGGTTCGGCGTCGTAGGCGGGCTTGCTCTACTGGCCGGCCTGTTCTTCATCATCCGCTACCGCAGCCACCACACAGCGTCGTTTCGCAAACAACCGCATGGCCCCGACCTGCGCGCCCTGCTCATCCTCGATGCGATCCTTGTGGCACCTGTTGGCTTCCTGATGTACTTCTTGCCCGATACCGCGCAGCGCTACTGGCCATGGGAGATGTCGCCGATCAACGTCCGCCTGATCGGCAGCATCTTCGTCGCTACCACCATCGTCTCGCTCTGGTCGTTGCGCCAACCGAACTGGGAGAGCATCCGCCCAAACGTGATCAGCGGCGGCCTGTTCGCCACGCTTGCACTGTTCGCCAGCCTGCTGCACTTCGAACTCTTCAACCCAAGCCGCATCGTCACCTGGGCATTCATCGCCATTTATAGCATCGTCGCCTTGGGCGCTTGGATCATCGTCTTTCGCTATCAGCGACCGCAGCATATCGCACAAAAAGCATAAAGAAAGGGAGCCGTGCCACTTCGGCAACGACTCCCATTGTGTGATATGTGAACGATCACTAGCCCGGCGTCAACTCATCTTGCGGATGGATCGCATCGGCAGCGGTGCGAGGATTCTGCTCACCCTGATTCGATGGCGGCTGCGTCGATATCACCTCGTCCTCCACTGCGCCAAACGTCGAGGCGGGCGCTGGACGTTGTTTCGCCTGCTCGGTCCGCGCCCGAAACCGAGCGCGGCGCGTATTTGCACCACCTTGAGAAGAAGCACGTTTCGGCATAAATCCTCCTCTTACCGCAATCATAGCGCACGATGCGCCACATCTAGCGTGGTAGAAGAGCAAGAGCCGCGCCAAGGCACTCAACGGCGTTCTCGCAGCGCCTCCCACAAGAACAGCGGCACAGCAGTCGCGATTCTGCGCCATCGCCAGGGCTGACGGATCAGCCGATACAGCCACTCCAAGCCGAGCCGTCGCATCCAACGCGGCGCACGTGGCACCACACCCGCAATATAATCGAACGCGCCACCCACGCCGATCGCCAATGGCACGCGCAACACCGGCTGATTCCGCGCGATCCACAGATCCTGTGCGGGGTGCCCATACGCCACAAACAGGATGTCCGGCTGCGCCGCAGCCACCACTCGCTGCACCTCCGGCTCATCCTCGGGGCGCGGCGAGCCAGCGTAACAGCCAGCCACCGCCAAGCCGGGGTAGCGCCCCTGCAACACCGCCACGGCCTGCTCAGCCACGCCCGGCGCCGCACCCAAAAAGAAGATGCGCCAACCGCGCCGCGCACTCTCAGCCGATAGGCGCTCAACGAGATCCACACCCGTCACGCGGCCCCGCAGCGGCGTTTTGCGCCACTTCGCCACCAACAGCAACCCAAAGCCATCGGGCGTCGCAATATCGGCAGCGGCCAGCACCGCCCGAAAGGTTGGGTTACGCTGCGCCTCCATCACAAACTCTGGGTTCACTGTTGCGATCTGGTGCGGCCCACCCTCGGCAATAAACGCCGCGACCCGCTCGATCACCTCATCCTCGATGACATCGTCAATGGTGACACCCAGTACCGTTATCTGTTGGCCAGACCTTGTCACAACGCACTACCTAATATTCACTCGCACAACAAAACAGGCGCTAGTGTACCATAAGCCGTGGCAGACAAGAAGGAACCGCCAGCAGTTGCATACAGGACAACCACTGGCGGTCGAGGGAGGAGCAACTGGTAGTGGACATGGCGAAAACTACCAGCCGAGGAACACACCCCGTCACGAATAGGGTGACTAGAAGTGTTGATAAGCGGGTACCTGGGCGACAGCTTCTGCTAGTGCGCCCAAAGAAGCCAACACACGCATCAACAACAGATCGCGCTCGTTGAAATCGCCGTTGAGCTTATTGATCAACTGGATGACGCCACGCACACGCCCCATCGCGATCATCGGCACACAAAGGACAGAGCGAGTACAAAAGCCACTTTGTTGATCGAACGTTCCCTCGAAACGGCTATCGTTCTGCACGTTTGGAATGAGCAGCGGCTCGCGATGACGCACCACCCAGCCAGCAATACCGCGATCCACCGATAAGCGCTGGCGCGATAGCACCTCTTGATTGGGCCCCATCACAATCTCAAAGACCAATTGTTGAGTCGATTGATCGTACAAGTACAACGTGCTCGCCTCGATATCGAAAATATCGCGGATGGTGCTCATCAAATACACCAGCGCATCGTGCGGCGATTGAGCGATGCTGATATTGCGGCACATCGTCGCAATCGAACTTAGCTCAAATTCAGATTGCAACCAACTCTCGTGGGATTTGCGGTGCTGCCGTTGAAGGCGCGCCTGCTCCACAAACAGCCTGATCGTATGCTCGAACCAGGCTGGCATCGAAGACTGAAGGCTAGGCGGCAGAAAACATGTCGGGATAAACGAGCCCGACAGCGGAGCATCGACAGGTAAGAGTTCTGGATCGACGAGCAGGAGATCAGGTTGCAGCGAGTGGCAAAGCCCCGTGAAATCCTCCCATGTCTGCACCTGTGTGGTGATCACCCCCAACTGGGCCATCAATGAGCCAATGAGATTGTAATCGTGGCGATAGAGCAACAACGCCTTCATATCGGCAGGCTTCAGTTGGTGCGCCTCGATCTTACCAAGCAGGTGAACTTTGAGGTCCTGCTGCAGTTGCAACATCTCTTCGATCTTCGTTTCGTTGATATAGCCGCAACGCAGCAAAATCTGCCCGATGGGAGTAGTGGGGTAATCCTGCGTCTGCAACAGCAGGCAGGCGTTGAGTTGTTCGAGGGTGATGGCGCCTTCTGCCACCAACAACGCGCCAAATAATGGCACCGATTCGTGGAGATGGAGCATGGGGTGGAGCGCGACATTGCCAAACTGCGCTCTGTTGGGCTTCGAGACCTGATCTATGTATGGTGCCATGATCGTCTCTCCTTTGAGCGAACATGCGAACTAGTAATGTACGATAGTGGGTTTATAGTATAGTCCGTTGCAGATAGGTAAACCATATGGAGCCTGGCTAAAACGGTATAGGCTATTTGACCTATATTCTCTATTATTTGTAGTTAGTTAGTTGACAAAATCGTGCCAGGGTGCTATGCTCAAGCACAATCGATCTTCGGGGCAGGGTGTAATTCCCGACCGGCGGTGATGTAAAACCGATGGCGTGTAGTAAGCCGCTGTGATAAGCGAGCTTACACATCAAGCTAGAGGTGGTACGAGCGCCGCGAGCCGCAAGGCAGACACTGGTGAGAATCCAGGGCCGACGGTTATAGTCCGGATGGAAGAAGATCAGCGAAGCACGGCGCATTGGCCGGTGTTAGTTTTATGCTATACACTGTGCCGAGCCGAGGCTATCTGCGTGACAGTGTTGCGCGCAGGTGGCGATTTGGCGTTGTGTCGTTATGAGTGCTCGCTCTGCCCCGAAGCCTTGAGGCTTTGGGGTTTTTTGTTGTCTTGCGAAGGAGGAGATTGTGGTTCAGCAACCATCAATTAACCGAAAACAACCACATATTGCGACACCATCGTTAGCACGTTCTCAGTCCAAACAGCGATCGCTCCCGTCGAGCGTGGGGCTGATCCTATCACTGATCCTCATTACTCTCCTTTGGAAGGCGCTTGTGGTAGTGCGCGATTACCCAACCTTCGTGTTGCCCGCGCCCGAGGTGGTGTTGGGGCGGCTGTTGAGCGAACTGGCGGGTGGCACACTCCTTCATCACACAAAGATTACGCTGATCGAAGCGCTGGGTGGCTTCATCTTAGCCCTGGCGATCAGCTTACCGTTGAGTTATCTGCTGGCCCATTCGCCACGGCTAGAGCGCATTCTAGCGCCACAGATCGCCGCGACGCAGGCAGTTCCCGTCATCGCGATCGCCCCGCTGATCATTTTGTGGGTCGGCACCGGGTTAGATGCGAAGATCCTTGTGGCGATGTTGGTGACGTTCTTTCCGATCCTCAGTAGCTCGGTGGTGGCGCTGCGGGGTGTCTCGCGCGAGGTGCTGGAGATGGCTCATATCAGTGGAGCAACGCGCTGGCAGGTGTTCTGGTATATGGAGCTACCGCTCGCGTTGCCGGGCATCTTCGGCGGCGTGAAGGCGGGCCTCGCACTAGCAACGACTGGTGCAGTGGTGGGCGAGTTTGTGAGCGGTCGCGATGGTTTGGGCGCACTGATCAACATCTCGCGCGGCATCTTCGATACGCCTTTGATGTTTGTTGCGCTGATCCTACTGGCGTGTATGACATTGACTTTTTATCTCATCTCAGTGCTGCTCGAACGAGTGTTGGTGCGCTGGGAGCTGTAATTCGTTGTTGGGTTGAGGAGGGTTGTATGTTCCAGCGGTTCCTTGTGTTAACGCTTATCGCGGGCGTTCTGGCGGCGTGCGGTGCTCCTGCCGCAAGCATAAACGCACCTGCGCAGATCCGCGAAGTCACTATGGCGATGCCATATATTCCGAATGTGCAGTTCGCCTATTTCTATCTGGCCGATAAAAAAGGCTTTTATACCGAAGAGGGCTTGAAAGTCAATTTCGACTATAACTTCGAGACAGATGTTGTGCAGCGCGTTGCGCAGAATACGCTCGAATTCGGTGCTAGCAGCGGCGATTCCGTGTTACTGGCCCGCGCCCAGGGTCTTCCAGTCGTGACGGTGGCAACTAGCAACCAGCGCTTTCCTGTGGTGTTCTACAGCAAGCCCGAGGTGCCGATCAACGAACCCGCCGATCTGAAAGGCAAGACGGTTGGTATTCCTGGGCGCTTCGGTGCCAGCTACATCGGCTTGTTGGCGTTGTTATACGCCACCAATATGCAGGAGAGCGACCTGAACGTGCAGGAAGTTGGCTTCGCGCAGTTGGCCGCGCTCACCGAGGATAAGATCCAGGTGGCGAGTGGATACGGCAACAACGAGCCGATCCAGTTGCAGCAGCAGGGCATCAACGTGAATGTGCTGCGCGTGTCCGATTACTTCCCGCTCGCGTCGGATGGCTTGATCACCAGCGAGAAGCTGATCAAGGAGCAGCCGGACTTGGTGCGCGGCTTTGTGCGTGCGACGCTGCGCGGCATGCAGGCGACCATCGATAACCCAGACGAGGCGTTCACGATCGCGCTGGAATACATCCCCGAGGCGCAGCGGGGCGATCAGGAACTGCAACGCAAGGTCTTGCAGGAAACGATCAAATTCTGGGAGAGCGAGCTAACTGGCACGAACGGCTTGGGCTTCTCCAACATCGAAAATTGGAAGGCCACCCACACGTTCCTACGTGATAGTGGCCTTCTCAAGAGCGATGTGGACTTAGAACAAGCGGTGACGAACGAGTTTATCAAGTAGCCTCTGGCGCCAATGTCAGGCGGTCGGTAGCGGCTGCTTCGACATTGGCGCGACTCCACAACATCGGGTGGTACTCTATCCGTAGCCAATGCTGAAGCTGATCGGCGTAGTGACGGCTGCCAGGTTGCCCCGATTGCCCAAGCGTGAAGATGCTCTGGCTCTTGTTCCAATCGGCGGTGTCGCAGATCTGGCGGTACGATGGCACAATATAGACCTGCTGGCCGGATGGCGTATCGGCCACTAACACCTGACACACCGTATCGGCATCGCCTCCGTAGGGGAACGGCCCACGATTCAGCAGTTTCGCCAGCGCGGGCATCACAGCCAGCGGGTGATTGAAGCTGATCGTGTGTTTACGGCCATACAACCACAAACGCACATCATCCCCATATTCGGCGCGTAGATTAGTGATGGTCGCCTCCCAGGCCTGGTTCAGCACCTCATCCCAAGTTGTACCAGCAGGAAGCCAACGCTGCTCACCCGCGATCAGGCAGCGCAGCACTTCTGGGAACAGGTGCCCTTTAAACTGGAGTCCTGGGCTTATCTGAAACGCGCCCAAACCGACCGTCATGTTCAGCGGTTCGGCAAGTTCTGCCAGCACCACATTGAGCAACTGTTCGCGCAACTCGGCGTAGATGCGTCCACCGACGCTCTCGGCGCTGAGTTCACCATCCCACGCCGCCAAGGCATCACGAGCGTGCTGGCTCGTGACATTGGTGGCGGACAGGCGCTCGGCCAGCGAGGCGATCATCTTCCCCGGAATGCTGAAGAAATCGCCTTGGATGCGCTTGAACGAATCGGCATCGTGCTGTTGCTGTTGCTTCAGCAATTCGTCGATCCGCTCGGCGCGATAGCCATTGAGCCACTCGCCCGCGATCAGATAGGGATAATCGTCGCCAACGATACAGTTATTGGCGGTCACAAAGTAGCCACTCTCCGGATTCAGCACATGCGGCATCTCGGCGGGTGGAATCATGCCAATCCACTCGTATTCGCCATTCCAACCAGGAACGGGCAAACGACCGTCACCCTTCGCACGGATCGGCATAGCGCCAGCCAGCACATAGCCGATCTGACCTTCAACATCGGCGTACACGAAGTTCTGGGCGGGCACATCCCACTTGGCTAGGGCAGCGCGGAAGGTCTGCCAGTTGTGGGCGCGGTTCAACTCCAACACGCTCGAAAGCAGGGTGCTGGGCTGCAAGGCGGTCCATCGCAGCGCCAACGCTTCGTGGTGCGTCTCGGTGATGGTGGTTGAGACGGTGTGTAGCGGCGCAAGCGGCGAGATCACCGGACCGTGCCGCGTGATGCGCACTTCCTCGATATGCGGCTCGCTGCGACCTTTAACGTGAATCTCTTCGCGTTCAACTTCGGCTTGTTCCCATTGGCCGTTGAACAGGTAGCGTGTGGGATCTTGTGGATCGAACCGCTCAACGTACACATCCTGCACATCGGTCATCCCATTGGTGACGCCCCAGGCGATCCGCTCGTTGTGGCCGATCACGACGCCGGGCGTGCCGGGAATACTGGCGCCAGTCACGTGATAATCGCCACCGTTCAGATGGTTCTCGTACCACAGGGCCGGCATTTGCGCAGCGAGGTGGGGATCGTTGGCCAGCAACGGCATACCGCTGGTGCTACGGCTCCCATGCACCACCCAGTTGTTGCTGCCCTGCCCCTGGCCGATCGCCCCGAGGAACGAGGCCGCCGCCGCAGCGCCCTGCAACGCATCGTTGCCGATATCGCGGGTGTAGCGTAGGCCCGGCGGGATGATCAACGGCTGATTGGCGATATTGGGGGTCTCTAGCTGTGCAGCACGCTCGGGGCCGATCGCCGCGACGATCTGGGCGCGCAAGAGTTCGAGCGCCCAATTTTCCGAGAGCGAGAGCGCCATCATCTTCCCCCACACCAGCACATCGGCTGGCTCCCAGGGGCGTGGGCGCAAACGAAGCAACGTAAACTCAATCGGCAAGCGATTCGCATGCTGCGTAATGTAGGCGTTCACGCCCTGCACATACGCATCGACAACCTCACGGGTTGCATCATCGAGCAATGCGACCTCGCGGCGCGCCACTCGGCCAAAACCCATTACGCGTAGAAACCGATCGGATTCGAGCGCAACCTCGCCGAAGATCTCGGAGAGCTGGCCAAGCCCAGTGCGCCGATTGAACTCCATCTGCCAGAGTCGATCCTGAGCATGCACATAGCCTTGAGCCATAAACAGATCATGATTCGACTTCGCATAAATATGAGGGATGCCCCAGCGATCTCGCAATACTTGCACAGGAGCACGAAGGCCTGGCAAGGTGAGCGTGCCAGATGTACGAGGCAATGAACGCCGCAGTACAGCCAACAACCCAACACCAGCCAGGCCTGCCGCCGCGCCAAGCACGAGTCCAGCTGTAGCGCCAATTCGCTTGAACGAAGCCATAGGATGCCTCATCTCGAAGGGAACACGCATACAGGTGCACGTCGGCGCACCAACACAAGACAGCCTACGTGGCCCAATACGATGTTATTCTGAGGGTGGTAGCGATGTTGCGATATCGTATACCAACACCTGAACATCCAACCCATCTTCCGTCAACAACTTCAGCGTCACCTCTTGAGTGGCGCTTTTGATCGCCTCCTCGTGATCGACAGGCGCATAGGCGCGAATCGATGCTTCTTCGCCCGAGCGCCGCTTAATGCGAATAACCGCCTCGGGGCTGGCCCCCTTGATACGCGAAACCAAATCGTCGATAGCTTCGTCAAGCGTCATTGAGATCCTCCTCTATGGCAATGCAGAAGATAGATGGTAATGTATCGTGAATATCCAACCTTGATGCTATCCATGATCTGCTGCTAACGGTGTTTGGAGCACGCGTCGCAGCCTCGCCACAAACTCGCTCAGGATGATCGCTGTCGCCCCCCAGACCTTTTGGCCTCCGATCGCAAAGTAGGGTACGTGTACCTGCTCTCCGCGCAGATTCCACTCTTCCTCAACAACCGTAGCAGGATCCAGCAAGTGGCGCAAGGTTGATGTCAATACCGCGCTTACCTCGCTCGTATTTGGCTTCAACTCGGGCGGTTGAGCACTAAAGCCGACGATAGGCGTGATACGGAAGTTACTAGGCGGAATATAAATAGGTGTGAGCGAGCCCCAAACAGTGATTTGATCAGGAGCAACACCCAACTCTTCCCAACATTCGCGTAACGCGGTTGCGATGGGGCTAGCATCCTCTGGATCAGTCGCACCGCCTGGCAATGAAACCTCACCACGATGGTTCGGCAAGGTATTACTGCGCACCGTCAACAGAAACGACAAATCTTCGCCAGTGGGAAACAGCAGAAGCAACACAGCCGCTAAACGCGCCGTCACGCCTTCCGGGGGTTCGAATCGGCGGACCAAACGGCCTGAGAGGTCGCGAACCAGCAACAATTGCTCTAGTGGGATGGCGGGGCCGGGCTCAAGCGCTGTTTGTACTAACGCCGACCAATGTTCCCAGGATGTTGGCAAGTCAGTTTCCAGCACGCACGCTGTCCTTTTACAGCTACCTTGCATTGGCATGATAGAACATAGCACAGACTTGCCCGACGTGCAAGCGGGCGAAGATCTTTGAGAACGTTATGACATGCAATTGGCATGATTGTAGCCAACTGTATGCCTCAAACAAGGAGATCACGACAAACGTTAGCGGCTTGGTTGACCACGCATTGGTGTTGGAGTTGGCGGGTAGGGAACATCGCAGATCAGTTCACGCAATAACGTACCATCGCCGCGCAACCGCACCGACACCACGTGCGGGCCAGGGCGCTCGCGACCCACGATCAGCTTAATCGCGAAATTGCCATCGGCATCAACCGTCCCACCGCTTACGGCACGTTCGCCAAAATAGAGCAAGAAGGCAGCGAGGGCAGGCCCAGTGCCAGTGATCTCCACGGGATCATTGGGCGCACACACCAATCGGCCAAGCGGCGTTGGCGTATCCAGAACCACCATCTCTTGCGTCAATGTCACTAGAGGTTCTTCATCATCAAGCACCGGTGTATCGGTTGGTACCGATGTTGTTGGCGCTTTTGTCACTTCGGCTGTCTGAGTGGTGGGTGTAACAACAGTCTGAGGCGTAACCGTCGTACGTTCCACCACAACCGCTGTTTCCGAAGTTGTATCGATCGCTGTTTCTGTTGTATCGGGGGGCTCATACGGCGCCTGAGTGAATGTCGGAAAAGGAGTAGGAGGCTCACCATAAGGATCCTGCCACGAAGGACGGGCAGTTGTCGCCTTCGGGATCGCTAGGGCATACGTGATGATCATTACACCTAGCACAATCACGATCAAGGGAGCTGCCAAACGCTTCAACATGAACACACAACCTTTGGACTAACTTGCACCGTAGCCCGATACTCGAGCTCTATTGACTATACCACATACGTTTACAGCATGCCAGTGACCTAAGGCTGAGACACGCTCCGACATAGGATATGCTATACTCCGCAGCAGTAACCATTCCAACGATACGCAAGATTCACAATCTCAGCCACTATTCTTTATACGGGCATTGTATGACAAACACCATACCAAGCCAGCACGCGATCTCGTTAGTCTGCACGGTGCGCGACGAGGCCGACAATATTGCAGCGCTCCTCGACTCGATGCTTCGCCAGAGCCTGCCCGCCACCGAGATCGTCGTCAACGATTGCGGTAGCCGCGATGCGACCGCAGCGATCGTGCAGAGCTACATCGATGCGGGACATCCCATCCGCCTCGTCTCTGGTGGCCACAACATCCCGTCAGGGCGCAACAACGCCATTCGGCACGCCAAATACCCAATCGTCGCCTGTACCGATGCAGGGCTAACGCTCGATCCCCGTTGGTTGGAGGAGATTACAGCACCGTTAAGACAAGGCGAGGCCGATATTGTGGGAGGCTTCTTCCGAGCAACTCCGCAGAGCCGCTTCGAGCTAGCACTAGGCGCAACGAACTACCGTGAAGTTGAGGAGATCAAGCCCGAGGGCTTCTTGCCATTCGGCAAATCGGTGGCATTTCGTAAACAGGTATGGGAATTAGTCGGCGGCTATCCAGAATGGGCCAGCCATTGCGAGGACCTGATCTTCGCGCTTGCGCTCAAACGCCAACAGATACGCTTCGCCTTCGCACCCAAGGCCATCGTACACTTTCGCCCTCGCTCATCGCTGGTAGCGTTTGCGCGTCAATACTACTTCTATGCCCGAGGCGACGGCGTTGCCAATCTCTGGCCGCGCCGCCACCTGATTCGTTATGTCACGTATTTGATGCTCGCTCTTATGCTGCGTCTCGCGCCCCGCTGGCCGTGGCTCCTGGCGCTGATAGGGCTGGGTGGCTACGGCTACGTGCATGCTCCGCTGCGGCGATTAGCGAAGCGCGCACCCACGCTCACCCCGCTCGAATGGCTTGCAACAGCCGCGTATATCCCATTGATCCGCGTTACGGGAGATCTAGCGAAGATGGTTGGCTACCCAGTAGGCATCCTACGGCGGGTCCGCTCCGCCGAACTGCGGCAGGCGATTGCCGACTACACGCAGCGCTCGGCGACAGACGACAAAGCGACCTAAAGCGGCACAATCACACCAATACGGCTCGTACCGGCGCGCACGTGCTCGCCAATCGCAGGCAGATCCTCGACGGCATCGCGGGGCAGTAGCAACTCCACGCGGGAGCCGAACCGGACTTTGCTCAGTCGTGCACCAGCTTGGATCTCATCGCCCAAACTCACTTGGCACTCCAAGCGGCGGCCCAACGAGCCAGCCACGATCGACATCAACAACGGCCCCCAAGACGTCTTAATACCGATATACTGGCGCTCGCCTTGGTCGTTGAAGCGCAAATCCAACATCGACCGATATACGCCTGGAATATGCTCAAGGTACGCGACCGTACCGCTCACTGGACTACGGTGAACGGGCACATCGATAGGTGAGACGGCGATTGTGAGGCGAACGGCATCGGTATGCAAAAAACGATGCTCGTACAATTCCTCGATCGCAACCACAGTACCATCGGCAGGCGCAAACAGCGTGCTTTCCTCAACCGGGGTTGTGCGCTCAGGATCACGATACAGCAGGGCCGCAGCAGCAGTCAGCGCAAGCGACACGGGAGCAAGACGTGGCCGAAAGCCAAAAATCAGGCCTGTCAAGCCCAAACCCAAGCCGATCACAGGTGTCGCCTCGGCATCTAAGCCCGGGAGGCGCGCTTTGCGCGAGGGAGAAATGCTTTGTTCTGGCATGGTCATTCTCGTGCGCTCAACCCGTTTGGAAGGAAGGGGGAGCGTGCTAGGAGAACCAGCGTTGCTGGTGTGGCAAGCTTGGCCACGGGTCGATTCTAGCACGAGGGCTATTAAAAATCAACCAAGCGGCCTTATCCTATCGGTTTACAAAATTGTCAAGCAAAAAAACAGCGACATCGTAGAGATGTCGCTGTTTCGAGATTGGTAGCGGCGGAT
>CALKHR010000086.1 GCA_937988885.1 uncultured Roseiflexaceae bacterium | reverse complement strand
CGTCTGCGGGCGATGAGGGCAAGCTGCCTGCTTTCGCTGGCAGTCGTTGACATCAAGGCGGAGGCGAAGGCGCGCATTTGGAAGTATGGTGAACATCCCCAAACCGTTGAGCAAAGGAGCTTCGTGTGACAAAACCCAACCTACCGAGCCTGCCGGACACACCCGTCGAACCAGTGATCGAGCAGTATCACGGGGTGAGCGTGCGCAGCGACTACCGTTGGCTTGAGGACGCCGACGATGCCCGTGTGCGCGCCTGGACAGCCGCACAAAACGCCTACACCCGCGCCTGGCTCGACGCGATCTCGGCACGCTCGGCGATCGCGCAGCGCCTGGAGGAACTGTACAGTGGTTCCTCCACCGATTACACGATGCTGAGCAGACGGGGCGGGCGCATCTTCGCGATCAAGAGCGAGCCGCCCAAACCGCAGCCGCTGCTCGTCGCGCTCGACACCCTCGACACGCTCGACGCGCCGCTGGCCGAACAGGTGATCCTCGACCCAAACCTGCTCGATGCCAGCGGCGAAACCACTATCGACTTCTACGTGCCGAACCGCGACGGCAGCCTGATCGCCGTCTCGCTCTCGCAGCACGGCAGCGAGGTGGGCACGCTCTACCTGTACGAGACCACTACAGGCCGTCGACTGCCCGATCAGATCCCGCAGATCACCAAGCCGACCTCAGGCGGCGATATGATCTGGAACGCCGACAGCAGCGGGTTCTTCTACACGCGCTACCCACGTGGCGACGAGCGCCCGCCCGAGGAGCACAGCTTCTACCAACAGATCTACTACCATCAGCTTGGCACGCCGCAGGAGCAGGACCGCTACGAGCTTGGCCGCGAGTTTCCTCGGATCGCAGAAAGTTTCTTCCAAGCCTCAGGCGATGGGCGCTTGGTGCTGGCCAGCGTGGCGAACGGCACCAGCGGCGAGTTCGCCCACTGGCTGCGCGACGATCAGGGGCACTGGCGGCAGATCAGCGATTTCGCCGACCAAGTGGTGCAGGCCGCGTTCGGCCCCGACGATACGCTGTACTTACTCTCGCAGCAGGGCGCGCCACGCGGCAAGGTGCTGCGCCTGCCGTTGCGCACGCCCAACCTGGCGCAGGCCACCACGCTGATCGCGGAGGGGCAGTACAGCATTCAACACATCACGCTGGCCGCCACGCGCCTCTACATCACCGAACAGCTTGGCGGGCCGTCGCAGGTGCGCATGTACGGCTACGACGGCAGCGATCTCGGCGTATTGCCGCTGGAGCCAGTCTCAGCGATGGGGCAGGTGCTCGTGCTCGATGGCGACGCGGTGCTGGTGCGCAACACCAGCTTCCTCACGCCACCCGCCTGGTATCGCTACGAGCCAAACGTGCCGCAGCCGCGCAAGACCGCGCTGGCGGTGCGTTCGGCGGCGGATTTCAGCGACATCACGGTGACGCGCACCACCGCCACCTCCAAGGATGGCACCGCCATCCCGTTGAACATCATTCACCGCAAGGGCATCGCGCTCGACGGCAGCCACCCGACCATCCTGTACGCCTACGGCGGCTTGGGCGTGAGCATCGTGCCGACGTTCAGCGTGCGGCGGCGGGCTTGGCTTGATTTGGGTGGCATCTACGTGGTGGCGAACCTGCGGGGCGGCGGCGAGTTCGGGGCGGCTTGGCACCAAGCGGGCGTGCGCACGCAGCGGCAGCGCGTGTTCGACGACTTCTACGCCTGCGCCGAGTACCTGATTGCGCAGGGCTACACGCAGCCGTCGCGCTTGGCGGCGGAGGGGCGCAGCAACGGCGGATTGCTGATGGGCGTGGCGCTCACGCAGCGGCCCGACCTGTTTCGGGCGGTGGTGGCGCACGTCGGCATCTACGACATGCTTAGGGTCGAATTGCACTCCAACGGCGCGAGCAATGTGCCCGAGTTCGGCTCGGTGCAGAACGCCGAGGAATTCGCCGCGCTCTACGCCTACTCGCCGCTGCACCGCGTGGTTGATGGCACAGCGTACCCGGCGGTGCTCCTCGTCACCGGCGAGCACGATGGTCGCGTTGACCCCGCCAATTCGCGGCGGATGGCGGCGCGCCTGCAGGCGGCGAGCAGTTCGGGGAGGCCCGTGCTGCTGCGCACCAACGCCAGCGCGGGGCATGGCATCGGCACCGCACTCCACGAGCAGATCAACGAGGACGCCGATGTATTCGCGTTTCTGTGGGAGCAACTGAGCGAGGGGTGAGGGGTGGGGTGTCATTATGTTGGGTAATACCAACTCTGGTTGAATAGGTGTTTTAAAAACCAGCTCTCGCCTGCGGCAGCAAGCTCCTTCCTATTTTATGTGGTGTCGATGCGCTGCTACGCGCAGCACATCGACACCACATGACATGGACGTGTTGGTATTCGTTGAAAACCAGCATCGCACCATGAAACTCAAGAGCCATGTGTGTAAGAACATTTCTGAAACGCATCAGGAACTCCAGGCAATCAAGACAGAAAAGCGCATACAGACCACCGAACAAGGACCATACCAAGGAACCAAATGGCAGCCACCTCACAGAGCGGATCCCTTGGGGTCCAGGGGCTATAGGCCCCGGTCGGGGGTTCCAAGGGCTCGCGACCGACCCCTTGGGCTTGCGCAGCAGCGCACCTCCTCGTGTGTACGCGCGCAATCGCCGTATGGCGCATCCGACTCTTCAACCTCGAAGAGATGAATTGATTCGACTGTTCGAGTCGGTAAGTGAACAGCCGGATTTGGTATAAGAATGCGACAATCACCGAACAATGCGATTCTGCGTTTCAAGCGATACCTGCATTACCCTGGCAAGTGGTATCGATGCGCTGCGCGTAACAGCGCTTTGATACCACTAAAACAGCAAGTACCTTGCTGCCGCAGGCTAAAACACCGATTTGACACTATCAGCAGCAAGCAAAACGCCAGTCGATCATAACGATCAACAGGCGTCCTGTGCGCGCTAGAATGCGGAAAACCGATTAGTACAACTGGCCTGAAGCGCTGGTATCGTTGTTCGCCGAGGCGCCGCTAAAGTCGATGGCGTTGAAATCGGCCTGCGCCGCCCGGGTGAGGAAGGCCGCGTCGCTGACCAACGCTAAGTACTGGAAGCCCTGCGCAATGCGCTGGTTCAACTCCGACACGGTGAAGCAGTGCTTGCCAGCGGCCTTGCCTGTCTTCTTGGCGGCTTCCAGCACATGCATCATCGCGGCCTCGTGCTCGGTGCCGGGGCCGGTATCCTTGGGCGAGAGGCCCATCGAGAGCGCCAAGTCGTTCGGGCCGATGAAGCAGCCCACCACCCCATCGACGGCCAGAATCGCCTCGGCCTGCTCAACCGCCTGGATCGTCTCGATCATCACGATCACCGTCAGGTTCTCGTCGGCCCAATAGCGGTAATCGCCATCGATGTAGGGCGAGATGCGGCTGCCGCCGAAGCTGCGCTGGCCCTTGGTGGCGTAGCGCATATTGCTCACTGCGGAGCGGGCATCCTCGACGGAGTTGATCATCGGCACCACCAAGCCAAGCGCACCAGCATCAAGCGTCCGCTGAATCCAGATCGTATCGTTCCACGGCACGCGCGCCATCGGCACGGCGCCGCCCAACTGAATCGCCCGGAAGCAGTTCACCATCGTCTCGAAGCCAACCGGGCTGTGCTCCACATCCACCACCAGCCAATCCCAGCCAACCTGCGCCATACTCTCGGCGGCAGCCGGTGCGCACAACGTCAACCAACTCCCAACCGATGGCTGTCCATTGCGAAGTTTGTCCGTCACGGGGTTCGTCGTGATCTTGGATCGCTCAAAACGGCTCATCTCACTGCTCCTTTGGTGTGAAATTCTTGAGGTACACAGGGACAAACGTCGGAGGACATACGGTTTGGTGCACTGCGAAAACAAGCCACATTGCATGAATCTGCACCAATATGCAAGCCCGCATACGATACCCCGTGAAGCATGGCTTGTCAATTGACACGGAGCAGTGAGCGATCAGCAGTTTACGGCTTCACCATCACATCGTATCAGCTTATTGCCGCTGCGCCCGAATTTGGAAGATACCGAGCACCAACCACACGAGGCTGTAGGGCATGATCTGAGCGTTCGGTGCATACCCGACCAGTTCGGGAATGGCGAAACTGAGCGGCAGCAGCAAGCCCGCCACGATCACCAGCCAACCGACCCAGCGCGGCAAGCGACCTACACGCAGGATCGCTGCGCCATACAGCAACGAGCCGATCAGCATACCGATCCACGAGATCACCTCTATCCCAAAGCCGTTGCTCCACGCCCATGTCGAGAAGACGCCGATGCCATAGCCGAGGAAATCGCCGAAAGCCGCGCACAATGTCGCACCGAACAACAGGCGAAAGCCGTAGCGCGTGAGGCGATCGGGTGGGGGCGCGCTATGCGTGTTGAGGCTGTGCAACCCCAGGACGCCGATCGCGAGCCCCACGTACACCAAGCAGAACCAACGACCATAGGCGAAGTACAACACATCGGGGTCAGCGGCGAGCAACCCCCAATCGGTGAGGTATGGCGCGACCAAGCGCGCAAACAGCGACAGACGCATCCAACTGCCACACACACCATGACATAGGCCGATCGTCACCATCATCGGTGAGAGTAGCCAACACAGGAGCGCGGCGCCAACCGATGCCACCCCGCCCCAACGCGATAAACCATGCATTGTCTTGCTCCCTACAACAGAATCATCTCAGAAGTATCACGATTCTCAAACTAATAACGTTGCAAGGGAATAGCTGCACAAGCGTGCGGGCGCTTTTGTTCAAATGAAAGTACGAACTGCTAACCTTTCGACCTGATTATTCGTCTAACATTTTGAAACACGCAAAAGCAAAGCCAATACACGAATGTGGGGATCGTGGCGAGGCGTATGCAGCAATGCGCCGATTCGTGGTGCGTTGCTGTTCACGAGGAAACCATGTATGCTCATACGTTACGCCGGGTGCTGAGCCTGGCAACCTTCCTGGCTGTGCTGCTGAGCCTGTTCAGCCATAGCCCCGCGCGGGCCAACACTCCCGCCGATCAAACAGGCCCAACCCCCGAACAGGCCAACCGCACCCTCTACCTGCCGCTGCTCGCAACGGGCACGCTCCCCAGCAGCGATCAACTGATCGACGACGCGCTGGCACGGGGCGAGATCAACCAAGAGACGGCGCTGATCTATCACACCTTCGCCGTGTTCGGCGATCCGCGCCTGCCCGCCGCCTACCGCGGCGATGGCACCACCAAGCGCGAGATCACCGCCGAACTCGCCGAGCAGTACGAGAGCCTTTCGGCGAGCGCCAAAGAGACACTGGCCCCGTTCTTGTTGCCACCCTACCACGTGGGCAGTTGGTGGGATGTGCAACAGGCGCAGCGCCAAGGCCGCGTCGCGCCGAGCGCCACAGTCCAACGCTGTGAGGTGAAAGATGACTCCAACAATCGGATTGTGGACGGCTGGGCATATATCGATAGCGAAGTGGGCAATATCCGCGTGTGGTGGCAGACGCGCTACCCCGAGGACGCCGCCAAAGCCAAGCGAATGGCGCAAGATGCCGAGATGATGTGGGCAAAACTCGCAGCCCTGATGGGCCGCACCCCGCCCTCCGACAACGGCAGCAAAACACCGTGTCGCGGTGGCAGCAACCACTACGACATCTCGCTGCTCGACTTAAAGAATCTCGGTGAAGCACAATGGCACAAGTACGTCTCGAATAAGAGCAACTCTTCGCATATTTTGCTGGGGCGCACAGCCGAGAACGACACGCTCATTCACGAGTTGATGCACGCCTTCCAGTATGCCTACCCGCAAAAAGCGGCTTGGAAGGAATACGCTTGGTGGGCCGAGGCGACCGCGACCTGGGCCGAGCACTACGTCTTTCCAAGCTTGAACAGTGAGCATCCATTCGCTGAGGACTTCTTGCAACGACCAGATATGTCGCTGGAAGAAACGCTGCCAAACGGAGGGTCAAACTATGGGAGGGCGCATCAGTATGGCGCGTATCTCTTCGCGTGGTTTATCGCAAGCAATATCGGCGATCAGTGGATTCGCACCTCCTGGGAGCGCTTCGGCACCGAAACCAATTCGCTCAAGGCCATCAACGGCCTGATTCCGGGCGGCTTCAGCGAACAATGGCCGAGGTTTGTCCTGCGCATGCTCAACCGTCCACCGATGGACGATTTTAAAAAGGCCGATCAGCTAGAGCATCGGGTCAAGTTCGAGTCTGATTGGAATGCGAGGCTCAATGGCACGACCGATTTCAGTTATGAACTGAAAGGCGATGTGAAGCATCTCGCCAGCCGTCACTACCGCTTCGTTTTCAACGATGAAACCGTGCGCTCGGTGGCCTTCTTCAACCCGGTGTTCGATCAGCCGCAAAAGACGGCTCGCATCCAAGCGCTCCTCAAAATCGACGGCCAATGGAAACAGGAGGATTGGACCGAAGTGCCGCTGCGCTCGTTCTGCCGCGATGTGAAGGCTGAACGCATCGAGGAGTTAATGGTGGTGTTTAGCAACCACGAATGGAACGACCGCAATCACAAACTCTCGTACCAGAAGCCCCCGCGCCTGAATATCACGAATGTGGCCTGCCGCGGCTGGGAGTTCGAGGTCAACGGTACGATGCGTATCGACGAGGAAGATCATCAAGTCACCGAGACCACTGTGGCAACCGGACGCAGGGAGCGCCATTTTGTGCCCGAAGATCCCGGTGGCAGCCGCATCTTCGAGTTCTACCAGGCCCACAATGTCAAAGTGAATTGGAAGCACACTGGCGTCGAAGGCAACTGCTCCGCTAACGGGAGCGGCAGTGTGGTCGTGCGGGGCGGGGAGTACACTTCCTTAGCCGTGTGGAACAATGCGCTTTCGCAATCTGGACTTGAGTATGTGCCAAACCGCCGCGTCTACCACGGCACTGGCACCGATTACGATTCGGTGCTCGCCACCAAAGTCACCTACACCTGTGAAGGGGGAGCGAAACGTTCCATCCCCGTCGAAATGCTCTCGCGCTGGTTCCTCACCGAGACGCTGCCGACCCAATCGGTCAGCGCCGACGGCACGCACATCAACGGCTCCTTCACAACACGCATTCAAGATAAACTGGTCACCTACACCTGGAAGATGACCGCCCTGCCGCCCGAGTAACGCCTACCACACGGGCACGCTGTCGCTCGATAGCGTGCCCGTGCGCTTCCGCAGTGCTTAGGCCGCCCAATAGCCGCCCGGCCCAAACAACTCCACCAAACAGTCATCGAGAATACCCGTCTCGTGAACGAGATCGAGCACGGAGTAGCGCGAACGAATCGTGCGGGCCAGCGTGTAGCTCTGCCGCAACTGCTGCGTGTCGATGCCGATCTCGGCGAGCATGACCGGGCAGCCGACGGCCTGCAGCATATCGCGCAACTGCGTGGTGGGCAGCAACTGTTCGCGCAGTTTGGTGCGCAGCGTGGGCCAGCGCTCCTTCAGCAACAGCAACCTATCCCGCAACTGCTCCGGCGTGATGTACTTGGCCAAACTCTCGTTCACCGCGTTCTCGGCGATCAGTGGCACATCGTGGAGGGCGCGCACCTCGCGCTCTAGCTCGTCACGGCTGGGCCACCGCGCCACTTGCGCATCGATGTCGATGGCGGTCAGATCGCGCGCTAAAACGCGCTCGTACAGCGCCGCGCCCGCCAACGAGCCGATGCCGACCTTGAAGCCATGTGGGATGGCCGGATGCCCGTGGGCCAGCGCCTGCATCTCCCACAGGTGCGAGAAACGGTGCTCGCAGCCCGAGGCTGGCCACGATGACGAACTGATCTGCATGGCGATGCCCGCCATAATCAGCCCTTCGAACAAGGAGCTGATCGCTTGCTCGTCGCCTGCGCGCACCTGTGCGGGTTGCGAGAGCCAATCGCGCAACGAATCCTGCACCAGCGGCCAGGAGCGCGGGTCGATCGCCTCGCTCTCCAGCGCATCGGCTAGAATCCAATCGGCACCCGCCGTGACTTTGCCCAGCAGATCGCCGTAGCCAGTGGCATGCATTTGGACGGGCGCTTTGGCGACCACTTCGATATCGGCCAGGATGGCCCGTGGCGCGGGACACGTCATGGTCTGCTTGAAGCCATCTTTGGTGATTGCTGCGCCAAACGCGGTGTAGCCATCCATCGAGGCGGCGGTGCCTACGCAGAAGTATTGCTGACCCAGCCGATAACTCGCCAGTTTTGTGACATCGTTCAGCGTGCCGGAGCCAACCACTACTGCGATGGCGTTCGCCTGACGGATCTGCGCTTCGACCGCGAGCACGGTGTCGAAATCAGCGTAAGGAGGCGGTTCTGCGGGCAGCACGATCGGCTCGCGCACGGCGATGCCGTCGGCGCGCAGATACGCATCGACGCGCTGGCCCGCCACGGCGAACGTGGTGCCATCGGCGACGACTACCGCCGCACTATCGCCGAACGCCTGGCGAAACAGCGAGCCAACCTCGCGCAACACGTCGCTGCCGATCCGCACGAACTGGGTATCGCTCGCTTGGCGCAGCGCCGCCTGAATGCGTTGTGTATCCATTGTTCTCTCCCCTCACAAGGTGCAGTTGGCGAGAGCGGTTCTTGGTTGTGATTTTCCCCAAGTGACGCGGCTATTGTACGTGATTTTGTTTTCGCTTGCAGGAGAGTTACAGATGTGGAGGATAGGGATAGTGACAGATGAAACTCTGTCATCCTGAACGAGCCACAAGGCGAAATGAGGGATCTCAGCGAAAAAGCATCGCATTGCGCT
>CALKHR010000085.1 GCA_937988885.1 uncultured Roseiflexaceae bacterium | reverse complement strand
CAACGCCAACAAGCACGGCGACGAATACACCAGTGCCACTAACAGCAACGCCAACCAGCACATCAACCGCAACGCCAACAAGCACGGCGACGAATACACCAGTGCCACTAACAGCAACGCCAACAGCAACGGCAACTGCGACGGCAACCAGCACACCGACACAAACACCGACAAGTACGGCAACGAATACACCAGTGCCGCCAACCGCCACGCCAACCAGCACGGCGACAAGCACGCCAACGAGTACGTCAACCGCAACGCCAACAAGCACGGCAACGAATACACCAGTGCCGCCAAGTGCAACGGCGACAAGTACGGCAACTGCGACGGCAACCAGCACACCGACACAAACACCGACAAGCACGGCAACGAATACACCAGTGCCACTAACAGCAACGCCAACCAGCACGGCGACCGCGACAGCGACACAAACGGCAACGGCGACGAGCACGCCAACGAGCACGGCGACGAATACACCAGTGCCGCCAAGTGCGACGCCAACATCAACGGCGACAGCGACGGCAACCAGCACGCCAACACAGACACCGACAAGCACGGCAACGAATACACCAGTGCCGCCAACCGCAACGCCAACCAGCACATCAACCGCAACGCCAACAAGCACGGCGACGAATACACCAGTGCCGCCAAGTGCAACGGCGACAAGCACAGCGACGTCAACGCCGACAGCAACAGCGACAGCGACGGCAACCAGCACATCGACACAAACGCCAACATCGACAGCAACAGCAACAGCGACGGCGACAAGCACGCCGACAGCAACGCCGATTAGGCCAACATCCCAACGATTGTTCCTGCCGATGATGACGGGGGGCGGAGCGCCAGATCTGGTTGCGAGTATCAGCATCAGCCCGGACAAGCGCACCTTTACGGCGGGTGAACCTGTCACCATCTTAGTGACGATCACCAACCGAGGTAACTTGCCGGCCCAGCCGTTCTGGGTCGATCTCTCCATCAACCCATCGAGTCCGCCAACGGCTGCGAACCAGATTTGGAATACGCGCTGTGGTCTGACGCCGTGCTTCGGTATGGCCTGGAAGGTAGAGAGCGCGCTAGCACCAGGGCAGAGCATCACGCTCTCGTCGCAGAGCCTGCCCGCAGGCTACTCAAATTGGCTGGGCAGGTTCGCGACTGGCACCACCGATCTGTACGTCTACGCAGACAGCTACAACCCCGATGTTGTCGCTGGCGCGGTGACCGAAAGCGACGAGACGAACAACCGCGCTGAGCTGCGTGGCCTGAGCGTGACCGGCCCGAATCCCGCGTTTATGGAGGTGCATCCCGCCACCGACATTCTGTCGCGCCCTATGCGCTAAGTGCGCGTGAGTCTGACGGAAAAGCAGCAGTTGGGATGAATGCGTATTTGCATTTATCCCAACTGCTGCTAGGTAATCACACCAAATTCAGCTGCTCGCTACCAAAAAGCAGAATGCTTGGTAAACGTATCTATTCCAATCGCCAGATGCGGATCGTTTCATCTTTGCTGCTTGAGACAATGAACTGACCATCATGGGAGAAAATCACACCCGTCAGATGATTGGTATGGCCCGGCAAGGTGGTAAATAAACGCTGATTGACGACATCCCATACGCGGATGCTATAATCACCTACATGGCTTACCCCACCCAATCTGTGAACGTCGGTGCGGCCTCCAGCGGCCAGCAATGTTCCATCCGGGTTGAACCCCAGGCTCATACCGCCTGCATCCTCCTCCACAAACGTCGCGACAACATCGCCCGTCGCCACCGACCAGAGTTTCACCTCAACTGCATCGCCACCTGTCGCGATCAGTGAACTATCTGGCTGAAATGCAACATTATTCCGATGGCCTGCAAACATATCGCTCAGGTGATGTCGCACAGTGCCAGTGCTGATCTCCCAAATGTATGCACTCCCAGCATCGCACCCAACCGCAAGCAGTTGATTATCGGCGCTAAACGCCAGATGAAACGGGTCTGGGCACCTGTCCTGTTTATCGAACAGAGCGAGCACGGCCCCATCAGCCATCGTCCAAACCCAAATCTTCTCGAAATCGTCGGCGGCTGCGAGCAGTGAACCGTCGGGACTAAATGCAACCGATACGATCGACGCTTTATTGATGCGAGGATCGTTGTTCTGTGCAGACGAATCACGATCATGGGGCGTAGCGATCTGAAAAGTCTGTGCCAACTGACCATCCACCACCCGCCAAAGCCCTACCATACCTTCTATCTCAGGAACCGCCAGCATCGCTCCATCTGGGCTGAATGCGATACTCCTCACATCATCACCAACCTTCGATTTGGGTAGCGGAATGGTGCTTACGACTTGCCCATCGGACGTCCGCCAGAGCGTGATCGCTTCTGAGCGCTTGCTGACTGAGGCGATCAACTGGTCGTCGGGGCTGAGCGCAATGCTGTTCACCTGTGAGCCTGTGGAGATCGTTCGTATCAGGCGCTCATCTGGTGGTTTTGGCCGGAAAAACGGTGAATAAAAGAGGTAGAATCCAAGAAAAAAGAGGATAACAGCTATTTCCCAAAGATACGTTTTGATAAATGGCCGCATTGTTGGTATTCCCCTGTCTCAAAAGAAGTCTACATCATTCCTATGTTTAGGTGAATTAAATTGTTCGATCAATTCATTAAAACTCATACCATTAAAATAGTGATACCAAGACATTTTATCTACCTCTTTGGCTCGTCGTGTTTACTAAAACAGGCTTATCTTTAATTGAATCAATCATATCACGATTCAAAATGGCATTCAAGGAAACAACAAGCTGTGTTCGTGCTCTCGAAACCTTGTGAACATCTGTGAGAAAGGGATTCACGCCAGCCGAAAGAACATGTTCACGCTTTACAAGGGTTGTTCCACCTCACGGCAGATGATTCCGCTCCCTCGGAAGATCGTGTGGCCTAGGCTACATCACCATGCTCGCTTCGAAAAGGCTTGTGTTTAGTGGTATGATATGCACCATTCAGCCGCAACCGACGGGAGGACGTGCCGCATGCTACGATGGCGACAGATTCTGCTTCAGTTAGCCAACTCTGCTGAAACGGGTGTAGATACGTTAAAGCACCGCTTGGATGCACGATGGGGCAGCCAATCGCTGAGCATTGTGGCCTACCACGGCTACGGCACTATCGGGGAACTGTACATCAAGGCGCGTGTCCTGCGCGACCACCGCGTACACGCCTCCAGCGAGACCGACAGCGCCTGGCGCAATCTGCGCTCGATGTATCGGCGCTTCGCCAGCGACGAGGTGCCATACGCCAAGGTGCTAGCCCGCGCCGCCGATGCGGAACTGCAATTCACCGCCGACGAGGAGGGCTTCGTCGATGTGCGCCTCAAGCCCGTCGCGCCCCTGTCGAGCGACCAGTTGTGGCACGATGTCGCGCTCACCCTGCTCGAACCCGCCCCAACTGGCGAGCCTGTGCAGGCGATCGGGCGCGTGCTGGTGCCGCCCTCAACCTGCAAGTTCGGCGTGATTAGCGATATCGATGATACCGTGCTGCGCACCGACGCCACCAGCATGCTGCGCGCCTTGCGGGCCACTTTCTTCCAGAATGCCTACTCGCGCCTGCCGTTTGCGGGCGTGGCCGAGTTGTATCAAGCCTTGCAATTCGGGGATGGCGATAGCCCAAGCAATCCGCTGTTCTACGTCTCCAGCAGCCCCTGGAACCTGTTCGATATGCTCGACGACTTCTTGAGCATTCAGCGCATCCCGAACGGCCCGCTGATGCTGCGCGATTGGGGCTTATCGAACGATGGGGCTGATTCGCCGCTTCGCCATAAAGCCTACAAACTCGGCGTGATCTGCCAGATCCTCGATACGTATCCCGCTCTGCCGTTTGTGCTGCTCGGCGATAGCGGTCAGGAAGATCCCGAAATTTACCGCGAAGTAGTGCATCGTTATCCCAACCGCATTTTGGCGGTCTACATTCGCAATGTGAGTAAGTCGCTCGAACGGCGCAGCACCATCGAGGCACTGGCGCGCGAGGTGGCCGAGGCGGGCAGCACACTGGTGCTCGCCGATGATACGCTGGCAGCTGCGCGACACGCCGCCGAGCATGGCTGGATCACCGACGCGCAACTTGCAGCCGTTCAGCGGGCCGTACAGCAAGCCTGATCCACACTTTTTTGTTCAGCGGAGAACAGTATGCAGACAGAGAAGCCCAACATTGTGGTTGTTGGTAGCCTGAATATGGACCTCGTCACGCGGACGCAGCGGCGGCCACAGCGCGGCGAGACATTGCTCGGCGATTCGTTCGATACATTCGTGGGAGGCAAGGGCCTCAACCAAGCCATCGCGGCGGCGCGCCAAGGCGCGGCAGTGCATATGGTCGGGCGGGTCGGCGCCGATGACTTCGGCGCACGGCTGCGCGAGACGCTGCAACGCGAGGGCATCGACGCCTCCCACGTGCTCGAAGATGCGTCGGTGAGCAGCGGCATCGCCACCATCGTGATCGACGGCGAGGGCGACAACAGTATCATCGTCGTCTCGGGCGCGAACGGGCACGTTGGCCCCGCCGATGTGGAGCAGGCCGCCGACACGATCCGCAGCGCCGATCTGCTGATGCTTCAGCTAGAGGTGCCGCTGGACGCCGTGTTGCGCGCCGCGCAGATCGCCCACGATGCGGGAGTGCGCGTGATGCTCAACCCTGCGCCCGCCCGCGAACTCCCCGATGAACTCCTGCAACTCGTCGATGTGATTACGCCGAACGAGACCGAGACGCAAATACTGACGGGCCTGGCGATCGACGATGACGACGCGGCAGAGCGGGCGGCACAGGCGTTGCTGGCCCGTGGGGTTGGTGCTGCCGTGCTGACGCTGGGCGCGCGCGGGGCGTTGCTTGCCGAAGGCTCGCAGGTGCAGCGCGTGCCGGGCTACCGCGTGACGGTGGTCGATACGACTGCCGCTGGCGATGCGTTCTGTGGCGCGTTGGCAGCGCAGGCGGGGCGCGGCGCGGCCCTACCCGAGGCGGTACGCTTCGCCAATGCGGCGGGCGCGCTGGCCACAACCGTATTGGGGGCCGAGCCGGCGATGCCGCGTTTGGCCGCAGTCAAAGAACTCGTTGGAGCATAGCGATGTTTCGCCAGGATTTGGTGCTGCGCATTATCGACCAGTTCGGCCTGTTTTGGGGGCGTATCGTGCGCGATCTGCGTGCGGGCTTGTTCCCGTCCACGCGTGCCACGCTCGATCAAACCTACGAGGAAGTGCTGGGCTTGGCGCCCGACGCTGTGCGCATCTTGTCAACGCCCGAATTACTGGCTCGCATGCAATTTGAGGTTCCGCCCGATGTTGGGCGGGAACGTGGCTATATTCTAGCAACGCTGCTGGATGGCGAGGCGCAACTGGCCGAACAACAGCAGGACGAAGATGGCGCGGCGCAGTTTCGTCAGAAGGTGTTGGAAATGTTGTTGGCACTGGCGCTCCAGTTCGAGCAGCAGGTGCCGCCCGATTACGCGCCCCCGCTCGAACACGTGCTGGCTGCGCTGGAGGACTATCAGTTGCCGCCGAGCACCAACCGCTTACTCTTTCGCTACTACGAGCAGATCGGCGCGTACGCTTCAGCCGAGGATCGGCTTTTCGAATTGTACGAGCAACTTCCCGGTGACCAGGCTCTGATTGCGCAGGGCGAGGCGTTCTATCGACGCCTCCAAAGCTACTCCGAGGCGCAACTTCAGGCTGGCGATTTCTCTCGACGCGAAGTGAAGGATGGGTTGAAAGCGTGGCGGCGCCTAACGCAGCCGCCAAATGCGTGAGGAACACATGAACATCACCATGATCGGCGGGGGTAGTGTGCAGTGGACACCGATCCTCGTCTCGGACATTGCGCGCACGCCCGAGTTGGCAGGTGCGAACTTGGTTCTGCACGATATCGATCCGACCGCGCTAGAACTGCTGAAACGGGCCTGCCAGCGTATTGTGAACGAGATAGGCGCGCAGATCACCGTCACCGCCACAACCGACCGAACCGAGGCGCTGAAGGGCGCCGATTATGTGATCCTGTGTGTGGGTTTGGGCGGCCTGAAGGCGATGCGGCACGAGATCGAGATCCCGCAGCGCTACGGCATCACGCAATCGGTGGGCGATACCGTTGGGCCCGGTGGCATCAGCCGAGGGTTGCGCCACATTCCCTTCGCCGTGCAGGTGGCCCGCGAGATGGAGCAACTCTGTCCCGATGCTTGGCTGCTGAACCTGACCAACCCGATGACCACGATCTGTCGTGGCATCACCCGTGCCACCAAGATACGGACGATCGGCCTGTGTCACGAGGTCGGTGGCTTGCAAAGGACGCTCTCGTACATGCTCGATGTGCCCTACGAGCAGATCGAGCTATCGGTCGCTGGCATTAACCACTTGCCAGTGATTTTGGGCTTTACCGTGGCCGGGCGCGATGGTTTCTCGGCGCTGAAGGGCTGGCTCTCGGTGAACGGCGTCAACGGCCTGTTGAACCGCAATCCCTCCGACCCGCTGATGGACCCCTTCACGGATCGGTTAGCGCTCAAGTTCTCGCTGTTCGAGCAGTTGGGTGTGCTGTTCGGCGCGGGCGACCGCCATGTGGCCGAGTTCTTCCCCGATCTGCTGACCGAGGCCACCGAGTTCGGGATGCGCTACGGCATTCGCTTGACTACCATCGAGTTGCGCCAACGCCTGGCCGAACAGCGTCGCGCCCAGATCAGCGCATTTGTGGAGGGCGAGAGCGAGCCGCCGCCCCGCTCTAGCGAGCAGTTGGCTGGCGTGATCGCCGCGTTGTCTGGCCGCGCGCCGGGTCGTTTTGTGGTGAATGTGCCGAATCAGGGCCAGATCTCCAGCCTGCCGCTGGATGTGACGGTCGAGTGCGTGGCCGAGGTGGATACTATGGGCGTGCGTCCGCTAGCCGTGGGGCCGCTGCCGCTCGCCGCGCAAGCGCTGATCGCAGGGCACGTTGCGCGCCAGGAACTTGTCGTGGAGGCGGCGCTGACTGGCCGACGCGCTCCGGCGTTGGCGGCTCTCTCCACCGACCCGATGCTGCGCGACATCGCCGACGCGTCCGCCCTGCTCGACGAACTGCTCGCCGCGAACGATATTCAATTGACATAAGCGTATCGATTGACGAGGCACCCTGCATCACGCGGGGTGCCTTTTCGTTTCAATCCACAGATTACACAGATTTTAATGATCTATTTTGGACGTTTTTCACACTTCCAATTCAACGAAAAGCATTGTCATCCGGAACGGTCGAAGCCCTGAGCGAAGCGAATGGGGAAGGATCTCAACGTGCACTAGAATGCGGATCAATGAGATTTCTCACGTCGCCTAGCGGCTCGCTCGAAATGACAATGGGAACTGTGAAAGATTAAAAAAACGATGCACTAACTACAGTGTTTTGGAAGTTTTCAACTCTTTCATGTTCAACGAAAAGCACTGTCATCTCGAACGGTCGAAGCCCTGAGCGAAGCGAATGGGGAAGGATCTCAACGCGCATTGCAATGTGGAGCAATGAGATTTCTCACGTCGCCTAACGGCTTGTTCGGAATGATAATGAGAACTATCAAGACCTTATAAGACAATGCACCCACAGCTTTCAATCGCAACGAACCAACAGGATTTACTACCCACCTCAAACCATCTAAATGCTAATCTGTGAAATCTGTGGATACTATCTCTTATCGACATCTCATCATTCTTGGCTTGTGCTTTGCCGAACTCAACGGCATAATGTCGGCAAAACCTAGCGAGGGGGACTGAGATGCGCAAACTTCCCGCAGCGCTATGCGCGGTGCTTCTATGCAGTCTGGTGCTCGGCGCGTGCAGCACCAATCAGCCCGAACCCGCCGCCAGCGCACCAACATCACCGCCGCCCACTGTGGCGCCACCAACCGCAACATCCCAGCCGACCAATACACCCGAACCGACCGCAACGCCCGAACCGACCATCACTCCCACGCCTGAGCCGACCGCCACACCCACCGCCACGCCCGATCCGTGGGCCGAATACGCGCCACTCACCATCGAAGGCTTGCGCGCCCGCGAGTACGGCGTCGGCGAGATCGAGTTTGTGAGCGTGATGGAGGAGACCGCTAACTTCACCCGCTACCTGATCGCCTACGACAGCGACGGCCTGCGCATCACCGGCATGCTCAACCGTCCACGGGGCGAGGGGCCGTTCCCCGTAGTCATCCTCAATCACGGCTACTATCCGCTCGATGTGTATCAGACGGGCAACGGCAGCAAGACTGCCGCCGATTACCTGGCGAATCGTGGTTTTTTAGCCATCGCGCCCGACTTCCGCTCGCACGCTGGCTCCGATGATGGGCTCAACCTCTACCGTGTCGGCCATGTGATCGACGTGCTGAATTTGATCCCCTTGGCGCAGAAGTTGTCCGATGCGCAGCCCGGCAAGATCGGCATTTGGGGCCATAGCAACGGCGGCGCGGTCACCGCTAAGGTCATCACCGTGAGCGATCAGATCGGCGCGGCGGTGATCTATTCGCCCGCTTCGTCGAATATCGTGGAAGATTATGAGTTCCGTGTGGAGCGGCGGCGCATGCGCGAGAACGAGCCGCCTGGTCAGCGCAGTGGCGTGCTCGATCTGCCGACCGTCGAGTTTCCGGTGCCGCCCGCCCAAGGCCCCGACCTATACGAGCGCTTATCGCCGCTGAACTACCTGCACTACGTGACGGCGCCCGTGCAGATCCACTGGGGCACGAACGATGAGGTCGTGCCCTACAAATGGCCCGGCGATCTGCTCGACGGCCTGCGCGCGGCTGGGAAAGAGGTAGAATACTTCGAGTATCCGGGCCAGCCGCACTCGTTCACTGGCGAAAGCAACCAACTCTACCTGCGCCGCATCGCCGAGTTCTACGCCGAGCGGCTGGGACAACCCTAGTTCGCACAACGACGTGGGCCTGAGCATTGTGCCCAAGCCCACGTTGTTCCTCGTTATCGTCAGCAGTGCCCGCTAGGCGCGTTGCAGCACAATCTCGACATTAGTCGGATTCCCCTGCGTGATCACCAAGTATGTCTCGGTCGTGGTGAACAGTAGTTGATCGCCATCGCGGATGGTGGCTCGCACGCTGTAAGTGCCGTTCGGCATAATGCGGCTCGTGTCGTAGGTCAAGCTGAAGGAGAACGGCACTTGCTGGCCGTTGGCGTTGATGACTTGCTCGGCGAGCACGGTTGCCGGGGCATCCTGCACCGATATATCGAGCAACTGCACAGTGACAACCGCGCTACTGGGCAATGCGATGCGCTCGCGGTAGGTCACGCTGCCCGTCACCGTGGCCGTTTGAGGCTGTTGCGCCTTGAACGTCAGCATAGAAGCATCCTGGTTGTAATAGATCTGGAGCATATCGCTGTTGAGCGTGTAGCGGTTGGTCCCTTGCAGCGCCGCGAAGATCTCGCGCTCCTGCTGATTCAACGGCTCCTCACAGGCGATCAACGTGCTCAGCACCTCGCTGAACGTGATTGTGTCGGCGGTGACGGTGTACGCGCCACCGAATCCGTTACAGCCGGAATTGCCGCTCAGACGCCCATCCGCGCCCAAGCGCATCGTCGCCGCCCGATCAGCCACGGCGGCCTGTTGATTCGCCACCGCGCCATAGCTCACCAATTGCCACGTCGTATCGAGTAGCGGCACGCTCGGCGGCGATTGGTTGCCCGGCAGCGGAGCCGAGACAGGCTCGCCGTGCAACTCGGCACCGAGCCGCCCGAACAGCACGCGGTAGGTTGGCTCGTTGTTGGGGTGCCATTCGAAGCGCGCCCGCTCAAACCACATCACCTGCACGGTTTGGCCGTTGATGGTGGTCTCGTAGGCTTCGGTGATCGGCATGCCGAACAGCGCCAGGCTTTCGGCGTAACTCGTGCCGCGCTGTCCATCGAACTCAAGACCATGACTGCTCCAGGCCGTCAGGAAGCCGTTGCCAACCTGCTGATCGCAGACATTGTGCTGTGTTTCGGGGAACCAACGGCAGCCTGCGGCAGCACCGGGCGAGGTCGGTTGGGTCTGCCAGTCGATGCCATTGCGGGCCAAGATCTCAGCACCCAAACGGCCAAGCAGCACATCGTAGGGCGCGGCGTTCTCGGGGTGGAACTCGAAGCGCTGGCGCTCGAAGTACTGCACGGTATAGCCGCCCTCGGTCGTCTCATTGCCGAGTGGGAAGCCGAACACGGGCAAGCCGCCGTGCTGCTCCCAGAACTGCAAAAAGCGCCCCTGAATACATGCGTTTGTTTCGTTAAAACAACGCTGATTCGTTTGGGCCTGAACCTGTGGGAGCGCACCCAGACTCAGCCATAAAAGCGCTACCGTCAGCGCAAAAGTGAGCGAACGGGAGATACGCATCCTTTGTCTCCTTTCTCAACAACCCAACACTATGCAGCCGATTGAACAGCGTTTGCTCAATCGGCTTGCGACATGGGCGTATCGATAACCCAGCAGGTGTAGCAAGATAGAAGCCAGGGGAAGGTGCGGAACCGCATCTATAAACCACAAACCACCGATCGGGGGTGATCGGTGGTTTGTGAAGTGTAGGGGAGGGATTAGACGTGTTCTTGTTTGAGGTTATTGGTGAGCGTGGGGATGAGGTGCGAGGGCACATCATCGTAGTGGTCGAACTTCATCGTGAACCGTCCGCGGCCCTGCGTGAGCGAGCGCAGGTCGGTGGCGTAGCGCTGGATCTCTGCGAGCGGCACATGGGCGTGGATGGTGGTGCGCCCGTTGGAATCGGGCATCATGCCCATCACGCGGCCACGACGCCCGTTGATGTCGCTCATAATATCACCAGCGTACTGTTCGGGCACCGTGATCTCGAGCGCGTAGATCGGCTCCATAATCACCGGCGATGCCTTTTGCGCCGCGAGGCGGAAGGCCTCGTGTCCCGCGATCTGGAACGCGATATCCTTGCTATCGACCGGGTGCATCTTGCCGTCGAACAGCGTCACTCGCACATCGACCATTTGGTTACCCGTCATCACGCCTTCGGCCATAGCTGCACGCACGCCCTTCTCGACTGAGGGAATAAACGTGCGGTCGATCACGCCGCCGACGATCGCGTTGACGAACTCAAGCGGATCCTCGCGCTGCGGGTCGGGCGGAAGCGGCTCGATTCGGATCGACACATCGGCGAACTGGCCTGCACCACCAGTCTGCTTTTTGTGGCGATACTGCGCCTCGGCTCGTCCGCGGATCGTCTCGCGGTAGGGCACGCGTGGCAGGTCGATCTCCACATCGACGTTGAACTTGCGCTTCATACGCTCGGCCACGATCTGCAAGTGCGATTCGCCCTGCCCCGAGAGCAGCGTCTCGCCGGTGTCCGAGTCGCGGCTGATCTGCAGCGAAGGATCTTCTTCGGCCATATGCGTCAGCGCGCTGCCCAGTTTATCGAGGTCCGCTCGCGTCTTGGGCTTAACCGTCCCTGTGAACAGCGGTACGGGGAAGGTGATCGGCGCGAGCTGCAACTGATGATCGCGGGTGCAGAGCGTATCGTTGGTGTGTGTATCGGCGAGCCGCGCGGCCACGCCAATATCGCCAGCGCTGATCGTTGGGATAGCGGTCTGCTCTTTGCCGCGCATCTGGTACAACTGGCCGATGCGCTCCTCTTTGTGGGTGCGCAGATTGTAGGCCGAGGAGTTCGAGTGTAGTTCGCCGCTGAAGACGCGCACAAAGCTGTAGCGCCCGTGCTGCTCGTTCAGCGTCTTGAACACCAGTGCGCTCAATGGCTCGGAGGATTCGGTTTTGAGCGTGATCTCCTGGTTGTTCTGCACATCGGTTGCGGTCACCGTTCTGTACGATGCGGCGGGGATACTATCGATAATGCCATCGAGCAGTTGTGAGATACCAGCGAGTTGCAAGCCTGATCCACAGAACACTGGCACGATCGAGCCATTCGCAATACCGGCGCGCAGCCCTTGGCGCAACTCATCGATCGTGAGTGCATCGGCGCCGCCCTCCAGGTATTTCTCGATCAGATTATCGTTTGTGGCAGCGATCTTGTCGATCAGCTTCTCGCGCCATTCTTCCTCGAGTGCGCGATATTCTTCGGGAATATCAGCATCGATAAAGCTCCCGTCGTGCTTATCGCTCAATAGCCAAGCACGCTGCCGCCGCAGTGAGATGATACCCCGAAATTCGCGCTGTTGACCGATTGGCAACTGCATTGGGATGACGGAGGCATCCAGCAATTCTTGGGCCTGTTCGACCGTTCGAAAGAAGTCGGCATTATCGCGGTCGAGCTTGTTGATGAAGATGATGCGGGGCAATTTTGCCGCCACAGCCGCTTCCCAAGCTGTCTCGCTGCCAACTTCCACCCCGCCAGCCGCATCTAACACAATAATCGCGCCATCTATCACACGCATTGCCGCAGCTACATCACCAACAAAATCGGCGTAGCCGGGCACATCCAAGAGGTTGATCTTGCTACCCTTCCATTCCACAGGGGCGAGGGACAGGTTGATCGACATCTGGCGCTTCTGCTCGTCCGGGTCGTAATCGCTGACGGTGTTGCCGTCTTCGACACGCCCCGCGCGGGTAATTGCCTTGGCGGTGAGCAAAAGCGCCTCGGTGAGCGTGGTCTTCCCGCAGCCGCCATGGCCGAAGAGTCCGACATTGTGGATGTTGTCCGGTCCGTATGTTCGCATAGGGTCCTCCTTGACACGGCGAAGTTGCCGCTTTTGCGAAACCGGGTGGGGATGTGTGTATTATAGGACTGCACCCCTTTTTTGGCAATAGTGAGACACACGTTGCATCTCGGATTTGACACACCTTTACACCTCAAGTACCCTTCTCCTAGGAAAGTTGAGGAGAGTGAGCTATGGAGACTTGGACACCTGAACAAGCCGCTCAGGAATTGCTAGCGATTCTGCCACTGCTTCACCGCCTTGTTGCTGCAGAAGTGCGCGGCCAGGATGGCGACGAAACGACGATGCCGCAGTTTCGTGTGCTTTCGCATCTCGCCGATGGCCCATTGACGGTGAGCGCGTTGGCTCGGCTGCGGCGTGTATCGCTTCAATCGATGGGTGAACTCGTACAGGTGCTCGTCGAACGCGGTTGGATCACCCGCACCCCCGATCCCAACGACCGCCGTCAACAACAACTTATGCTCACCGAGCAGGGCAGGCAGCAGTATCAACGCATGCACGCCCATGTGATGGACAAATTGGTGCCGATGCTCAAGCGGCTCAGCCCCACCGAAGTGGCCGCTGTGCAGATCGCCCTGCCCGCCCTACACAGCCTATTTGCCGGTGATGAATAAACCTGTTGTAAAAACGCTTGACAAGCGTACCTCGAATGTCGTATCTTGATGCACAGAATGCCCTGTCATATGACGGTGGCCGACATGTGCCCGCCCCCTAATACGTCGTGATTTCGGCTGGCACCCACAGTAGGAGGGAGACATGCGCGCAAGCCCACGACCCTACACTCATCCATGGCTTTGGAACCTCATAGTTGCCTTTGTTTTGCTTTTCAGCCTGGTACCCGTCACCCCTAGCCACGCCGCGACTGGGATCATCTACTATAAAGAGACAGGTCATTATGTGCGGGGCGTGTTTCGTGATTTTTGGGATAAGAATGGCGGACTCGCCAATTTCGGCTACCCAATCACAGAGGAGTATTTCGACCCCCAAACCGGGCGTGTGATACAGTATTTCGAGCGGGCGCGTTTCGAGCGCGATAAGCCCGAATCGACGGCTGTGTCGCTGGGCCTGCTTGGCCGAGAGGTAGTGGGCAACCGCACCTTCGGCACCTCTGAGCCGATTGCGAACACACGTCAGCGCCGCTACTTCCCCGAGACTCGCCAGATCGTGCAGTATGGCTTTAAGGAGATCTGGGAGACGCGCGGTGGCCTGCCGATCTTCGGCTTGCCGCTCAGCGGCGAGATCGAGGAGCAACTCTCCGACGGTCAGGTTCACACGGTGCAGTATTTCGAGCGGGCACGCTTTGAGTATTGGCCGAACCTACCTCCGGGCCAACGCGTGCTGTTGAGCGCTTTGGGGCGCCAACGAGCACCCTCTCACTTGCTCGCCCCGCTGCCCCCCGATGCGCCGCCTGCTGGCCCGATTAACCCGGATGGCAGCACTCCGCAACCGACCCCCACACCGCCTTCGTCGGGTGGCAACGCTGGCGGGCCGTTGCAGCGCCCGCTGATCCCCGAGAGCCGCAACGCGCGCGTGGTGCCCGAGGCGGGCCAACCGGGCGAGGTGTTCGTATTCTTGGCGGGTGGCTTCACGCCTAAGGAGAAGGTTTCGATCTGGCTTAACGCGCCCGATGGCTCGGTGTATGGCGCGAACTTCCAGATCACGGCTGATGCTGAGGGCTTGATCGAGCCGATCCAGTTCACCACCGCTGCCGAAACGCCGCTGGGTGTGTGGTCCTTTGTGGCGCATGGCAATTCCAGCAACAACGAAGCGGTCGGCTTCTTCTTGCTGATCGGCGCACCGATCGGTCGTCTGCCCGAGCCTGGGCCGGGTGTCCCCGCGAATATCGATGCTCGCGTTGAGCCGCGCGCGGGTCCGGCTGGCACGATCTTCTTCTTCGACGCCTTCGGCTTCCGCCCCGGCGAAGATGTGCAGATCGTGATCACACGCTCGGATGGCCTGCAGACACGCGCCGACTTCTTGGTGCGCGCCGATGCCAGCGGCTCGATCCGCTATGCCGGAATCTACTACGCCACCGGCCTCGATTATCCGCTCGGCCTCTACACCTTCACGGCACGGGGCCAGACCAGTGGCAAGGTTTCGACCGCCTACTTCGTGCTGACGCCTTAGCCTCTCACTCTCTCGAACGAAACGGGGATGCCGATGGGCATCCCCGTTTGTATTTGGCAGCGCCGCCAGTTATACCAAATCCAGTCGGATAGTGTCACGATAGGACCAGTCTTCTCCTGCGGCAGCAAGGAACGTTACGTCTTTTGTGATGCACTGTTACGCGCAACGCACTACGAGCGGTTTGTCTGTTGTTCGCGCCAAGGCTTCTGTATCACAAATATCAGCCCATCAGATAAGATCGCCGATGTGAGAAACATATGCTCTACTCTCTGTCGTAGGAAAGCAACGATGTGAGTCAGAGTCAAGAGCCTGTTTGGTGTCATCGTACCCGCAGGCGCCTACGCTCTTGCGTGTTGCTGCGCCAGCCCTGCCACCAAGCCCATCCCCACAGCACGAATATCACCAGGGCGACCAGGCCGAAGGTGCGCGCATTCGTCCTGTAAAAGTTGCGCGATGCTCCCTCGATCTGTGCCCAACGCGGCTCGGCGATGTTGTAGCTGATCGGCAACACACTGCCGCGCTCAAGCTCCGGCACACTGTTCGCATCGATCATATCGACGATGATTACGGGTGTGGTGTAGTTCGGCGGCACAAACTCCATCTCGACAACTTGGAAGGGCTGCACCACATTTCTCACAGTGCGCGTTATACGCCCAAACCGATCGATCAAGCGGACATTGCGCACGGTCGCGTTCGCCGTCTCCTGCGGACCCTCCGGCGCGGGCCACGGCCACCCGCTGAACCAACCGATCGCCCCGCATGCCAACGCCACAAACAAGATCGCTTGCAGCCAGCCGAACCGCAGCACGCTCGCCAACACCATCAACACCAGCCACACGCCGAAGAACGCCAGCACCACCTTGTAGCGATCGCCGAGCAACGCCACCAGCGCATCGAACGTGCGTTGTTCTTCGAGCCGCGCCGATGCATTGACCAGCAGTTGGCGGAGTCGTGGCTGCGGTAGGTAGCGCAACTCCACCGTATCACCCTCCTGCAGCCGATCGAACAACTCCTCGTTCACGCCGATCCACGCGGTTTCTTGCTCCTCAACATCGGTCGCCAGGTAGCTCACTTCAAGCTGAAAGCGCCGCGACCACGCCTCCGACAAGTTGGAGATCAGCTCTTGCTTGGCATTGATCACACCGCTCGCCTTTCGCCCGCGCAATTCGATCCAGAGCGAAGGGCCAAAGATCGCCCCGAGTGCCGCTGCAAAGAACAACAGGATCAACAGCCATTGAAGCACCATACCAAGTGCCTGAAAAAAACGGCCCATTGCACACCTCGTTGAATGATGCCACTAGGATAGGTGATATCCGCGATGATGCGGAGTGCTTATGCCGCTGATTGTGTATTCGTTTAAAGCTGATTGTCTTGCTGGATGAGCGATGATTCGGTGTATCACCCTCTATCGCACGTGTCTCACCGATTGCTGAACGCCAAGAGCGAGACGAAGAGACCGCCCGTATCGATGCGGAACTCGTATTCCAGCTTGAAGCGATACTCGTGCGCGGCATCGAGCGCCACTTGGCGATCCTTGGCCAGCATCACGAGCATGCCGCGTGGGCGCAGGATCGAGGCCGCCTGCCCGATAAAGGCCGGGTAGAGCTCGCGCACCTCCTCCGGCGAACCGATCCGCACACCGTACGGCGGATTGGTGATAATCGTATCGACTTCGGCGATATTGTGGCGGGCCAACAGCGATTTCAGCTTAGCGCTATTGCCTTGGATGAGTTGAACGTTGGAGAGCTGCGCGGCAGTGCGGTTCTCGCGGGCGGCGGCGAGCGCCTTTGGGTCGCGGTCCACACCGATCAAGCGCTGATAGGGCGCGAACAGCCCGCGCTCGATCAACGGCGTGCCCGAGCCGCAGAACGGGTCGAGCACCACGTCGCGCTCGTGCCACGGCGCGATGCGCGCCAGTACCGCCGCCACTGAGGGCGTGAGCGCGGCTGGCACGTCGGCCCGGCGATAGCTGAAACGAGGATCGACGTAGGCCGTGGGGCGCAGCGCGATGTACCAGCGCTTGAAGCTGTAGCGCACTAGCAACTCCCACGAGTAGCGGCTTGGCGAGTTGTGGAACTGCGGTAGTAGCTCGGCGAGCCGCACGCTGTACGCCTGAATCCAATCGCGGCGCTGGAACTGCGAATTGGGCGGCAGCTCGAAGGTCACGCGGTAGCGAATCCCCTCCTGCTCGCTCTGCTCGGTCAACGCTTGCGTAAGCTGAACGGCTGGCGACTGCGCGAACGCATCGGCCATCGCGTCGGGGTCATCGAGTGGATTCTGAGCGCTATACTCGATCGGGAAGGCGAGCGACTCGAAACAGCGGAACTTCAGCAACTCAGCCAGCGTGCCCCGCCAATCGAGCCGCAAAAACTCGTGGCCCTGCCGATGGGGTGGGGTGTTGGCCTGGTTCAACTCGCCCAGCAAAAATAGCTCAGTGCCCGGGCGGCAGAGCAGGTCGATTGCCGCCTCGAACGGCTGATCGAGCCTGATGCTGGGTGCGGGTTGCTCGCTGGTATGCTCGCGGGCCAGGAATAGCGCCCGCTCATCGTCGCCGGTCTGCGCCTCGAAGTCCGCCAGCGCCGCCTGCGCCTCGGCCCCGCCGATCTCGCCGAGCGCCAGGATCAGCGATGGGCGCACGTAGTTGATCGTTTCGGCGTGGAGTTGCTTCACCAGATCAGCCACCGCCGACTCATCGCCGACCTTGCCCAAGCCGATCGCCGCATTTTTGCGCACCTTGGCGTCCTCGTCGCTTAGGGCGCAGCGCAACGCCTCGATCCCGGCGGCATCGGGAGATTGCGCCAGCAGCGCGCTCAGCACAAACGTGATCGCACGGCGCACCGTGGCTGGCTCATTGGGCAGCGCCGCCACTAACGGCACGATTGCGCTGGGACCAGTGCGAATCAACGCATCGCCGACAACGCGCTGAAACTGGGCATCAGCATCGCTAAGCAGCGCTACGGCGGTGGGCAGTTCGTGCAGTTCAAATCTATCGATTTCGTGCCGAGCAAGCGCAGCACGGAGCTGCTTGACGGGATCGGTCATAATCAAAGCTTTCTAGATAGTGCTTGGGAACAAGCGGATAGAGTCGCGACGCATCGGCCAAGCGTCACGGCGGTGTGACGGGTTGCGGCAACAAGCTGATCGTAGCACGCTCTTGGCTCAAGCGCAATCGAAAGGATCACTCGGGCTGGTTAGGCTGCGTTGCGGCAGATGTGCAGGGGTGGCGCATGATCGTCAGCCCGTTTCCTTCCCCGATCAGGCGTGTCAGCGGCTCGACACTCCTGGCCAATCGCGCCATGCGCCGGAAGTGTAGCGGCATGTCGGGTTCGCTCAACGCTTGAAAGCCGAAACGGCTGTAATAGCTTGCGAGCTGTGAGCGACACATCAGATAGAGCGGGCCAAGCTCTCGGTTGAGCAGCGTTTGGATCAGCGCCGCGCCCACTCCGTGCCCTCGGAACATATGCTTCACCACCAACGATGCGAGTTCGCGGCTGCCGTCCTCGTGCTGGCGCACTTGGATGATGCCTGCTCGCACTCCATCGACTTCGGCGACCAAAAACCGTCGCCAGTTCAGATCCACTGGATTCAGGAGTTCAGTGTAGATCAAGCTGCGGATCAACCATTGATCGGTCTGTTGTGCTTGGCGGATAGTCAACATACGCTTCACACGAAAGTCCGCCGCAAGATACACGAGCGGCGGACTACTATAACGCGAATTCGATTGTGTTGATCCCCTACGTATTGGGGATAATCACCGGTGTAGGCCAATCAGCTGGCGGCTGCGGCTGATCTGGCGGCGGCTGTTGCTGATCGGGCGGCGGCTGCTGCTGATCGGGCGGTGGCTGCTGCTCTGGCGGCGGCTGCTGCTGATCCGGTGGTTGCTGCTCTGGTGGCGGCGGCTGTTCATCGGGTGCGCGAATGCCAAGGACCACCGTCATGCCAGGCTTGATCCAATCGCCCGGGGCAGGAATCGTGCTCAACACCGCGTATGCAGGGACGCTATCGTACAGATCTGGCGCTCGGGTGCGGTCTTGGTAATCGACATAGATGTCGAAGATCCCAAGAGCGGCGAGGATTTCTTTAGCTTGGTTCTCGCCATAGTTGCGCAGATCTGGCATACGAACCGATCCGGGCGGTGCGATTGCCGCGATCATCTCGTTGGTGCAGGGCGGGATATTGGAGGCCACCAAGCCGCCGGAACCTTCCCACCGATACGTCACCCTTTCATCCTCGTCGGGCGGCGGTGGGTTCCAAACACGAGCTCTCACCAGCATCTCGGCAGGGATATCCACGCCTTCGACGGGCTTGCAGTATTGCCCCTCACGCACGAACGGCGTGCCACCCTCATCCATCTCCTCTTCCTCGTTGCTCACCGGCGCATCGCTCAGTTTGGCGACGATCACTTCCTGGAAGACATCGCATCCATCGATAGCGCCGCGAGTTGGAGCGCGGTCGCCCAACAACCGTCGCGCATCTTCTGCCTCGCGCAGCATCTTGATCGAGAACAACTCGGTGCGTTGGCCGTTGAACGGACCCGGCAACTGGCAGATCGGGCGTTCAACCACGGTCGGCGGCAAAACGAAGTTGATCGGCAGTTGGTGGTTTGGGAACGGCTCAGCCAGCAGACGTTCGAAATGCGGATCGCTGAACATCCGCTCCATGACATTGTGCCAAATCGCACCGCCACCGTTGATACTTTCGACCTTGGCGGTCTCCTCGTTGTTGTTATTGCCCGTCCAGACGCCCACCGTCACATACGGCGTGTAGCCGACTGCCCAGGCATCCTTCCAGTCGTTGGTTGTACCAGTCTTAACGGCGGCAGGGCGCGAGAGCTTCAACTTGCTGTTCAAGCCCCAAATCGGGCGGCGTGCCTGATCGTCGCTCAGCATATCGGTGATGATCGCCACGAGGTCGGGATCGAGCACTTGCGGCCCTGGGGTGGGCTTATACTCCTGAATCACCTTGCCATTGCCATCGACGATCTTGCGGATGGCGACGGGCGGGTAGTATCGCCCTCCGCTGGCCAGCGTGTTGTAGGCCGTCGTCAGGTCGAGCGGCGTCACCTCGCCACCACCCAACGTCAGCGCGAGGCCGTAGTAATCCGCGCCGTTGCGAAGGCCGTTGATGCCAACGCGGTGCAGCAGATCGAGCGTTTCGTTGATGCCGGCGGCCTTGAGCGCCTTGACAGCGGGCATGTTCAGCGAGTTGGCCAGCGCTGTGCGCATGCGCAACGGGCCGTTCCAGCGGCCATTGTAGTTTTCGGGCTTATAGCTGTTCGGCCCAAACGGCGGGAATTCAGTTGGCACGTCCCACAACACCGTGCCGGGCGTCATACCCTGCTCCATCGCGGCAAGGTAGGTGAACGGCTTGAGCGCCGAGCCAGGTTGGCGCTCACGGGTCGTCACATTGACTTGCCCATCGAGCACGTTGCCCTTTTGGCCGGGCGTGGTTGTGGGTTTGACCATGTTGTAGTCGATACTGCCGACCATCGCGAGGATCTCGCCTGTGTTCGGCTGCATCACCACTACGGCGGCATTATGGATGTTGCGCTCTTCTAGCTCTGTAATGCGTGCCTTGGCTTCCTCCTGCACCATGCGTTGAAGCTCAAGGTCGATTGTGGTGTAGATCGACAAGCCTTGGTTCGCGAACTGCGCGCCGAAGTCGGGATTTTCCTCAAGCAGACGGCGCACATAGAAGACGAAGTGCGGGGCATTCAGCGGCACGATCTGATCCGCAAAGTGCAGATCTTCGGCAAACGCCGCACGCGCCTCGGCCTCGGTTGCACGCCCTTCAAGCACCATCTGCGTGAGCACAGCGGCTTGACGCGCTTTCGGAGGTGCAGTGCCCTCGGGAAGTTTGTAATCCTTCTCAAGCCAGCCGTCTTCCAGTTGAATACCGGGCAGTACGCCATTCTCAAGGTAGTTGATCGGGTCGTACACATTCGGCAACTGGGGAAGACCAGCTAACAGCGATGCCTGCGCAAGTGTCAGGTCCTTCGCGTGGGTGTTGAAGTAAACATCCGCAGCAGCCTCGATACCGTAAGCCAAGTTTCCGTAGTAGATTTCGTTCAGGTACAGTTCGAGAATCTCATCCTTCGAATACTGTCGCGTGAGTTCCTGGGCGAGCAGAATCTCGATGATTTTACGGCGGTAGCGGTTCTCGGGAGCGAGCTCCTCGGGAGTGAGGACCACGCCGCGCACAAGCTGTTGCGTGATCGTCGATGCGCCACCGGTCTCCTCGCCTGCTTGGAGACTGCGGTACAACGCTTTGAGAATACCGAGGTAATCGACACCTTGGTTCTCATAGAACGTCTTATCTTCGATCGAGATCGTCGCGCTGATCAGGTGCGTGGAGATCTGTTCGAGCGGCACTTGGGTGCGCCGACCGCTTCCCACAAACTCGTATAGCAGCGTATTGTTGCGATCGTAGATGCGCGTGGTTTGGAAGCTATTATGCTCCTCAACGCTTTCGATACGCGGTTTCAGCGACTGTGCGAGTTGATTGTAGGCGGCGAACGTTGTTCCCACACCTACCAAGGCGAACAGCGCGCAACAGAGGAGTGCGCCCAACAGCAGTCGTAGCAATAGCGTTGTGAAACCTGAGCGCTCGGAAGGTGCGTTGCGAAGGTGACGCGGCAAAAGGCGGCCACGTCGTTCAAGACGCCCGTCGAATCTACGGCGGTAGCGTGGATTACGAGAATTATAATAATCTGCCATAGGCTCCGATTATACGTGATGCTTCAAACGAGGAACAAGGCTTACTGCTACACCACGTATTGATGTGTGATCTAGGCCCGCATTGTACCACGCACATCTAAAAAGACAAGCTTTCTAGAATGATAGTCTGCTGAGAAACAGTTTATAGCTCAACAAATCCAGCAACTCGTTGCATCACTACGATTCCGCCCGATTTAGGTGATTTTTCGAGAGTCCCTTGTTCAGGGAGCAGAATGGTGACAACAGTGGGCATGGTAGAATAACGCTCATTGTGCGCAAAAGGAACGATTGAGGATATTGTGGCTGCAAAAACGATTTTGCACGTAGTTCAGTTGTATCACCCGGTTGCGAGCGGTGCGGCGCGCTACTTCGCCGAGATCGGCGAGCGGCTCGTGCGAGAGGGGCATCGGGTGATTGTGCTTGCCACTGATGCACACGATCTCGAACATTTCTGGGCCGCAGGCCGCCGCTCCATTGCGGAACGTACCGCGACGCACAACGGCGTTGAGATTGTGCGCCTGCCCGTACGGCGCATCCTCGGCCCATCGCTGATCTATCCGATCATCCGTCGGTTGATGGTCGAATGTTCGCGGGTGCCTGGCACCACGCCATTGCTGCGCCAAATGGCCCAGATCACGCCGCGCCTGCCGGATCTCGCGCCGTTTCTCAAACAAGCGCCGCGCTTCGACCTCATTCACGCGACCAATATCACCCTCGATTTCGCTATTCTGCCCGTGTTTCAGTACGCCCAACAACAGGGCATTCCGTTCATCTGCACGCCGTTTGTTCACCTGGGTGAGCCTGGCAGCAATGCGATTGTGCGTTACTACACGATGCGCCATCAGATCGACCTGTTGCGGCGCAGCGACCGCGTGATCACCATGACGGGCTTGGAGAGCAACGCGCTCATCGCACGGGGCGTCTCCGAAGCGCGCCTGCGGCGGGTTGGCGTGGGGGTTGATCCTGCCGAGGTGGCGGGCGGCAACGGCAAGCGCTTCCGCATGGAGCAGCAGATCGCCGGGCCGCTGGTGCTGTACATCGGCGCAATCGCCTACGACAAGGGCGCCATCCACACCATTCAGGCTATGCAACGTTTATGGGCGCAGGGCTCCGATGCCACGCTGGCGCTGATCGGCGCGCCGTTGGAGCACTTCACGCGCTTTTACGAGCAGTTGCCGATCGAGGACAAGGCTCGCATCCGCCTACTGCCCTACGCCCCCGAGCCCGTCAAGCGTGATGCGCTGGCGGCAGCCGATCTATTTGTGATGCCTTCGCGCACCGATTCGTTCGGCATCGTCTACTTGGAGGCGTGGTGCTACGGCTTGCCCGTGGTGGGCGCACGGGCCGGCGGCGTCCCCGATGTGATCTCGGCTGGCCAAGACGGCTTGCTGCCCGATTTCGGCGATGTGTCGGGGCTGGCCTCCGCCATCGGCGAGCTGTTGACCGATCGCGCATTGGCGCAGCGGTTGGGTGCGGCGGGGCGCGCCAAGGTGCAGCGCGAGTTCACCTGGCAACAGGTCTATCGGCGAGCGCGCGCCGTCTACGATGAAGTGTTGTGATAGGAGTGCTAACGGAGCGATGTCAACTCCAAGAAGGAGCGCTCCATCGTCGTGAGCTCGATGCCTTGTTTGATCGCGTTGTAGGGCGTGAAGTTGAGCATGCGGATGATGCCGTAGCCCTGCTCATCGACATCGAAGATGTTGATGCAGCCGGGGTCCTGCTCCAGATGCCCAAACAGGCTGAGGCCGCTTCCCAGCACTTCACCCAGAATCACGCGGTTCACGGCACCGTGCGCCACCAGCAGCAGTTGCCGCCACGACTGATCGGCGAGTAGCGTGTGGTAGGCGGGCAGGACGCGCGCCTGTAGTTCGCCGAACGTCTCGCCCATCAGGAAGCGATCCTCGGCGACGAGCGGGCGGGTGAGTGCTTCGGTGAATGCGCGCTGGAGTTGGTCGGGTGGGAGATGATCGAGGCGGCCTGCGCGGATCTCGTGAAAGGCTGGATCGACCTCGATCGGGAGGTTGCGCTGGCCCACGATGATTGTGGCGGTGTCGTAGGTGCGCTGCAAATCCGAACAGATCACGCGGTCGAATGGAGCTTCGGCCAAACATTGAGCGGCAGCTTGGGCTTGGGCGCGCCCCTGCTCGTTCAGAGTGATGGAATCGTTCTTGTGAAATTGGCCATTGGAATAGTAGCTAACTTCGCCATGGCGTAGCAGGTACACACGGCGACGGCGGGGAAGTGATTGCATAAGCACTCTTTGTGTAGCACATGCATCAGTCGCCTCAGTATACCATAGCTTTGTAGGGCTGCTCCACCGTTTTCTCGAAGCAGCCCTACAAAGAAGCTATGGCGTTGTTCGTTCCCCATATTTTTGCCGCAATCGCGCCAATTCGCGTTGGCTATCGAGCAATTGCTGGCGCATATGCATGATCACCTCGACGCCCGCCAGATTCACGCCTAAATCATCGACCAACCGCTTGATAAAGCGGATATGTTCGACATCGGCATCGCTGTAGCGCCGAATATTGCCTGCACTGCGCTTGGGGCGAACCAAGCCGCGCCGCTCGTACATTCGCAGACTCTGCTCGTGGAGACCACACATTTCGGCAGCGACTTTTATGGTGTAACGTGCTTCTTGCATAGCTCACCTATCCTTAGGCGGTCGATACGGATCAGCCGCCGACAATTCGTTAGGATTGGCGAAGACTGCGCAATTCCTCAACCAGTTCGCGTTCGCGGCTGCTCAGGCTCGTTGGCAGCACCGCCTCAAGCGTGACATACAGATCGCCACGGGTGCTGGGGGCCCGAAGCCGCGGCATGCCCTGCCCACTCACGCGGAACGTCTTGCCGTTCTGTGTGCCCGCTGGCACATTCAAGGTTACGGTCTTGCCGTCTAACAAGGGCACGCGCACTTCGCCGCCGAGCAACATAGTGTACAGATCGGTTGGCGCCTTGACGTACAGGTTGTCGCCGCGTCGCTCGAAGCGCTTATGCTCAGTGACCTTGATCTCTAAGTACAGATCACCACGTTTGCCGCCACCAATGCCGGGGTGGCCCTCGCCCGCGACACGCACGCGCGAGCCGGTATCGACGCCCGGCGGTATCTTCACCGTGATAGTGCGCGGTTGGCCGCTGCCGGTGGAGACCTGAATAGTGCGTTCGGTGCCTTTGAAGGCTTCTTCAAGCAGAATCTCGGTTTGATAGTCGATGTCCTGTCCATCCATGCGGAAGCCACCCGTGGATGTGCGGGTGCGCCCACCGCCGAACAACGACTCGAAGAAATCCGAGAAATCGGCGGTACCACCGCCACCAAACGGGTTGCCACCCATGCCCCAATCGAAGCCGCCATTGCCTCCAGCCTGCTGGTAACGCTGCCAATTTCGACCAAAGTGATCGTACTTCTCGCGCTTTTCTTTGTCGGAAAGCACTTCATACGCTTCGTTGATCGCTTTAAACTTGCTTTCGGCTTCGGCATTCCCTGGGTTAATATCAGGATGGTATTTGCGAGCAAGCCTACGATATGCTTTTTTGATATCTTCGGCGCTGGCGTTGCGATCGACGCCCAATGTCTGGTAATAATCCTGATACTGCATGTATGCGGCTCCTCTTGATGTGTTGCCACGTAAAAGCGCGTCGTGGCGCATATGTATGCCTAACATTGAAAACCCTGGGAGTGTGATGCACGCCCAGAGTCACAATTGGCATCTTTTGTACTTAATTATAGCAGCCTTGATAACGTTATTGTCAAGGTTGAGTGTTAGCGATGTATTAGAATGTGGATTTATGCCGCAGTTGGGTAGGTTGTACGATGGTGTTGCGGCTTTATACAGCGAGGTGCCGTGTGTTCAGTGAGCGCTGCGCTCACTCCTCCCACAAAAAGCGTTTGAGATCGATCACGCCCTGCTCGTCGAAAATTACGCCCTCTTCTTCCAATAACGCGCGTTGCAATTCGGGATGGTAGGGGTTGCTGATGCGCCCCGCCGCGTTGACGACCCGCCACCACGGCACGTATTTGGCCCGCTCTTCGCCCATGCCAGCGAGCGCCCAACCCACGCCGCGCGCGCCACGAGGTACATGCGTAAGCGCCGCGATGCGCCCGTAGGTCGAGACGCGCCCCCGTGGGATACGCATCACTTGTGCGTACACATCATCATAGTAGCTCGACATAATGATGTTTCTCAAATGGTGTTAGTAAGCGAACACTAGGGATTGGTATCATCATACCGCACGAAGGTGCGGTCCTGGTACAGCACGTAGATGGTTTTGCCGCGCCCCACTCCCTTTGGGCTGAACAGCATCACGCCGCGCTCGAAGGGCTGGAACGCGCCCGCCAATGGCCCATCCTCAATATTAGTGGGACAACCCAGCGCCTCCCGCACATCGGCGAAGTTGCTCCATACCAGCCCAAAGCCGCTGATCGGCATCGTCGCGCAGGGTGGTGACGCACTCGGGGTGGCCGTGGGCAGATTACGCAGGACATGCTCCTCGAAGCGCAGCCAGATGCCTTGATCGCGCCCTTGCAGGACATAGATCGGTCTAGTGGCCTGATCCTGCCAGAGCATGCTGCCCTTCTCAAAGCCTTGCTCAGCGGTATCGAAGCCTTGCTCGATAGCGGTCGGGCAGCCAATGCGCTGGCGCACCGTGGCGTTCTCGTTCCACAGCTTCCCAAAGCCACCGACCAGTGCGATCGGGCACGGTGTGGGGCTGGGTTCGGGCGTTGGGCTTGGCTCCTGTGTAGGCGTCAGCGTCGGCGGCTCTTCAGTGGGCGTCGGCGGGATCTCGGTGGGCGTTGGCGGCACACTGGTCGGCGTGGCGGGCGCACGAGTCGGCACCACCACAGGTTGCTCGGTGGGCGCGCTGGTCGGCTCGGCAGTCGGCTCGGCGGTTGGCGTTGGCGGCTCGGCGGTGGGAGGCACCACCACAGGCTGCTCGGTGGGCGCGCTGGTCGGTGCTTGCTGCACCGTTGGGACGGCGCTCGCTTGGTCGGGAACCAGGGCTTGCAGCCAGCGCTGCCCGAACACCACGCCGCCAAGAATCACCATCAGCAACAACACGCCGATCACCACTAGGCCGCTGGAATCTTGGCGCGGCGCTGCGATACGTGCATTCACGGCCCGTGGCGGTGGGAGCACCGGACGCGGCGGACGAACTTCGTCTCGTTGGTTTACCACGGTTGGGATATCGTCGGCGCGTCCGTTGGGGGGGCGCGCATCGCCCCGTTGCGTGGCGGCTTCTGGCGCTGCGAGGCGTTCAGCAGCGACCTGCGGGATGACTGCGCGCCCTTCGATATCGCGACGGCGTGCGGGTGGCGGCGTGGCAGGCTCCAGCCCTGCGGCTTGGCGCAGCGCTCGTGCGAGCTCACCAGCGCTCGCGTAGCGTTGGTGAGCATCGCGGGCCATCGCTTTGTGTACAACCGCATCGATCGCGCGTGGCAGTTCCGGCACCAACACCGAAGGATCGATGAAATCGTCGTAGAGGTGGCCCAACAACACCTGTTCGGTGGTGCCCGTGAAAGGCAACTGCCCCGTGAGGCAGCGATAGATCAGCACACCAAGCGCGTAGATATCGGCGCGGTAATCGACGGTTTGACCGCTGCGGATCTGCTCGGGTGCCATGTAGTCGGGCGTGCCGATCAGCACACCAGTGCCCGTCAACCCCGTGGCATCGAGCGATTTCGCGATCCCAAAGTCGGTGAGCATCGCGCGGGGCACGTGGTGCAGATTGAGTGGATCTTCTTCTAGCAGGATATTGCCAGCTTTAATGTCGCGGTGCACGATATGGCGGCTATGCGCGTAATCGAGGGCGGAGGCGATTTGCTCGATGATCGGCACGACCTCATCGAGTGTGAGCAGGCCGCGTAGGCGCAACTCATCGGCCAGCGAGCGCCCGCTGAGCAGCAGCATCGCGATGTAGACGGTGCCTTCGGCGTCGCCAACATCGTAGATCGGCACAATATTGGGATGTTCGAGCCCGGCAGCCAATACGGCCTCGCGTCGGAAGCGGTCGATCAGGATGGGATCATCGGCGTATTGTGGGTAGAGCACTTTCAGGGCGATGTCGCGGCGCAGCACTGTATCGCGGGCGCGGTAAACCGCCGCCATCCCGCCGCGCCCAAGGAGTTCGACCGCTTCATAACGGCCAAATCGATGGCCTTGTGGATCGTCGATGCGCATGCTACTAACCCTTTTTCCGAAGCCTTCACCCATTAAACGTATGTCGCCATACCGTTTGCCGGATCACGAAACTGAGCATACCAAATAGCTGCACCGTGAGCGGCGCCCGTAGAATAAGACGTATCATCGGCGTCAGATGTTCCACTGTTAAGGCCATTTATAGCCTTGCGCTACAATTCGAGTTGAGCGACAATCGCATCCGCAAACCGCTCGGCGCTGCCCGGCACCACATCGAAGAACAGACCTGGCTCGATCAGTTCAACCTCCATCAGCAGCAACATACCATCAACATCCAGCCCATCGATACGGGCGTAGAGCAGTTGGTCGCTGGCGAGTTGCAGCCGCGCAAGGGCCGCTTGCAGCGCAGCGCTCCCTTGCGCAAGCAGGTGCGGATCGGCCTCGCCAGGCTCGACGACGCCACCGTACCCTTTTTGAACAAAGATCGTGCCGTTGCCGGGAAGTTTGCGAGCCGTGTGGCTGTACCGTCCGTTCAAGAAGATGAACGACCATTCGCCCTGCGCGATCTGCGGCATCTGCGGTTGGATCAGCACACCAGTGGTTTGCAGCATCTGTACGAACTTGGCCTGCTGCTTGGGCGCATCGTCCGGGTTGCTCTGGAAGATGCCGTGTGCCGAGGCGCTGATGCGCGGCTTCACGACGACCTGTTGCCAACCCTGCTGCGCGATGATCTCGGCGAGCGTGCGCGTCTCGCTGCTATCGGCCCACACCGTCGGCACGATGTTCATGCCATCCTCGGCCAATTCGCGCAGGTAGCGCTTATCCAGGTTCCAGCGCACCACGGGAGCGGGATTGTACAGGCGCACGCGCTCGGCTTCGAGACGGTCGATCCAACTGCGGAACGCCGCGAGATGGTGGTAGTAGTTCCAGCACGAGCGCAGAATTACCAAGTCGAAGGTGCGCCAATCGGTATCCGGCGTCTCCCAGGGCACAATCGATATGCGAATGTCGCGCTGCTTCAGCGGTTCGAGCAGCATTGCATCGCTCGGGCTCAGGGACAGATTATTTGTATCGGTAACCAGCGCGATGTGAGGCTGTGAAGTCATGATCGGCCTTTGTTATTCGCAAGGCGCAGATTGTGCGCCAATTCAATCGTAGCACTCCCAAACATCATACCAAATCTGACAAAAGGTTTGTGTAGAGAAAAGAGAAATCGTCGTCCTACTCGCGCAGAACGACGATTTCGGAGGAGGAAGTGTTTTGGGAAGGGCTAGTCTAGGCTGAGCACTGGCGTGGTAGCTTTCGTATCAGTTAGATACGTGAACAGATCGTCGATCACCAGGTTAGCCAGCAGGTACGTCTGCGAGCGCCACCAGTAGCCGGGCACAAAGAACGACCGCCCGTTCTTGACCACATTGAGCGATTGCCAAACTGGCTGCTGCTCAAGATCTTTCACAAAATTGAGTTCACTTTCAGCCGTGCTTGGGTCGGTGGAGGCATAGGTGAAGTAGAACAGCGCATCAGCATCGATCAAATCGAGTCGCTCCATTGAGAGCGAGATATACTGATCGGCGCCGTACTCAGCGACTGCCTCTTCGCCAATGAACGACTGCGATTGCGGTCGCTTGAGGCCAACATCGCTGAGGATCGAGCCGGGAGGCGTGTTCGGCAACCACATCGAGACGCCGTAGGTGGTGGCGGAGATGATCGAGACCGTGCTATCGACCGAGCTGCCAAGTGCGGCTTGAAGCTCTGCAATGCGCCTATTGTAGTTCTCCTCCATCTTGGCGTAGGTATCCCCCAGATCGAGCACCTCGCTCCACAACTGCGTACCGTTCTGCCATTTGTCGTACAAGCGTGGGCTGGCAACCACGATCGGCGCGATGTGCGCTGCAAGCTCGACATCGATGCTGGCTTCATCGGCCAGGATCAAGTCTGGTTTGAGCGATGCGACCTTCTCAAGTTCGGCGGGATACCCCAGCCCAGGGATGTTGCTGAGCGTCTCGGCGTATTGCGGCAGCAACAGCGGCAACTCTTCGAGCAACCAGTTGGCGGTGCCCACCGGCGGGTGATCGATCATCAGCAACAATTCAACCGACGCCATGTCGAGCGCAATGATTCGCTCGGGGTTGATGGGCACACAGGCCGAACCACCAACGATAACCTCGTGCTCAACATAGCGGAAACCCGCTTCGCAATCGCCGTTAGCGCTTGCGGCTGGCTCGGCGGTCGGTTCGGGGGCAGCAGTTGGCTCAGATGCGGCAGTCGCCTCGGGGGCAGCGGTTGGTTCGGGTGCAGTAGTCGGCGCTGGGGCGGCGGTTGGCGCGGGTGCGGAGGTCGGCGCTTCGGTGGCTGGTGTGGAGGCACTACAGGCGGCAAGGAGACATGCGATCAGAAGGCCAACCATCAGGGAAGAGAGCTTGTGTGAGTATCGCATACAAACCTTTACAGATGCAAAGCAGAGATAGCTTTGCAAAGCGCTTCACCAAGGAACTCTGTATAGATATAATAGCATATTAACCTGTTGATGTAGTATATACTAACTTTTTGTATTTGTCGAATTTAAACAACTTTATGAGCTGGCTTTGCTCGATGCCTTTTGCGATAAGAAAAACGCTTCTGTAAGCGCAAAAAGGCCGTGGCGTCAGTTGACACCACGGCCTCTGCTTCAAGCTAGAGTAATTATGCTTCGGAGTGCGGTTCGGGTGGCACCGCATCGCTGCTCGGCTCGGTGGCCTGATTGCGTGGCGCCTCTGCGCTTGGGGTGGGCGCAGGCAACGCGGGTGCGGGCAAGCTGCCATTGCGCCGATTGTGGCGTCGGGGCGCCTCGGCGACCTGCAGCGCCCGGGCGAAACCGAGAGCTGGCCGCTGCTCTTCTTGCTTGTTCGGATTCTTGAACGGGTAGGTGGCCTCGACACGCTTCAAGATCTCATCGACATCGATATCGGTGAGTTCGTTGCGCAGAATCAGCGCCTCGGCGATCGCACTGACCGCCTCGCGGTTCGCCTCGATCAGCCGCTTCACCTTGCGGTATTCCTCGCTGATCAACTCATCGATCTCGGCACGCAGCGCGCCATCGGGTTGCACGCCGCCGAACGCGCCGTACGAGAACAAGCTCTTGCCCATACCGTAATAGCCCAGCATCGCCGAAGCCAGCGAAGTCGCGCTCATTAAGTCGCCGGAGACACCGCTCATCTGAATATTCAGGAATATCTCCTCGCAAGCGCGGCTCGCCAGGGCGATCTGAATACGGTTGAGCAACTCGGTCTTGGTGTGGGTATACGTCTCTTCTTCGGGCTTCCAGCCTGCGAAGCCGAGCGCGCCGCCGTGCCGCACGATCGTCACCTTCGACAAGCGCCAGCGGTACAGCAACTTCACTGCCACATAGGCGTGACCCGCCTCGTGGTAGGCGATGCGCCGACGCTCCTCGTAGGACATATTGCGGATCGGCTGCTTGAGGCCCCAATCGTGCATCTCGCGGGCCAGCGTAAAGTCCCAATAATTGATCGCTTGGCGACCATCGAAGTGTGCGTGAATGGTGGCCTCGTTGATCACGAACTTAATGGCAACGGGCGTGTAGCCGATGGTATCCGAGACCATCCGGTCGATCGGCATTGGCTCGTGCTTGACTTTGCTGAGGTAGTACTCGATCACCTCGCGGCGGCCATCGGCGTCGGGCGCATCGACCGAGATCTTGCGATCGAAACGGCCAGGGCGCAACAGCGCGGCGTCGAGCGATTCGGCCACGTTGGTGGCGGCCATCGTCAGCACGGGTGGCATCTCGGCGCGCGAGCGGCGCAGCCCAAGCCAGCGCAGCAGCCGCCCGATCAGCGTATTATCGTAGGGTGGCGGGTCCATCTGCAGCAGCAACTCGTTGAGGATACCGCTGTTGCCGCCCATACCCATACCGCCCACCATTACGTTCTCGCGCTGTGCGCCGTCCATCCCATTGACGCTCCCGCCGATCATCTTGTTGTTGCGGGCGCCGCCAACCGCGTCGATCTCATCGATGAACAGGATGCACGCGCCGTATTCGCGGGCCAGCTTGCGGGCCTTGCTGTAGAGCCGCATCACCTTGATGTTGCCCATACCCATCCAGGCCGATGTCAGCGATGGCGCGCTGAGGTATCCGAACGGCACACCCGCCTCGGTGGAGATCGCCTGCGCCAAGTAGCTCTTGCCCGTGCCGGGAGGGCCGAGCAGCAATACGCCGCGCGTCACCTCGCCGCCCATGCTCTTGAACTCCTTCACACCCTTGAGCAGCGTCACGATGCGGGTGGCGGCTTCGAGCACTTCCGGATTGCCTTTGTAATCCTTGAAGCCCACGCCCGTTTCACCTGGTTTCAGCCAGTAGATGCGGGTGCGAGCCATAAAGAAGTACATCAGCAAGAACTGGAAGCCGATGAAGAAGAACAGATACATGCCCATCGTGACCACTTGCAGGATCAATGGGCCGAGCGGTTGCGTCATCAAAAAGTTAAACGCGCTTGGGATCAGGTTGAGCAGTAACCAGATCACAAACAGCACGATCGCACCACGACGAATAAACCGCATCAACTTGAGCGGCCAGCGATGCAGCGCTTTATCGATCTTCATATCGATTTCGCGCTCAAGTTCGTCGCGATAACGCTTTTCCTGATTCGGGCGGTAGGGTTCTAAAGCCATTGCGATCTCACTTTCAGCGGAACTCGCTGTGCCTCTCCAGAGGCTATTGCGCATTCGACGACTGGTTTAAGAAGGGCGAATAAATGCTGGTGATTTTGCCATCTGGTCCAGCCGTGAACACATACGGCATAGTGGCGCGTTGCGTATTGAACGCCAATTCCAGTGTATAGAAGTAAAGACTGCTCCCATCCTCTAGCTTTTTGCCGCCAATGTAGTTAGGGTTCCCATAGCGCAACCCTTGGCGACGTTCCTCATCGGCCTGCATCTGCAGAATCGATTTGTCGGAGCCGCGCTGGAGCCGTTGCGCTTGGTACTGCGGACTAAACGAATCCCACATCACGTCGGCATTGTAGCTCTGTTGGCCCTTCAGGAACGCCTCGACCGCAGGCGCTGGTGGCAACGCTGCTACGCGCACATCCTCAACTGGTGTAGTTGGCCACCACAGTTTCACGGCCATAAATGCCACCAAGATCAGCAAAAAGGTGATGATCGAGGCGGAGATGGCGTGGGGGCGCAACTTACGGAACAGAATCGTAAGATTGTAGAGGAAGCGCAGCACGAGCAGCCGAATCGTTTTGCGAAGCACTAGAAAGCGGCCAGGTCGTTGTGGTGTCATCGGGGCTTGGGACGGTGGGGATGGTGTAGCAGTATTGTTGACTAAGGGGTGTTGAGGATCATACGAACTGTGCATGATTTTCACCTGACGTGTAGTGGTTTGGAGTGATCAACCAACAACGCCTCTCGCAAGCGGGACGTGTCGAGGTACGAATATGTGGTCGCAACACGGCCTGGTTGCGAGAAAGCACGCTTTAGCTTACAGTAGTATACCTGATCACGCAGTGAATATCAACGAACAATACCGCTGCTAATTTGCTCAGATAGTGTGATTGGAGATGGAAGGAACCCATGAAACGCTTCTGGGAACGGTTTCCTCGGCGTACCGATAAAATTGCACTGCTTGTGCTGATTATATATGTGTTTTTGGCCATTAGTGCGCAGATGGGCACGAGTGTGGTGGGCCAGGGGCTTGATCCGGTCTGGGCTGCTGCTCAACGGCGGGGTGCGCTACGGGTTGCGGTCGATTACGGTTTTGCGCCGTTCTCCGATCTTCAGAACGGTGAAGCGCTCGGCTACGATATCGATCTGGCCCGTGCGGTGGCCGCGAAGCTCGGGCTGCGGGCCGAGTTCGTGGCGAGCGGCATCGAGGCGATCTACGAGGATTTGGCGAACGGCAAGGCCGATCTAGCTGCTTCGGCGGTGCCGTACGCGCCGGAGCAGGGCTGGCGAGCGAGTTTTTCGTCGTTCTACTTCAATGCTGGGCAGGTGCTGATTGTGCCGAAGGACAGTACTGTCACGGGTGTCGAGCAGTTGAGCGGCTTGCGGGTGGGCGCGCCGCTTGGCTCCGAGGCCGATACGTACTTGCGCAAATTGGTGATGAGTGATCCCAGCATTATCGCCAACTCCGAGTACGATCTGGCCTATCAGGTGCTCGATGCGCTGCGGCGTGGCTCGCTCGACGCAGCGATCGTCGATAACGCTGCGGCGCTGCACGCGCTGGGCAACTACGACGATCTGAAGATGGTCGGCCCAGCGCTGACGTTGGAGCCGTACGTGCTGGCGATGCCCGTGGCCGCCTTCCAGTTGCGTAGCGAGGTCAATCGCGCGCTCGATGAGCTACGGGCCGAGGGCTTCTTCGAGGTGTTGAACGAGCGCTGGTTTGTGGAGACTCCGGCGCGGGTGCCGCAGTCTTGACGTGTGAGGAATCGTGGGAAAAAGGAAGGAGCGGCGTCTCGGGATGGGACGCCGCTTCGATTCTAGTTGTACCGGAACTCCATCTCGACTTCGCCGACCTTGATGCGGTCGCCTTGGTGAAGGCGTCGGGAGGTGTTCGGCGGGACGGGCGTGCCGTTGAGCAGCGTGCCGTTGGTCGAGGCCAAGTCGGTGACGGTGTAGTAGTCGCCGTCGCGGCTGATCACGGCGTGGTTGCGCGAGGCAATGCCACGGTCGTGCTCGGCGAGATCGACTTCGGGATAGTGGTTCTGACGCGGGTCGCGCCGACCGATCCGCAGCGGTGTGCGATCCAGCTTCAGCTCCCACGAACTGCGCGGCGAAGTGATCAGCAGGCGAGGGACCGGTGCCGAGAGCGGCGTGCCGCAGCCTGCGCAGAAGCGGGCAGTGGGTTTGTTGACCCGACCACAGTTGTTGCATGCCTGCCCTCCCGCCACGGGCGCGGGCACGGAGACTGGCGCGGGCGCTGGCGATGCAACCGCGGGCACAGGCGCAGGGGCCGGTGCGGGTACGGATGCAGGCACGACCGCATGGACCGGCGGTGGCGGTGTGGCCCGTAGCGTTGGGTCAACATATGGCCCATTGAGACGCTGCGTCAGGGCTTGCTCAAACTCGGCAGCGCTCTGGTAGCGTCGCGCGGGATCGAGCGCCATCGCCTTGATGATCACCTGCTCGGTCTTGGGATCGACCGACGAGTTCATCTTGCGGATGCTGCCCGGCGTGGGCGTCTGCAAGGGGATTGGCGGCATGTTGGTGAGCAGATGCAGCAGTGTCGCGCCCAAGGCGTACACGTCCGAGCGCGCATCGGTTTGGCCTTTGCCGTACTGCTCGGGCGGCGCATACCCAGCCGAGCCCATCGCGATCGTGTCTTTGGCCTTGCGAGCTTTGTAGGTGCGCGCCACGCCAAAGTCGATCAGCTTGAGCACGCCCTCCGGTGTCACCATAATGTTCGATGGCTTGAGGTCGCGGTAGATAATTGGCGGATTACGGGTGTGCAGGTAGTGCAGTACGCGAGCAATCTGGATGCCGAAGGCGAGCACTTGCTGTTCGAGCAAGGGCGCGTTAGCCTCGCGCAGGCGGTGTTCGAGCTCTTGGCCGGGCACAAACTCCATGACGAGCGTTGGGCGCCGTGTATGCGCCTGCTCGAACACATCGGCCACGACGGGCAGATTCGGGTGGCTGAGTTGGCTGAGCAGCTCAGCCTCTTGGAAGAAGAGTCTGCGGTTTTCTTCGAGTTCGGCGGGTGGTGTATCGGGCGGCGGGCGCATCTCTTTGAGTGCCCAAATCGCCCCATCGGCTTGGCGTTGTGCGCGATAGACCGCACCCATTCCACCCCGACCAATCAATGCCAAAATCACGTAATCGCCGTGCGCCCCGCGAATGAGCGTATTGGGTTCAAGTAGATCGGACATATGGTTGCACAATCGGGCGCTGGCCGAGCGGCCTTGCGCTAAACTATAGTGGTTGCAATATCAGCTTTCATTCTACCATAACGAAGGCCCATGTGTGTGCTTTAGGGCGCTGTTAGGGCGAATATTTATGCGTTTGTGTTAGGACGCTTCGCGTTCGATAATAGTTTCGTCTTATGGTTTTTGATTCTCACGCTGGGCGGTTGGGCGCGAGCGACGCCGCATGATGGCGCTGTAGGTCGGCTGCAACGGTGCGCCGCTTGAGGATTCGCCCGAGCGGCAGGGCGGTTGGGTTGGTCGGCGTATGCGAGCGCTAAACGTTGTACACGATACGAGTCTGCCTATGCTGGTGGCTTTTCAGGATGCTGCCAGCTTCTTTTTTCCCAAAATATCTACAGCATCGCTCGGATCTCATCGCGCAGAAGTTTGCCTGCGGCGTTGCGGGGCAACTCGGCCACGATGCGCACGCGCTTGGGCACCTTGTAGCCCGCTAGGCGCTCGCGGCAGTGGGCCAGCAGGTCGGCCTCGCTCACGGCCATATCGTCGCGCAGGACGAGCACGGCAACCGGGATTTGGCCCCATTGCGGATCAGCTTGGCCTACGACGGCGGCTTCGGCGACGGCGGGGTGTGCTAGCAGCACCGATTCGATCTCGGCGGGGTAGATGTTCTCGCCGCCGGAGATGATCAGGTCGTTGCGGCGGCTGACGACGTAGAGGTAGCCCTCCGCGTCGAGGTAGCCGAGGTCGCCGGTGTGCAGCCAGCCGTCGCGCAGTGCGAGCGCGGTCTGCTCGGGGCGGTTGATGTAGCCGCGCATCACGGTGGGGCCGCTGACCAGGATTTCGCCCACCTCGCCGGGCGTGGCGGCGGCGATGCGCAGCTTGGTGGGCAGCAGCGGTTGCCCCGCCGAACCGAGTTTGCGCAGTGCGTCGGCGGGGGCGAGTGTGGCGACTTGTGAGGCGGTTTCGGTGAGGCCGTAGGTTTGCACGACGGGTACGCCGCGCGCCGCACAGGCTTCGAGCAGCGGTTGCGGAGCGGGGCCGCCGCCCAGCAGCACGCAGCGCAGAGTTGCGGGGTAGGGCTGTTGGCCGCGCTGATCGAGCATGCGCTGGAGCATGGTGCTGACGACCGAGATGATCGTGACGCGCTCGGTGTCGATGGCGCGGTTGACGGTTGCGGGGTCAAAGGCGCGCTGCAACACGACGGTGATGCCGTAGATCGCGGAGCGTATCAGGATGGAGAGGCCGCCGATGTGGAAGAGCGGCAGGACGGCCAGCCAACAGTCGTCGATGTGGCTGCCCAAGTTCATCGCCGAGCCGACCGCGCTCCACCACAGGTTGCCGTAGGTGAGCAGCGCGCCCTTCGGCTGTCCGGTGGTGCCGGAGGTGTAGATGATCACGAAGGGGTCGGCGAGGTCGATGGTGTCGCGCAGGGCGATGCTGGTGCTGGGTTGCGCGTCGAGGTCGCTGATGTTGACGATGCTGAGCGACGATGTGGTGCCTGTGGCGGCGATGGCTTCGGCTTGGGCTGCGGTTTCGCTGTGGAAGAGCAGCAGGCGCGCGCCGGAGTCGGCCAGTTGCCAGGCCAGTTCGGGCGCGGTGAGGCGCGTGTTCAGCGGCACGAGTGTGATGCCAATGCGGGGCGCGGTGTGGGCCAGTGCCACAAATTCGGGGCAGTTGCGCATCAGCAGCGCCACGCGGTCTCCGGCTGCAATGCCCCGCGCCGCGAGCGCACGGGCGAGGGTGTTGGCCCAGGCGTCGAGTTCTGCGAAGGTCCAGCGCGTGTCGTCGGCGATCAGCGCCGTGTGGGTGGGCAGGACGGCGGCGCGGTGCGCGAGCCAGTTCGGGAGTTGATGGGTGTCGTGTGTCATTGAGCGTGCGCCCTCCGTGGTGTTTCCTGATCCGCGCTATTGTACCGCATTACTGTTGGAAATCCACAGATTACACAGATTACACAGATTTTTGAGAATAGTTATCTCGCGAGGGCATGGGATGCGGGAATTGCTTTATTCACCAAGTCACCGAGTTACCGATTCACCTTGTCATTGATTGCACTGTTTTAAAAGTCTTTGACAGTGCTCATTGTCATTCCGAACAAGCCGTTAGGCGAAGTGAGGAATCTCATTGCTCTGCATTGT
>CALKHR010000084.1 GCA_937988885.1 uncultured Roseiflexaceae bacterium | reverse complement strand
CGCGCCCGCTATACGGCCCGCGCCAATCAGACGTTGCGCTTTTATCGCGAGTACTTCCAACCCGATCAAGTGATCGAGATCGAAAAGCGCCGCCGCCGCTGGAGAATCATCTATAATGGTGAAGATTTCGCGCTTAATATCGATACGCTGGCGGGACAGATGCATCCCGGCCCCTACATTGAGATCAAGAGCCGAACTTGGAGCCGCAAGGACGCCGAACAAAAGGCGAAGTTGCTGAACGAGTTGCTCACACTGTTTGGAGTCGAGGAGGGCGCGCTGGTCAAGGAAGAATACGTCGATTTAATCCTACACGCGAAGTAGCAGCCGAGTTTCAGCGCATTGCGTTTGAGTGGTGTATATGCACCGCTCAAACGCACACTCAACAACATGAAACGAGCAAACGTATATCTCATCGGTCTCACAGGCAATATCGCCTGTGGTAAGAGCAGTGTATTGGCGATGTTGGCCGAACACGGCGCACAAGTGATCGATGCCGATCGGCTGACACACGAATTACAACAACCCGGCCAACCGGTCTACACCGCGATTGTGGAGGCATTCGGTACTGGTATTCTTGAATCTCCAAATGGTCCAATCAATCGACGAGCACTGGGCGCGATCGTGTTCAACAATCCCGCCGAGCTACGCAAACTTGAGCAGATCGTGCACCCAGCGGTGCGCCAACGGCTCAACGATTGGCTCGCCGAACAAGAGATCCGCGCACAAAATTATCTCGATATTCAGCCTGTGATAGCGGTGATCGATGCGATCAAGTTGCTCGAATCAGGATGGAAGTCGCAATGCGATGCGATTTGGGTGGTAACATGCACCCCCGAGCAACAGATCGAGCGACTGATGGCGAAGCGCGGCATGAGCGAGGCCGAGGCGCGCGCTCGTCAGCAAGCGCAATCGCCACAGTCCGAGAAAGTCGCACACGCCACTGTGGTGATCGACAATAGCGGCACGCTCGAAGAGACCCGCAAGCAAGTCGATGCCGCGTGGGAGCGTATCCTCGCTGCAACCCAATAAACGAACCACGCATGTCGCCGTGGTGATCGAGGTCCATGAGCAATCAACATCTTGTACGATTAGCAGGCCAAGCACGCCCAAACGCCGCGAGTCAGACGCAGGGTCGGCGACCGCTATGGCTCAATGCCACAACACTCCCGCTCCTGGTTGCGCTCTGCTGCGCGCTGCTGCTGACGCTGGCCCAAACGCGTGAGCTTACTCGCACACGCGCTCAACAACGCCTAGAACTCGGCAGCCGCGAGACGGCACTCCTGCTCGACGGCTTTCATGCGATCGAACAAGATTCTCGCAGCACTTACCGCTGGACGAACGGCGAAAGCCTGCTCAGCTTTGGGCCGGTCAGCCCGGGTGGCCAGCAGGTGCTGACGTTAAGTTTTGGACCACCGCCAGCCGATGGCGCGTCGTTCTTTGAACTTGATCTCGCGGGGCAGCCACCCCTGCGCCTGCCCACCAATCCGGGACCGCGCCGCTACCAAGTGCTCTTGCCCGGCTCGGCGGTGCAACCCACGGGCTTGAACATCGGGTTGCGCAGCCCCACCGTCGCCAACGACTCCGATCCTCGTCCGCTGGGCTTGCGCTTCGAGGGCGCGGAGCTCACCACCATCGGCGTGCGCTGGCTGTGGCCCGCCGCGCTTCAGATGCTCGCGCAAACGGCGTTGCTGGTGTTGGGCGCGCTGCTGCTGATGCGCCTGCGGCTGCCCAATTGGGCGACCTCGGCGGCGCTGGTGCTGGTGGCCCTGGCGATCTTCGGCGTGGGCCAAGGACTGCCGCTGCTGCTCAGCAGTTACGTGGTGCGACTCGCCTTGGCGTTCGCGTTCCTCACGCTGTTGACGTACTGGCTGTTGCCGATTGCCGAGCGCACCTGCGCGTGGTTCGGGCCACCCGCCGCCATCCGCGCGCTGTGGGGGTTGATGCTGCTGGCCTGCACCGTGCGGCTGACAGGTTCGCTCTATCCGCTGTTCTTCGGCTTCGATCTGGGCCTCAACACCGACCGACAGATCCAGAATCTCACTGGGCATCTGGTGATTATGCGCCGCTCGATCGAGTTCCACAACGGCCTCACGATCTACCCGCCCGGCCCGTACCTCACCTTTATGCCCTCGCTGCTGCTGGGCCTCTCGATCGATATGGTCGTGCAGGCCAATATGGCGCTGTTCGACGGCATAGCGGCGCTAGCGATCGGCGCGCTGGCCCGCCGTTTGGGCAGCAGCATCCAAGCTGCGCTGCTAGCCACGCTGATCTACGCGGCGGTGCCTGTGGGATTGACGGGCCTGTGGTTCGGCTTGACAGCTCAGGTGTTTAGCCAAACGCTGATCGCGCCGCTCGGGCTCGCGCTGCTAGCGGCCTGGCGCGACCCGCAGCAGTGGTGGCGCTGGATCGTAATGGGCGTGGTGCTCGGCCTGATCGTGCTGAGCCACATCGGCGTGATGATCACGGCCTTCGTGTGGATGGGGCTCGCGTGGCTGATCCTCACGCTGCGCTGGCTGTGGCAGGCCAGGCAGCGCCAAGCCGACCCGCTCGACCGCATGCGCGTGGTGCGCTTCGCGACAACGCTGGTGGTGTGCGGTGTACTGGGGATCGTGTTGCTCTACGCGAATATCGTGGGCTTGAAGATTCAGCAACTCGGCACCATCGGCGAGGAACTGGCTAGCGAAGGGTACCGCCCGATCTACTCGCTGATCTGGCGCGGCTTCTCGAACGCCTTCCATCCGCTGACGCTCTGGCTGATGCCGCTGGGGCTGTTCATCCTGATACGCCAAGCGCGTCCGCTGGGCAGCCTGCCCGTGGTGCTGGCCGCGCTCGGCACGGCGCTGGTGTTCCTGCTGATCGAGATCAACACGGGACTGCAAGTGCGCTACATCTATTTCCTCATCCCGATCGCCTGCACGCTGGCCGGGCTGCTGCTGGATTGGCTAGCGCAGCGCAACGTCTGGGCCAAGTGGCTGGCCTGGGGCGTGGGCGTGGTACTGTTGGTGCAGGGCAGCGCCTACTGGCTGAACGCCGCCTTCAACGATCAGATGATGTCGATGGTGTCGCTGTTGCGCTAGCGCAGCAGTTGGCCGTAGAACTGCTCGTGCTGGGCCGCGATGCTCTCCCAAGAGAACTGCCCAGCGAGCGCTCGTCCCCCCTCCGCCACCCGTTGCCGAAGCAGTTGATCGTTCATCAAACGTTCGAGCGCTTGGGCCAGCGCTTCCGGCTGCTCGGGCGGAACCAGCAGCGTGTTGACACCGTCGAGCAGGCTGGGCACGCCAGGCACGCTCGGCGTTGGCGCTGACGCCGTGGTGACGACGGGTAGACCGTGAGCTAGCGCCGCTAGCAGGCTGCCCCGCCGGAACGATGCGCCATCGGTGAACGGCAGCGCGGCCAGGTCGGCGGCTAGCAGGTGCGCCGAAACGCTCGACTCGTCGCAATGCCCCGTGATACGCACCCGCTCACCCAGACCGCGCTCGGCGATGCGCTGTTCGATCTCGGCGGCGTAAGCGCGATCCTGCGGCTGCGTGGCGGCTCCACCCACCACCAACAAGCGCACGCGCTTCGGCAGGCGCTCCAAGGCATCCAACAGCGTGTGCACGCCCTTGCTCGATGAGATCAGCCCGAAGTACGCCACCAGCACCTCATCATCCGCGACCCCCAACTGCGCACGCCACGCCGCCCGATCGTAATCGGCCGGCGGCGCCACGGCGATGTTCGAGCCGATCGGGATCAGTGCCGGCGAGGTGACGCCGTAGCGATTTGCGCCAGCCAGATCGGCCTGATTCGTCACCACCACACCGTCGGAATCCAGCAACAGGCGTTTGGTGACCCACATGCGCACCGGGCCTGCCTTAGGGAACAGATAGGGCAGCAGCAGGTCGTGGGCCGTCACGGCGATGCGCGGGTATGTGGGCAGCCGCTTCAGCCGCCAGGGCAGCAGGTTGATGGCGGGGCGCATGCCGTACGCTCCCGTCTGATACTGAATGTGCAGCACCTCGGGGCGCACCATATCCAGCGCCTCGATCACGGAGCGCCAACTGCTCCACCCCCAATCGGTGAAGCGCACCCGCTGCGGCTGCGCGGGCTGACTTGGGTCGATCACCTGCAAGTAGTCGTCGGCGATGGTCAGCACCGAGACGCGGTGCGAGCGCTCGATCAGGGCCAGCGCCAGGCAGCGCGTGTAATCGCCCACGCCGCCGGGCTGCGGCGGATATTCACCAGTAACAAACGCGATATGCATGTTATTCGTTAATTTGATAGATCGTCACATCGCCCTGCTGGAACACGATCTGTCCGAGCGAGCCGAACTTGTCCAGCGCCGCTTGTGGCGAAGGCGATTGCATCAGCGAGTTGTATTCGAGCGGCCCCAAATAGACGTAGCGCACCTTGTAGCGCTGCAACAGCGAGTGAGCCTCGTTCACATCGGTGGTGCTGTAGATCGTCTGCACATCCTGCTGACGCGGGCCGATCTGCGCGAGCGCTTCGGGATGCCCGCCGCGCCACTGCGACTCGTGGCCGGGCCAACCCAACACGGTCGCCAAGCCCGTCGCCGCCGAGATGCTGGCGTAGCCCTCGGGGCTGTACGAGCCGCCCACCGCCTCCAGGATCACAGCATCACCAGGCGCGTTGGCCCGCAACCAGGCGATCGAGGCTTCGCCGCCAGAGGTGTTCTCGCGAGGCGTCTTGCCCACCAAGCCCACGCGCTGCCCCTCGCGAAAGGTCTTGCCTGCCGTCAGCCAGGGATAGATCAGCGCGCCAGCCAGCAGCGCCACAAACAGCACCGCGAACAGCCCGCCGCTCAGCCAGCGCCACAGCGCGCGGGGGCCGCTCAGCAGCCGATCGGCCAGCCACCACAGTGCGTAGCCAGCCAACACACCCCACAACAGCCAAGCCTGGTAGTAGAACTTGAAGATCGTATTCATCCGCGAGGAAGCGCCCTCGAAACCATCGCGAATGTAGACCACCTCGGTGCCGAAGCAGACCAGACAGACCAGCGCAAAGCCCCACAGCACAAACGCCAGCGCGGGCTGCTCGGTGCGCTCCGCCGCCAGCAGGATCGCGTAGATCGCCAGGGGCAACAGCGCCAGCAGCGGGAAGCCGAGCACCAGGCCGATCAGCAATGAACCTGCGATCAGCAGCAGCGACACCAAGCGCTCGTTCAGCGAGATGTGCAGATCGTGGCGCAGGCTGTAGGTGAACAGCATCGTCAACAGCGGCAGCAAGAACAGGCCGAAGATAAACAGAAAGCTGAGCAGGGACGTGCGCGACGACACCACAATGCCCAGCGTGCTCGTCAGCGTCGCCAAGATCGGGAGGTTGATCAGCGGCTCTTTATCGCCCACCAACGAGTGGAAGGTCAAGTAGAACGGTATCAGCATCAGGATCGAGGCCAACACCGCCAAAATGCCGTGGTTCGCGAACAACCGCCAGCGCACCCCCGCGAACGGCGATGCAGAGGCCACAGCAGGCGCGACAGGCTCGGGCTGCGCATCATTTGCCTCATCGTCATCGGCAGCAACGGACTCGTTCAGCACAGCGGGTGGCATGCTCGCCGGAGACGCCAAGCGAATGTGCAGCAACAGCAGCGCCCCCAGGAACAGCAACAGAATCGTGGGGAAATCCCAGCTATTGATCGCGTACAGGCTGCCCAGCACAATCCCCGTCAGCGCCAGTTCGGCCTTGCCCCGCCACCCCATCAGGAATGGCGGTGCCGAGGGTCGCACAGTGGTTTGCAGGGCCAGCGCCACAGCCAGCAACACGAACGGCAGCGACATCACGTGCGGGTGCATGTCGCCGAGCCAGAACGAGAAGAATGGGAACTCCGTGATCGTATAGCGCCGCTCCGGCTGGGCTTGCGGGTCATCGGGGTGCGCGTAATCGTCCCACACCACCCGCGAGGGCCACCACCAGTTGAAATCGGCCCACATATCGCGGGGCGTGATCTGCGCCGTCTCGTTGAAATCCCAGCCCTTGAACGGCGGATTGAGCAGCAAGGTCTGACGCTCACCCAGGCCATTGCTGATCGCGGCGCGCAACTGCTGGCCCTTCAGCGCCACCGAGATCTCGTGACCCGTGATCACTTCGAGCGCACCCGCCTGATTGCCCGCCACCAACACCAACACCACTGTCAGCGCGATAGCCGCCGCCTTGAGCGCACCGCTGCTGCGCGCCACCGTCAGCGAAATCAGGTTATAGACGATGCCCGCCAGGCCGAGTGCCGCCAACGCGAACACCAGCGCCAGCGACAAGTTGTAGCCGACCGAAGGCTCCACGCCGCTCAGCAACGCCATCGCAGCCATCAGCAGATAGCCGAAGTAGTAGTAGTTGATGCTGTAGCCCGCCAACCAGGGATCGTGTGGAGGGAAACTGGAACTGATGCGGATGGCATTGAACAGCGCGAAGTCCATGGCGCGCTCGGTGCCCCACGGGTGCGGGTTGTAGCTGCGCAACAGCGCCACAAACAGCAACGCGATCAGAAACAGCACCTCGTAGCCGAGCACCAACCGCCAATGCTGGCGAAACCACGCGCCGATCTCAAGCAAGGCAGCGGGGCCTCGCAGCAGCATCAGGCCCAGGGCGGCCACCACGATCAGGCAGATAACCAGCAGACCACGGCTAAACGACGCCAAGCCCAGCATCGCCAAGAGCCACGCCAGGTATCCCACTAACAGTAAACCCAACGCCTTGGCGAAGGCATAGCCGTGATCGGGCAGGGCGCGGAACAGGAAGCGCCCAATCGGCAACCCAGCCAACCCACAAAGCTGGATCACCAGCCACCAGACCATCAGAGGTTGCGTCATAGGTTATTCAATCGTGTGCGGCGCAGTGCAACACCTCACTGTAAGCGTGCAAGCGCAGCCTCGGCCTCGGGCCGCAAATGGCCATCGGGCGGGGCGATATCGAGATACAACTGATAATAGTCGAGAGCTTGATCGGCTTGGGCTTGTCGTTCGTAGATCTGGCCCAAATAGAAGTACGGCTCGGGCACGTTCGCATCGCTCGCGATCGCCTGCAGGAAGGCATCGGTCGCTTCATCGAGCATGCCAGTATCGAGCAGATGCATACCGAGTTTGTTGTAGTTGCCAGCCGATGGCGCGGCCTGTGCCGCCGTGCGGTACGCAGCAGCCGCTTCGTCGTTGCGGCCAGCATCGCGCAGCACATCGCCATACACCTGCTGAAGCGCTACATCGCTGGGATTCGCCACAGCGGCCCGCTCCAGCACACGGATCGCATCGTCGAGCCGCCCCTCCATATAGTACATTTGCCCCAGCCCGAACGCCAGCGAGGCGACCGTCGGGTTCTGTCGCACCTGTTCCTCAAGCGCCTCAAGCGACTGCGCGGGCGTGTTCGGCACGCTGGGCTGCGTGACAACCTGCGCGGGCAGCGAGGGCAACGAGATCGCATCGGCGGTGGGCGTGGCGAGCGTGTACACTCCCTCGTGGACGCGGTAGATCCTCACGCCGTCGCGGTCGTACACCACGCTCAGGTACGATCCCACCATCGAATCGAACTTCTGTATTCCCAATTCACCATACGCGGCCCGCTCGATCTGGCCGACATAGATGTAGCCGACGCGGTATCGCGCCAGCAGTTGCAGTGTCTGATTGATGTCGGGCGAGCGGTAGATCGCCTGGACGTGCATATCGCGCTCGGCGACCAGCCGTGGGTCGTGCTGCTCGCTGGCGTGCAATGGGCTGATGATTGTGGGCAAGCCGGTGTTGGCCGCCACGCGCGTGCCGTAGGTGCGGTAGAACCACAGGTCCGACTGCAACACCACTGGCGTGCCCTTGATCGTCTCGTTGAGCCAGCGGATGGCCTCTAAATCGCCGCGCAGGCTGAGATGAATGGGGAAATCGGCTTCGGGCAAGCCCATATCACGGGCCGAGACATCGAATTCCGCCGTCTCCATAAACGCCAACCCGTCGAGCGTGAGGCCCGGCTTGATCGGGAAGCGCAGCGCCGAGCGGCTCATCGTGCCGAAGATGGGGAAGGTCAGCCCCAACACGAACAAACCACTCACCACAATGCCCACGACCGATTGAATCAACCAGTGCTGGCGACTCATCCAACGGGACAACAGCGGCAAACTCGCGGCGGTGGAAAGCGCCATCAGCGTCCAGATCTGATTGCCGAACTTAAAGACCGTGTTCATACGGGCGGCGCCACCGCCATCGAGATGATCGCGGATGTAGAATATCTCGATGCCCAGGGACACGGCCCAGGCCATCGCAACCATTAGCAGCGTGAACCAGACCGTGGGGCTGATGCGGCGGCTCAACAGCAGGCACACGGTCATCACCAGCAGCGTGGCCAACCACACTTGCAGGCTGATCGTGGGGCGGCTCAGAATAAAGCCCAGCAGGATCGGCACAACGATCAGGACGAGTTGCAGCCGTTGCCAGATCGATTGCCCACCGCTGGACTGTGCCGCGATTCCCAGGGCGCTCGCGTCGCGCTGGCGCTCCATCCCGAGCGAGATGTTCTCTGCTCCGCGCCGCTGCGTGCCCAACAAGCGCCACAGCCCGACGTAGACCAACGGGATCAGCATCGCCAGGAAGATGCCGTAGTGGAGGACGTACTGATGGATCGGCGAGGGCGTTGTGACGCGCCCGATCCCGCCGACTGGCGCTTGGAAGTTTTGGAAGAACGAGAGGTAGAACACCAGGCCGCCGCCGACCATCAACCCGCTCAACAACAGCGCGCCGATGCTGCCGAGCCACGGGAAGCCCGGGCGCGTGCGGCTGCGCCACGCCAAGCCGATCAGCGCGCCAACCAGCAGCAATGCATAGGTCGGCACATCCCACGAGTTGGTGACAGCCAGGCTGCCCAACACAAAACTGGTGAGCAGCGCCTGTAGGCCGAATAGCCGCCAACCAGCCAGCGGATGCTCGGCGGTGGCGCGGCGGTCGAACAGTTCGTAGATCAGCCCGATCACCAGCACCGTGATCGGCAGCGCGATCAGGTGCGGGTGCAGATCGGCGAATAGGAACGTCCAGAACGGGAACTCGTTGATGGTGGTCAGGTTCTCACCCGTGATCACGCGGCTGGGACCCCAGAACCAATCGCCGATGCGCGCGCCGAGATCGGCGAATCCGCCGTCGTTAATGGCGTCGATGATCGGCTTGAGGCCGCGCGAAGAGCCAACCTGGAAATTGGCCGCGAGATTGCCCAACACCGCCAGGATAACCGCACCCGCCAAGCCGTAGCGCACCGTGTTGGTGAGCCGCTGCACAACGGCGAACCCGCCAATGAACGTCAGCGCGTAGAACGTGGCGATCGCCAGGTTGAAGCCCACTGCTGGCGCGATGCCCGTGGCCTTGATCGGCAGCGAGGCCAGGAACAGGCCGTAGTAGTAGTAGTTGATCGTGTTGCCGCTGTAGAACGGATCGTAGGGCGGCATCACGGGGCTGCGCAGGATCGCGTTGAGGAAGCCGAACTCGAAGGGCTTCTCACCGCCGAGGATCGGCTGCCACAGGTCGGGGTTGAACATGCGCAGCAACGTCATCAGCGCAAACGCGATCAGGAACACACCCTCGATCAGCAGGATGTGCTGGCGCTGCGCCATCAAATTGGCGAGCAATACGCCGTAGCCGTTGCGCAACGACGCACCGAAATCGAAGCTATCGTCAGCATCAGGCGAGGCGCGGTGGGCGCGACCGAGCCACGCCAGCAGCCCTACGTTCAGGAGCAACACCAGCAGAACGCCGATCAGAATGCTCAGGCGGTTGTAGCTCCACAAGCGAGCGCTCACTGGCAGCCACACCGCGTAGCCGAGCAACAACAGGCCGATCAGGCGCGCCCAAGCGTAGCCGATCGCGCTGAGCATCGGCGTCTCGACTGGTTTCGCGCTGAGCCGCTGTTGGGCATCCCGGCTGGCCACTGGCCTTGCCCGCGCCACCGCGCTTGACGCTTCGCTGGCGGCGTTCAGGGCGTTAGCGGCTTCATCTTCACCCGCAACATCCGACGCCGCGTGCGCATCCAGGTTGGCCTCCGACTGCACTTGCGCCACCGCGCTTGACGCTTCGCTGGCGGCGTTCAGGACGCTGGTGGCTCCATCTTCACCCGCAACATCCTCGACAGCCTCGATATCGAGTTCATCGTCGTGCGACTCGGCGGAGGCTGGCAGTCGCCGACCGAACACCAGCGCGGCGAGCGGCAGGCCCAACAGCAACAGCAGATAGCTAAACAGCAGCCAGAGCAGCACAGCGATCGGCTGCGAGTCGGCCAGGCGGTTCCAGGCGTAATCGCCCAATGCGGGCAGTTGATCGACGGGCAACACCAGTTGATTGCTCTTTGTCGCGGGCAGGCTGGGCGTCTGCAGTTTGGCCGCAGTGGTCAGCAAGGCGGGTGGCTTCGCGCCGGGCAGCAGTTGGTAGATGGTGGTGCTGCCGCGCTGATAGACGCGCTGCAATTGGCCGGTGTCCGCCATCCTGTCGAGCGTCTCAAGGCCGCCGCTGCCGCCGTAGAGCGCGCGCTCCAGTTGACCCACGTAGACGTATTCGACGCCGTAGCGCTTCAGCAATCTGAGCGTCTCCGTCGGCACCGTGCTGGTGTAGAGTTGGTTGACGATAATGCGCCGATTCTCCAGCGCGCTATCGACCCCAGCAACTGCGCGTTGCTGACGCTCGTGCCCGTGCCAGCCGAGCAGCGTGGGCAGGCCCGTGTAGATCGAGATGCGCCCGCCCCAGCGGTAGGCCTCCGTATGCGCCTCAAGGATGATCGGCGTGCCGCGCACATTGGCGCGCAGCCACTCGATCGCGTCGGCGTCCTCATCCAGCGAGAAGGTGAGACCGTTCTCGGCCCACTTAGCGTTCGGCGAACGCATATAGGCGGCACCGTCGAGCGTCATGCCGACGGCGCGGTCGTAGCGATCACCCAGGCGCGCGGGCGTGGCCGTGACCGGGTAGGCCAACGCCGCAACAATCAGCAGGCTGGCGGCGACGCGCCACGCCAAGCCAGCGCCACGCACGGCGATGCGGCGAGAGGCGTAGGGTACCACGCTGCGCCACACCCACGGCACAACGATCGCAGAGGAGATCGCGAACAGCACCCAACTCTGCATGCCGAGCTTGAAGAACGTGTTCATGCGCCCGATATCGCCACGGGCGGCGATCAACTCCACCACCAGCGTGAGCCACAGGGCCGCGATGCCCCATAGCACGGGCAACTGCGTCGCAAGGCTCACCAGCAGCGGACTCGGCGACTCGTCCTTCTCGCTCGGCGCAGGCGAGGTGATCAGCAGTTCGGTGCCGAAGCCAGCTGCTATGATCGCCAGCGGAGCAACGATGTACAACGCCAGAACGTTCTCAAGCACCGCCACGATCAGGAAGGCCACGGCAGCGCCGATCAACATCCAATGCCAGGCGCGCAGGCCGTAGCGTCGGTGATACAGCGCAAGCGCCCCGCTCGCCAACAGGAACAGCCACAAACCATGCAGCATCAGGTAATCACGGATGGGAGTGCGCGCGCCCTGCCACAGCACGAATCCCGCGTAATCGGTGGCGAAATGGCTCGTGAACGGCTGGAACAGCAAGGAGGCCAGCACCGCCAACAGCACACTGTTCAGCACCCAGACGAGCAACACACTCCGCCAGCCGCGGCCGAGCCGCAAATGCTGCCAGGCCACCAAGCCGAGCGTAACGATGCTCAAGCCCAGGTAGGTCGGGTAATCCCAGGTATTCGTGGCCCGCAACGCGCCGACAGTCAGCGCCAGGAAGCCGACGATGCCCAGCGAGGGCAACCAGCGGCGCCGCTGCTCGTGCGTGAGGCGCGCCAGGGCGACCATCAAGCCGAGCGCCGTGACCGCCAACACCAGCGCGATCATATGCGCGTGCAGGTCGCCGTAGAGGAACGTGAAGAACGGGAACTCGTTGATCGTGCTATCGTGATTGGTCGGCGAACTGAGCGATAGGCTGACCTGGCGCGTAGCATCCCAGAACACCCACTCCGCGCGACCCTTGCAGAGCTCCTTGGCCGCGTAACTGCTCAGTTGGCACTCCACCGGCTCACGCGGATCGTACGGCGTGGCCGAGCCAGGCAGCAACCAGATCGCGTTCGCTAGCGTGCCGAGCAGCACCACAAACACCGCCGAGATCAGGCCCGTGCGGATGGCCCGTTGCTCGCGCACCAACCACTGCCCCACCGCCGCCAGCGCGCGCTGCGGCAGGCGCGGCGCCAAAAGATTGTAGGCCACGCCCCACGCACCCAACGCCGTCAGCGCGAACACCGTGGGCACTGCCAAATTGTAGGCCACCGTCGGCACGATCCCCGTCAAATGCACGAGCGCACCGATCAACACAAAGCCGAAGTAGTAATAGTTCAGGTAGCCGCCAGCGAACCACGGATCGTAGGGCGGGAAGGATGCGCTCTTGAGCACCGCGTTCAGGAACGCCAGATCCATCGGCTTCTCGCCGCCGCGCGCGGGGTGCCACAAATCGGGGTTGAACGAACGCAGCAGCACAAAGCCGAAGTACGCCACCAAGAACAATGCCTCGGCAGAGAGCAGCGACCGCCTGCGGCTGCGCACAAACGCACGCATCGCGCCGACCTGCCCGCGCGCCGCCAACGCGCCAACCACGATCAGCACAGCGGCGCACAGCCACAGCGTGCTCGGCGTAAAACTGCGCACGTTCAGGCTGCCCAACAGCCACGCCGCGTAGGCCACGCTCAACAAACCGAGCGACTTCGCCAGCGTAAAGCCCCGATCCGGCAGGCCCGGCAGCATCCGGAACAACAGCGGGAAGATCGCTAGGCCCAGCAACTCCAGCGCCAACAACCAGAACAGCCACGGCAGCTTATTACTGAGGCTCGCCGGATCGAACAACTCCGACCACGTGCCCGCCGCGCGGTACACAGGCCACTCCGCATCCGTCAGGCGCAACGCGGTGGGCATGCGCAGCACGTCGAGCACCCACATCTTGTAGACTTCGCCCCACGCGATATCGCCAGTGATCAACTCGACAGCCCGCTCGTGCGAATAGGCGGGAGTCTTCTTGAAGATCAGCACCCGTGGGTGATCGTAGACGCTGAAGGCCTCCTCGGCGCTCTGATCGGGGATATCGATGCCGAACAGATTCGGGTACGAATGGAAATCGGCCACCAACTCGAAACCCAACTCGCCGCTGAACAACGTTCGGTAATAGTTCATCAGCGCCGGGAATCGCATCGGCATACGCTCGATCGAACCGTAAACGCGGTTGCTGCTCAGGATCACATAATCGAGTTGATCGAGGTGATCGATCAGGCCGTTCCCGTTCTCGAAATCGATATACTTCTGCGGGTCGTCCTCGGCATAGGGATGCATCGTAATGCCGATATACCGGCTCGAACTAAAGCCATCGAGGTGGAGCGGCAACGCATCGTCCCACGCCTCGTTGCTCACCGTGGCATTCGGCGGGATATTCGCATAGATCCAGCGCGAAGCCGTGATTCGCGAATGAGGCTCCGTATAGATCCGCGTAAACGCATAGGCCCACAAAAACGTGCCGATCACCACCACCGCGATCAGCGCGCCCGCCACCAACGACGGCCAGCGCGCGCCCGGCTTCGGCGGCAACTCCGGCCAGAACGCAGGCACCGCTTTGCGGCGCTGCATCGCCCAATCCCACACCGCTAGCATGCCCCACGCCGCGAACGAAGCGAACAAGCCGTACAGCACCACGAAATAGCGCATCGTGGGGTTCAGGATGCCGCCCTGCCACAAAAAGTAGAGCGTGATCGCCATCCAGGGCACTAAATGCACCCCCGCGCGGCGCTGCAGCAACTGCCAACCCGCCACCGCCCACGTGACCCAAGCCACCACGCCGAACGGCAGGCCCATGCCCCACAGCACCATATTCTTCCATGGGAACCAATACGGCACACGGTCGGCCCACTGGTAGCTCGGCGGCGACTCCATCTCGCCCGTCACATAGCGCTGAATCTCGGCCAGATTACTGACAAAACGGGGATCGGGCCGCAGATCGAAGAACGACGTGCCCATAAACGCATCGGGCTGCAACAGCCGGAACGTCAGCACCGAGAGCAGACCCGCCAGCACCAGCAAACCCAAATGCTTCGTCTGCAGGCTCACATCGTTCTCGTACTCGCCAGCCGCGTTGCGCCGCGGCCACACCCGCCGCGCCACCGCGATCATGCCCAGCACACCCAGCGTCGCCAGCGTCACGCGGCACGCCATCGCCGCGCCGATGCTGAGGCCCAACGCCACGTAACTTCCCACACCGCCGTCCTGCGAGATTCGTATCGCGTAGTAGGTCGCGAGCAACGCAAAAAACGCCGTCGCAGGGTCCACCGCAAAAAAGTGCGAAAGCTGAATCGGCAGCACCGAAAAGGCGTACAGCAACGAAGCCAACGCGCCCACGCGCCGCCCGTACAAGCGCCCCGCCACCAAGAACACCAGCACGATCGAGCCAATATCGAACAGCGCCATCAGCGAGCGACCGACCTTATGAATGTAATAAAAACTGGTCAGATTCTCGCCATCCGGGTTCAGCAACCGCCCCAACAAGGGCAACTTGGGGTACTCGCGCTCGGGGTTCGGGATCTGCGGCAGCACACTAGCCTGCGTAGCCTGCGGATGCCGCACCGTCTCGGGGAGCTTATCGTTCGGCGTGAGCGCCACCGCAAAATAGCGCGTCAACGTCTGCGGCAACAACCCATACACATAAAACGGACGGTCGCGATTACGGGGATTCAGAGGGTTAATCGACGAATCCAAATACTCCGAAAAACTACCGGGCAACTGGATATCGCCAGCGACCATGAGCATAAAACGCTCATCGGGGTGCAGCCGCAGCGATGGCTCATCCCAATCGAACAGCGACAATGTGCGAAAATAGCCGCCCAGCAGCACCGCAATCAACAAGATCGCCCACACACCCCACGACGCGCGCCGAGGTGAACGTGGCGATGAAGCAGCCGCAGCAGGGGTCTTATCAGGCGCCCAATTCGTGGTCATAACCTCATCTGTCCGCTATGTGGCGTCAAGCATACCATCTATTATAACGTGATATGGAAACAACGTACACAATCCGAGCGCATTCATCATTTCCGCGCCATACGCATCAACAAACTGTAATATAGTTGGGGAAGAAGGAACACATAGCGCGTGACCGCCCGTCGCTACGGGAGAACAACGTCGTGCACAACGTGTGCGCGCTCGGACAGTGATGGCGCTTCGCGCCACAACGCGCGCACTTCACGCGCTGCTCCGCAGCGCATGGCTGCGCCGCCTGCACACCGTGGCCAACACGAGTGCTTCGGCAAATAAAAAAGCCTGTTATGCAGCGCCGCAGCGCCACATAACAGGCCCAAACAACCAACAACAGCCCTACACCATCCGACCGACCAAACGCCCCTTACCCCAATCGCTCTCCAACCAAGCCGCATACGTCTTCTTATAAACATCGACGGTCGCCTGCGCGATCGAATGCCAGTTAAAGTTATCGCGCACGGCCAGCAGCGCATTCTCCGCCCGCGCCCGCGACCAATCGGGATGCTGAAGCGTGTGCAACACACCCCACGCCAGCGAATCCGCATCGTTCTGCTGCACCACCAAACCCGTCTCGTGGGGCATCACCACCTCGGCCAAGCCGCCCGTGTTGGAGACCACCACCGGGCAACTCGCGGCCATCGCCTCCAGCGCCACGATTCCAAACGGCTCGTACAACGAAGGGAACACCGCGACATCGGCCACGCGGTAGAGTTTATCGCGCTCGTCATCGCTGATGAACCCCGCGAACACCACCTGCTCCGCGATACCGAGTTCGTAGGCCTGCTGACGCAGCGATGCCTGATACCCGCCAGTACCCGCGATCAGCAGGCGCGCCTGAGGCATCACCTGCAACACGGTGGGCCACGCATCGAGCAGCACCTGCAAACCCTTCTCGTACACCAACCGCCCGACGTAGTACACCAACGGCTGATCGTCGTTCACGAAGCGCCGCCGAAACGCCACACGCTCCTCCTCGTTCGCGAACGGGCTTGGCTGCGTATAAATACCGTTCGGAATAATATCGAGTTTATCGCGTGGGGTCTGGAACGACTCGTGAATCTGAGTGCCCATAAACTGCGAGCAGCAGATCACCCGCCACGCCTCGTAGGTGAGCCGCCACTCCAAGCTATCGATGCGCTCGGAGTAGCCGTTATGCGTCAAAAAGCCCTGATTACGGCCCCGCTCGGTCGCGTGGATCGTGGCGATCAACGGGCGTTGCCACACGTGTTTCAGCGCGATACCGACCGTCGCATCCAACCAATCGTGGGCGTGGATCAGGTCGAAGCCCCCGAAGCGCTGCCATAACCCAAGCGCAGCCTGCTCCATCGCCAGATTCGCCTGCATCACCAGCGTGACCATACTGTTGTCGGCCACGAGAGGCGGCGCGATCCGGTGAACGTGAATTCCCTGGGGAGTGAGTTCGTAGGACGGAGCATCGCGCAGTTGCGGTGTCAGAATATGAAGTTCAATCCCTTGGCTTACCAGCGCCGGAGCCAGATCGATAACGTGTTTGCCTAACCCGCCCACCACGTGGGGCGGATATTCCCAGGTTGGCATCAAAACGCGCATGGTGCTGTTGTTTCCTTCGCTCATGTGTACGAACGGCTTGGTTCATAGCATTAGAATGCCCTACAGCACAAACATTGAGCTGTAAATGTGCTACACCGCCTATTCGACCAATGGCAGGTTGCGGTCGTCAAACCGCACATCCTTTATTGTACAAAATGATATAAGCCGCCGTCGTTCGGCAGATTACAGTTCAGTATCTATTTCCCCCCTCGAATGGTTGCATTGACGCTGCGATACAATCGTGGTATCGTGGCGCACTCCACCTAAAGGCCGCTTCATACACGGTGCAGATGATGACCATTTGCCCATAAAACGTATGTCAAAACGATCACCTATCCCCTACCTCGTCCTGCTAGCGGGTGTGTGCGTCGCCGCCTCCGCCTCGATCATGACGCGCCTGTTGCAGCAACCAAGCATCGGTATGCCCTCCACCGTGATCGCCGCCGGGCGCTTGGGCATGGCCGCGCTGATCCTACTGCCGATCGCGTGGCTACGTGTGGGCGCCGAGATCCGCAGCCTCAGCCGCCACGACATCGCCTGGGGCGTTGCGTCGGGCGTGCTGTTGGCCCTGCACTTCGACACCTGGATCGCGTCGTTCGAGTACACATCGGTGGCCTCGTCGGTGGCGCTGGTCACCACCAACCCGCTGTGGGTCACACTGTTCTCGTTCCTGCTCTGGCGCGAAAAGCCCTTGCCACTGACCATGCTCGGTATGGTGCTGGCGGTGGCAGGCAGCATCTGCATCGGTTTGAGCGATAGCAGTGGCGATGCCCCGACCAATGCGTTGTTTGGCGATGCTCTTGCGCTGCTTGGCGCGTTAACCGTATCGGGCTACTTCCTGATTGGGCGAATGTTGCGCCGCCGAATGTCGCTCTTGGCGTACATCTGGCTGGTCTACACAAGTGCAGCCGTGGTGTTGGTCGTGATTGCGTCGTTGCTCGGTGATCTACGTTTGGCTCAGTTGCCGAACTTTCCGCCGCTCGCGTATGCGTTGGTGCTAGCGTTGGCGCTCGGGCCTCAACTGCTTGGCCATAGCGCGTTCAACTGGGTGTTGCGCTATGTTTCGCCCACGTTGGTGGCAATTGCGCTTTTGGGTGAGCCGATTGGGGCTTCGTTGCTGGCGTGGTGGTTCTTCGATGAAACCTTCAAGGCATTGCAGTTGATCGGGTTTGTGCTGTTGCTGATTGGCATCGGGGCAGCCTCGGTGGGCGAATCGCAAGCTACTCCGCGCCAATCTCCTCCCGATTAAGTTGTTCCTGCTCCTCAGCTTTGGCTTGCTTTTCGGCTTCACGCAGTTCGTCGTGCAGCCGCCAGATCATGCGCATACGCTGTGCGTGCCAGACCGGACGTTTCGGGCCAGTCTCGCGCATCAGGATGAGTTGGCGAAGGCGAGCGTGCAGTTGTTGTGCGCGCTGTTGAGCGTTCAGTTTACTCATAGGCCACCTTGAGCGATCCAATCGGCGAGTGCGCGTTGGTGCGAGTGATGCGAGATCGGCGGCAGGGCATCGGGCGCGAAGAACGCCACGGCTGCAGCATCGTCGCCGGGGCGCGGTTGCGCCGTTGGGTCGCAGTGGGCGCGGTAGATCACCAGCACGCCTGCGCCGCGCGGATCGTCGGTGTAATGGTACAGGCCAAGCACGTTGTCGAGCGTGACATCGAGCCCGGTCTCCTCGCGCGCTTCGCGCAGGGCAGTCTGTTCCGGCGGCTCCTCGGCATCCTCGAACCCTGCGGGCAGGCACCATAGCCCTTGGCCGGGTTGGTTGCGGCGCTGCACCAGCAGTACCTGGCCATCCCGCTCGATCAGGACTCCACAGGCCACTTTCGGGTCCACATAGACCACGAAATGGCATACCGGGCAGGCCGGGCGAATGCGTCCTGCTAGCTCGCGTTGGCCGAGTTCGGCACCGCAGCGCGAGCAGTAGCGGAGTGGTTGCCATTGTGGATCGGTCATGCTACACCCTTGGGTGGGGCAACGGCACTACGTCGCGCAGCGCAGTGCTGCGCCGAAGGGTTGCGACTGCGGCACGCGCGCGCGTTGTGGCGCGCAGCGCCATAGCTGTCCGAGCGCGCGCACGTTGAACACGACGGCAGTTGCCCGCAGCGACGGGCGACCCAAACGCGGTTGCCCTTTCTTTCCCATACCTAAAATGGCGTTGCTTTGCCAATGCGTTTGGTGGATGCGCTCCACTGAGGGGTATCGTAGCACGTTGATGCCGCTTACGCAACACAAGCCCCAGCATACGCTGAGGCTTGTGGCGGGCGAGGGCGCGGGGCCCTCGCCGTGAAACTACCAGAGGCTGGATTAGAAGTCCATCCCGCCGCCACCGGGCATAGGAGCAGCCGGCTTGTCCTCGGGGATGTCGGTGATCAGGGCCTCGGTGGTCAGCAACAGGCCTGCGATCGAGACCGCGTTCTGCACTGCGCTGCGGGTCACCTTGACCGGGTCGATCACGCCCTGCTCCAGCAGGTTGCCGAACTGGCCGGTCAGCACGTTGTAACCGTAAGCCAGGTCGTTCTTCTCCTTCTGGAGGCGGCGCACCGTGTCGATGATCACCGCGCCATCCTCGCCGGCGTTGCGGGCCAGCTGGCGGAGTGGCTCTTCAAGAGCGCGGCGCAGGATCTGGATACCGAAGCGCTCATCGTCGTTGACGGTCTCGACCTTATCCAACACCGAGATGGCGTTGATCAGGGCGATACCACCACCGGGGACGATACCCTCTTCGACAGCCGAGCGGGCAGTCGACAGAGCGTCCTCGACGCGGTGCTTCTTCTCCTTCAACTCCGGCTCGGTTGCAGCACCGACCTTGAGCACTGCCACGCCACCGGCCAGCTTGGCCAAGCGCTCCTGCAGCTTCTCGCGGTCGAAGTCGCTGGTGGTCGTCTCGATCTGAGCGCGGATCTGCTCGATGCGAGCGCGGATGCTCTGCTCGTCGCCGCGGCCCTCGATGAAGGTCGTGTTGTCCTTGTCGGCAACCACGCGGCGAGCGCGGCCCAGGTCCTCGATGGTGGCGCTATCGAGCTTGCGGCCGATCTCCTCCGAGATCACGGTACCGCCAGTGAGGATAGCGATGTCCTGCAGCATGGCCTTGCGGCGATCGCCGAAGCCAGGAGCCTTGACGGCCAGGGCGTTGATGGTACCGCGCAGCTTGTTGACCACCAGGGTCGCCAGAGCTTCACCGTCCACGTCCTCAGCGATGATGACCAGGTTCTTGCTGACCTGCAGCACCTTCTCCAGGATGGGCAGCACGTCGCTGATGGCCGAGATCTTCTTGTCGGTGATCAGGATGTACGGCTCATCCAGTTCGGCTTCCATGCGCTCCTGGTTGGTGGCGAAGTAAGCCGAGATGTAGCCGCGGTCGATCTGCATACCTTCGGTGTATTCCTTCTCGAAGGCGATACCCTTGCTCTCTTCGACCGTGATCACGCCGTCCTTGCCGACCTTCTCCATCACCTCGGCGATCAGGTCACCGATTTCGGTGTCCGAAGCCGAGATCGAAGCCACGTGGGCGATGTCGGCGCGGTCGCGGATGGGCTTGGCCTGGCCCTTCAGTTCGTTGATGATGGCCTCGACGCCCTTGTCCAAGCCGCGCTTGAGCAGCAGCGGGTTGGCGCCAGCGGCGACGACCTTGAGGCCCTCGGTAACAATAGCCTGAGCCAATACGGTAGCGGTGGTGGTACCGTCACCGACGACGTCGTTGGTCTTCGAGGCAACCTCGACCAACAGGCGAGCACCCATATTCTCGAATGGGTCCTTGAGCTCGATTTCCTTGGCAACGGTCACGCCGTCATGAGTCACGGTCGGGGCGCCGAACTTCTTGTCGATCGCCACATTGCGGCCACGTGGGCCAAGGGTGGTCTTAACGGCCTCGGCGACGGTATCGACACCGCGCTTGAGGGCACGTCGAGCCTCCTCGTTGAAGTGCAACTGCTTAGGCATATGCGTGAAGATCCTCCTCTACACGTATCGCTATCAATTCAAGTAAAAAATGCGCCGTAGTTCCTGCTCGGCATGTGCTGCGGAGTGGTGGTATCTCCTCATTGGTGCGCCATGTGTGGCTGCACGAGGAGACCTGCCACAGCGCTCGCTATGAGCCGTTTGCAGGTGAATACGGGTTTATTCCTGGATAATGCCCAGGATATCCTTCTCGCTCAGAATCAGATATTCGACATCATCGATTTTGATTTCGGTGCCGCTATATTTGGCGAACAGCACCTTGTCGCCGACCTTCACGCTCAGCGGGATGCGCTTGCCACTATCATCCAAGCGACCCTCGCCTACGGCCAGAACCGAACCCTCTTGCGGGCGCTCTTTGCTGGCAGTATCGGGCAAGAAGATGCCGCCCTTTGTCTTTTCCTCGCGCTCAACTGGCTTGACCACAACGCGATCTGCCAGTGGCCGAATACGGAAATCCGTAGCCATATGCTGGATACCTCCTTCGACATCGATGGTTCCAATTTGATTAGTGGTTGATTAGCACTCTCAAGTGCCGAGTGCTAACCGTCCATATACTACACAAAAGGGTGGGGTTTGTCAAGTAGTATTTTAGCACTCTCAGGGGGAGAGTGCCAGTAGACATAAGCGCCTACAACAATCGCACGGAATCGCCGACATGGACGGGGCCTGCGCAGAGGACGCGGGCGTACAGGCGGCTCCAACCGGGGTGCACTTTTTGTGAGATGCGGGTGAAGGTGCCGTCGGTGAAGGAAGCGATGATATTTTTGCAGGGTGCTGCGTATCCAGTGATTTCGAGCTGCACATGCTCGCCGATCTGCAGGCGTGTGCCGACCGCAAGTGTGTGCCAATCGATGCCACTGATCGTCAGATTTTCGCCAGTGCTGCCCGCCGAAATCGGGTGGCCCTCGGCCTGTAGCGCTGCGATATGCTCAGCGGAGTAGAGCGAGACGGCTCGTTGCGGCCCGCCATGGAAGCGCCGATCGCGCTGCTTGTCGCCCGTAACGCCTTGCTCGGTAATGATTGCAAACGCGACTGGTTGTTTGGGTACACCACCAGCAGGGTTCACATTGACTTGAACGACCCGACCTTCCATCGTTGTGCGTTGCTCTTTCTGAGTGTGTTATTGTCGGCTACCATAGTACCACAGGGTGCACGTTTTTGGGGCGGATGAGGCTCCATTGCTAAAACATGACGAATCAGTCTCTAAACAAGGCCAATCCATCAACAAGAGGCGAACAGAGTTGCGCCCCCTATGTAGCAATGCTATACTCCTTTGATAATCGCCACTGCTGTTCAGCGTGGCGGTTCCGTTCGCATTCAGCCGTAAGACTGGCCGCGCCGTCGGCTGGTCGCATATGAATAGAGGTGATATGTCCGCCCGTAAAAAACGCTGGGAAGTGCTCGACCCGGCTCCTCCATCGTTTTCTAATGCGCTGCGCGACTATTCGCCAATTGTTGCCACTCTGCTATATCAACGTGATATTCGCGAGCGCTCGGCGATCGAATCGTTCTTCACCCGTGATTACAAGCGCGAGATCCACGATCCGTTCCTGCTGAAGGGGATGGACGTGGCGGCGCGGCGCGTGGCTCAAGCCATCAGCGAGGGCGAGCCGATCGCGGTGTACGGCGATTTCGACACCGATGGCGTGACAGCGGTAGCTCTCTTAATGCAGGCGATCACGGCGATGGGTGGTGATATTCGGCCTTACATTCCGCATCGGCTCAGCGAAGGGTATGGCCTCAATATCGAGGCGATCGACAGCTTGGTGAAAGAGGGCGTGCGTCTGCTGATCACCGTGGACTGCGGCATCAGCAACGCGGCTGAGGTGGCTCACGCGAACTCGGTGGGGCTGGATGTGATCGTGACCGACCACCACACGCCGCCGCCGATCCTGCCCGATGCGCTGGCGGTCGTGAACCCCAAGCAGCCCGGCTGCCCTTACCCGTTCAAGCAGTTGGTCGGCGTGGGCATCGCCTACAAGCTGGTGCAGGCGCTCGTGCGGCTCAATATGGAGTTGCCGCTCAAGAGCCGCGATCTGCTGGATGTGGTCGCGCTGGGCACCGTCACCGATATGGGGCCGTTGTACGGCGAGAATCGCGTGTTGGTGCGGGCTGGCCTCGATGCGATCAACCGAACGGAACGGCCTGGCCTCAAGGCGCTCATTTTGGCCTCTGGCTTAGCGCTCGGCAAGGTGCGCTCGACGGACATCAGTTTTATGCTTGGGCCACGCCTCAACGCGGCGGGTCGGCTCGATGACGCGCGCCTGGCCTATCAACTGTTGTTAGCCGAGGACTTCGCATCGGCCCAGAAGTACGCCGAAGAGCTCAACACCGCCAATCGCAAACGCCAAGAGATGACTAAAGAGGTGCAGCAGGCCGCGCTCGAACAGATTCGGGCGCTTGGCAAGGACACCAACCGCATCACCGTGCTCGATGGCGCGTATCCCGCTGGCGTGGTGGGCTTGGTGGCCGCGAAGCTGGTGGAGGAGTTGGCGCGCCCAGTGCTGCTGCTCGAACGGGGCGATGAGGTTTCGCGCGGCTCGGCCCGCTCGATCCCTGGTTTCAGCATCATCGAGGCGCTGGCGAGCTGCGAAGATCTCTTTGTGCGCTACGGCGGTCACTCGGCAGCCGCAGGCTTCACCATCGCTAACGACCGCCTGCCGGAACTGGAACGCCGCCTGCTGGAATACGCCGAGACGCGCCTGCCCGAACAACCACAACCGGTGCTCGAGATCCACGCTGAAGCGCCGCTCCAGATCGTCAATTGGCAGTTGCAGGAGCAACTCGCCGCACTCGAACCGTTCGGACAATCGAACCCGCAACCAGTGTTGCTCAGCCGCCGCGTGCGGGTGAGCGGCGCGTGGGCGCGCGGGATGGAGGGCCAACACCTCAAGCTGCGGATCGACGACGGCAACGGCGGCCCGTCCTTCGATGCGATCGCCTTCCGCCTCGGCAACCTCGCCACATACTTCCAACGTCCCCGTTTTATCGACATCGCCTACACCCTCGAAGCGAACGAGTGGAACGGGAATCGCACCCTACAACTCAATATCAAAGATTTTCGTCAGCCACAGTAATATTCGCTGTTGACAAATGCCGTAGGATAGGTTACAACAGAATTACTCAGCAACGAAAAGTAGTAAATTATTTTTTAACACAAACTTCTCACTAGCGATTCAGTACGCGCTTTAAGCCGCGTACTGCATGGCTAGTTTATCTTATTGTTGGCGGAAGCTACCGCAAACCGTTCCCAAGTGTTTTTACGAATCGTCGCTCAGCGCGAAAGATACGTTTCTTCATCCATTCATCAC
>CALKHR010000083.1 GCA_937988885.1 uncultured Roseiflexaceae bacterium | reverse complement strand
GAGATTCTTCATTTCGCTACGCTCCATTCAGAATGACAATGAGAATACAACGTTAAGCGAAGTGAAGAATCTCTCCGAAGAAACAACGAAAATAATGAATCACATTGATGTTGACCTTTCAGGTGCGTTTTACAGCCTTCTAATACCATAAATCTCGCACGAAGCACCTGACAGGTCGACAAAGAGTGGCAATGTGCTGCATTGCTATTCGCTGCGGGTAGACGATGAGATTCTTCATTTCGCTACGCTCCATTCAGAATGACAGCGAGAATACAACGTTAGGCACCGCCAACCAAAGGGAAGGACCGCGCAAGGAATCAAGGCGTGGCATCAACGGCTCATCATTGACACCAACCTTCCCCATAAACGTGATATCGACCTTCTGCACATCGCAAAAGGTCGATATCACAAGCAAAAACTAATCTATCACTACCCGACCCTACTTCGGCGCCATACGGATCGCGCCATCCAGGCGAATCACCTCGCCGTTCAGCATGCGATTCTCGATGATATGGCGCACCAACGCGGCGTACTCATCGGGCTTGCCCATGCGCGGCGGGAACGGCACCTGCTGGCCTAGCGACACGCGGGCCGCCTCGGGCAGCGACGCCATCATCGGCGTCTCGAAGATGCCCGGTGCAATGCCCATCACGCGGATGCCGAAGCGCGCGAACTCGCGAGCGATCGGCAGCACCATAGCCGCCACGCCGCCCTTGCTGGCCGAATACGCCGCCTGGCCGATCTGCCCATCGAACGCCGCCACCGAGGCCGTATTGATGATCACACCGCGCTCGCCGTCCTCGCCTGGCTCGTTCTGCGACATCACCGCGCCCGTCAGGCGAATAACGTTGAACGTGCCGACCAAGTTCACATTGATCACGCGGCTGAAGGCGTCGAGTCCGTGCGGTCCGTTCCTGCCCAGCACCCGCTCCGCCAGCACGATGCCCGCGCAATTCACCGCGCCGTGCAGCGTGCCGAAGCTCTCCACAGCGGCATCGACCGCCGCCTGCACGCTGGCCTCGCTGCTCACATCGGTGGCGACGAAGCGCGCTGTTGCGCCAAGCTCAGCGGCGACTGCCTCGCCAGCGGCTTGGTTGATGTCGGCCAGCAGCACATTGGCCCCCGCAGCCACCAGCATACGCGCCGTGGCCGCGCCAAGGCCCGAGCCGGCGCCCGTTACGAAAAAGCTTTTCCCCTGTATATCCACGTTCTTCTCCTTTGATGCTTGCTCCATTGCAATTAGCGGTTCTGCCAGCTTGGCTTGCGCTTTTCGAGGAAGGCGCACATACCCTCCTGCGCATCCGCGAAGGTGGCGTTGAAGGCCATCACTTCGCTGGCGTAATCATACGCCTGCGGCTGCGGCATGTCCAATTGGCGGTAGAAGGCTTGCTTGCCGATGCCCACCACCAGTTGGCTGGCCGAGGCGATCTGCTCCGCCAGGGCGCGCGTGGCCGTCTCAAGCTCACTGCTGGGCACCACACGGTTCACCAAGCCGAAGTCCAGCGCCTGCTGCGCCGAGATAAACGCACCAGTCAGCAGCATCTCCATCGCCTGCTTGCGACCAATCGCGCGGCTGAGCGCCACCATCGGCGTCGAGCAGAACAGCCCGATCTTCACGCCGGGTGTCGCGAAGCGCGCATCCTCGGCGGCCACCGCCAAGTCGCAGGTCGCCACCAACTGGCAGCCCGCCGCCGTCGCCACGCCGTGCACCTGAGCGATCACGGGCTGCGGAATGCCTTGGATCGTCTCCATCAGATCGGTGCAGATCGCAAAAATGCGGCGGTAGTCCTCGGGCGATTGGCCGACCATCTCGCCCAAATCGTGCCCGGCGCAGAACACCGGCCCGTTACCCCGCAGGATCACGACTGCGGCGCTGCGCTGCTCGGCGATCGCCTTGAGGCAGGCGGTCAGTTCGAGCATGTGCGCCACCGACAAGGCGTTGCGCTTCTCGGGGCGGTTCATCACCACCGTGGTGATCGGGCCATCGGATTCGACCAGGATATGCTCATAGTGTGCATCTTGCATTTGGGTGCTCCTTGTGATGTATGTCGCCCACCGCCCGCGCCTGCAGGGCCTCACAGCGGCGTTGCTGTCGTGCTTTGGCTAATTGATCCGCTTGCCGTCGCCCCACTCCTTCGCGCGCAGCACAAACTTCTGCACCTTGCCTGTCGAGGTCTTGGGCAACTCGCCGAACTCAACGTAGGCCGGACACTTGTAGTGGGCGATCTGCTGGCGGCAGAACTCGATGATCTCGGCCTCTGTAGCGGTGTGGCCGGGCTTCAGCGTCACGAAGGCCTTGGGCCGCTCGCCCCACTTCGGGTCGGGCACAGCGATCACGGCGCATTCCAGCACGGCGGGGTGCTTGGAGACGGCCTGCTCCACCTCGATGGTCGAGATGTTCTCGCCACCCGAGATGATGATATCCTTCTTGCGGTCGCGCAGTTCGATGTAGCCATCGGCGTGCCACACGCCCAGGTCGCCAGAGTGGAACCAACCGCCCCGGAACGCCTCCTCGGTCGCCTCGGGATTGTTGTAGTAGCCCTTCATCACGATGTTGCCCCGCATCACCACTTCGCCCATGGTCTGCGCGTCGCGCGGCACGTCGTTCATATGCTCATCGACCACCCGCACCAGGTCGGCGGTGAGCTGACCCTGGCCCTGCCGAGCGTTCAGGCGGGCCTGTTCGTCGAGCGGCAACTCGTTCCACTCGCTGTGCCAGGCGCAACTGGTGATCGGGCCGTAGGTCTCGGTGAGGCCGTAGACGTGGATGACGCGGAAGTTGCGCTCCTGCAGTTGGCGCAGCAGCGTGGGGGAGGGCGGCGCAGCAGCCACCATCACGGTGACGGTGCGATCCAGTTTGTGGGCCTTGGGGCTGTTCATCAAACCGATCTGCACGGTGGGGGCGCCGCAGTAGTGCGTCACGCCCTCCCGCTCAAACAGATCCCAGATCCGCTCGTAATCGATCTTGCGCAAGCAGACATTGGTGGCGGCCACCGCCGTCACGCCCCAAGTGAGCGTCCAACCGTTGCAGTGGAACATCGGCAGCGTCCACAGATACACGCTCTCGCTGTTCATCTGCGCCTCGATCACCTGGCTGAGCGCGTTGAGGTAGACGCCGCGATAGGTGTACATCACGCCCTTGGGGCGCCCCGTCGTGCCGGAAGTGTAGTCGATGGCGATCGTCTCCTCCTCGTCCTCCAGCCAACTCTCGACCGACTCCGGCGAACCCTCCGCCAGGTATTGCTCGTACGGATCGTCGGGCTGGCCGTTATCGTGCACCTCGATGACCTTCACGTTTGACAGATCGAGCGGAGCGATCAGGTGCGCCAAGTCGCGATCGACGAACAGGAACGTCGCGCCGGAGTGCTGCAAGATGTAGGCGATCTCATCGCTGCTGAGGCGCGTGTTGATGGCGACGATGATGCCGCCAGCGGCGGGGATGCCGAAATGCGCTTCGAGCAGGGCGGGCGAGTTCATACAGAGCACGGCTACACGATCGTGTTTCTGCAGCCCATCGGCGCGCAGGTGTGAGGCCATGCGGTACACACGGGCGGCAAATTCGGCGTAGGTGTAACGGCGATCTTCCTGAACGACGGCGGTTTTGTTAGGGAACAACGCAGCGCTGCGCTGCAGGAAGCTGATCGGCGACAGTTCGGTGCGGTACACCTTCTGGTTGGACACAGGACGCCTCCTAGTGCTACTGTTCGATTCGACTGAACCTGATGGGTATCATACCAAATTCTGTTGATGGTGTTTGTTATGCCATAGATGATACTAAATCCGGTTGGATAGTTACAATAACAAACTAGTTGTAGCCTGCGGCAGCAAGGTACTTTCCGTTTTATGTGATGTCGATGCGCTGCTACGCGCAGCGCATCGACATCACTTGCGGTGGTAACGCTCGTATCTGTTGAAAGGCACAATCGCGTTGTTCATCCAGCATCCTTCTTCGTGCAAGTGAATACCCGGATTTGGTATGAAATAGCTTGGAAGTGTAGGAAGGTTGGAGTGTTGAAATATGAGCCTGCAGCAGCAAGATTCTTTGTTGCTTCCACAGGCTACACTGTTCTTCTAGTATCGCTGACCCACAGGAATTAGTAGAAGTATCGCACAGAAACAGGCCGGTGATCTACACGAGGAGGTTTAGCGATGCCTGAGCACCACCAAACCTCCTCGGCATCATCGGCCAGACAGCCTACGAAAAATGCACGTTTAGCTGACGTGATACGCCAAGATCAACAGGTTGTGCCGCTCGCCATGGCGGTCGCGGGCGTGCTGATTCAGCGTACCCTCGACACGGAACCCCAGCCGCTCGAAGATCGCGCGGCCTGCGTTTTGGCGCTCCAACATCTCGACAATGACCTTGTTCACGCCAAGGTCGCGGGCGGCGTCGAAGATCGCCTGCGCCATAGCAGTGCCAAGCCCATTGCGCCGCCAGCCGCTGCTGACGGTCAGATGAATATCGGCGACATGGCTCGACCAGCCAGCCAGCCGTCGTACCGCGCTATATCCCACGATCGCGCCGTCGCTCACGGCTACGATCTGCCGCCAATTCTCGGCAGCCGAGGCATTCACCAAACGCCGAATGATATCGGGGCTTTGGAAGTCGTTCTCAAGATAAAGTAGATCGTCCTGTGGCAGCGCCGCGCCAAATGCGAGCAACGCCGTGTAGTCACCTTCGTCAAGTGGCCGGATCGTCACGATCCGTCCATCACGGAGAGCCGTCTGTGTAAGTTCTGCCTGTTGCGCGGTCATGAAAAGACTCCTCTGGGTCGTTTTTTGATCGATGGGAGATCGCCATAGTATAGCACGAACTCGCCCTTCGCCCAACGCCGATGCGGCCCGATTATCATCGGCATTTTACGATGCAAGAACGAGCATACGCGTTGTTGCTGCTGGGAATACGGGCAACATACGTATCATCATGTTCAAGCGTTTGAGCGCGTTTGGTTGGGTTGAACGTGGATTGTAATCTGCTCGTAGATAGTATTTTCGGTTAATAAAAAGGTGAAGGTGCTATTGGGTGAGTTGGCGGAGATCGTACCACAGGAACAGCGAGACGGCACCCACGACCACCAGTGCGAATGCGAGGAACTCCCAACGGCGCGGATGGCGGATCTGCCAAAAGCGGCGCAGGCTGTAGAGTACGCTGCAGAGCGCGAACAGATCGATCAGTGCGATGATGCCAAACGGCAGATTGCCCACATAGCCGAAGATGGGCAGGATGATTGGGAGTAACACGTACTGCACGGTGCAGCGCACCCCCGAGAAGATCAGCGAAAACGACAGCGCCCTTTCGGCGGGGGCGCTATCGGCGGCGCTTGCGACGGCGGGCGGCGGGCCAACCATCAACACGCGCCCAATCACCGCATCCAACGTTTCAATAGCTCGCGGACTCATAGTTTGCTCGCGGTCGGGCCTGTTCGAGCGATGCTTTGACATCGCTCACAACTTGGCTCAACGCTCGAAAGACTGGCGCAATGGCACTACGAGTTGCACCAGGGAACGCTCCCTCGGCCTCGCTATAACACGAAACCAAGGTCCCGTTACACCACGGTTCGACAGTAAACCGCATATGAACCAGGTGCCCAGAGTCCGAGACCTCGATCGCAAGGAGGCGTCCCGGTTCGAGGCTGGTGACTTGCAGGCGACATGCCCCGAGCCGCGAACGACAGGTGGCGCTTGCTCCAATGCGCGGTTCGGCTCCGCAAGCCGGTTGCAATGCGCATTTGGCACCGAGTTCACAAAACGTCAGTGTTTGCGCGCAGATAGCGGCAAAAACCTGCGATGGTGCACAGGCGATCCAGCGACGAATTTCACGTTGAGCCATGGTGTGCCTCTTGTTATGATACCAGAAAATCGCAAAGACAACGTTGGGCATCGCCCCGCTGCGTGTGGGCGCGGGGCGATGCGCGTGTGCGAACGCGAGCCCTCCGAGCGGCGTTAGCCTTGCGTCTCGGGGCGGCTGGAATCGAGGATTACTTCGTGAATCTCAAGTTTGCTGGGCGCGGTGAAGGCTTCCTTCGGCAGGGTGCCGGAGCGGCTATGCCCTTTGGCGAAGGCATCCGAACGCACCCAGTTATCGAAATCTTCTTTCGTCTCCCAGAACGTTAACACGATATAGGGGTCGCCCTCGTTGAGTGGGCGCAATACCTGGTTGCCGACGAATCCCGGCATGGTATCGACGAGTCCCGCACGATTGCGAAAGTTCTGCTCAAATGTATCGCGATGATCCGGGTGAACCGAGATGCGATTCATAACGGTTATCATCTGGTACCTCCTGCTGAATGTGTGCAGCGCGCCGTTGCGCTACCCGCACACTCGTTACAAAGCCTACGGGGCGAGAATATCGGTCACTTGGCCAACGAGTACCTCGGCAGAGAGCGGGCCACCAAACAGCCAAGTGGTGCCACCCAGCGGATAGGCTTGGTTGGCCTTCACAAAGCCCAGGCTATCCCAGAAGGGCTTGATCGCCTCGCTGCTGAACACTTCGTCACCATCCTGCACCACGTAGAAGAAGTTGGTGTCATCGCGCAGTTCGCTGAGCGCCTCGACGCTGACCGAGGTGAAGCCGTACTGCTGGAAGCCATCCTCCCAGGCGTTGACGAGGCCGATACGCTCTAGGATCTGGACGGCCAAGGCGTTCTCGGTGAAGAAGCGCGCCTCGCCCGCCGATGCGCCCGTCCACGCCTGCGAGAGTACGAACGGTGCGCCGAGTTTGCCCGCGCTTTCGAGCTTGCTGCGCGCCTCGGCGAAGGTGGCTTCGAGGTGGGCTACCACTTCGTCGGCCTGCGCCGTGCGGTCCACGGCGCTCGCCACGGTGCGGAAGCTTGCGATCATGTCGTCGTACTGCGTCACCGTTTCGTCGGTGGGGTACGGGTCGAACACGAGCGTCGGGGCGATGTTGGTCAGCGCCTCGTAGTTGTTGGCGATGCGGTTCGAGGGCGCGATGATCAGGTCGGGCGTGAGGCTGGCGATCAGTTCGAGGCTCGGTTCGTTGCGGGTGCCCACGTCGACCACGTTCTCATCGAAGCTCACGGGGATCTTCACCCAGGCGTTGTAGCCTTTGATGTCGGCCACGCCGAGCGGCTGGACGCCCAACGCGAGCAGGAACTCGGCGTAGGTCCATTCCAGCGCCACAATGCGGGTGACGGGCTTCTCTAGGGTGAGTTCGCCTTTGGCATGCGTGATGGTGAGCGGAAAAGCGCTCGCGGCTGGTTGGGCAGGCTCGGCGGTCGGTTCCGGCGCTGTCGTCGGTTCCGGCGCTGGTGCAGCGGTCGGCGCGGGGGCGGCGGTCGGTGCGGGGGCGGCGGGTTGTGCGCCGCAGGCGACGAGTGCCAAGGCGATCAGTGTGCTAGCGATGATACGAGGTAGCATTGTTGTCCATTCCAGTTCAAGTATGGTTGTTGTGTTCGGTTGTGTGCCCGCGTGGCGAGCCAGCAAGCAACGAAAGGCGTTGAGAATCCGCGAGTACAGCGGCGCGCGTTTTGGCGCGCAGCGCCACACCTGTCCGAGCGCGCACACGTTGTACACGACGTTGTTTGCCCGTAGCGACGGGCGTTCGCGCGGCCCTTGCCTCTCTCTTTCCAAAAAAAATACGGCGGCGAGCATACACGGTGCTCGCTATTCGACCCCAAGCGTGCCTATGGCCTGGTAGCTATGCGAGTGCTGCGATCCGCGATTGAGGCTCCACCACGTAGTCGTGGGCTTCGTCCCCGGCGAGATCGTAGGCGATGCAGAGCGGTACGCCGGTGCGCGGGTCGTGGAGCACTTCGGCATCGACGCCAAAGACTTGGCGCAGCAGTTCGGGCGTGACGACATCGGTGGGCGAGCCAGAGGCGACCACTTGCCCGTCGCGCATGGCGATGATGTGCTGCGCGTGCCGGGTGGCGTGGTTGAGGTCGTGCACGACCATGACGATGGTGCGCCCTTCTTGGCGGTTGAGCCGCTCCAGCAGGGTGAGCACTTCGATCTGGTGGGCCAAATCGAGGTAGGTGGTCGGCTCGTCGAGCAGGATGACCTCGGTCTCTTGCGCGAGGGTCATGGCGATCCAAGCGCGCTGGCGCTGCCCACCGGAGAGCGCATCGATGGGGCGGTCGGCGAATTTGGCCATGCCCGTGATGGCGAGCGCCTTGTTGACGGCGGCTTCGTCGTCGGCGGCCCACTGCTGGAACCAGGATTGGTGCGGGTAGCGGCCCTGCGCCACCAGTTCGCGCACGGTGAGTCCTTCCGGTGCGGTGGGGGTTTGCGGCAGAATGCCGAGTTGCTGGGCCAGTTTGCGGGTGGGAATCTGGTGGATGGCTTTGCCATCGAGATAGGCCACGCCGCGTTGTGGCGCGAGCAGACGGGCCAGGCCACGCAGCAGGGTGCTTTTGCCGCAGCCGTTCGGGCCAACCAGGGCGGTGATGAGCCCAGAAGGGATATCGACATTCAGATCGGTGATGATCGCGGCTTGATCGTAGCCTAATGTCAATGCTTCGGTGTGCAACCTGCTCATTTGGTCCCCCGCGCCTGTTTCAAGAGCAAATAGATAAAGAAAGGTGCGCCGATCACAGAGGTGACGAGGCCACACGGCAGTTCGATCGGTGAGATGATGGTGCGCCCGATCAGGTCGGCCAGCACCACCAGGAGGGTACCGAGCGCGCCTGCGGTGGGCAACACACCGACGTGATCCGCGCCGACCAGCCGACGGGCCATGTGCGGCGCCATCAGGCCCACGAAGCCGATGGTGCCTGCGGCTGCAACGGTGGCGGCGGCCAGTGCCACGGCGGTGAACAGCAGCAGACCGCGCCGCCAGGCGACGTGAACGCCAAGGCCACGGGCGACATCTTCGCCCAAGTTGAGGACGTTGAGGTCGCGAGCCAGGAACATCGCCAACGGCACAAAGACGATCACCCAGGGCAGCAGCGCCCAGAAGTCGTTCCACGAGCGGCCATATACGCTGCCCGCCAACCAGATCATAGCACGCTGCACGTCGCGCACATCGCCAAACGTGATCATAAGCTCGATGCCAGCGGTGGTGACGGCTGCCAGGCCGATACCGATCAGGATCATGCGGAAGGGTGAGTCGCCGTTCTTCCACGAGAGTAGGTAGATGATTCCGGCGTTGATGAGCGCTCCGACGAATGCGCCGATCGGGATGAAGCTACTCGGCAGGGTGCGCACAACCACGACCATGGTGACGACGACCAGGCCCGCTCCGGCGCTGATGCCGAGGATCTCGGGGTCGGCCAGCGGGTTGCGGGTGAGCCCTTGCATGATGGTGCCGGAGATGCCGAGCGATAGGCCGATCAGCGCGGCGACGAGCATGCGCGGCAGGCGCAGCGTGTTGACCACGAAATCGTAATCTTCGCCGCCCGTGGGCAGGTGGAACACGGTGCGAATCACATCGAGCGGCGGGATGGGGTATTCGCCCACGCCCATGTTCCAGACCATTGCGGCGAGTGTGGCGAGCAGCGCCAAGCTCAAAATCAATGGCACGCGCCGATCCATACGAAACGAGGTACGGGCGATTCGGAGCGTGATCCAAGGCTGTTGCATAACGTTTGTACCGCTTATTCGTGTATGGCAGGTGGCATTGGGCCTCTGCCATGTGACTATGCCTGTTAGCGTTTGATGCGCCAACGCACCATATAGACGAAGAACGGTCCACCGAGGATCGCGGTCATGATACCGACGGGCAGTTCGATCGGGCGCAGCACGAGGCGCGCGACCACATCGGAGAGCACCACGAACGAGCCGCCGATCAGGATGCTGTAGGGCAAGATCCAGCGGTAATCGACGCCGACTACGAACCGAACGATGTGCGGGATGACCAGGCCGACGAAGCCGATCGGCCCGGCGACTGCGGTTGCGCCACCAGCGAGCAGCACGACTGCGAGCGCCGAGAGCAGTTTCACCCAGCCCGTGCGCTGACCCAGGCCCTTAGCCACGTCATCACCGAGCGAGAGCGTGGTGATTTGGCGGCTAAGCGCGAGGGCCAGGATGAGGCCGATGGTCAAGTAAGGCGCGACTTGCGCCAACAGTTTGAGGTCGCGCCCGGCCAACGAGCCAGCCAACCAAAAACGCACATCTTCGAGTGTGCGTTCGTTGAAGATCAGCATAAAGGTTGTCAGCGAGGAGAGCAGGGCCGTGAATGCCGCGCCCGCCACCGTGATCTTCAGTGGCGTGGGGCCGCCGCGCCCGATCGAGCCGAGCGTGTAGACGGCTGCGGCGGTAATGCCCGCGCCCACAAACGCGAACAGCGCGTAGATGGAGAGCGAGCTAATCTTCAGGAAGGTGACCGCGCCCACCACGGCGAGCGCCGCGCCCGTCTCGATGCCGAGGATGCCGGGATCGGCCAGCGGGTTGCGGGTGAGCCCTTGCATCACCGCGCCAGCCACCGCCAACGACGCGCCGACCAGCGCCGCCACGGCCGCGCGGGGCACGCGCAGCGTTCGGATGATCAGATGCTCGGTGGAATCGGCTTGGAAGGCGAACAGCGCGTTCCAAACATCGGCAGCGGAGATATCGCGGGCACCGAAGGCGATGCTGGCAAACAGCGACAGCAGCAGGATACCGACGCAGACCAGTAATCCCAGCGAGAACATCGCCCGAGTGCGGATGATGCGTGTGGCCTGGTGTGAGGTTGCTGTAGCAGCGTTCACTGTTGGTGTCATCCTCTTATCGCGTCTTGCGCGCCGCAGACGCTAATTCAAGGCAACTTCGTCGGCTTCGGCGACGGTGAGTTGGCAGAAGGCCGGACTAAACGGCGATTGGCTGCGCAATTCACGGAGCGCTAGCGAGCGCAGTTGCTCGGCTGCTTCGTGAACGAGCGCGCAGAAGATCGGTTTGTCCTCGCTGGGCAGGTAGAAGCAGGTGCGGCCCATCCATACCAAGGCGGCATCATCGGGGGCGGGGTGCCACTGGAATTGGTCGGTGCTCACCGATTCTTCGTGTTTGGCGCGTGTCAGCACATCGTCGAGACAGAGCAGGGAATCCCGTGTGAGGTAGAGCAGAGTCGAATCCCACAACAGCACCAAATCACCATCGTCGCCTTGAGCGATCGCACGCATTGGGCCGTGCGCCGCCACTATCAGAATGCGCTGACAAAGCATATCGACCTCAGTTCAATACAATTGCGGAGGTATCGATGGTTAACGCCGGACAATCACGGATCTTCGGTTGAGGAGGGGCACTGTGCGATTCGCCTGCGACGAGCAGGGCCGCTGCGTGTTCCACCAGATCGATCAGCGTGGTAAACTCGGCTTGGCTGACCGACATGCCGATCTGACCGAGCCACAGTTGGATAGTGCCCTGCTCGGTGCGCGAGAAGGTGCACCACTCCTCGTCCGCGTTCGGTTCGCCACTCACGCCCCAACGGCTCAGGAATCGCACAAACATCAGGAGATCGTTCGGGCGAAGCCGTACTGTTGCAATGTCCCAGTGCATGTGCAATGCGCCATGTTCAGATTGCCGATCAGCACCGTCGTGTGTGCTGTGTGCCAAAATAGTGAGATGACTGTACATGGCGCACCTTCGCCTGCTATTCGACGATCCAGCGAACTTTTTCCTCGATGGGGCGGCGCACCCCTTGTGGCCACTCCACCATTGGTCGACCGACGTACAGGAAGCCGAGCAACTTGGCGGGTGCCTGTAGGCCGACCACCTGCGCCACGTGCGGATGCAGCACAACCGCGCCGCTCGTCCATTTGCAGCCCAGGCCGAGCGCACTGGCGGCGATATGCGCGTTCTGCACGGCGCTGCCCACGGCGATCAGTTCCTCCCATTCGGGCATACGAGGCTGGCCCTGCTGCGTGTATTCCGGCTGCATGCCCAAACTGATCCAGACAGGCGCCTGCCACACACGGTCGCGCTGGGCCTGCTCGGCAGTCGGGTCGCAGTCGACGCCGGACATCTGGCGGTAGGCCTCGCCGAACGCATCGCTCAAAATCCGCCGACCCTCACCTGCGAACACGCTGAAGCGCCACGGCTCGGTCTTGCCATGGCTGGGCGCCCAATTGGCGGCCTCAAGCATCACCTCGATGAGACCAAGGTCGATCGGCTCGGGAGAAAGTTGCTTGAGCGGAATGCTGCGGCGATTGCGCAATGCCTGAAGAACGATTTGAGCTTCTTCTGTGATCGTTGTAAGCGACTCGTGCACCGACATGTCGTATCCTTATTATCGTTTATCCGCACTAGGAGCAGAGATGCGCATCCTGGGGAGCGGAACAAAAAGCATCCTAAACAGCTGAGTTAGAATATACTAACACTATCAGTTTGTCAAGTTTTCGCTTTTGAAACCGACGCCCACCAGCATGACTCGACAGATTGCGATTGATCGGTACAATGAAGGCGCACGAATGCGAAAAACTGTCACATTCCCGCCCAGGAGCTGCTATGAACCGTTCGCTCACCGATGAGATGTTGCATGCGACGTTAGCTCGCATTACCGAGGCTAACGCCGAATTTCAGCAGCGCTACCCGGGCGAATCCACGTCTCGCCAGCCCGTGCACACCCTCTACGGCGGCGCGCATCTGTTCAAGGCCAGCACCCCGCAGCGTTTGGGCGAACTGGCGCTCGCCAGCTTAGAGACGAACGCACCCGATTTCATCACGTTTGCGCACGCCATGGGCCTGCCCAACGCCGAGCGCCTGCCTGCGCTCGATCAGGCCGATGCGCTCGCCACCGCCTTCGCGCAGGGCGATACTCAGGCCCGCGCCGCGCATCCCGACGCGTGGTTGGCGTGGGCCGTGTACGAGCGGGTACGCGACAAGCTGCGCCGCGAGCCGATCGAGGATCTGCGCATCGATTTTGAGGATGGGTACGGCAGCCGCCCCGACGATGAGGAAGATCAGCACGCGATCACGGTTGGCGAGCAGCTCGCCCTTGGGATGCAGCAGGGCAGCCTGCCGCCGTTCATCGGCCTGCGCATCAAAGCGTTCGGGCAGGAGACGTTTGCGCGGGCTGTGCGCACGCTCGACCTGGCGATCACCACGTTGGCGCAGCGCACGGGCGGCAAGCTCCCGCAGCCATTCGTGGTGACGCTGCCAAAGGTCGCCGTACCTGCCCATGTGGCCGTGCTGGCCGATCTGCTGGAGGCGCTTGAGGTCCGTTGCGGCATTGCGCCGAACAGCATCGGCATCGATTTGATGATCGAGTTGCCGCAGGCGATCATCGGGTGGGATGGCACGCTCAGCACCGCCGCGCTGGTGCGGGCCGGACGCGGGCGCGTGGTGTCGGTGGCGTTCGGCACCTACGATTACACCGCGAGTTTGGGCATCACCGCGCGCTATCAGCAGCACACGCACCCTGCCGCCGATCTAGCGCGCCAACTGATGCTGGCGAACCTGGCGGGCAGCGGCATCACGCTCTCCGATGGCGTCACCACCGTGATGCCGATTGGGCCGCACCGCGCATCCGCCAACCAACCGCTGAGCGAGCAGCAGCAGGCCGAGAATCGCGCCGCCGTCCATAGCGCCTGGCAGGAGCATTTCCGCAATATCCGCCATTCGCTGCGCTGCGGCTTCTTCCAGAGCTGGGATCTGCACCCAGCGCAGGTGCCGGTGCGCTACGCGGCGCTGTTCAGCTATATGCTCGAAAGCCTGCCCGACGCCGCCCGCCGCCTGAACGCCTTTATCGAACGGGCCACGCAGGCCAGTTTGGTGGGGAATACGTTTGATGACGCCGCCACGGGCCAGGGGCTACTCAACTTCTTCCTGCGCGGCCTGGCGTGCGGCGCGATCTCCGAAGCCGAGGTGTTGGCGACGGGCATCACGCTCGATGAGCTACGGGCGAAGTCGTTTGTGCAGATCGCCACTCGGCGCGCCCAAACCAAGCAGTAAGCGCACCAACTTCACGATCATCTCGTTGCGGGCGGATTCGCTGCACCCTCGCCACCGCCCGAATCGTCTGCCATAGGGAATCCCGTTCTTTCTCAAGTATTTGCACATTGAGGAGGCTTCCGTGACCAATCCCGCAACGCTCCCCGGTATCGAATCGCAGTTGATCGACACGCCCCGCTTGCAGCAGCATATCCTCACGGCAGGGTCGCCGGATGGCATTCCAGTGCTGTTCATTCACGGCAATGCCTCCAGCGCGACGTTTTGGGAGGAGACGATGCTGGCGCTGCCCGCCGGGTATCGCGCCATCGCGGTTGATCTGCGCGGCTACGGCCTGACCGAGGCCAAGCCGATCGACGCAACGCAGGGCGCGCACGAGTGGGCCGACGATATCACCGCCCTACTCGATACGCTGGGCATCGACAAAGTGCACTTGGTGGTGTGGTCGCTCGGCGGTGCGGTGGCCTACCAGTTCGCCATCGACCACCCAGAGCGCGTGCGCAGCATCACGCTGCAAGCGCCGATCAGCCCCTACGGCTTCGGCGGCACCAAGGGCCTCGAAGGGACGCCCTGCTATCCCGATTGCGCTGGCTCCGGCGGCGGCACGGTGAACGCCGATTTTGTGGCCCGCATCCAGTCGGGCGACCGCAGCAGCGATTCGCCCACCAGCCCGCGCAACATTATGAACACCTACTACTACAAGCCGCCCTTCACGGCTGCCCGCGAGGAGGACTTCTTGAGCAGCTTGCTGTTGGAGCGCGTTGGCGAGGGCTTCTACCCAGGCGGGATGACGGCTTCGGAGAATTGGCCGAACGTCGCGCCCGGCACCGACGGCCCGATCAATGCGACCAGCCCGCGCTACTTCAACGCGAGCGCCTTCGCGCAGATCGATCCCAAGCCGCCGGTGTTGTGGGTGCGCGGCGCCGATGATCAGATCGTGAGCGATGCGTCGCTGTTCGATCTGGGCACGCTGGGGCAGCTTGGCGCGGTGCCGGGCTGGCCGGGTGCCGAGGTGTTCCCGCCGCAGCCGATGGTGGGGCAGACCCGCGCCGTGCTTGAGGCGTACAAGGCCAATGGCGGTAGCTATCGCGAGGAGGTGTTCGCCGATTGCGGACACGCGCCGCATATCGAGCACGCCGAGCGCTTCAACGCGCTGCTCGCCGAGCATCTCGCCGCTTCGTAAACGCAACCGCACCCCAGGGCGCTCGCGCACCGTCACGGGCGCCCACCCCCACACGCACACACCACACGAGGGACGCCATGGCCGATATTTTGATCGCTGGAGCGGGCATCGCAGGCTCGATGCTAGCGTTGCTATTGGGTCGGCAGGGGCTGAGCGTCGAGTTGTTCGAGCGCGGCGTGTTCCCCAAGGAGAAGCCCTGCGGCGAGGGGCTGATGCCCAGCGGCGTGGCGGTGCTGCAACGGCACGGCCTAGCCGAGGCGGTCGGCGGCGCGCCGTTCGTCGGTGTGCGCTACTACGACGGGGCGCTGCTGGCCGAGGGGCGTTTTCCACGGGTGGCGGGGCTACCCAGCGAGGGACGCGGACAGCGGCGTTGGCACCTCGACCGCGCGCTGTTCGAAGCGGCGGCAGCGACACCGGGAGTCCAGGCGCACACGGCGACAGCGGTGGAAGCGCCGATTGTGCAGGGAGGCCGCGTGGTTGGCCTGGTGGTCGGCGGGCAGCCGTGTTATGCGCCGTTGATCGTCGCCGCCGATGGCTTGCGCTCGCCGTTGCGTCGCCAGTTGGGCTTGGAGATGCCGTCGCCTGCGCGCCGCCGCGTGGGGGTGCGGTTGCACTATCGGTTGGCGGCGGATCAGACGCAGCCGCCCTGGGTCGAGGTGCTGATGGGACGGGGCTACGAGCTGTACCTGACGCCGCTGCCCGAGCGGCAGTTGCTGATCTCGGGGTTGGCCGATGTGCGGGATGTGGGGCAGGCAGCGGCGACGATGCGGGCGTGGATCGACGATCAGCCGATGCTGCGGGCGCGGCTGGCGGGCGCCGAGCAACTGACCGCGCCGATGGGGCGCTCACCGCTGATGGCGCGGGCGCGGGCGGGCGTGCTGCCGGGCTGCGTGCTGCTGGGCGATGCGGCGGGCTTCGTCGATGCGCTGACGGGCGGTGGCATGTCGCAGGCGTTGCTCTCGGCGGAGTTGCTGGCGGGCTGGCTGGCGACGCATCGCCTCGGCGACGATGATGCGTGGCTGGTACGCTTCGATCGGCAGCGGCGGGCGTTGCTGCGCGATTACCGGGTGATGGCGTATGTGGTGCTGGAGTTGGCGCGGCACCATACGCTGGCGCGCATTGCGCTGCGGTTGTTGGGGCATACGCGGCCTCTGTTCGAGCATCTGCTGGCGGCTTCGGTGGGCATGCGCCACCTCAGCGGCGCGCCGTTGGCACTGCGCCCTGTGGTGAAGGGCAGATAATCCACAGATTACACAGATTTGGTTTTGGGTGAATGAAGCGATGTTATCGTGAATAAGCCCGAGAGATCTCGCCCAAGAGGCAACGAAAAAGCGCTGTCATCCTGAACGAGCCGCAAGGCGAAGTGAGGGATCTCGACGTGAAAGCAACGAAAAAGCGCTGTCATCTCGAATGAAATGAGAGATCTCTGCGTGGAATACAACGTAAAACAACGAGATTCCTCATTCCGCGCTATGCGCTTCATTCGGAATGACAGTGAAAGCAACGAAAAAGCGCTGTCATCTCGAATGAAATGAGAGATCTCTGCGTGGAATACAACGTAAAGCAGCGAGATTCCTCATTCCGCGCTATGCGCTTCATTCGGAATGACAATGGAAGCAGCGAAAAGCGCTGTCATC
>CALKHR010000082.1 GCA_937988885.1 uncultured Roseiflexaceae bacterium | reverse complement strand
GTGATCCAGGGCCGCAAGGACCCAAAGGCGAGAAGGGTGATCCTGGGCCGCAAGGACCCAAAGGTGAGAAGGGTGATCCAGGGCCGCAAGGACCCAAAGGCGAGAAGGGTGATCCTGGGCCGCAAGGCGAGAAGGGTGACCCAGGGCCGCAAGGACAACAAGGGCCTCAAGGTGCGCCAGGAATTAGTGGGTACCAAGTTGTGTATGCAGAGACCGCGTTTAATTCCAATGATGTCAAAACACTCACTATATCGTGCCCTGCTGGTAAACAGGCGCTTGGAGGCGGTGGGGAGGTCTTTCCCGGTGTGGTTCTAGGTGGCGGTCTGCGCACGGCGCCTATCGCAATTACTCGTAGCGTGCCAGTACCACCCTCCTACACATCATGGTTTGTCTCAGCTTCGGAGATTACCCCCGATAGCGAGAGTTGGTCTTTGCAAGGTTACGTCATCTGCGGAAGCGTCGCCAACTAAAGGTGTGAGAAATCACTGGCACACCAACACATGTGATATTGATAAGTTGCTACATGCAGCAGTTCATCGACATCACAACAATCGGAATCGCCAAAACAAAAGAGCTTGTGCAGAAGATGCACAAGCTCTTGCAATTGGTACGGGAGGAGGGAATCGAACCCTCGACTGGAGCTTGGAAGGCTCTCGCGTTGCCACTACGCCACTCCCGCACGACTATCCGATTCTAACCTGCGTGCAGGATTTCGTCAAGCGCCAAATCCCACTGCTGAATTGTCCACAATTTCCCCACATCATCCACAATTTTTTCCACAAAGCGTGGAGCTGATACGCTCATGAGTGAATATTATTTTTAATCCCTCGCGAACGAAATGGCCAACCTGTGGAGCGTGAGTTTTCGTTCCCAGTCAGCAACCACTCGATGAATCCACTGAACGACTCGCTTTTGCCCTGAGACTTGCCCTTGCCCAATGGATCAACATACTTGGATGCGTGGATGCTCGTCTGTGAGGTGCCTGATTCTGCATGCGCAGGCTGAGGCGGTCGCAACTGTACGATTCCGCTAGAGATCATCTCGCGAATGAGCAGATTGATCTGAAGTGTAGAGAGTTGCAGCTCCTGAGCGATCTCCTGAAGGCTGCGCTGACCATCGATGGCGGTGAGGAGCGGCCACCAAGCAAACTGAATGTTCACAGTGCCTTCGTGTTCGGGAAGGATCAGCTCGGGCACCCATTCGAGATTGGGAATGCTAGGAACACTACGCTCGCGTTGCCTGAGGAACTCCTGATGGCGCACGTAATTGATTAACATCTGCGTATCGGGCCACAACGTCTCGGTGGCGTGATGCGCATTCGCGATAAAACGAAAAGTCGCTTCGTTATCGGAGAGCAACTCTGTGATCGCCTCTAGCCCATCGGCCAGCCCAGCTTCTGCATGGTACACCTTGCCCTGACGGCAGTATAGGCGACCGATCTGCGTGGTTCCGTTTATTTCAACAACGCCAGTAGCCGAATTGGTAAAAAGCATTGTTATGATTTCGGATAGTTGGTATTGATGTGGGTTCCCTTGTGTTCTCATGCATTCCTCCCTTCATATGAGTCGATTGTAGCATGTAGCTATTACCAAACAATAGGAATAATGTCCCAACAGTGTCTTTTAGTGTTTTATAAATCTATATTTTTCATTAAAATGAGAAAATTACCTGTGAGGGAGATTGATTGTTACAGTGTAGCTGGTGTATATTAATAATTTTTAAACATCATTATGACAATATATTTAATGGTAAACGATTAATAAATATGGGTACATCTATTCGTGGTTTTGTGAATTTTGTAGCAAGCGCTGTGCCGCCTATTTGCCTGTTGAAAGGTTGGTGTGTTGGGGTTTTTGCGATGTTTATGGAATACGTGAAAAGAGCGGAGATATGATGACGGTATCCCTCAAATAACTGTTTATAGAACATTTGGCTTCTGCTTTTTGGCAGATGCACTGTATATCCCATGCCATCAACGCTCATTGCCTTGCCATCTGTGTTGAACCTATTCGATTGGCATAGGTAAACTGGCATATAATGAACGAGTCGGTCTTGCAGGTGCTTACGCGCTGTTCATGGGTGTGTGAAATAAATTGATATGATACGCGATCTGTTCTCCTTGACGTTTCCCGGTATGCCGTTGGAGTTATTCTCCACTATGCATATGCTGGCGCTAGTGGCGGTGCTGGCGAGTTGTGTGGTGTTGGTGGTGGTGCTAGCCTCGCTACGCGACGCATCCGGCCCGCGCGAGGCGTTTCGGCACGGGTTGGCCTGGTTCACGTTGCTGAACTTCGTGGCGTGGTATGTGTGGGAGTGGCAGGTTGGCCTCTCATCGTGGGCGTACTCGCTGCCACTGCAGGTCTGCATGATTTCGTTGGTACTGTGCCCATGGATGTTGTGGAGCCGCAAGGTCTGGCTGTTCGAGATCTGTTATTTTTGGGGCTTTGCTGGCGCAACCCAGGCGCTGCTCACGCCGGATCTCGCGCCGTACAATTTCCCACACTTCGTGGCGTTCCAGTTCTTTATCTCGCACGCCTGCATTCTCTGGTGCGTGATTTTTATGCTGGTGGTCGAGCGCTATCGCCCGTACTGGTCGTCGCTTGCGCGCGTCATCCCGCTGACGATCGCGTGGATGGGCGTGGCGGGCATCGCCAATATGCTCACTGGCGGCAACTACATGTACGTGGCCCGCAAGCCGCCCGTGCCAACGCTGCTCGATTATCTTGGACCCTGGCCCTGGTATGTGCTGGTGCTGATTGTGCTCGGCTGCGTGATGATGGTGCTGGTCTATCTGCCGTTCGTCGTTGCCGATCTGAACTTGAAGCGATACGATCGTCGTGCCTAATTCGACTATAATCGTGTAGCCTTTTTCATGTTCAGCCAGTTTCAGTACAAGGAGCAGCCATGCAGCCCAAAACGCTCGATGTGCAGGGGATTCCGATCGCGTATTACGAAAGTGCAGGCCAGGGGCTTCCAGTGTTGTTGTTGCACGGAAACTCTACCTCGGGGCGCACGTTCATCAAACAGTTGGATAGTGACTTAGGGCAGCAGTATCGGCTGATCGCTCCCGACCTACCGGGATTCGGCTTGTCGCAGCCGCTCGACGACCCATCCACACAGGCGGGGTTGCGCCCGTGGGCATGCACAATGACCGCGCTGCTCGACGCGCTGGGTGTGCGCGAGGTGGTGGTGCTCGGCTGGAGTCTGGGCGGCCATATCGCGCTTGAGATGGCACCGAGCTTGCCGAAGTTAAAGGGTGTCGTCATCTACGGCACGCCGCCATTGGGCATGCCGCCCGCGATGGATAAGGCGTTCCTGCCGCACCCAAATATGGAGTTCACCTTCAAGGAACAACTCACCGAGGAACAGATGGATAGTTACGTTGGCTCATTCTTCGCGGCTGATTTCGCCGAGCGTCCGGCGCAGTTCCTCGAAGATATCCGCCGTGCCGATGGTCGCGCACGGGGCGTGATCGCGCAGAACGTGATGCAGGCCGATTTCCTCGATGAGTTGAAAGTGGTGGCCGAGCTGCAAGCGCCTTTGGCGATTCTGCATGGGGCTAACGAGCAGTTGGTGAACGGCGATTACTTCGCGAGCGTGTCCGCGCCGACACTGTGGCGCAATGAGGTGCAGGTGATCGAGGGGGCGGGGCATGCGCCGCACTGGGAGACGCCCGAGGAGTTTAACGCGCTGGTAGCGGCATTCCTAGCGGATGTGGCGTAGCTATCAATCAGCGCGGTGATGACATCCATCGGCGTTTTAAATGATCTGAGCATCTCCAGGAGAAGTGGTATTGATGCGCTGCTACGCGCAGCCATCGATACCACAAAACATAAAATACCTTGCTGCCGCAATCTACAACTCGTTTTCAATCACAGCACATCGGATTTGGTATCACTCACTGCAATCACCTCATCGTCTTTTGCCGATTGTCCTTGAGAAATCGAATGATAACCCTTTATAACCATCGCTAGGCACAACAGCAACAGCACAACCCCTGTGATCGAATAAGCCAGAGCAGCGGGGAACTGCAAAAAATCGATCATCAAAAAGGTGAGGTCCAGCGCCAGAAAGATGATACTCATCAGCGCAAAACACACACCAAAACATAACAGCACAATCCCAGGCATTAACTCTTTTAGCCGGGAAGTCACTGCATCGCTTATCTCATTGATTTTGTCACTAGCTATTTCTTCTGCTTTATCCCGTACTTTAATGAGCTCCTTCCCAACAGTTATGGAGCCTTTTTTGACAATCGCGTCGGTTGTTTCGCGAATTGGATGCTTGATCACCTTCCAGGTCTTGCTTAATCCCTTTTTGAAACCCATCTATCCCTCGTTTCAATCATAACATCACGCTATTCGATTGTAGCTCCCGGCCATACAAAACGGGCAATCATCGGCAGGTGATCCGAGTTGCCGGGCCTGCCAACAAACGCATCAACAAGCTCGATATCGGGCGTGTGCCACACATAATCGACCCGCTGAACGGCGAACGGGATATTCTTCACATAGAGCGTATGCCCAAAACCCCAGCCGCGTTGCTGGAAGCTATCCTCAAACTGCGAACGCAAAAGCGCATACGTCTCCGAACTATCAGTCATATTGCAGTCGCACAGGATCAGCAGCGGCGCAGTGCGGGCCTGCGCATGCGCGAGCAGGTAGCGCACTTCGGCAGCCCGTAGCTCGTAGCGCTGTGTGGTAGTGGCGATAAACTCCCGCACGGGCCACAGCGGCATATTGTTCGGCGCAAGATGCGTCACCACAATATCGACGGTCTGTTGCTGATGGCGCACCGTCACCTGCAGCCCGCGCTGCAACGGCGGGTTATCCAAAACCGTCACATCCTCCAGCGGCAGTCGGCTCAGCACCCAGACCGTGTGCGAGGTGTCACCCGGCGGGTCTGCTTGATACGGGTAGTGCGGGGCCAGCAGCGCCTGAATCGCCAGCACATTTTCCTCCTGCACCTCCTGGAAGCCGATCACATCGGGATCTGCCGCGACGATGGCCCGCGCGATCTGCTCGTAATCGTGGTTGCGCCACAGCGCGTTGAAGCTCATCACCGTCAGCGTGGGCGATGTGCGGCTCGGGCGGCTTGCTTTGGCGAACGGCAGTAGCAGCGGGTGGAACAGGCTAACGAAGAGCGCTCCCGCCAGCAGAGCCGCCAGCATCAGTCTGCGATGGCGCTGCCAGAGTGCCAAGGGCAGCACAATCACCAGCGGGGCAAACAGATAGAAGGCCAAGGTGTTGAGCAGCGCCAACCACCAAACCCCATCAAAGAACAGCAGCCGTAAGCCAAACCACGCAAACAAGCCGAGTAGGTAGCCCCAACCGAGGAGTTGCAGCAACGACGAGCCGCGGCTCGGCTCCTGCGACAAACCCACACGTCTCCTCCGATCGTCACTCGGCGCTGCCCTGCCGTCGGATAGCGCGCTTCACCGCCAAATCGTACGCCTCTTGCAGCAGCGGCTTGATGCGCTCGAAACTGGCGCGGCTGGGATTCACAATGCAGACCCACGATTGCGCCGCGTACTCGGGGTGCGGCATAATCGTATCGACAGTGGCGAAGTCGTAGGCACTCAGATCGGGCTTGGCGGTGCCCACCAACTCCACGAACGTCTCTCGGCTCACGCCAATGTTCAGGCGAAACGCGCCACCCGGACGGCTGAGCTTGGAGACGCTATCATACTCATTGTCGGTGGTTGCGATGGTCACAAACGGCAACATGCGCTCGGAGCCGTAGAAGAAGAAATCGTACCCAAAGTTCTGCGATGTCTCGACGCCAGCAAACGCAGTGAGAAGGTAGTCGATGACTTCTTGCACGTCCATCTCAGACTCCTTTCCTGAATACTGTTGTCGCAGGGGGGAACAAGGATTCATTGTATCGACACTTGCCCACACAATGCTATCGGAAAATAGTCTGAGTTTGTGGCGGAAGCGCCGCTACGACGCAGATTCCATGGCCTTGGGCACGTAGCGTATCCACTGACGAATGATCGCGCTGAGAGGCTCGCGTATAGCGGCGACCGCGCCCGCATGCGTGAACGTGACCGTTGCGCGATCGGCTGCCAGCCATGTGAGCAGGCCCGTCGGATCATCGATAGCGCCTGATGGGAGCGCCTGTTTTGCCACGCCAAGGTGCAAAATCAGTTGCAATGGCTGCTTGCCGTGCAACCGCATCGTGGCGAAGTGCTCGGTGGTGTAAAAACTCGGCGCATTCCACTTAATCGCCTCTTTGATCGAACTATCGATACTGAGGATGAGTTGGCGCAGCTCGTGAATCTCATCGAGGAGCGGGTGCTCAAGCTGAGCCAAAAACTCCTCGACGGTTGGCTGTTTGGGCATAATTCACCTTTATATTTGATGCCAATAATCCGCGCTTGCGATGGCCCAGGCGCAACGACGCGGCTACGGTTGCCGTGATCGCCGCCGCTGCGTGGCCAAAGTGATATCGGCGTTTGTGTCATTCTCTTTGTGCGTTAGAAACGCGATAAGCTCAGCGGCTGAGGTAAAGAACGGATTGGCCTCCAGATCAAACCCTTCCTCAAGAATCTCGATAAGTGATGCTGATTGCTCCGCTTGAGCGGGGATAAGGTGATAGCTACGTTGATTAGCCTTCTGCGATAAAGTGGTATCATCCTGTTGTCGTACACAGGCACGAGTCGTGTAAACCTTCGTGTAAAGGAAGGAGACGCTCCATGGCCAAGTATACCCTCACAACCGAACAAATCCTCGACATCCTCGCCGCCACACCAAACCGCATCGCCGAGCTAACCGCGCCGTTAGACCCCACGCTCTTTCATACCGCCCCTGCCAACGACGCATGGTCCGTCAACGATGTGCTATCCCATTTGCGCGGCTGCGCCGATGTATGGGGCGATTGCATCGAGAAAATCCTCACCCACGACCACCCGACCATACGGGCTATTGACCCCGTCACCTGGATGAAAAAGACCGATTACCAGCAACAAGACTTCCACAAATCGTTAGCGGCCTTCACCAAGCAGCGCCACGAGCTGCTGGCACGGCTGCGACCGCTTCAGCCCGCCGATTGGAAACGCGCCGCAACCGTGACAAATACCGGCATTCCACGGACGAACTCAATAGAAACCTATGGGATACGGCTGGCTGTCCACGAACGACAGCACTACAGGCAGTTTGCGAAGATCGTTGCAGCATTACAAACACGCAGCGATTACAGCATCTAACGAAGCTGGCACGCCGTCATCGCAATCGCCTACTCGGGAGGCGCTATCGGCACCAATTTGCCGTGCGCATCCCGCGTAAACCGTCGCTGCGACGAGGCCGATTCAGGATCCCACCCTGCCGTGAGCGCCGCCTCGATCATCGTGCGCACCTGCCCGGGCGTGATCGGCGCAAGCTGGAAGATCGTATGCACTTGCTCAGGCGGGGCGGTGATGATCGGCCCAAAATTGAGCCAGGGATCGTCGTAACGTATCTGCACCTCAAGTGGAGCATCGCGGCGTGCGCGCCCACGAAGCCACACACGCAACACCACCATCTGCGGATCGAGTCGCTGCACCCGCCACACATAATCGATGGAGTTGACAGTGATACGACGTACGATATTGCGCTTACTCATATGCTATGCCACTCCCAACTGAGGCGTCTTCCGCGAGTGCAGGTGTCGCACACCATACACCACTGCGCCGATGATACCGCCAAAGATGCCTCCGGCAACGCTCGCAGTTGGTGGGAAGGTGAACTCAAACTTGCCAGTCACTATATGATTCCATACCCAGACACGGTTCTGCTCATCAAGGATATATCCGACCTTAGAATAGCCATCAACATACCCAATCGTGCCGTGCAGACAATCGCGCTTTAACGAGGATGGCTGGGCATTCTAAAAAGACAGGTCGAACTGACAATCATTGATGATCTGGGGTACCATAAAATGACGATCATTTTCGCTTGGGAATGTAGAAGGCTGCCAGCAGTCGCCAATGTACCAATTACAGGAGTACACCACTCCATCGTTAGCGCGGACAAACACTATCGAGTCGAGCCTTCAGCGCCCTCGAATTGTGCGGCTTCAACCGGCAGTGCAGGCAGCGTCTGCCACTTGGCAAAATAGCCATCGACCATCAATTTGCCGAAAATAAAGCCCCCAAGTAGTCCTATCAAGATGCCAGTGATCAGAGATTTCCCAAACATCCACCCTCCTTCAGCTGTATCACTGGAAAAGATAGAACAAGGAAGCGAGTAAACTATTGATACTGGTGAATATGGCAACTCCATTCCTATGATGGAGCATAGAGAGGAATCCTCCTATAGTTTAAGCGAAAAACAGCCCCCTATTGCCACATTTCCCGCAGCCGAAAAATACATTTCAGACATGTTTTGTGAAGGTCACTCTAGCCATATCCCCCTAAATCGTGGTATCATACGTGATGTGCTAGCGTTTATCCAAGCCAACGAACAAGTATTAGTTAGGCCACTGAGAGTATTTTATCGGAATGACCGATTAGAAAGCTCGAAGTCCTCTACCTAATGCTTACATGTTGAGCCAAGCCGATAGCAAGCAGGATGCTTTCACTCTCGGCTCCAAACCGCTTGAGGCTTGCCACCCTTACTCGTACAGACAGTAGTAATCCTAGTATCTTCCAATTTGGCAGTGAAAATTTGGCTCGTGCGTCTCGGAAGGAGCGCAGAATAAACACAAACATGCCTTTCTGCTGCGCTAATACCATACCATCGTTGGTGATTCAATATCTCGAAACAGTAAAATTTTCGGCCTCAGTCTTGCATGGATAAAAAGTATATCCTTGATGATGAATTCCCCATCCCCTACGTCGTAGGTTGGGCGCAGTTGGAATCGCCTGTAATTAAGCGTTTATATCAGAACAGTATACTATCAGCAGAAACAAAGCGTAACTTTTTCGATGTAGTTTGCGTTCAATAAGATAGTTTGTATGTAAGTCGCGCTAAAAATATCAACTGTTTTATACAAATTATATACCATTTATCGATACGTAACTTTCGATATTTTCTACGGTCTATTCATTAGATAATGACGAATTGACAAGCTCCATCAATGAAACCAAGCATAGAACACTTAGTGATCGAGGAGTGCCCGCAATGCATATTCTTGTTGCTGATGACGACCTGCCAAGCGTGAAGCTCACCTCCTTCTTACTTGAAGAGGCTGGATATCGAGTATTCAAGGCTTATGATGGGCCTACCATCCTGCAAGCGCTCGAACAGTACAACCCCGACCTGATTTTGCTCGATGTCTCTATGCCGAAATCGAATGGCTTCGACATCTGTCGGCAGATTCGGCGCACATCCGATGTACCGATTATCTTCCTGTCGGCCCGTTCGCAGCTTCAGGATCGTGTGACGGGCCTGCAGATCGGCGGCGACGATTACCTCGTTAAGCCGTTCGAGCCTTCTGAGTTGTTAGCACGTGTTGAGGCTGTATTGCGCCGACGCAACAGCGATATGCTGAACCCATCGGCTCGCCTTAGCCAGGGCGACATCACGCTCGATCCAGTGGAGCACAAGGTGCTCTTCACCGATGGTCGCGTGATCGAACTGACACCTCTTGAATTCCGGTTGTTGTACTACCTGATGAAGAATGCAGGGCGTGTTCTCAATACCGGTCAAATTCTCAGCAAAGTTTGGGGCTACGATTACGAGGGCGAAAGCAATCTGGTGGCTGTCTACATCCGCCGCCTTCGAACTAAGATCGAGCCAGACTCGGATCGACCGCGCCATGTAATCACGGTTCGCAACCTTGGCTATAAATTCGAAACATAACGCTGTGCTGCTACCAAGTTTGATAAGGTACTGGACTCAGCGCAGCATACAGCCAAGAGATAAACAACGGTTATGATTGCTGATGAGTTGTTTCCTGTACAAACACGGTCATGGTGGCTTGAACATGCTCATCGATTCGTCTTCGCCTTAACACCATTACCTTGTTTAGTGTTTGCGTGGTGGGTCGGGAGTCAGGCAATCTCTCAGTATGTTTGGCTTGGCCTGATAAGCTATTCCCTCGCACATCTTCTCATAATTGGTGTTCAACATCGCACAGTTGCATCGGGCAAGCAGGTCAACCAATCTGCGCTCGATGGACTGCGCTTTGTGTTCGATAGCCTCTTTGCGCTGTTTCTGATCGCGTTTTCCCCATCGCTCGGGAGCGCGATCTATCCGTTATACCTCGTGCTTGCGCTGCGTGTGCTCGCGCACTACCAACTTCCCTCGCTGGCCTCTCTGGTGCCGTTCGCCTTCGGTATGCTGTACGTGTTCATCGCCGTACAGTTCTACGCCGCTGCCTTTGTGCCCTGGGCGTTGCTGCTGGGCAGTGTGTTCTTCGGCATGCTGATGTTCTGGGGCAATGTGGTGCAGAAGCACGAGAACGCGCTTCTGGTTGGTGAGTTGAAGCGCGAAAAGGAGCTGCGCGCCGCACGGGTGAGCGAACTAGAGCGCACCACCAACGATATTCGCGCCAGAATGCGTGAACTGCACGCGCTTGAGGAGGGTTTGCGGGTCATCACGAGTACGCTCAGCCTCGATGAGGTCCTCAGCCAGATCGTCGATAGCACCAGCCAGTTGCTCGGCCCTCACCGAGTGCATGGCATGACACTTTCGCTGCTCCAGGGCGATAACCTCGTGCATCGCGCGCTCATGCCCGATCCCACCAGCGATCCGGGCTGGGTGGTTGGCCTGGCCCAACGCACGATGAAACAGGCGACACCGCTGATCATTAGCGATGCGACGGTGGACCCAGAGCTGCACGATATGCTTCCGAATGGGCTTCGTGCGGCGTTGTGCGTGCCGCTGTTCGTTGGCGAGGGGCCCGCTCGCGGCACGATCACGGTGGTCAGCTCCATCCCTTCGGCGTTCACTAGCAACGATGCTCGACACCTCACCGCGTTCGCCTTCCAGGCCGGTATCGCGATCAATAACGCCGAGATGCACAGCCAGTTGTACCACCAGCAGCAGTTGTTGCAGGCGGTGATCAGCGATATCAACGATGGCTTGGTGGTGATCGATTCGCAGGACAATATCGTGCTAGCGAACCCGATCGGTAATCAGTTGTTGTCGTACATGACATCTGAGATGTCGGTCCACGATGAACTGCTCGCGCTTGCGAATCAACTCCGCAGCGAGAAGTTGCCGATGATGGCTAAAGAGCTGCAAGTGGTTCCCGAGGAGCCTGGTGAGGAGTTGGTGTATCAGGCGTTGGCCTCACGGGTCAATCAGGATAACGGCGTCGAGCCGCTAACGGCGATCGTGTTGCACGATATCACGGCGCAGAAGATCCAGGAGCGCGAACGCTCCGAGTTTATCTCGATGGTGTCGCACGAGCTGCGAAACCCGCTCAATTCGCTAAATGGTTTCCTGAAGATTGTACTGCAAGGCCGCGCTGGCCCGCTGAACGAGCAGCAGCAAGAGTTCTTGAGCATCGCCGATTCCCAGATCGAGCAACTCAAGGGCCGCATCGCCGAGCTGCTTGAGTACAATCGGCTGGAGGCGGGGCAATTGGTGCTGGACCCGAAGTGGAACGATCTGCCACTGTTGGTCTCGGCGACCGCCACTCGTTTGCGCCTGCAAGCCGAACAGGCTGGTTTGGAGCTTATCAACGAGGTGAGTGATGATCTGCCGGAGTGCTATTTCGATAGCGAGCGGATCGGCCAGGTGCTCACGAATCTGATCGAGAATGCGATCAAGGCCACGCCACCCGGTGGTCAAATCACGCTGCGCTCGGAGCTGCACGAGAATGAATTGTGGGTGCGAGTGTACGACACGGGTGTTGGTATCCCCGCCGAGGATCTGCCGAAGGTGTTCCAGCGCTATTTCCGTGCTCACAATCGCACATCGAGTCAAGGCAATCACTTGGGTTTGGGTTTGGCGATCTGTCAGCAGATTATTGAAGGCCACCATGGCCGCATTTGGGTCGAGAGTCAAGAGGGGAAGGGTAGCTGCTTCTCGTTCTCGCTGACCCCGATCGAGCGGGCGCGCAGCGCAAACGGCTAGCCTCCCCGATTTCCAACGTCGCTCACAACAATCCTCACGTTTCTCCCCGAGCGTATCTAGGGCCGTTGCTCGCCACCGAGGCGCGCCGCTTTTGTAATAGGCGCGGCTATGCTCATTAACCTTTTTGAACGTTTTGTTAACTTTGCTGCTCGGCCTTTCACATGTCGATTATCCAAACACCTTATGATGAATAGAGAACCATGGTTGGCTCTTGTTTGGCTAGATCGGGGGATCTGTGAAAATTGCACTTGTTGCCTTACCAGAGCCAGGAGAACCTGCATCTCAGCCACCGTTGCCTCTGGCTTATATAGCGGCATTGCTTGAACAGCAGCGCCAAATTGTTCGCATCTATGATCTTGCGCTTTACAATGCGCAATCTCAGGCCGATGCGTTTATTCCATTGCGTTCGTTCCGCCCGCATGTCGTTGCGATCGCTGCCGACAAACCGGAGGCAGTTGCGCCGATCATGGCCGGGCTTGGCGATATATCGGCGAAGTTTGTGTACCTTGGCAGCACCCTGCGCCGTTTGCATTTCGGGCGAACCGTCGCAGAGACGCTGCTCCAACTGGATTCTCACGATGCCGCAACAGATGAGCAAAATGTTATATTGCGCACTCTGTTGATGCTGGATCAGCCGCTCGACAGTTTGCCCTTCCCCGCGCGTCATCTGTTGCCGCTTGAGCAGTATCCGCTCACGGTGCACACAGGTGAGCTCCAGACAACTTTGATGGTTGGCCAGGTGCGCGATGGGCGTTTCTGCCCTCGCAAGCCCGCGCTGGTGCTTGCCGAGTTGCAGAGTATCGCGAGCGAGCACGGATTCTATCACGTTCAGTTTATTGCTCCACCACTCACCGACGATATGGCCTGGCTCCAAGAACTGCTGGCTGAATTAGGCCAAGCCGAATTGGGCTTGCAGTGGGAGGGGGCGGTGCGGCATCAACTTCTCACGCCCGAGTTGTTGCAGCAGTTCCGCCGAGCGGGCTGTGAGACGCTTTGTTTTGTGTTTCGGGCTGTCGATGTGCTCGACTCGCGGAAGGAGCGGGCGGCGCTCTCGCAGTTGGTGTCGCAGGCGCACGAGTTGGGCATGTGGGTGCGCGCTCGCATCACGCTCGAGCCGCCCTACGAGGCGATCACTGCATTGGTCGATATGTCGGCGACTTTCGGCTTAGACGATGCACAGTTCGAGGTGGCGCATCGGCCTTCCTCTGCCGAGCAGCCCGCGCCGAACCAACCGACCGAGCTTGCCGAAATGGCGCATTTGCGCTATCGTTCTCGACGCAGCCGCCAGTTGTTTATCCAGCGCTTCGGGCCTCAGCTGGGGCCGATGTTGTGGCGAGCGGGCCGCGCTGGGCTGCTGGGCCAGGCTTGGCAGTATTATGCCGATGGAGTTGCGGATCGCACTCCGATCTGAGTTGTGAACGATGGTTGGTTTTTTTGCCGATGGCGATCTTTCGCCGAATCGGATCGAGTTGGCGCGCCAGCGCGTGGCGGCGGGTGCCGGGTATATCGATCTGACGAGTAGCAATCCCACGCATCAGGGTTTGTTGTTCCCTCCTGAGATATTGGAACAGGCTTCTGCAGGCTATTGGGCCACGCGGCGTTACTCGCCCGACCCGCGTGGCGCGTTGCCCGCCCGCCAAGCGATTGTGAACTACTACGCCAATCGCACGCCTCCGATCTCCTTCTCCCCCGATGATGTGTTTATCACGGCCAGCACCAGCGAGGCGTATGGCTTGCTGTTCGCGCTGCTGACGGAGCCTGGCGACAATGTGCTGGCCCCCGATGTGACCTACCCGCTGTTCGAGTATTTGGCGGCCATTTATCACGTTGAGTTGCGGCCCTACACGCTCGATGAGGCGCGCGGGTGGCGCATCGACCCGGCGAGCGTGCGCGCTCAGGTGGACGAGCGCACGCGGGCGGTGCTGCTGATCTCGCCGCACAACCCGACGGGCATGATCGTGCGGGCGGCGGTGCCAGTGCTGAACCGCGTGGGGCTGCCGCTGATCTGCGATGAGGTGTTCGCCGAGTTCACGTACCGCGCGCCGAGTACACCGCCGCTGGGGGCGCTGCATCCCGAGTTGCCAGTGTTTCATCTGAACGGCATCTCGAAGTTGTTCGCGTTGCCCGATCTCAAGCTGGGCTGGATCGCGCTAAATACGCCCGCCGCAACGTTGTTCGGTGACCGATTGGAGTTGCTCAACGATACGTTCTTGGGCGCGAATAGCCTGACGCAGGCGATGCTGCCCACGCTGTTCGAGCGGGGCATGCCGTTTGTGGCGCAGATGCGCGAGCGGGTCCGGGCGAACTTCGATATGGCGTTGGCGCGGCTGGCGCAGTGCGAGCGCCTGCGGGTGCGCCCGCCCGATGGCGGCTACTACCTGTTCTGCCAGGTGCTCGATTGCGACGACGAGGAGGCGCTCGTGATCGATCTGCTGGAGCGGGGCGTGTTGGTGCATCCCGGGCATTTTTACGGCGATGTGTTCGGCGCGCACCTGATGATCTCGTGCCTGACCGAACCTACGCAGTTGGCGGCGGGGCTAGAGCGATTGGTGGCTGCGCTGAGCTAAACGGCCCGTGGGACAAACATCATCGGATCATGCAACAGGCAGATGGAGGATAACCCCACCTGCCTGTTGTTGTTTAGGCTGGAGCAGGTGTTCTGCCCCAGCCGAACAGCTTACTTGCCAATGAACGGAAGCATGGTCTGGTAGGAGTCGAAGGTGAGTTTGGCGGTCTTGATGTTATCGGCGAGGGTCGGATCGGGATCGACCGAGCCGCTGATCGAGACGACATTCTCCACTTCTTCACCCACCGGAACGATGCTGCGGACCTTGACACAGACGGTGATGGTGCCCTTGCCACCAACGTTGAGTGTGCCTGGACCCCACACAAGCTCGCCAGTGGTCGCACCGTTGAAGTTGAGCGCTGGGCTGGATGTCTGGCTAACCAGCGAGAGGCCCGTGGGCAGCGTGTTCTTGATCTGGATGTCGGTGGCCTGAATAGCGCCCTTCGGATAGGTGTACTCGATGGTGTAGCAGAAGGTGCCGCCTGGCTTCGCCTTGTCTGGCCAGTCCTTGATCTCCACTTCCAGATTGGGGATCACGCCGACGACCAGGATGCGCGTTTCGCTGTTATCGGCGGTGGGCGCGCCGGGATCATCGGCTGGCTCGCCAGTAATCACGATCTGGTTGGTGAGCTGATCGTTGGTATTGCCAGTGATCTTCACCCTGACCGTGATTGTGCCAGTATCGCCGGGATCGAGCTCGCCAAGCGACCAGACCTTCTCTGTAGCGGTTGAGCTACCATCTGGTGCTGGTGTGCTGCTGACGAAGGTTGCGCCCGCGGCTGGCAACGTATCGGTGATCACGACATTGCTTGCCATGCCGCTACCGTTGTTGGCGTAGGCGATCACGTACTCCACGGTATCGTTGGGCAGTGCGCCGCCGGGCCATGTCGATGAGACCGCGAGGTCGGGCTTCATCGCTGTGACGGTCGCCTCGTAGCTATTGTTCCCGAGTTTATGCTCTGCTTCGACGCGTGTAGGATCGTTCTCGCTGATCTCCACGCGGTTGACGAGCGGCAGGTTGGCCGGTGCGCTGGCCGAGATGGTCGCGGTCAGGATGATCGTGCCGCCGACTGTGCCACCGCTTGGCGGTGTGAGGTTGGTGAAGTTCCACACCTTCTGCGTGGCGGTTGAGCGGCCTGCATCGGGCGCTGGGCTGGCCGACACGAAGTTGAGGTGCAACGGCAGCGTATCAGTGAGCAGCACCGATGAGAAGGGACCATCGCCCAAGTTGCTCCACTGGATAGTGAAGATGACTTGGCTGCCTGCCAAAGCTGCCGATGTTGAAGCGACTTGTCGCACTTCGAGATCGACGCCAGTGGTTGGCGGACATGCGATACCCGGCGTGGGCATATTGTCGGTGGCGCCGTTGTGGAAGGTGAAATCGAGCGCGGCATCGTTGGTGTCTTGCTTCACAGGGCACCGCTCGATGCTATACTGGTTGCCCTCAGGCACCGATGTCAGCAGGGCATCATCGCCCTCGTACACATATGCAATGTGTCCAGGATAGGGACTAGTCGAGTTGGTCTCGACTTTATATTCGACAAGATCCATGATCGTATGGTTGCGGTAGGTGAGCACCACACGGTCGCGTTGATTGTCGAGGCCGATAGTAGTTTTGCTCGACCAAATGGTGTTGGGCGGCATCTCGCCATTTACTACATTGTTTGGTGCCCACTGGAAGATCTGCAGAGATGGGCTGCTGGAGAGGCCAGCGATGGGTGGTTTGTTTTTATCCTGTGCTACGATAACGACACCATTCGGTGGGACCGTTTTGCCCGCAGGGAACTTCAGCATCGCATCGGCGGAGCCTCGCCTGACTGCATCACCAATGCTGTAGTTGTCCAAGCTCACGTTGAAGGAACTGACGTTGATAATCTCGATCCACTCGGTGCCTCTACCGTTAGGACCAGCAGGCTCAGTGCCCTCAGGATTCGGGTTGAACTCGCTGATCAGAAGCGGCGAAAAGACATCGCCATTGGTGTCGAAGTAGACATCCATGTAGGTATCGAGGAATCCTGCGCTGACTATTTCCGCAGTCGTTCTGGTGCTGGCTGCATCGAGGAGGAGCAGAGCAGGCTTATCATCGCCAGGCACAACATCGGCGAGATGCTCCGATTTCAGGTAGGTCGAGAGCGTGAAGCGCAGAGCTGTGCCCTGGGGTGGTGGCTGATTATTCGTGAAGCCGATCTGCGACCACGGCACCTTAATCTCAACAAAGTTACCCGGTACGCCACCGTTGGAGCGCCCGATCAACTGGGCGAGACAACCTGTACAATTGCCTGCCGTGCCTGACGTATAGACCCAACGTTTGGGTGGTCGGTAGTTACCTGTGTTTACCGTTGAGTTGAAATCGGTTAGGATGGCGTATTCCCAAGCGGCTTCCGGAGGAATCGTAAGGCCACCCGATTCGGGAATGGTGGTGTTGCTGCTGTTACCATTTGTGCTGATCGTGATCACAAACATTGGATTGAGCTCGGACAGCGCACCGTCGATGCTCTCTTGTTTGATCAAGAAGTTCAGGAACCCTGGCTCGCCAGTGATCGCAAACCAGTCGATATCAGCAGCGCGGGCAAGCTCTGTGGTATCGCTCACGGTGAGGGTGGAACTGAGGACGCGTGTGTCTTTGGTGGCATCGCGGAAGATAAATTCGCCCTCGTTCACTTCGTTGCGGGCGATAATGCTATGACCTACATCGGCTGTTTTTGCGCCATTACGTGCGCCGTTTTGGCCGTTGTTAGCTGTCTCAAACCATTCGTTACGACTGCGATCCGGTTCGTTGATATCACTCCAATATGTGACCGTATGTGCCCCAACTGAACTTACACTTGCAATGCTGAGGAGCAGCACGAACCATGTAGTGAAAGTAAACCACTTTCGCTTCATATGGTTTCTCTCCTTGTAACTATGACGGATACCTACGGAGTTTGGACTATGCGCCGCTAAAGGAATCCACTAGTCTAGCTGCAAGCAACGTGAGTGAATACCTATTGACTTGGAACACTCTCAAGGGCAAGGGAGTAGGTTCGCATGAATAGCGATACAGTGCTCTACGTCGTGCAATACTCCTTTCTCGATGTTGTAGATGTGGCGTGGAAGCATGGAACCAACACCCATGCCATATAGATGGCAGAGTGCAGTTGCTGCGCAAGGTCGTATGAAATGTAGAAAGCGCAGTTAGGGAAGTATGTTTGGAAGGATAGGTGATAGGAGTGAATTGCTGGTGAATCGTATCAAGATGAAAATGACATTTTCGCTATCTATTGTTTCTTTAAAATAGCTTGATGGTTACTGATGAGAATAGTTTTTGGTGATAATGGAGCGATATAGCGATGAAAGCATGAGCCATGGATTATTCCATGGCTCATTCCATGTGTACTACACAAACTTGTAATAACAGGATAGTTATTGTGTTGTGTAGTTAAATTGAATTGTTATTATATTTTTGATTATTGAAATGATCTCTTCTCGGCATATGCGCTATATCCGCCTTCGATGCTGAACAGTTCACCATCTTCGAGATACAAAATGCGATCAACGACACGATCGAGGAAATAGCGGTCGTGCGAGACGACGATCACGGTGCCGCTAAACGTGTCGAGCGCCTGTTCAAGCACCTCAGCGGAGGCGATGTCGAGGTTGTTGGTTGGCTCGTCGAGCAGCAGGCAGTTAGCGCCACCTAGCATCAGGCGCGCGAGCTGCACGCGGCTCTTCTCGCCACCGCTCAGGGTCGCGATCGGCTGATTGCAGGCCGCGTAGGGTATCAGGAAGCTGCCGAGCTTGGCGACCGCCTCGCCCTCGTACATCGGGCGCACGGCTCGCAACGCTTCGATCGGTGTTTGCTGCATGTCGAGCGTTTCGTGCTGCTGGGCGTAATAATCGAGCTGAATGCTCGGCCCGATCCAGATCTCGCCACCGTCGATGGGCATTTGGCCCAGGATCATGCGTAGCAGCACCGATTTGCCCACGCCGTTCGGCCCGACGATGCCGATGCGCTCGCCGTTCATGATCGTGGCCGATGCCCCCAACATGATGATGCGGTCGCCAAAGCTTTTGTCGATATTGCGCAGTTCGATCGCTTTTGCGCCGCCCCGCACGCGCGGGTGAAAGGCCAGCGCCATTTTGCGACGTTCCAATACGGGCCGCTCGACTTTATCCATTCGATCGATCATGCGCTGTTTGTTGTCGATCTGCTTTTTGAGGCGCGGGTCGAGCGAGATGTTGAGCCAGGTGCGGAAGCGGCTGATCGCGGCTTCGAGGCGCTCGATCTGCTTTTGTTGCGCCACATAATCCTGCTGTTGCCGCAGCAGTGCCAGCTCTTTTTGGGTGGCATAGCTCGAATAGTTGCCCTCCCACAGCACCAGGCGTGCGCCGGTCTGTCGTGTGGCCTCTAGCTCGGCGATGCTGGTGACGGTTTCGTCGAGCAGGTAGCGGTCGTGCGAGATGATGATGACCGCGCCCTCGAAGCGGCGGATAATCTGTTCTAGCATGGCTTTGCGCGCTAGGTCGAGGTGGTTGTCTGGCTCGTCGAGCAGCAGCAGGTCGGGGTCGGAGAGCAGACAGCGGGCCAGGCCGATCAGTTTGCGTTGGCCGCCGCTCAGCAACTCCATCGGCTGATCCCAGTTCTCCTCGCTGAAGCCGAGATCGCGGAGCAGCGCTTCGGCGCGGCTGTGTATCGCACGGCCACCCAGCATCTCGAAGCGCTCCAGTAGGCGCTCGTGTTCGAGCAGCACGCGCTCAAGGGCGCGCATGTCGTTGCTCACTTCGGGATCGCCCATGCGGGCTTCGGCGGCGGCGATTTGCGCTTCGAGCTGGTGCAGGTCGGTGCGCACCGCTAGCAGTTCGTCGAGCACGGCGCGTCCTGGTGTGCCCGCATATTCCTGCGCGAGGTAGGCGACCCGTGCGCCCCGCCGCAGCACGATTGAGCCGGAGTCGGGGGGTTCGATGCCGGCCAGTGTGCGCAGGAGTGTCGATTTGCCCACGCCGTTGACGCCGACGAGGCCGATCTTCTCGCGATCTTGGATGGTCCATTGTAGGTTTTGGAAGATGGTACGACCGCCATGCAGACGTGTTACTTGATTCATATCTACTAGGATCATTTGCGGTCTCCTTGATTGCTGTAAAGAATAAAAAAAGCTGCGAGCCAAGTACTGGCCCGCAGCTCAAAGTTCGAGACTAAGAAATAGTTTACACACTAAGGGCTAAACTGGGCACAGTACACCTATGGCCAGCGCCCAGCATTCCGCCGCGCGATGTGCTCCAGCAGGTTGTTGTGCGATTCCAGCGCATGTGCGTAAGCCCTACAAACACTTCTAAACGTGGGGCATTGTAACACAGGTAAGGGTGTTTGATGATCCGCCGATAGGCGGAGTTAGAGTATCCACAGATTACACAGATGAGATTTTATCTCTTTATTCTCGTAGTTCATCACCAAGTCACCAAGTTACCAGGCCTTTCTAGCGCCAGTTTCTGAGTCAAGGATCTCAACGAGCACTACAATGCGGAGCAATGAGAACCACCATCGCATCGCTCTGCCAGGTACAACAAAGCAGGGCAGCGATGCTACCCTGCTGGGATTCGACGTGTGTGCTCGTTGATGATCGCTTAGAATGGCAGGTCGGCCTCTTCGACGGCGGCTTTGCTGCGCGGCAGCGGCGCGACTTTGGCGGTGCGCGAGCGGCTCGGCGCTTTGGTGACGACCTCGGGGACGGGCGGCGCTGCGACGATCTCTTCGGGTTCGTCGTCGGGTTCGTCGGTGGCGCTTTGGCTCTGCCGCGTGTCGAGCATGATCATGTCGTTGGCGATGACCTCGGTGCTGTAGCGAGTCTGCCCATCTTGATCCTGCCATTGGCGCGTCTGGAGGCGACCTTCGATGTAGACCCGCGCCCCTTTGATCAAGTATTGGTTGCAGATCTCGGCGAGCTTGTTCCACGCGACGACGCGGAACCATTCGGTGTCTTCGTGGGTTTCGCCGTCGGCGCTGCGCCATGTGCGGTTGGAGGCGACCCGGAAGGTGGTGACTGCGTGCCCTTGTGGGGTGTAGCGCATTTCGGGGTCGGCCCCGAGGCGCCCGGTGAGTTGGACTTTGTTCAGCTCTCTGGCCATCGTCGTACTCCTTTTCGATTGGCGTTATGCCGTTTTACTTACTCTGCCATCCTGAACAAGTGATGAGGTCTTTCCACTTGACAGTATAGCACATTTGTTCTTGTTTTGTCAATGTGAGAAATCCAATCCACAGATTACGCAGATTAGGTTTTTATCTCTATTATGCTCGTAGTTCACCACCGTGTCACCGTGTCACCGATTCGCAGGGGGTGGGATGCGCCATTCGGCGGGTGGACGCGTTTGCACGAGAGCGTGCGTTGCTGCGCAGGCCCAGAGGGCCGGTCGCGGCCCTTTGGAAACCCCGATCGGGGCGAATGCCCCTGGACCCCAAAGTGGAAGGTAGCCTCGTGGGATGCGCCCGTGGTTATGCCTTGTGGTACGTGGCGGGTGATAGTGTGGGGACACGCTCGGTGGCGATTGGCGGTGTGGTTTGTTTGTTTTCGGTTTGTTGTTCACTAAGTCACCGTGTCACCTGGTCATCTTGTCACGTTTAGGCGGAGCAGCGGTAATGTGCGCGCGTTGTGGCGCGAAGCGCCATCACTGTCCGAGCGCGCACACGTTGTGCACGACGTTGTTTGCCCGTAGCGACGGGCGGTGAGGCGCTGGCTGCTTTTTTTTCTCCAAAACCATGGGCATGCTTGGTGAGATGAGGTGTGGTTGTGGTACATTGTAAACGTGTCGAGAACCTTGTATACTTGCCTCGGTTGCTCGTTGTGCTGTTGTGGGCGCGGCCATATTGATGGAGAGGATGCTCTGCTATGCACGTTTCTATCCCGTCTGAGCTCGCTGAGCGGCTCCGTTCTGCCCGTTCTGTTGCTGTTTTGACTGGCGCTGGCGTTTCGGCGGAGAGTGGTATCCCGACGTTTCGCGATGCGCAGAAGGGGTTGTGGGCGACGTTCAATCCGCAGGATTTGGCGACGCCTGCGGCGTTTGTGCGCAATCCTCGCTTGGTGTGGGAGTGGTACGCCGAGCGTCGGGTGACTATCGAGCAGACGCGCCCGAATCCGGGTCACGTGGCGCTGGCCGAGTTGGAGCGGCGCGTGCCGGATTTTACGCTGATTACGCAGAATATCGATGGGTTGCATTCGCTTGCGGGCAGCCAGCGAGTGATCGAGTTGCACGGTAATATTCGGCGCTACCGCTGTTTCGATGAGAATGTGTTGGTTGCCGATTGGCCTGCCACGGATGCGGTGCCGCCGTTGTGCCCGAACTGCGGTGGGCTGTTGCGCCCCGATGTGGTTTGGTTTGGCGAGCTGCTCGACTCTGAGCTGCTGAGTGCTGCCCGTGAGGCTGCGCAGCGGTGTGATCTGTTTTTGTCGGTGGGCACTTCGGCGCAGGTTGAGCCGGCGGCTTCGCTGCCGCAGATCGCGTTGAATCACGGGGCGGTGGTGGTGATCGTGAATCCTGAGGTGAGCGAGTCGCTGCGGTCGCCGTTGTATCGCTTGAGTGGCCCATCTGGTGTTGTGTTGCCCGCGCTGGTGCGGGCTGCTTGGCCCGAGGTCGGCTGAATCCACCACGAGGGTGAGCCGCATAGGGCATCTGCAAGAATGAGGCTGAGATGAAGCTTGTGGTGATAGGTGGTGGTAGCACGTACACGCCCGAACTGATCGATGGCTTTATTGCGCGTGCTGCGGTGTTACCTGTTCGTGAGATTTGGTTGGTCGATCCGGACGAGCAGCGCCTTCAGGTGGTGGGTGCGTTTGCGCAGCGGATGGCGGCTTATGCGAATGCGCCGTTTACGGTGAAGTTGACGGGCGATCGGCGGCGCGCGCTGGATGGCGCCGATTTTGTGATTACGCAGTTGCGCGTGGGCGGGCAGCACGCTCGCCACGGCGATGAGACGCTGGGGCGTCGGCATCAGTTGGTCGGGCAGGAGACGACTGGCGTTGGTGGCTTTGCGAAGGCGTTGCGCACGGTTCCGGTGGTGCTCGATATCGCTCGGGATATGCGTGAGCTTGCGCCGAACGCGACGCTGGTGAACTTCACGAATCCGGCTGGCATTGTGACTGAGGCGCTGACGCGCTACGGCGGTGTGCCGGTGGTGGGGTTGTGCAATAATGCGATCAATGCGCAGCGGGGTATTGCGTCGATGTTTCACGTGCCGCCCGAGCAGGTGTATATCGAGCAGGTTGGTTTGAATCACTTGAATTGGGTACGGCGCGTGACGATCGATGGCAGCGATGCGACTGAGGATGTGTTGCGCGCCCATATCGAGCATTTGCGGCATCAGGAGGAGGGGATACATTTCCCGCCGTTTTTGCTGGAGATGTTGCATGCGATTCCGAGCGGGTATTTGCAGTATTTTTATTTGGAATCGCAGGTGATCGAGCGCCAGAATACGGGTGTGCCGACCCGCGCCGAGGTGGTGATGGATGTCGAGCGGCGCCTGTTGGAGCGCTACAGCGACCCGCATTTGTGCGAGAAGCCGCACGAGTTGATGGAGCGCGGCGGGGCGTATTATTCGACTGCCGCTGCTGCGCTGATCGAGTCGTTGTGGAGCGGCGATGGTGCGATTCATGTGGTGAATACGCGCAATAATGGCGCTATCCCGAATTTGCCCGCGGATGTGGTGGTGGAGACTCCCTGCCGCGTGGATAAGAGTGGTGCTACGCCGTTGCCTGTGGCGGCGCTGGAGCCGCAGTTTCACGGTTTAACGTCGGCGGTGAAGAGTTATGAGTTGTTGACGATTCAGGCGGCGGTGGAGGGCGATGAGCAGGCGGCGATGATGGCGTTGTTGGCGAATCCGCTTGGCCCGGATGCGGCGCATGTCGAGGCGGTGTGGGCGGATATTAAGCAGACGAATGCTGGGTTGCTTCCGCAATTCGATGCGCGTTAAGGGAATGAGGGTGTATGGCGTCTGATATTTTTTTGGCTGGCGCGGCCTCGCGTACGATCACGCCGCCGCTGGCTGAGCGCCCGGTGTGGCTTGCGGGCGCTCAGCGCGAACGCCAGGCGACGGCTGTACACAGTCCGCTGCAGGTTCGTGCGTTGGCGATGCGCCACGGTGAGCGTGTGGTGATCCTGCTCTCCTGCGATTTGATCGGTTTGCATCTGAGCGATATCGAGGAGATTCGCTCGGCGCTGTCGAAGCACAATATCGCTGCCGATGCAGTGGTGCTGACGTGTACGGGCACGTTGCGTGGGCCGGATACGTTGGGTTTCTGGGGCGACGATGGGCCGAATGCAATCGATTCAGTGTATTTAGCGACGATCAAGCGGGCGATCGAGGAGGCGGCCATTGAGGCGTTGACGTTCGGCTGCCCGGTGCGAATGCGTTCTGCGAATACGGTGGTGCCGGGCCTGCCGGATGTGGCGGTGTCGGCCATCCAGTTCGAGCGCCCGAGCGGTGAGATCCTTGCGACGCTGATGAATCTCGATTATCCGCCGCGGACCGTTGGATCGCAGATCAGTTCCGATTATGTGGGCGTGGCGTGTCAGGCGGTGGAGCAGGCCGTGGGTGGCCTCGCGCTGCACGTGACTGGTGCGCAGGGCGTTCGGCTCGCCGAGGCGGCTGCGCCCTCCGACGCGGATGCGGAGGCGCTTGGGCGTGCATATGCGGATGCGGTGGTGGCGGCGCTGCGCGATCGCGAGTTGGAGTCGATCGAGCGTTTTGAGTCGAGCCAGCAGAGTGTGTGGTTGCCGATTTCGAAGCGGGCGCTGTTGCAGGCGCACGCAGCGGGGCAGTTGCGGCAGCGGCAATTGCGCGATGTGGGCTTTGTCACGTCGTTCACGGTGATGCGCTTGGGCAGCGCGCAGTTGTTGGCGGTGCCCGGTGTGCCCACGGCGGGGCTCGCTGCTATCCTGCGCGAGGCGATGTCGGGCGATGTGCGGATGCTGCTGAGCAACGCCAACGATTCGCTTGGCCCGCTGCTGCGCATCGGCGAGGAGCCGACGAGTTCGTGGCCGCTCTCGCCGGGCGACGATGCGGGGCCGCGCTTGATGTTTGCGGTGCGCAAAGCATTGGAGTAGGGCGGGGCGAGCTGCGGTGAAGATATGGCGTCGTTATGATGTTGACGTTCTACACACTGAGAACGTCAACATCACTGTTTGAAACCGTGCCTACTCCACCGTCACGCTCTTGGCCAGATTGCGAGGCTGATCCACATCGCAGCCGCGCCGCAGGGCGACGTGGTAGGCAAAGAGTTGCAGCGGGATGCTGGTGAGCAGCGGCGTGAGCAGCGGCAGCGTCTCGGGCACCTCGATCGCCACGTCGGCCTTCTCCTTCACCAGGGTGTCGCCCTCGCTGACGATCGCGATGACCTGGCCGCCGCGCGCCTTAACCTGCTCCACGTTCGAGATCATCTTCTCGTAGACAGAGTCGCGCATGGCGATGCAGACCACTGGCAGGCCGTTATCGATCAGTGCGATCGGGCCGTGCTTCATCTCGCCCGCCGGGTAGCCCTCGGCGTGAATGTAGCTGATCTCCTTCAGCTTGAGCGCGCCTTCCAGCGCCACCGGGTAGTTGACCTGCCGCCCCAGGAACAGCGCATTGCTGGCGTTGTGGTAGCGCTCGGCGAGCTCCTCGTACAGGCTGGTGTCTTCGAGCAGACGCCCGACTTTACTGGGCAGTTCGACCAGCGCTTGGATGTGCGTGCGGATCTCGCTCGACTTCATCGCGCCACGGACTTCGGCTAGGCGCAGCGCCAGCAGGTACTGCACAATCAGCATCGAGGTGAACGCCTTGGTGGACGCCACGCCGATCTCGGGGCCAGCGTGCAGGTAGAGTGTGCCACCATCCGCCAGGCGTGCCGCTTGGCTGCCGACCGCGTTCACGATCGAGATGCTCTTCACGCCCTGCTCACGGGCTTCCTCCATTGCCGCCAGGGTATCAACCGTCTCGCCGCTCTGGGTAATGGTGAGCATCAGCGTGTCGTCTCCCAGGATGGGCTTGCGGTAGCGGAACTCCGAGCCGTAATCGACATCGACGCGCAAACGGGCCAGGCTCTCGATGAAGTATTTGCCGATCAGCGCTGCGTGCCAGGCTGTGCCGCAGGCCACCGAGTAGATGCGCCCGAGTCGCCACAACTCTTTTTCGCTGAGGTGCAGTTCGTCGAGTTGCACCGTGCCGCCTTCGAGATCGAAGCGACCGCGCAGCGCATCGGTGAGCGCTCGCGGCTGCTCGAAGATCTCCTTCTGCATAAAGTGCTTGTAATCGCCCTTGGCCGCCGATACGGGGTCCCAGTTGATGACCATCACTGGCTTGACCTGCGGCGTGCCGTCGAGTTTGCTGACCTGCGCACCATTCGCGTCGATCACAACCAGTTCGCGGTCCTCCAAGAACATGATGCGCTGGGTGTAGTCGAGGATGGCGGGGATATCCGAGGCCAGGAACGTCTCGCCCTCGCCGATGCCGACCACGATGCCGCCAGCGTTGCCCAGGCGCGCTGCGACGATGCGCCCCGGCTCGCGGACGCTCATCGCGACGACGGCGTTGCCTCCCCGTATTTCGCTCAGCGTGAGGCGCATGGCGGCTTCGAGCGAACCGACTTCCTTGTAGTGGTCGCCCAACATCAGCGCGATCACTTCGGTGTCGGTCTGCGATTTGAAGTGGTGGCCCCGTTCGAGGAGGCGTCCCTTGAGTTCGAGGTAGTTTTCGACGATGCCATTCTGGATCACGACGATCTCGCCGGAGGCGTCGCAGTGCGGATGGGCGTTCTCTTCGGTGACGCCGCCGTGGGTGGCCCAACGCGTGTGCCCGATGCCGCTGGTGCCCTTGGTGGGTTTTTCGCGCAGCAGGGCGGTGAGGTTCGAGAGTTTGCCGACGCTGCGGCGCAACTGCAAGGGGCCGCCGTCGCTGATGGCGATGCCCGCCGAGTCGTAGCCGCGATATTCGAGGCGGCTCAGACCGCCCACCACTACCTCCGTCGCTTCACGGTTGCCGATATAGCCAACGATGCCGCACATAGCTCTCTCCTTATTTTGAGTATGCAGTCGCCTAAGCCTTCTTCCTACCGAAGATGCTGCACTGCGTTATGATTGACAGGGTGAATACACAGATGGCTTGTTTCGCCCGTGCGTATGCGCTATCGGCGTTTCGCCGTGTATAGACATAGGCGCAGGCTGAACAGGCCGCCCATCGAGAATCGCGAACCGAGCGCTATTGCCTCATATTGGGAACGGAATGCGGAATCAATCACGCCAAGGTGCGGGCGCGAGGATGCACTGGTTTGGTTACTCGTGGGTATTGGCAGCCGAGAGCCGGGGACGCGGTCAGGCTCTGCGGTGGTGCGTGTTGTGTTGAAGGTGCTCACTGCGCTTGTTTTGTCTCGCCCATCGCTGGGGGAGCCTTGAAGAAGCGCTTGCAGACGGTGGCGCGCCTGGGAGGCATCCGCTGATCTTTCGATTTTCTAGCGATGTTGTCGCTATTAGTCCCACCTCGCGATGGGAAACCTCCACCTCGTCAACTATTGCACGCAGCAATAGCCCATGCGCTGTTTTTCCTCGTTTCAGGCGGCTTGGCACCTCTCTTTGCGTCCTTTGGCTGGTTCGTTTGCAGTATAGCATTGATTGGTATCAGGTCAAGTGACATTTTTCTTAAAAAGAGCTGGTTTGAGTGGCGGCGCGAATCGCGCGCGGAAGCCATCACGGGCTGGGGACACGGCGCGGCCCTGGCGCACGCTGGCTTTGAAGACGGGCGCTGACAAGCGGTTGGGTTTGTTTCAACTCAAACTCCAAACACAGCTGTGGTGAGGAGGCTTGGAGGAAAGAGAAAGCGGTGGCTGGCTGTGAGGCCAACCACCGCTTGGGGTCTACGTTTAGCGTCTGATGAACGGCAGGAATACTTGCCAATTCGTATCTTTGACGCTGCTCGGGTCATCGATATTGATGACGGTCACGTCGGGCACGGCCATGCCGTTGTACTTGGGATCAGCGCTGATGGCCGCGCTCGTGATGATGGTGTAGGTAACGTTGCCATCGGCGATGTCGTCCTTCACGCCCGTGACGGTGACGGTCTGCGGTATGTTCCAGTTCGCAGGTGTGAAGGTGAGCGAGCTTGGGCTGACGGTGCCTTCAGTCGTGTCGCTGCTGCTCAGGTTGATGGTGACGTTGGCCGTGGGTTGGCTATTCAGCTTGACGGTGAAGGTGGCTGTGCCGCCCTTCTCGGAGGTGCTGCCGCTGATGGCCGAGACGGTCACGCCTGCGGTGTCATCGTCGATGTTGGTCACGCTCACATCGGCAGGATCAAGGCCGTCGTAAGCGGGATCGTTGCTCTGCGCCGCTGCGATCTCGATCGTGTAGCTGACGTCGTCATCGTCCACGTTGTCATCGACGCCAGTGATGGTGACGGTCTGCGGAATGTTCCAGTTTGCGGGTGTGAAGGTGAGCGAGCTTGGGCTGACCGTACCCTCGGTCGTGTCGCTGCTGCTCAGGTCGATGGTCACGTCGTCGGTGGGCTGCATATTCAGCACCACAGTGAAGGTGGCTGTGCCTCCTGCCTCGGTGGTGGTCAGGCCGTTGAGCGGCGTGATGGTGAAGCCAGGGCCGTCGTTGTCGATGTTGGTGACCTCAACGGCGTCGATGCTCAGGTTGTTGTACTTCGCATCGTTGCTGCTGACCGTGCTGTTAATGGTGTAGGCGATGTCGTCATCGTCGATCGCGTCGTCAACGCCCGTGACGGTGACGGTCTGCGCCACGTTCCAGTTGGCAGGAGTGAAGACGAGCGAAGCCGGATCGACGGTACCCTCGTTGGTGTTGCTGCTGCTCAGGTTGATGGTCACGTCGTCGGTTGGCTCGCTGGTGAGCACCACATCGAAGGTGGCGGTATCACCCGCCTCGGAAGTCACGAGGCCGCTGTTCGGTGTGATCGTCACGCCTGCGGTATCGTCGTCGATGTTGGTGACATTGGCGACGGACGGCGCAAGCGCGTCGTAGATGCTGTCGGCACTGCTGACGGTGAGTGTGATCTGGTAGTCTACGTCGTCATCGTCGATCGCGTCATCAACACCTGTGATGGTGACGGTCTGCGGTGTGTTCCAATTCGCAGGCGTGAAGGTGAGCGAGCTTGGGCTGACCGTACCCTCGGTCGTGTCGCTGCTGCTCAGGTCGATGGTCACGTCGTCGGTTGGCTCGCTGGTGAGCACCACATCGAAGGTGGCGGTATCGCCCGCCTCAGTGGTCTGCAAGCCGCTGTTCGGAGCGATCGTCACGCCAGCAGTATCATCGTCGATGTTGGTTACGTTCAGATCGCTCAAGCTGATCGTGGAGTACTCGGGATCGGAGGAGGTGATGTTGAACGAGATTGCGTAGGCGATGTCGCCATCATCCACATCGTCATCAACACCTGTGATGGTGACGGTCTGCGGTGTGTTCCAGTTCCCGGGCGTGAAGGTGAGCGAACTTGGGCTGACCGTACCCTCGGTCGTGTCGCTGCTACTCAGGGTGATGATGACATCGGCGGTGAGCGGGCCGTTCAGCACTACATCGAAGGTGGCGGTGCCGCCTGCTTCGGTGGTCACAAGGCCGCTGGTAGGTGAAACCACGATGCCGATCGAGTCATCGTCGATGTTGGTGACGTTGACCGTGTTTGCGCTCAGCGCCGCGTACAGGACATCGTAGCTGTTCGAAGGATCGACGGTGATGGTGTAGTCGATATCGCCATCGACCTGCGCATCGTCAACGCCCGTGACAGTGACGGTTTGGGCTGTGTTCCAGTTGGCGGGCGTGAAGGTGAGCGAACTTGGGCTGACCGTGCCCTCGGTGGTGTCGCTGCTGCTCAGATCAACCACCACATCATCGATCGGCTGGCTGTTCAGCTTGACGGTGAAGGTGGCGGTGCCGCCGGCTTCGGTGGTGTTGCCGCTGATGGGCGAGATGCTCAGGCCAGCGGTATCATCATCGATATTGGTGAACGTGCGATCCGCTGGGTTCAACAGGTTGTACACCGTGTCGGAGCTGCTGGCTGGCCCAGTGACGATCGTGTAGGCGATGTCGCCATCGTCCACATCATCGTTCACGCCCGTGACGGTGACGGTCTGCGGTGTGTTCCAGTTGGCGGTCGTGAAGGTGAGCGTGCTCGGGCTGACCGTACCCTCGGTTGGATCGCTGCTGCTCAGCGGAATAGAGACATTGGCGGTCGGCTGGCTGTTCAGCGCAATCGTGAACGTGCGCGGGCTGCCGTTACCTGCCTCGGTCGTGGTGGTATTGGCCGGCGTCGAGACCGTGAAACCCGCCGTATCGTTATCGATCACGGTGAAGGGGATCGGCGGCACTCTGTGCGACGTGTTGTTGTCATAGGGGTTACCGGTTCCGGCTGTGGTCGCCGTTATGTTGATGAACAGCGGCTCATCGCCGTCATCGATGCTGTTATCGACGCCAGTGATCGTGACGGTTTGAGTCGAGTTCCATGCAACTCTCCCGTTGCCAGCGCTGTTCGCAAAGGTGATGCTCGCTGGGCTGACGGTTGCACGGGATGCCTTGCTGCTGCTGAATGATAATGTCAGCGTGCGGTTAGCGGCGCCTCCACCAGTGCCAAAGTTGCTGTTTAATACAACCGTGAAGGTTGCTGTGCGACCAGCACCAACCGCCTCGGTCACCGTAAGGTTGCTGGGGTTGCTGATGTTTACCCGCGCACTAAGATCATCGTCAAGCGTATAAAGTTGTACTGTTTTCGCTAGTCCCGCTGTATAGCCGCCACCACTAGGGGTGAGCGTGACATTGTAGGCGACATGACCATCATTAGAAGTGTCGGTGGCACCTGTGACGGTGACGGTCTGTGGTGTAGCCCAGTTGGCAGTCGTGAAGGTGAGCGAGGTTGGGCTGACGGTGGCCTCGGAGGTATCGCTGCTCGCGACAGCCACTATTACATTACCAGTTGGCTGGCTGCTGAGGCGCACCGTGAATGTCGCTTGGCGGTTTGCCTGACCAGTCAACTCGGTGGTATGGCGGCTGATCTGCGAGACAATCAGGCCAGCGGTATCATTGTCGCTGTTGGTGACGCTGACATCAGCGGCGTTCAGATCATTGTAACCAGGATCGGCGCTAACGGCTGGAGCTGTGACGATCGTATAGGCGATGGCGTTGTCGTCGAGATTATCGTCAACACCCGTGACAGTAACGATCTGGGGCACGCTCCAGTTGGCGGGCGTGAAGGTGAGCGAGGTCGGGCTGACGGTGCCCTCGGTGGTGTCGCTGCTGCTCAACCCGATCGTCACGTTGGCGGTCGGGCGCTGGTTGAGCACCACCGTGAAGTGGGCGATCCCACCCGTTTCGCTCGTTTGCAAGCCGCTCGTTGGTGTAACGGTGATGCCGGGAGCGGCATGGGCGGCTGGCACGACTTGTGAGTACGCCAGCATGATGAGCAAGCAGCTCAGCGCTAGGCGTAGTTTACGATACCAATGGGATGTCCGGCTGATACCAGAGTTGTTCCGATTACGTTGTTCAGTGCTGTGCCTCAAAATTTGCTGTGATGCCACGTTTCCACCCTTTCTCAAACACGAACAAACACATCACGTTGGAGCCGATGTAGGGCGCAGCCGTCCTACACGATCTGCACAACGACAGATCACGCTTGGAACAGGAACTATTAAGCGATGATGATGTTGTTGGATGGGTTGAGGGTTGTGTTAACCCTAACTAACACTCAACTTGCCACGTAATCAACGCCTAGGGTTAAGATGCGCGATGAAACAGACGCGATAAACACGCTTGGTGTAACGTGGGTGGATTGAGAGGTGGGATGTGAAGCGTGTGTGACGAAAATTGATTTAATGATAGAAATAAAGGGACATTCCAACGTAAGTTGGTTATCGACGGCTTCAATGTACTGTATATACGTTTTTGTGAGGGCATGCGAATATCGTGAACGTGCATATGAACTGAAACGAGAGTAGCTTGATTGTTTCGCACTGATAGCATGATTTTAGCATGGAAAGTTTTCTTATAAATGATGATTCTTTCATAAACAGTTAAACAATAAGTTATTCTTAAGAAGAAGTAGATAATGCTTTTTGTCGCGTTGGGATGCGCTCGAAGCCCATAGACGATTGCTGAGTGGGAAGCCCTATGGTACTATGCGCGCAGATAATCAGTCTCATCCCAACGAAAGCCAGGAGCATCACTATGAGCAGCCCGTACGCCCGGCGGGTCGCCGGATTCGGCACAACCATCTTCACCGAAATGAGTGCCCTCGCCATCCAGCATCAAGCTGTCAATCTCGGCCAGGGTTTCCCCGATTTTGCCGCGCCCGATTTTGTGAAACAGGCCGCCGCCGCCGCGATCAACGCCGACCTGAACCAATACGCCCCGATGCCCGGCCTGCCCCATCTGCGCCAAGCAGTGGCGAACCAATGGCAGCGTGATTATGGCCGCGAAGTCGATTGGCAGACCGAGGTGAGCGTAACGAGTGGTGCCACTGAGGCGCTGTGTGATGCTGCCTTCGCCCTGCTCGACCCCGGCGATAAAGCGATTGTGTTCGAGCCAGCCTACGACGCCTATGTGCCCGACATCATCATGGCGGGTGCCACGCCGATCCCGGTGCTGCTGCGCCCATCGAGCGACCCTGCGCGTCCGGGTTGGTTCTTCGATCCCGATGAACTACGCGCCGCCTTCGAGCAGCGGCCCAAGCTGCTCTTCCTGAACACACCGCATAATCCAACCGGGAAGGTGTATCGCCGCGATGAATTAGAATTCATTGCTGGATTGTGCCAGGAATACGATGTCATCGCGATCACCGACGAGGTATACGACCGCCTGCTCTACGACGGGGCCGAGCATATCCCATTGGCCACGCTGCCGGGCATGTGGGAGCGCACCCTGACGCTCAACAGCGTCGGCAAGACCTTCAGCGTCACGGGCTGGAAGATCGGCTGGTCGGTGGGGCCAGCGCTGCTCAACCAAGCGTTGCGGGCCGCGCACCAGTGGGTCACCTTCGCCACCTCAACGCCGATGCAGGAGGCCAGCGCGATAGCGATCGAACAATCCGCGACGAACGGCTACTACGAACAGTTGTTGGTGGAATACGGGGAGCGCCGCGAGTTGCTGCGCAGCATTTTGGAGGGGATCGGCCTACCGACACTGCCCGTCGAAGGCTCGTACTTCATCAGCGCCGACATTAGCGTGCTCGGCTACCACGACGATCGAGCCTTCTGTCGCTATCTCACCACCGAGCTTGGCGTGGCCGCCATCCCAACCTCGGCATTCTACAGCGACCCATCCACGGCGCCAACCATAGCGCGCTTCTGCTTCGCCAAGAAGATCGAAACGCTGAAGGCGGCGGGGGAGCGCCTGCAGCGCCTACGGGCTTAACAAAAAACGGGGTTGAGTCGCGAACGACTCAACCCCGTAGACAGCGACAAACTTAGCGATCCTTGAGCGGAACGAACTCGCGAGGCGCCGGGCCGCTGTAATCGGCCTTCGGGCGGATCAGGCGGTTGTCGGCCAACTGCTCGCGGATGTGGGCCATCCAGCCAGCGATGCGGCTCATAGCGAACGCAGCGGTGAACAGATCGAGCGGGAAGCCCAAGCTGTACAGCAACGGCGCGCTGTAGAACTCGACGTTCGGGTTCAGCTTGCGCTGCACGAAGTGCGGGTGCTCCTGGATAACCTTGCCCACAGCCTCGGCAACTTCGTACCAGCGGCCAGCGCCCTCGGCGGCGAGCGCCAAGAACTGCTTGCGCAGCGGCTTCATGCGGGGGTCCTCAACGCGGTAGATGCGGTGACCAACGCCCATCAAGCGACCGCGGTTCTGCACCAAGTTCTCGATGTACGGAGCGGCGTTCTCGGCGGTGCCGATCTCCAAGAAGGTCTCCATAGCCTTCTGGTTCGCGCCACCGTGCAGCAGGCCCTTGAGCGTGCCCAGCGAAGCGACGATCGCGCAGTACACGTCTGCGCCAGCGCCGATCGCCACGCGCGCGGCGAAGGTCGAAGCGTTCAGGCCGTGCTCGGCCAGCAGCACCAGGTAGGCATCCAAGCCACGGGTATAGACAGGGTTGGGCTTTTCGCCGTTCATCATATAGAGGAAGTTGCCAGCGTGGCTCAGCGTGGGATCGGCGGCAACTGGCTCTTTGCCGTTGCGCAGGCGTTCCCAAGCAGCGAGCAGACTTGGCATCTTACCAGCAATGCGCAGGCCGATCCGCTCGACACCCTCAGGGCTGAGGTCATCAGCCTGATCGTCGAGTTGCGCCAATGCCGAGATCATCGTGCGAAGCGCATCCATGCCATGGCCCGTGGTGGGCGTGTTGCGAACCAAAGCCAACTCGGCTTCGCTCAGCGTGCGCTCGGCGCGCAAACGAGCATCAAAAGCCGCTAGTTGCTCGGCGTTTGGGAGTTCGCCATACCACAAGAGGTAAAATACCTCCTCGTAGGTGGCGTATTCGGCCAAATCATTGATATCATAGCCAACATAGCTTAGTCGCCCGGCTGTTCCGTCGATAGCGCTCAGCTGCGTGCTGGCAACTACAACGTTTTCAAGCCCACGCGAAATCGCTGGTTCGGTTGTCATTGCTGTCCCCTTCCGATTCGGAGCGTAGACGATCCCTCGGCTGTCATTGCCGATACATCCAGTCGTGTGCAGCGTCTATCAGGATTAGTTGATTCGTTCTGCGATACACTTATAGGGCCATCATAACATGCAAACTTTAGGTTTGTCAATAAAGCTGCATATATGTTGATTTATATTGACAATGCGTTGATTGCTGGCTATACTGGGGGTGGGAGGTAGTGATATGGCACAGGTTATTGAAGGAATTGAATATCTAACAGGTGTAGAGGCTGCGGCCCTCCTTGGCGTGAAGAAGGCCACGTTGTATGCCTATGTGAGCCGTGGGTTAATCCGTTCCTACAAACAAGGTGTCGGTCGTAATCGCCTCTACCGTCGTATGGATATCGAAGCGTTACGGGTTGTTCGCCCCGACGAAACACTGCACGACGACTCCGATTCGAATCCTTTGGTCGAACTTCCCGACGCCACAAGTTGGGTTGGCGATCACTAACGCTATTCGCTCCAAATCTCTCAACACGTACCACTGCTGGATGCGTATATCGAACAGCGGCATCTCCATTGAATAGCACGAATAGCACGTTTCCTCGTACGAATACCAACATCATCGTTGCACGTGGTGTCGGGGCGCGACGCAGAACAACGCCTCGACACCATCGCAACTAGTTTTCCCGCAGCTCAAACGGCATAGAGATGCCTTAGCGTTGCTCCCCCATCAGTGCCAGGATCGTCTGGCGCAGCACCACAAGGCGTGCATCCATCCCTTCAGGACGCACATACAAATCATCGTGCAGGGTGCCAGCGTAGCGGCGCAACTCAGCGATCGGGTTTTTGGCGGCTTCGTTGGCGTGCTCGTAGGCCAACTCAAGCGAGCCATCGACCGCCACCAACGATTGCGCCACCGAGTTCAGATCGTTGGAGCGCATCTGGTTCTCCGCCTCGGAGACTTGGCTGACCGCCTTCGCAAGGTAGATCGCAGCCCAAAGCTCATCATCCTCGGCTCGGAGGTCGATCAACTCTTGGCGCACAATATCGGGTGCCGGCGCTGGTGCCGTACTGACTGGTGCCGTTGTGGCGGTGGGGAGTGGGATCGGCGTAAACGGTGGCGAGGTGGGCACGATCAGGGTCGGTTGAGGTGGCCGTACCCACCAAAACTGTGCAGCCAAACTAACAGCAATCGCCACTATTGCAGTCGCAACATGGGGAAGAATCACACGCCCCCATCGCATCCAGGCCGGGGACTGTGATTGCTTTGGGGCAGATTCCGGGGCTGTTTCACTCATGGAACCTTCAGCAATTGCCTGCTTAAACTGAAAACGTAAAACGTACAGCTCAGCGCCATCGTTTTACGTTTCAGGATGCACGTTCGTGCTATGAAGACAAGCAGTTGCTGCCTGATTTTCGGCTACTTCTCGATTTGCGATGTCAGCAGAATCGCCTGTGCCACCTCGCGCATCGACTTGCGCGAGTTCATCGAGAGCTGCTGAATCTTGCGGAATGCCTCTTGTTCCTTCAAGCCCTGAGTATCCATCAAGATACCCTTGGCGCGATCAACAAGTTTGCGAGTTTCGAGCGATTCCTTCAGATCGTTGATCTGCTTGTCCATCTCGCGGAATTCGTTGTATCGAGCCAGTGCGATTTCGATCGCTGGCAACAACTCGGCATCGCGGAAGGGTTTCACCACATAGCTCACGACACCTGCTTCGCGCGCCCGATCCACCAATTCGCGGTCGGAATAAGCGGTGAGTAACAGGACAGGCGCGATTCGCTCCTCTGTTAGGACCTTGGCGGCCTGGATGCCATCGAGTTTCGGCATCTTGATGTCCATCACGACGAGATCGGGGCGCAATTCGCGAGCGAGATTGATAACGCTCACACCATCGCCTGCCTCACCGATCACCAGGTAGCCAAGCCCAACGAGAGTCTCCTTGAGATTCATGCGGATGATCGACTCATCATCGGCGATCACTAGGCGTAGTTGCTGGGCCATTTTGCTCTCCTTATATTGGCAACGCGCAGCGATAACACAATGATGGTAGGCAGCGTTGGTTACACATTTTATGCGTAAGGCTGCGGAAAAAGCCAACTATCTTTGATGCTCATGTGGCAGTATAGCATAGCCAAGGCTTTACGGTCAAGATAGATTGACAAAGGTTGATCTGCGGCGTATCATTCGCCGATATGTAACATGAGAATATCCATTTTTCGCGAACAATATTGATACTGGCAATATTCCCTGCTTCTTTCGTCTGTTAGATGTCTCAGAACAGGAGATCCTCACTCTTCTGCCCCTTCTGAGAGGAAAACAAAGCTATGAGAGCCAATCCTACGCACCGCGTCGTGATAACGGGCATGGGTGCAATTACCCCGCTTGGCAATACCGTAGGGCAGTTTTGGGACGGGTTAGTGGCGGGCCGCTCGGGCGTGGCGCTAGCTACGCGCTACGATATCACCGATTTTCCCTACGTCATTACCGCCGAGATCCGCGATTTCGATCCCCGTGATTATATGGATGCCAAAGTGGCTCGGCGCATGGCGCGATTCGCTCAGATCGCAGTCGCGGCTGCGGGCGAGGCACTGCGCGATAGCCAGTTGAATCTCGATCAGGTCGATCGCACCCGCGTGGCGGTCAACATCGGCACATCGCTCGGCGGCACCGCCAATGTCGAGGAGCAGACGCTCTCGTTTATGGCGAAGAACCGCAAGCGCGTCGATGCCTTCTACATGCCAACCTTTATCTACAACATGGCCTCCTGCCAAGTTGCCATGAACTACGGCTTGCACGGCCCGACCACCACACCCGTGCTCGCCTGCGCCACGGGCACCTATGCGATCGGCGAGGCGGCGCGCATGGTGCATCGCGGCGATGCGGTTATTGCCGTGTGCGGTGGCACCGACGCTGGCCTCACCGCCTTGAATGCGATGTCGTTCGGTGTGATCGGCGCGATCGCGGAGCCTGGCGATGATCCCTCCAAGGCCGTCCGGCCCTTCGATGCCCGTCGTCAGGGCACCGCTGGCGGCGAGGGCTGCGGCATCCTCGTGCTGGAGCAACTGGAACACGCGTTGGCTCGCGGCGCGCATATCTACGCCGAACTCGCGGGCTTCGGCGCAACCGAGGACGCCTACCATCTCACAGCCCCGGCCCCGAGCGGTGAGTACGCGGCGCTCGCGATGAGTCGGGCCATCGAGGATGCTGAACTGCAATCGAGCGACGTGGATTATATTAGCGCACACGGCACGGGCACGCCGCTCAACGATGCCGCCGAAACCTTGGCGATCAAACGAGCGCTGGGTGATCACGCCTACAAGGTGGCTGTGAGCAGCATCAAATCGATGATCGGCCACACTGCTGGCGCATCGGGCGCGCTGGCCGTGATCGGCTGCGTCAAATCGATCGAGACCGGAATCATCCCACCAACCATCAACTACGAAGTTCCCGATCCCGATTGCGACCTGGATTATGTGCCAAACATGGCGCGTCGGCAGCGGGTTGACGTGGCGCTGGCCAATGCCTTCGGGTTTGGCGGGCAAAACGCTGTGATCCTTACGCGACGCTTCGAGGAGTAACGATGATTCTCATTGCATCGGCAAATGGTGATGTTGGCATGGCAGCGGGCTGGGCGGTGCTCCAAGCGGGTGGCTCAGCGCTCGACGCTGTGGAGGCCGCAACGCGCCTTGTTGAGGATAATCCCAACGACCATACCGTCGGCTACGGCGGCTATCCGAACTTGCTCGGCGAAGTTGAGCTTGACGCCTCGATTATGGATGGCACCACGCTGCGGGCTGGCGCGGTCGGCGCGCTGCGAGGCTACCGTCACCCGATTAGTGTGGCGCGCCGCGTGATGGAGGAGTTGCCCCACGTGATGCTGGTGGGCGAGGGGGCCGCGCGCTTCGCGGAGGAGCTTGGGCTGCCCCGCGAGAACCTGCTGTCCGACGAGGCGGCCAGAGCTTGGCGCGAGGGCATCGAGGGTCGCCTGCCCGAAGAGTTTCGCGACGCACACGGCCAAATCATGTCAACGCTCCTGCGGCGCGCCACACGTCTCGCCACCGACCCCGAACGGGTCGCGGGCACCGTCAACTTCATAGCGCAGGACAGCGCTGGTCGCATCGCATCGGCGGTCAGCACCAGCGGCTGGGCCTGGAAGTACCCGGGCCGCCTGGGCGATTCGCCGATCATCGGTGCGGGCAACTACGCCGATAGCCGCTACGGTGCTGCGGCTTGTACTGGCTGGGGCGAATTGGCGATACGAGCAGGTACAGCGCGCAGTGTGGTGCTCTACCTCAAACAGGGCCTCTCGCTCGAAGATGCCTGCCGCGAGGCGTTCTACGACTTAGCCGCGTTAGAGAACGACCCCGCTCATCTTTTGATGAATATGATCGCGCTTGATCGGCACGGCCAGCACTGCGCCGTCACCACCGCCGAGAATCGCACCTACGTCTATCAGACCGACGGGATGGAGACGTATGCGACACTGCCACGTATTGTGGTAAACCTGCAGTAAACGGATAGTGTGGCTGCGGAGCGCGGTAATCCCGATAACGTAGCCACACAGATCGTTTGCACTGCCTTCCAGCACTATGCTATAATTTTATCCATGAGAGTTCCATCGTGAAGCGCGTCCGACTCAATGGAGAGTAGCACCCCGCTCGCTGTGGGCTGCTTTTTTTATGCCCTGGCAAGGCTTTGCTGGAAAGCGATATGTACATGATCGCTCGGCTCGCCATTCTTCGTACGACACTTCTCAATATCTTGCTGGTGTTGTTGCTGAGTTGCTCTCCAGCTTCAACGACATCTCAGCAGGCCCCCTCATCCCTGCCCAATAATGCGAACGAACCAGTGACGTTAGTGCTGTGGCACGGTTGGGGCGGCGCCGAACGCCAGGTTTTGAATCGCCTCGTCGATCGTTACAACGAGTCGCATCCGCAGGGTCGGGTCCTATTGCAGGCGGTGCCGCTCTCGACGCTGGCAAGCGATCTGCGCACTGCTGTGGCCGTCGGCAGTGGGCCGCATATTGTGCTCTTCCCCAATAGCTGGACGGGCAGCCTGAGCAGCGCAGGCGTGCTTCAGCCGCTCGATGACTTGATCTCCAGCGAAGACCAACGAAACTTGCTTCCAGCGGCCCTCGGAGGCGCTCAGGCGCTCGATAGTGAGGGAAACCGCCGTCTCTACGGGTTGCCGATCAGCTTTGACACGCTGGCGCTCTATTACAACAGCGCCAATGTGCTCGTGCCCCCCGAAACGACCAATGATCTGATCGACCGGGCGCACGGCCTGAGCGACCCGAACGCTCCCCGTTGGGGATTGGCGCTCAACTTGTCCGTCGATAACGTGATCGGCTACCTCTACGCCTTCGGTGGGCAGGTGTTCAACGAAGAGGGTGAACTGATTCTCGGCACTCAAGGGCGTGAGGGCACCGAACAATGGCTGAGGTGGCTGTTGAACTTCAGCAACGACCCGCAGCTTCGCCTGCAAACCAGCAGCAGCATCGCAGTTGACCGCGATATCAAGAACGGCCAAGTCCTTATGACCTTCGGCTGGTCGCATCAGCTCAGCATCTACCGCAGTTTGTGGCGCGAAAACCTGGGTATCGCCCCGCTGCCCCGTCTGAGCGAGACAAACGCCCTCCCACGGCCATACGTGAAGAGCGATCTGCTGGCCATCAATGCTCGCGTTGGCTCGGCAGAGCGGGCGGCTGCAGCAGAATTCTTGCGATTTATGATCACTGTTGAAGCGCAACGTGATCTATTAGCAGCCGATTTGCAACCAACTCGCCTCGATCTCGATCTAAGCGGCGAAGATTCGCAACTTATTGCAGCGCGAGCGTTCCGAGAACAGGCCAAACAAGGGCTTCCGCTTCCAAATAGTCCCACCCGAACCATCGTTGATGAAGAGCTGAGAATCATGCTGGAGCGCGTCCTAATGAGCCAAACCGGCCCTGATGATGCAGTGATCGAGACCGATTCTCGTTTGCGAGAAAGACTGAAGTTGCCCAAACTCTAAAAAAGACTTACAATGTTATGCGGATTTATAACTTGATGTAAGTGAATTCTGCTTTAAGATGGTTCAGGCAGTTGCTCTATGTCAAAAAGTGTAGTAGAATGAGCAGCAGCGGTCACGGACGATGAGCCGGCCATGAGGTATGTACCTAATCGTCTCGTCCCACCTAATCATCACCCCGAATTCCAGGTTGTGCGACCGGCCTTTAAGGAGGATCTGAATGGCTAGCAGAACCGAAGAGATGGTACGGCATCTGAAGGCCTTGCAGATGAATACGCCTGATATCGAGGCTTCCGCCGTCGTGAGTGTCGACGGCTTGATTATGGCTTCGGCGCTTCCCGCCGATGTCGAAGAAGACCGTGTTTCAGCGATGAGCGCAGCAATGCTTTCGCTCGGCGAGCGAATCGCCAGCGAGCTCAAACGCGGTGCGCTCGATCAGGTCTTCGTCCGCGGTGAGGATGGCTATGTTGTGCTTGTCTCGATTGGTGAAGAGGCTGTGCTTACCGCACTGGCTCTGAGCCGCGCCAAGCTGGGCTTGGTATTCCTGGAGATGAAGCGAACTGCAAACGAGCTTGTAAGCCTCGTCTAAATGTCACCTCCTTCCAGGCCGTATGTCCCGAGGTCAGGTGGACCGCCATCTGGCCTTTTTGTTGCATCATACGAAATTGTCCTGGATGCCATAGCTATACTCAGCAGCGCTGGTATGGTTCGTCTTGTTGTACTCTGAAATCACGGGTGTTGGTCCTTGCATTGGCACCCGTGAACGATGGTACAATGAGCGCCAACCCCAGTTCAGCGCGTTAGGCTTCGCCACGTTGTGCTGGCGGGCTTAGTGCTAGCGGGTTACCGTTCGCTAGCCGCGTTTGATCGCGCCTTGGTAGAGCAACCCTGCCCAAGCACTTCGTCGAACGATGTGCTGTTTTGTCGTGCAATCGCTGGGCGATGGTTGCGTTTCTGCTGAGTATACATCTAGGATACTTCGATGCTACGTTTGCTCTTTACAGGCCGGAGACTCTGGCTGACGCTTTTTGTGATCCTCGCTGCTTTGGTCTGTTGCCGCCTCGGTTTTTGGCAGATCGACCGCCTCCAGCAACGCCAAGCCCGCAATGCCCTCATCAATGCTCGCATGGCCCAACCCGAGGTGAGCTTGGAGCAAGTGCCCAGCTCGCCCGATGATTATGAGTACCTGCCAGTTGTAGTACGGGGTGTCTACGACACCGAGCAGGAGGTGTTGCAGCGCCTACGCGAACTCGATGGTGTCCCCGGAATGAATGTGATCACCCCGCTGCGCGTCTCGGGCACGGATCGTGTGGTGCTGGTAGATCGCGGCTGGTTGCCGCTGAGCCTCACCGACCGAGAGAGCCGCAAGGAGTATGCGGAAACTGGCGAGGTGGAGGTGCACGGGATCGTGAGGCGCTCGCAGGCTGGGATCGGTGGCCCCAAGGACCCGCCGTTGCGCGAGGGTGAGACGCGCCGCGATGCGTGGTTTCGCGTCGATGTTGAGGCGATCGAGCAGCAGGTGGGCTATCCGCTTGAGCCGTTCTATATCGTGCAGCAGCCGCGCCCTGATGATCCGTTCCTGCCCGCCCGCACGGCAACGACCGATACTGGCTCTGGGCCACATCTGAATTATATTATCCAGTGGTTCGGCTTCGCGGTGATCTTGCTGGTCGGCTATCCCATTTTGTTGATGCGCTCTCAGCGTGCGAAGCTACAGCCCAAGCCTGCCTGTGCTGGGTGATGGGTCGATCAGGCTGGCCATCGATCGAGCGGCGCTTTTCAGCAGCGCTTGATCGTGTTCGGTGGCGCCGAGTTCCGCCAACGCTTGGGCCACTTGGCCGCTAAGTTGCGCTAATGCAGGGTCTGCCAATGTAGGGGCTGGCGCTTCGCTTGGCATCTCGCTGCGGCTGATGGCTGGCGCGCTTGGGGCGGGTGCCGATGCGCTAGGTGGCGCGTATTCGGGCAGGTTCCAGAGCGGCGTTTTGCGGATCTTGCGGGGCGTATCCCAACCGTAGCGGGCTGCCAGGAAGCGCATATAGCCTTCGGCGGCCCGTTCGAGCGTGTGTTCGCGGGCCACGTAGGCGCGGGCGTTGGCGCCCAATTCGGCGGCGAGCGCTGGCTGATCGAGCAAGAGGCGGCAGTAGCCGATGATCAGATCGCCCTCGCTGGCATCGGCGTCGACTTGGGCGGCCACGTTGGACGGCAGTTCGGTGAACGAGCCGCTGGCGGTGACGAGCGTGGCCCGACCCGCCCCGAGCAGCCGCAGAAGACTCGCTGATGTCTCGCCAGCAGTAGGGTGGCGTAGGTTGATGCATAGGTCGGCGGCGGCGACGTAATCTTCGAATGCGGCGCGATCCACGTAGCCCGTGACGGTCACGCAGTCGGCCAGGCCCGCCCGTTCGATGGCGGCGCGCACATCGTAGTTGGGCGATACGCTGCCCACCAGCAGGTAGCGCAGGTTCGGATAGCGTTCGCGCAGCACACGCAGGGCGCGGAACACCGCATCGAGCCGTTTGTACGGGTTGATATGGCCGAACGAGGCAAGGATGGGCGCGTCGATCGGCAGGCCGCGACGGGCGCGCGCCTCAGCGCGGTCGATTTGCGGGGGCAGCGGCACACCCATTGGCACATGCGCTGCGGGCAGATCGGGCCGCAATGCGTTGGCTTTATCGATCACGTAGCGGCTGTGGGCGATCAGGCCTTCGGCGGCGTTGAGCACATTTTCGCAGAACGGTAGCTCGAATGCGGCAGTGGTGAAGCGCCCTCGCAGCATCAACTCGGCCACGCGCAGCCCTTCTTCCCCGTACCGTTGCGCGGCCTCGGCGCGGTAGCTCTCGATACTGTGGCGCACCGTGGCGGCGTAGTTCAGCATGAAGTGGTGCAGAATGAACTCGTGCAGCACCACCACACCCGGCACTCGCTGCAGCGCGGTCCAGATCGCGGCGTGGACGGGGCTGTTGCCGATGTGGTACAGGATCGCGTCGTAGGGCTGCTTGCGCTGATCCCGTTCGAGTTTGCTGATCGGGCGGACGGCGAGGTGGCGCACCATGTCAGCGTTGCTGGGCTTGAAGCCGTCCTCAACATACAGGGTGATCTCGGCGTACTGCGCCAGGTACGGCAGCAGTTCCTCGCTATAATCGGAGATGCCGGAGGGTGCGGGGTTCAGCGGGCTGAGATAGGCAATACGTCGCATGAGCTTTGGTTAGTGGGTGCCTTGACACGCACGCTAATCGAAGAATGCAGTTTCTTTCCCTTCGAGTGCGTCGCGCACCATGCGAGCGTAGCGCGGTACGAGCGCGGGGAAGGCGTCCGGTGGGAAGTAATCGAGATCGAGGAATTCGTGGTTATCGGGGTTGAGCTCGCCACCAACCACTTTGCAGGCGAAGAACAGACTGATGATCTGCGCTTGATCGCCGTTGGGATAGGTCCACTCGAAATCGGAGCCGGTGTAGACGCCCACCAATCGAGTCACCTCGACCTCTAGGCCAGTCTCCTCGCGCACTTCACGGACCAGCGTTTTGGCGGGTGTTTCTCCCAGTTGTACAACACCAGATGGTGGTGCCCACAGCATGACATCTGAGCGTCGACCCAACAGCACGCAGCCATGCTCATCCTGAATAAAAGCGCTTGCGGCAAGTTGCAGCAACCGCTGATGACCGACGTAACTACGCAACCAACGCACATAATTGACAGTCATGAACACCTCCCTTTTGGGTTCTAGGGCGCTATTATACCATTTTTATGCTACAATCTGACAAAGATTGACTGGAAAGAGGAGGAGCATCGATGTTGGATGTGTTCGTTAGCCTCTTAAAGTATTCGTTTGTTGTTGCGTTGGGCGTTGAGGTCGTTATCATCTTGCGGGCGCTGATTCGGTTGGCCCGCGAGAAGGCTGCCGAGACCACGACGCCGGTTGCCCCCACGGAGAACTAGTGCGCTACGTTTTAATGCATATCTCGGATATTCACACCGGGCCGCCGTTCAACGCGGCTCTGGCTGAGCAGGTGGTGCGCGAGGCGCACGAACTTGCTCCCGATTTGGTGGTGGTTTCTGGCGATTTTGTGCAGCGCGCCGATTTCGTGAGCCAGTGGCAGACAGCAGCGGCGTTCTTGGGCTCGTTGCCTACACCGCGCTTAGTGGTGCCCGGCAATCACGATGTGCCGCTGTACAATCCGTTTAATCGCCTGTTTCGCCCGCTGCACCGCTACAAACGGTATATCTCGCGTGAACTGAACCCGGTGTTCGAGCGGCCTGGTCTGGTGGTGGTCGGTGGCAATACGGCGCACGGCCTCACCATCGATGGCGGCTACCTGAATCGCGAGCAGATCGCTACGATCGAGCAGCGTTTTAGCAACTATCCCCCCGACACGTGCAAAGTGGCTGTGCTGCATCATCACGTGGTGAATCCGCCCGGTAGCTTGGATCGGCGCAAGATCAGCAATGCTGAGGAAGCCGTTGATCTGTTGGATCGCTGCGGCGTGGAACTGTTACTTTGTGGGCATATCCACGTATCATATATTGGCACAACGTTGGATGTACGACCGACGCTCTCGAAGGGTACGATTATTTGCCAGAGCGGCACGACTACATCGCGGCGCGGGAAGGCTCGTGAGCGCGGCAAAAATTCGTACAACATCATCGAGATCGAGGATCACGTCATTCGTATTCGCCAAAATATGTTTTTGGAGGATGTTGGTCGTTTTGTGCCTGTGGCCGAGCACTTGTTTCCTCGGCGTTCGGCTGGCCCATATCTGTTGCCCCGCGATGAGCGCGTGATGGATGTGGATACCCCAAGCGATAAGATGTAGCTACGTTGTGTTTTCGACGTGTGGTTTGAGGTTATTTTATGGCGCAGCAGTCCACCAACACTGAACAAAAGGCCGATACAGGCCCGCTTTCCCTTCCCCCTGAACTTTCGGCCCAACTCAATAAGCCTCGCACACCGTTGTGGATTTGGGCGGTCGCTGCGCTAGGAGTCGCCTTGATCGTGGCAGCTGTGGTGTTCTTCGCGTTGCCCGCCGATCCGATGAGCGATACACGCCCGGTGGAGGTGGCGCAGGGCTTCGTTGCTGCGATCGAGGCAAAAGATGCGAGCAAGATGTTATCGTTCGTGGTGCCTACCGAGCTTAAGCGCGAAATTGGCGCTGAGGTACGTGCCTATATCGAATATATCGATACGATTTCGTTTAGTGATGTATCGTATACATTGCTCGATAACGATGGTCAAACTGCCCATGTGCGTTGGGTCGCGACCATGCACTACAAGTTGAATTTTGGCGACGAGCTTAAAGAGGGCACTTCAGCCGTCGATACAGTATTCGAGATGACAAAGATTGAGGGTGCATGGTATCTGCAGAACGCTCAAGTTCCTTCGACCTAAAGCAACCGCTGTTTATTTGCTTTGACGCTCCTAATTTCAGCACAACGAGCTTATGAAACGTATTACCTACATCTATCTGCTGATGGTGGCGTTCCTACTGCTGGTGGGCTTGGTACAGCCTCACAGAGCGTTCGCACAAAACCTATCATCGTGGCTGATTGGGCCAACCTCTGCGGGCCTCGAACGGTCGATGTATCGACCTGCGTATCAGGATATCACTGATCATAACGATCCTCTGTTGAGCGATTCGTGGGCATTGGAACTGGTAGGCGCCTCGTGTGCTTGGCAGCATACGCTCGGCAGCCCCGATGTGGTAGTGGCGGTTGTCGATAGCGGCGTCGATATGAATCACCCCGATCTGGTAGATCGCCTGTTGCCAAACGGGCGTGATTTTATCGATGGCGATGATGACCCAAGCGATGAGAATGGGCACGGCACCAACGTGGCTGGCATCATCGCTTCGGTGCTCGATAACAGCGAAGGAACCGCAGGGCTCGCGCCGAACGTGATGATCCTGCCTATTCGTGTGTTGAACGAGAAGGGCTACGGCTCGGATCGGGCGATCGCGCGTGGGGTGCGCTACGCGGCGGACCAAGGCGCGCATGTGATCAACATGAGCCTGGGCGCAACGCTGACGATCAGCGCCGATACCGAATCCGAGCAGGTGATGGCCGCGATCGAGTACGCGCAGTCGAAGGGTTCGTTGGTGGTGGTGGCGGCTGGCAACGACTTTGTGCCTTTGCCCAATGCGATCGTTGGCACCAACCCCGATGCGCTGATCGTCGCCGCTACCGATAGGCGCGATCGCAAGGCCGATTTCTCCAACTCCGGCGAGTGGATTAGCGTAGCAGCGCCCGGCGTCAACATCATGAGCGCGATGCCGACCTACGAGGTGTATCTCACCAGCAATCAGTTGCCCCGCGAGGAGCGTTACAAGAACAATTACGATTATATGAGCGGCACCTCGCAGGCCACGCCGATGGTCTCGGCCTTGGCGGCGCTGCTCTTCTCGGCGCACCCCGATTGGGACGCTACGCAGGTTGCTGCTACCATCAAAAACACGGCGGCTGATATCTCTCGGCAGAACCGCAGGTTGGTTGAGAAAGGGATGCTCGGCACCGGGCGTATCGATGCTTGTGCTGCGCTGGGTGGCCCGCTCGCTCCCGAGGAGCCGAGCGCAGTTCCTGAGGCTCCCGACGCCCCCTCGTCGCCCGGTATCGACGATGAGCCGAGCGCAGTTCCCGAGGCTCCCGGCTCTCCCTCATCGCCCGATATCAGCGATGAGCCGAGCGCTCCGCCGATCCGGGTGACGCGCCCGAATCTGATGGTGCCGATCGCCATGGGCTTGTGCGGTTTGGTGCTTATCGTGACCGCAATCACCATCGTGGCGCGCGCGGGTCGTCGCTCACGGACGGCTCCAGCGCAGCCGATGGCTCCGGTTGCACCGCGACCTGTTGCTGCCGCCACGCCTGTGCCGCCTCCCGCCGTTGCGCAGCAGCCGTTGCCGCCGGGCGCTTGGGGCGCGCTGATGGTGTTGGAAGGGCCGGGCGGCGTGCGACGCTACCCACTTTCGGGCACGGAGATCGCGATTGGCCGCGAGATCGATTGCGCTGTGCAGATTGTCGGTGACCCGACCGTATCGCGCCACCACGCCCTCATCCGCAATACTGGCCAGGATGTTGTGGTGATGGACACTGGCAGTACGCACGGCACCTACATCAACGGTCAACGCATCATTGGGCCGGTAGCCGTCCGACGCGGCACCTTGATGCAAGTGGGCCAAACCAAGTTACAGTTCCAGTAGGCTATCATCAACAAAACAGATGCGTTTTTCCCTGTTTTCAAAGGAAAAACGCATCTGTCGTTTGTTTCGAGTTGTACATTGTTACGATTGAGGGTTTTCGAGATCGATCAGCCGTAGGCCGTGGTACTCTTGGTAATTGACTTCGCGCAGGGCACCGATGCGGCGCACAACGTCGGCGATGCGCTGTGCGGAGGAGAGGCAGACTTCTAACCCTTGGGCCAGGCTGCTGTTAGGCTCAACTTCTTCCAGTTGAAAGCGCAGTTCGCCGATTAGGATACCAAGCGGGTTGTTGATCTCGTGGGCGAGCGTGAGGGCCACATCGGCAACGTGGCGCAGTTGCTCCTCGCGGGAACGTGAGCGTTGCAGCGAGACGGCAGCGTGAGCGCGAGCGAGTGCGGCGGCGAGTTCGGGCGGAGTGATCGGCTTGAGCATATAATCGTACGCGCCCTGCTTCAGCGCTTCGATAGCACTTTCCAGCGACGCATACGCCGTCATCACCAGAACCGGGAGTTGGGGCCAATGTGCCTGCACATATTCAAGCACCATATACCCCGGTTGGTCGGGTAGCACGAGATCAGTTAAAATAATGTCGGGGGGATGGTCTTCGAGTGCGCGCAGCGCAGCAGCAACGTGATCCGTTACGCGAACACGGTACCCCCAAGCTGTGATGAGTTGGGCGATCTGTTCGCGAAGTACTGGCTCGTCGTCGATGATGAGAACTTCGAAGTTTGTCTCCAACATAACATTCTCCACGAACGATCCATCCGCTCAATTTAGTATACCACAGCCATTGTCTCTGATATAATAGATGCCTGAACCCACCTCATGGAGCGGACAGCCATGGCTGAAGAAGAGCGGCGCTTAGTCACGACGGCGCAGCATGGCGATGTCGAGAGCTTTAACGCATTAGTGCGCCTTTACGAAGGGCGTATCTACAATTTATGCTACCGTATGCTTGGCGATGCCGAGAGTGCTGCCGACGCGACACAAGAAGCGTTTCTCTCGTCCTTTCGCAACTTACGCAGCTTTCGTGGCGGTTCGTTCCGTTCTTGGATTCTACGGATCGCCACAAATACGTGCTACGATATTTTACGCGCCCGTAAGCGCCGACCAACCACATCTCTCGATCAAGAGATCGACCACGGGGAAGATGCTCCGCCGTTGCAGGTTGCCGATTCCAGCGAATCGCCATCCGATTTTGCGTTGCGGCGCGAGTTAGCTCAAGCTATTGAACAAGGTTTATCGCTGCTCCCGGAAGAACAACGCATCGTGTTGATCCTCAGCGATATCCAAGGTTTACCCTACGACGAAATCGCCGAAATCACCTCAACGAATCTTGGTACTGTGAAATCGCGCCTGAGCCGAGGACGTGCGCGTTTACGCGACATTTTGAAGGCTGGGGAACTGTTACCTGCACGATACCGTCATGAAAGCGGGAATGTTTAAGATAGTGAAGATACATATCGATACACACTAATACACTGTGCGAAATACCGTTATCGTATTTTGCACGACGGCAAGGCGGATGAATCTATTACAGAACTTACAACCGAATGATCAAGATCTTGAATTGCTTTCGGCATATATCGATGATCAGCTAGCGGATGGTGAGCGAGATGCGCTCGAAGCACGTCTGAAGCGCGAGCCAGAGCTGCAACTTGCGCTCGATGAATTGCGCAGCACCGTTTCGCTGTTGCGCGAGCTTGAGCCTGTACCGCTACCACGCTCGTTCACCCTTGATCCGGCGGTTGTTGCGCCTCGCCGAATCTCGCCGTGGTTTGGTTGGTTACGCATGGGTGCGACCGTCGCATCGCTGTTGCTCGTACTCACGTTTGCCGCTGATCTCGCACAACTCTCCTTCGTCCAGTACACCGCACCAGCAGCGGCACCTGCACCAGCAGCGGCACCAGCGCCAACATCAGCACCAGTAGCAACAGTAGCACCAGGACCACCTGCACCAGCAGCAGAGCCGATGCTCCAAACGAGTGCGCTGGAGGAGGAGCCGATGAACGCCCTCGGTGAGGTCGATGCGTCCGGGGCGCCAGCGGCAGAGTCAACGGCCCCTGCGCCGCTTGCTTCCGCGCAGGATGATGCGGTTGCGCGTAGTGGCGATAGCCCGCTCCCCGAAGCGTCCGCGCTCGAAAGCGCTATGGAGTCGCAACTGAGCACGACGGAAGAAATGCTGAACTATGCGACGCCGGTTGTGGGTGCCAAGTCCCCTCCCGAGGCGTTCGAGGATGTGAGCAGTGAAGCCGATGCTCAACCTGTTGCGACCTGGCTCTCCCCGCTGCGGATCGTCCAGATCAGCTTGGCAGTGTTGATCGTCGGCTTATTGGTGGCGATGGTCGTGGTGCGGCGACGCGCGCTGTAACGCACTGTGTTCAAGGCGCAGTACCACTCGCTGCTTTGGTGGCGGTGGTGCTGCGCTTGTTGTTTGGCAATCACACAAGGTCGCAAAGTATGAGTCAACCTTCCTCCACCACACAGCCCCGCCGTTTTCCGCTGCTACAGCCGATCTTGGTTGGCTTGGCCTTCGTTGCGGTGAATGTGATCTGCTATTGGCTGCTGACGCGCGAACCGGCACAGGCCTGGTTAGCTGATCTCGGTTCTTACTCATATGTTGGCGGTTTTTTGATCACGCTGCTGGGCAACGCGACAGTGATTGTGCCAGTGCCCTACTTGGCTGTGATCATGGCGATCGCTACCCAGGTTGAATATCCCCTGCTGCTGATCATAGCTGGCGCGTTTGGCTCGGTGTTGGGCGAGTCGGTCGCCTTTTTTGTGGGCCGTTCGGGGCGCGGCGTGGTGGAAGATACGCCGTTGTACCAGTGGATTCAGAAGCAGATGCGGCATCCTTGGCGCGCTTTCCTGGTGATGTTCGGGTTTGCCGCGCCGCCTAACCCCGCCTTCGATGTGGTGGGCCTCAGCGCAGGGGCGTTGGGCTTGCCCTACTGGCTCTTTTTTACGGCTGTGTTCTTGGGGCGCATTATCCGCATCGGCCTGTTCGTTGTTGCAGCCCTGCCAGCCACATCGCTCGTCTGAGCAACCGAGGCGCTTCTATGCTATAATCTCAACAAGAATCGCACACAAGTGCGAAGCAGCAGAAGCACCAGGCCAACGTATGGCCCAAACACACAGAGCATTATGAGCGACGAGCGACTCATTAGCCCACAATCAGGCGAGGACGAACAGCAGGTCGAAAAGAGCTTGCGGCCCAAGCGGCTGGCTGAATTTATCGGCCAGGAGAAAGTGGTCGACCAGCTGAAGATCGCGATCGCCGCCGCCAAAGGGCGTAAAGAGCCGTTGGATCATACGCTGCTGTATGGGCCTCCTGGCCTTGGCAAAACCAGCCTCGCTGGTGTGCTGGCCAACGAGATGGGCGTGAACATCAAGCTCACCTCCGGCCCGGCGATCGAGCGCCCAGGTGACCTTGCCGCCATCCTCACCAATCTCCAAAAAGACGATGTGCTCTTCATCGACGAGATTCACCGCCTCAATCGAGCGATTGAGGAGGTATTGTACCCGGCGATGGAGGATTTCGCGCTCGATATGATCGTGGGCAAAGGCCCCAGCGCCCGCAATCTGCGCCTCAACCTGCCGAAGTTCACCGTTGTTGGCGCGACCACCCGGTTGGCGCTGCTCACCTCGCCGCTACGCGACCGCTTCGGCTCCACCCACCGCATGGAATTCTACAGCCAAGATGCGCTGTACGAGATCGTTATCCGCTCAGCCCGCATCCTCGGCGTCGAGTCCACTCCCGAAGGTGCGCACGAGATCGCCCGCCGAGCGCGTGGTACTCCCCGCATCGTCAACCGCCTGTTGCGCCGCGTGCGCGACTATGCGCAAGTCATAGGCGACGGCGTGATCACGCTCGAAGTCGCGCGTGCCTCGCTCGACCAACTCGAAATCGACGAACTCGGCCTCGACGAAAACGACCGCCGATTGCTCCGCGCCATCATCGAACTGTTCGGCGGCGGGCCAGTGGGCCTCTCGACGCTGGCTGCGGCGCTCGCCGAAGAAGTCGATGCGATCGAGGATGTCTACGAGCCGTACCTCATCCAGTTGGGTTTCATCCAACGCACACCCCGTGGCCGTGTGGCAACTCGGCGCGCGTACGAACACCTCAATATTCCATACCTTGAAAAACAAACAGAAAACGGCCCAGAACAAACGAGGTTGTGGTCGTAACGCATCCATGTGCGAAATGTTGCCCTAGTGTTTGTGCTCTCCCCGATAACAGCATCAACTGCACCTGCATGCTACGCTCTATGGTGCAGTTCTAACCGTACATTTACCAATTTGCTCGTATCTAATACCTATCTGAAACGATATATGTCATGCAGCCCAGTCTGCGCATATTACGCCTAGACAGTGGCCTTTCCCACACGCTCATTGTCGATGGCAATGTTCCAAAACTATTCTCTGCTAGATATTTCTAATATTTATACATCAAAATGCACACTACTTTCAATAAAGTAATGTGCTCGTTATATCTGCAAATCTGTCCCCTATCAACGTTTTAGCTTGTGTATTTCGTTGGTTTTGAAATGCAATGTAGTGTGTTTAGTGGGGATTTTTATCTTTGTAGTTGAGATGATACCGTCCGTTCATACTGTGCGATGATATACCTTCAAAAGGCTAAGGAACGGTAATGTATTGGCAATATACACCTTATGCACCTCCTTTAATGCTTGCTGCGCTAGTATCGTTTTTTCTTGCACTGTACGCGTTGCGAAAACGCCCCGCCTCATTGGCATTGATCTTTGCAATGATGATGTTTGCAGTGTCGATATGGGCATTGGGCTATGCATTTGAACTTGGCAGTACCACTCTGCAATCGCTGCTCTTTTGGGCGAAGGTGGAATATATCGGCATTGTCAGCGGTCCACCCACCGCATTACTACTGGTATTAGTTTACACAGGGCGCTTGCAGTGGCTATTCTCTCGAAATTTAGCGTTACTCACCATTATTCCTTGTATCACGCTGCTCTTATGCTGGACCAACGATCTGCACGGCCTGATTTGGCGCTCAATGCAGGTTGAGTTCGATGGTAGCTATTTTTGGCTCGATGTTGAATACGGCGCCTGGTTTTTTATCCATGTAGCGTTTTCGTATGTGGCCATGCTGACAAGTATGCTCTTGATTTTTCAGAGCTATTTGCATTCGGCGAGGCCGTATCGTTGGCAGATCGCGATCTTGTTGGTGACCTGGGCACTGCCTCTGTTGGGGAACGCGCTGTACATCACTCGCTTCAGCCCGTTCGGCAATCTCGATCTGACACCGTTCGCCTTCACATTGGCGGGTGTGTTGTGGGCGTGGGGGCTGTTTCGTTTTCGTCTGCTCGATATCGTGCCGGTCGCCCGCGATATGGTGATCGATGGGATGTATGACGCCGTGATCGTCATCGATTCGGTGGGCCGCATCCTCGATCTCAACCCATCCGCTCAACGCCTTTTCCATACAAAGGCATCGCAGGCGATCGGCAAGCCGATCGACATTTTGATCCACGATCGGTACGACTTAATCGAACAGTATCGTTATAAGCCAGAGGTAAGCGAAGAGATTAAGCTTAACGATCGCTACTACAACCTGCACATTTCGCCGCTCTACGATTCGTACGAACAGCTCAAAGGCCGGGTGATTATGCTGCACGATATCACCGAGCGGAAGCTTGCTGAGGCCGAGGCGTATCGGGCAAAAGAGGCTGCCGAGCTTGCCAATCGCACCAAAAGCACCTTCCTTGCCAATATGAGCCACGAGTTGCGCACGCCCCTCACATCGATCCTTGGCTACAGCGAGCTGCTGCAGATCCGCGTGAAGATGCAGAAGTACGATGATGTAGAGGAAGATCTTGAACGCATTCGTTTGGCTGGAAATCATCTCTTGGCGTTGATCAACGACATTCTTGATTTATCGAAGATCGAGGCGGGGCGGATCGAGCTCTATCTCGAAACCTTCGACATCTGCACCCTGCTGGATTATGTGATCACCACGACGCGGCCCTTGTTCGAACAGAATCGGAATCAAGTAGTGCTCGATTTCTCAGAAGATTTGGGCACTGTTCACGCCGATATGACGCGCCTTCAACAAATTCTTTTCAATTTGCTGAGTAATGCCGCGAAGTTTACCAAAGAGGGCACCATTACTGTAACAGTCACGCGCGAGTGGATCGATGGCGCTGAATGGTTTCGCTTCAAAATTGCCGATACGGGCATCGGCATGACTGAAAAACAGATGGAAAACCTGTTTAAAGAGTTTACACAGGCTGATGCATCGACCACCCGTAAGTATGGTGGCACTGGCTTGGGCCTCGCATTGAGCGTGCGATTCAGCCAATTGATGGGCGGTCGAATAACCGTTGAAAGTAAACTTGGTAAGGGATCGATTTTTACATTGCTTCTTCCTTGTATCGTCTCTGCTCCAGCAACCGACTCTCCTATGCCTAGGCAGTCCGCACCCAAGATTACTCAAGAACAGCCTACGCTACCGCAGGATAGCGTTGCATAAGCAGGTGTTAAAAAGTGGAGTAAGAGGTTATGGCAAGGATTCTATTGGTCGAAGATAATGAAATGAATCGCACCATGATCGCGCGGTACCTCGAATTTTATGAGTATATGGTGATGACCGCCGAGGATGGTGGAACCGCATTGGAGATGGCGCAGACCACGAATCCCGATCTTATTTTGATGGACATCAGTTTGCCTGTGCTCGATGGCTGGGAAGTCACGAAACGTTTGAAATCTGCCCCCGATACCGCCAACATCCCGATCATCGCGCTCACCGCCCATGCGATGGTAACGGATCGCCAACAGAGTTTCGAAGCGGGTTGTAACGATTATGAGACAAAGCCAATTGATTTTCAGCGTCTTTTAGGGAAAATTCATTCATTGTTGCAGCTAGCTTCCTAAATTGAAGTAAAACGTGGACATATCGTCTCAGAACAACCTATTCCCCAATAATAGGCTGTTTACCCGTGCACAAGCTTAATAGTGGTATATCCCTTGCTTACCATGCTATAATGCCTGCGAGAAGGGGTGTATGGGGCGAAGACCACTATGGCTGCGACACTTACTAACCGCGAAATCGCTGACGTTTTCCACGCTGTAGCCGATACGATGGAGATCCTGGGGGAAGATCGCTTTCGCACCCAGGCGTATCGCCGAGCAGCAGAGACGCTTGCGGAGCTTGCGGAACCGCTCGCGTCGTACCGCGCCCGCAACGAACTCGCGAATATCCCAGGCGTCGGTAAGGCGATCACCGATAAAATCGCCGAACTCCTCGATACAGGTCAACTCTCGTTCTACGAGAAACTGCGCGCTAAGGTACCAGCCAGCGTCCTCGAACTGCTGCATATCCCCAATGTTGGCCCTCGTATGGCTGGGCGCTTGTACAACGAGCTTGGCATCACCAGTATGGCCGAGCTTAAAGAAGCCGCCGAGTCGGGGCGCCTCAACAATGTCAAAGGATTCGGCCCCAAGACCATCGCTAGCATCCTGCAAGGCATCGAGCTTGCTGCCAGCCGCGATCAGCGCAAACTGATGATCGACGCCCTGCGCGTCGCCGAGGGCTTGATCGAAGCGCTGCGCGCCGTGGTGCCCGTTCAGCAGATCACCTACGCGGGCAGCCTGCGACGTGGCCGCGAGACGATCGGCGATATCGATCTCCTCGCCGCCGCCGACGATCCTCCCGCTGTCATCCGAGCCTTTCAAGCCTTGCCCCAAGCCGCCAAGATCGAATCGGCTGGCGACGAAAAAGCCTCGATCTTGCTTCAGAACGGGATGCAAGCCGATCTGATCGCGATCCCGCCGCAGATGTGGGGCTCGGCGCTGCAACACTTCACGGGTAGCAAAGCCCACAACATCCGATTCCGCGAAATGGCGCTCGCCAAGGGGCTGAGCTTCAGCGAGCACGGCTTCAAGCGCACCAGCGATGGCAGTATGCTGCACGCCGCCACCGAGGAGGAGGTCTACGCTGTGGTTGGCCTGCCCTGGATTCCGCCGGAACTGCGCGAAGATCAAGGCGAGTTCGAGGCGGCCCGCAATGGCACGCTGCCGCGCTTGGTCGAACTGAGCGATATGCGGGCCGACCTGCATATGCACAGCACTTGGAGCGATGGCAAGGCGAGCATCCGTGAGATGGCGTTAGCCGCCCAAGCGCTCGGCTACCACACCATGGCGATCACCGATCACGGCGCGTACCTGGGCATCACCAACGGCCTCGATGGCACGCGGCTGCGCCAACAGGCCGAGGAGGTCGCGGCACTGAACGCGGAGTTCGCCGCGCAGGGCATCGACTTTGTGATCTTGCGGGGCGTGGAGGTCGATATCACCGCCGATGGCTCGTTGGCGCTCCCCGATTCGGTGCTCGCCGAGCTTGATATCGTGGTGGCATCACCGCACGTGAGCCTGCGCCAACCCCCGGAACATGCCACCGAGCGCTTGCTGCGAGCCATCCGTAACCCGCACGTCGATATCATTGGCCACCCCACCGGGCGCCTGATCGGCAGCCGCGCTGGCTCCGAGATCGACCTGCAGGCGATTGGGCGCGCAGCGGCCGAAACTGGTACACTACTGGAAGTCAATGCAGGCCCGGATCGCCTCGATTTGGATGCGCCTAGCGTGCGTTTGGTGCTCAGCTTGGGCGCTCAGATCACGATCAACAGCGATTCGCATCACCCCAATAACCTGTCGTGGCTGCGGCTGGGTGTAATCACCGCCCGACGCGGTTGGGCTGATGTCGATCGGGTGGCCAATACGTGGAGCCGTGAACGGCTGCTGAAGTGGCTGAGCAAGCGCGCTCCCTAACCAGAACGCGCTTCCGCATAGTTTGTGTGGTTTTTGAGGAGGCACTATGGCATCGATTTTCTCGCGCATTGTTGCGGGCGAGATCCCATCTACCAAGGTCTACGAAGACGAACTCACCCTGGCGTTTATGGATATCAATCCTATCTCGCCTGGTCATACACTGGTCATTTGCAAAGACGAATATCCCGATCTGTTCGACATCCCCAGCGAAACGCTGAACGCGCTCGCCCAAACGACACAACGTGTGGCGCGCGCCATCCGCGATGCGCTCAAGCCCGATGGCCTGAACATTGTGCAGAACAACGGCGCAGCAGCAGGCCAAGAGGTGTTCCACTACCACGTGCACCTGATCCCGCGCTGGGAGGGCGATGGCCGTATCAAACTGTATCGAGGTGAACCGGGCGACCGCAGCAAACTTGAAGAGATCGCCCAGAAGATCCAGCAAAGCCTAGGCTGATCCTTTTTTTCTGCGCTAATGTGAGCTGATGCGTTCATCCCCATCGAAGGAGAGGTGCCAGATGAAAAATAAATCGACCCCTGCAGCATCAACTCCACGATCGGCGGCACATAGCGAATCTGCCGTGGCGCGGCGTATGTCGCTGCGGCAGATTCTACTCTTAGTTATGCTCTTGCTCGCCCTGCTCCTGGTTTCGGTGGCGATGGATCGCGAATGGCCGATTCGTTTCCTCAATTCGAGCAATGCGCAGAGCAACATTCCAATCGTCACGCCACAGATCAGCAGTACGAACGAGCGCTCGGCGCGGACTGTGCCACAATCAACAGATTCGGCGAGCCAAAGCAACACCTCCAACGAACATCAAACGCCCGTCTGCAGCCCGCCCGGCCCAGAAGTTCAGGTCAGCAGTCGATTCCTCGATTTCTATAACCAACATGGTGGGATTCAACTGTTTGGCCGACCGATCAGCCCCGAGATAAACGATGGTGGACGCATTATCCAATGGTTTGAGCGGACTCGTCTAGAAGAGTGGCCCGAACACCGTGGGACGCGTTACTATATTCAGAGCGCACGGGTCGGGGCCGAATTCACCAAAGGTGTGGTTTTTCCTCAACAAACATTTTTTGTGAGCCAACCAGATATTCGCTATTTTGGCGAAACGGGTCAAGGTGTGCGTGAGCCGTTCCTCAGCTTTTGGCAACAGTATGGTGGACTCGATATCTTCGGCTATCCAATCAGCGGCGAAGTACAAGAAGAACTCGAGGATGGGCAGCTTCATCTGGTACAATATTTTGAACGAGCGCGGTTGGAATATCACCCGACGCAGAGCCAACAGATCCAGATCGGACTGCTTGGGCACGCCTTGTGCCTTGAAAATAGCCAACCGAGGATCGTAACTCCGACGCAACCAACACCTGTGCCGCTGCAATGAGGTTGTCATGCTCGGCTTTGCGATCACGATTGTGAGCGACAACGACGCTTTGATCGAGCAGCTTGGTGGTATGCTCGATCACGCGGGGTACGGGGTACAAGCGCTGAAGCAGAATACAGATGCCTACAACATCATCATCGGTGATCCGCCCGATGCACTGATCGTCGATGTCGCATTTCCTGAATGTCAACCGGGGATCGACCTGATCACAGTGTTGAAATTACGCGCAAAGACGCGCTTATTGCCATTGATCTTGACTTCTGCCAACCGAGCTTGGTTGCGACGATATACCGAACGTCTGTTGATGAATCCAATAGCATCGATGTGGACCTTAGCACAGCCTTTTGATCAACAAGTACTCTTACCGCTTCTCACGCAGATCATTGGGCGCTTAGAACGCGAAGCCTCCTAGTACCAGAGTGGCCTCTACCCTCTGATGGCGAGGTACGACCAACCAATCACACAAGAAAAAGAGAATAGCCGTGACATCGGAGGACAACGCCATAGCCGCACTAGCCAAAGAGTTCAACGTCTCACCCGAGACGCTGCGCCATCTGCTCGGAACGATTCGCGATCAGATCAGTGCTAGTCATTTCTACATCTACTGGTCAGCGCGCGGGGGCGGGCAAGGCAACGCAACATCGCGCCAACGCCTGTTGTTGGCCTTCCCAAGCGCCGATTATGCCCTGTCCTTCGCGCAGCGCAATCGTCTCTACATCAACGAACGTCCGCGCCTGCGGCACCTTTCACTGTTGCAGCTTATTCAAGCGATGCTCTACCAGCCTGCAATTGTTGCGCTGCTGTTCGTCACCGAGGAAGAAGAATTGCCAGCGTATGGTAGACTACCCAATGGTGTGCGGATCGAACGGGTCGATCTGCTGCAAGTGCTACAACGTGAAGTCGGCGATTAACCGAACCACAAACGCGCATGGCTACCAAACAATCCCTAGAGATTGATTTCCCCCGATTAAACGGAGCCGAGTTGCTCGCACGCTTCGGCAACGACGAAGCGGCGCTGCGGCGCTACCGCATGCTGGCGGCGCTTCTGCGCGAAGGCCGCCCAGCTGGCGAAGTGGCCCAAACCTTCGGCGTCAGCCGCGAGAGCCTGCGACGCCTGCGCCACGCCTTCCAGAAATCGGGCCTGATGGCCCTGCACACCCGCAAACGCGGTGGCGGCCACCTCATGCGGGGCAGCCCGCTCGCCCAAGCCATCACCCAAGAACTGCGCCTCGATCCGGGCGTATCGGCGGCGGTGCTCTGGCAACGCATCCAAGTGCGCATGCGCGAAGAAGGCCTCAAAGCCCCGCGCAGCACTTTCTACCGCCTGCTCGCCAGCCTGCGCGACGACGACAACGAAGAGACCAGCACCGGCATCCCGATCCGCGCCATCCGCGAAGCGCTCGGCGCACTCCTCGAGGACCCGCCGCTTGCCTTGGGTCGCAGCGCACTCGCCGAACTGCTGCTGCCCGACGAAAACAACATCCTGCAGCGCGGTCGCCGCCTGCAAGATACCCTGCACGCCGCCATCTCGCGGCTGCGCCCCTCCGAAGCTGGTCCCGTCCTCGACGACCCGCGCTGGCGGCACTACCTGATCATCGCGGGCGAATACCAAACCGGCGAAGAACGCGCCACCCTCGCTAGCGCGCTCGCACTCAGCTCCAGCACCTACAGCCGCGCCAAACGCGAAGCGCTCGAACGCCTCGTCACGCTGCTGCCCGTCGTGCTGAGCGAGCTGCCTCCCACCGCCCCGCCCGCTTCGCTAATCGAGCCACCTCCCGCACCGGCCACCTTCGATCACGAAGGCGAACTCGACCTCTACATCAGCCGACTGCGGCGCGGTGGCCTCGCGCTGATCTGGGGACCAACCGGCGTCGGCAAAATCGACCTCGCCGCCATGCTCGCCGAACGGCTGCGCGCCCGTGGCCAGCAAGTCGTCTGGCACACCTGCCGTCCGCCCGGCGCCGATCGCGACGCTGGAGCGCAACTGCTGCTCGCATTCGCCACCGCACTCGCGCTCGACGGCAACTACGACCTGTGGAACGTGCTCAACGCGCCAACGCCCGGCAACTTCGCACGCCGCATCGAACTGCTCGAAAGCGGCCTCGAAGGCCGTCACTGGACCGTGATCGTCGCCAACACGCACTGGCTGGTCGGCGCCGAGGCTTCGCGCGTGCTCAGCATCCTCACGGCAGCCCAACAGCGCCGCGACATCCGCCTCGTGCTGGTGGGGCGGCACCTGCCAGGCTGGGCCAACCCCGAGGAATGGCCGCCGCTGCCCTTCGCCAGCGACTCCGTCGCACGCCGCGCCTTCATCGCGCGCCTGGCGGGCGAGCCGCTGCAGCCGCCCAGCAACACGCTCGATCTCGCCGCCATCCAAGAGCGCACCAACGATCTGCTCAGCACCCTGACCAATCGTCTGCCGCCCAACCTCACTAGCGAGCAGGCCGAAAGCATCCTGGCCATCCTGCGCCCGATCGAAGTCACCATCAACCAACTGCGCAGCCTCAATTCCAAGAAGCCGTAGCCAAACCGCACCACTCAGCCGCTCCCGCAGGCAACGCCTACGCTCGGCAGCGTGTGTTGATGGTGCTGACGCAAAAAAGCGCAACCGCAGCTTCTACGCCCGTGGTCATGCCCGCCAAAGTCCTACACGCTCGGCGGCGTTGCGCGGATGCGCAGCCCCAGGCGGTTGCGTACCGCAAACGAAAAGCCGGAGCACGCCAACGGCATGCCCCGGCCCCGCCATCGCAACGAGGAACTACGCGCGGATCGTCGCACCCGCCTCGCGCTCCAAGCCGCGAATAATCTTGACGCGAATCTTGTTCACATCGTTATCCGTCAACGTCCGATCCGGCGCGCGGAACACCAACCGATACGCCAAACTGCGCTTGCCCTGGCCCACCTGCGGCCCTGTGTACACATCGAACAGCGTCAGCGATTCGAGCATGTTGCCCGCGTACTTGCGGATCAGCGTCGCGATCTTGTCGGCTGGCTCATCCAGCGGCACGATCAGCGCCAAGTCCTGTGTGGTCGCCGGGAAGCGCGAGATCGGCTGGTAGCGCAACGGCTCCGAGAGCGCGAGCAGCGCCTCAAGATCGAGTTCTGCCACCAACACCCGATTATCCTCGATCTCCAGGTTCTCGCGCACCTGCGGGTGCAACTCGCCCAACACACCCACCTGCCCACTCACTGCGCCCGTGCGCGGGTCGCGCACCTCCAAGCGTGCAGCGCGGCCCGGGTGCAGTCGCGGATCGTCGCGCACCGGCGTGAAGCCGATCTTGTTGCGGATATTCAAGCGCAACAGCACCGACTCCACAATTCCCTTCAGATCGAAGAAGTCGAGCGGCTCGGGCTTCGACGCCAACCACGATTGCGCCTCGCGCGGCCCCGTGATCGCGATCGCCAAGCGACGCGGCTCATCGGGCAGCAACGCATCATCGCGGCGCAGATACACGCGCCCGATCTCGAACAGCAGCACACGATCCAGCTCGCGTAGGTTGTGCACCACCGCCTCCAACAGCGTGGGCAACAACGAACGGCGCATATACTCGCGCTCCGGCGTCAGCGGATTCGCCAACTTCAAGTACAGGTTAGGATCAGCGTCGGCGGGCGAAATCTTCGCCACGCTCGCCATACTCGTCATCGAGTACGTGATCGCCTCATCCAAGCCGCTGCCCGTCAGCAATGTGCGCACCTTCTGCTCTAGCTCGAAGATCGCGTTATTGTTCTGCTCGGGCAACTCATCGGCGAGCAGCGTGCTGGGCAAGCGGTCGTAGCCGTACATACGGGCCACTTCCTCGCACAGGTCGGCCACCACCGACACATCGCGGCGATAGCTCGGCACCGTCACGCGCAAGGTTTGCTCATCGCGCTTCTCACACTCGAAGCCGAGTGGTGTCAGGTAGCCCTGAATCTCATCGACCGAGAGCGAGATGCCGATCAGCCGCTTGATATGCTGCGTCGTCAGATCTAGCACCACCGTCTGCCAGGGCCGCACATACGCGTCAACGATGCCCTGTGCCACCGTGCCACCCGTCAATTGCTGCATCAGGCTCAGCGCACGGCGCTGCATTAGCGGCGGCAACTCATAGTCCACACCGCGCTCGTAGCGCCGCGACGCCTCCGAGGTCAAGCGCAACGCCTGGGCGGTCCGTCGGATGGTGGCAGGCTCCCAGATCGCGGCCTCCAGCAGCACACGCGTCGTGGTGGCGCTCACCTCGCTCGCCTCACCACCCATCACACCCGCGATGCTCAACGGCCCCTTCGGGTCGCAGACCAGCAGTCGCTCGGCGGTCAGCTCGTGCTTCTGCCCATCCAGCGTGACCAATTGCTCGCCGGGACGCGCCAATCGCACTATCAGATGCTGATCGGCCACCTTATCGGCGTCGAAGGCGTGGCTTGGCTCGCCCAACTCCAGCATGACATAATTCGTCACATCGACGATATTGTTGATCGGGCGCATCCCCGCCAACAGCAGGCGGCGCTGCATCCAGAACGGCGAAGGCCCGATCTTCACGCCCTCGATCAGCGTCACACTGAAGCGTGGGCAGAGCTCGGGCGTCTCGATCGTCACCGATACGCGGCCCTCGATGCTTGGCCCGTTGGCCTCCACGTTCATTTCGGGCATGCGCAGCGGAACACCCAGCAGCGCCGAAACTTCGCGGGCCACGCCCAAGATCGAGAGCGCCCGCGACATATTCGGCAGCACATCGATATCGAGCACCACATCGCCCAAGTAGTCGCGCAGCGGCATGCCGGTCGGTGCATCGTCGGGCAGGATCAGAATGCCCTCGTGATCATCCGAGAGGCCCAACTCCTTCTCGGAGCAGAGCATCGCGTCGGACATCACACCGCGCACCGGGCGGCCCTTCAACGTCACCTTCACCTGACCTTCGGCATGCCCGTCGTACAGTTGCGCGCCTTCCTTCGCGAACACACTCTTGAGCGGGTGGCTCAAGCGGCCCTTACCGCGATACTCGAACAGATTCGGCGCGCCCGTCACGACCGTATGCGGCTGCTCTGCGCCATAGTCAACATCGGCCAGCACAAGCCGATCCGCATTTGGGTGCTGGCGTACTTCCAGAATATTGCCGATCAGGACTTTATCGGGGTCCCACGGCAAATCGGCGCCCTCAACACCGATCCGCTCGATTTTATCGACCTCCAAGCCGAATAAGGCCAGCCGCTGGGCTAACTCCTCGACAGGAATCGGGATGTCGACAAATTCTCGGAGCCAAGAAATGGGTACACGCATATATCCCCCTACCTTGATCACGCGATCAGATGATCACAATGACATTGTTGTTCGAGCGCTAGCGATCTCGTGGCCAAACGCTCGCCGTTGGTTCGTCTATCGTTAAGGCAGCAATGTTTGCGTGCCTCGTAAAGCTCGTTCGCGCAGCGCTTGGTAGAGCGCTCCGGATGTGGGTAGTCCAGCGCGCCGCAGGTCGGCTGCACTGGTGAACGGGCGGCCATTGAAGATCTGCTGAATCTTCGCCGGACCAATGCCAGGAACCGAATCGAGCTCCGCCTCACTCGCAGTGTTCAAGAACTCGAACAGTCGATCCTCCTCTGCGATACGTGTCGCGATCATCGCCACATCGAGCGGCAAGCGGCTGTGGCTTGACGGCGCCGTCAAATCGATGAACACCGAGCGTAACATCAGCCCGCCAAGCGATAACGGACTCGGCTCGATGTAACGCGCCGCCGGATCAACCATAAACGCCACCATAAACGCCTCGGTGATGCCGAGTTGCCGCGCCCGCTCCGAGCCGCGCAAGGCCTGCACACAGTTCACATAGCCATCAAGCAGGCTGGCCCGATCACTGGCAACCCGTATCTCGATCAGCACATACCGCGAACCCTTGAGCAGCGGCACATTGTTTTCGAGCATCTCCAGCGTCAGCGGCGTGAAGCCCTGTGAATACAGGAACCGCAGTGTTTCGGCTACGATCACCGCCCGCTTGCGGCGGCGCACCGCCTCTGTCGCCTTCTTGCCGGGTCGCACCTTGCGCAATAAGATGTCGCGCTCGTAGATCTCACACCAATGCCGGAACCGCTCAAGCGCGGGCAGCGTCGGCGGCGATGTCATCAGCGCATCGACTAGCGTATTGTTCAGCAGCCGCAGGTCGTGCAGAAGGTCCGCATGCAAGCGTTCTAGTCCTGTGCCCGGTGGCGCTTCCAGCACCTGCCGCAACAGTGCCTGGCTGCTTTGGGCGCGCGCTTGGCCCGCTGCGGTTTCGAGCATCCCACCCCATTCGGGCAGCAACGCCTGCGGTGCCGCGTAGCGAATGTGGCTCCAGAGCCGCGCCAGTGCCCCGCTCAACCCTTCCTCGGTGGCGCGCTTCAGGGCGGCCCGTTGCATCACCTGTCGAGCCATTGCATCATCGGCCTCGCGCAGCAATCGCGCGATCTCGCCTGCGCATAGGTCGGCCTCTTGAAGCGGCTTCCAGAGCACAGCGCTCAGCGACTCGCCCCGATCGACGGTGGTTCGCGCAAACTGCAGGTCATAGCTGAGCAGCAACGGCTCGATCCAACTCGGCAGCGTTCCATCGCGCAACCAAGGTCGAAGCGCCACAGTCAGCTTTTGGGCCACCGCGCTCATACGGAGTGCGCATTCGTGGGCGGCTGCCTCGTTCTGCGCCTGTTGCAACTGCAACCGCTCGGCCTCCTGCGCCAGCGCTGCATCGACAGCGGCCCGTAGCGCAGCGTGCGAGGCCACAAACTCCAAATAACTCGCTAACTCTCCTCGGAACCGCTCGAATGGTGCTTCAGACACAATGGTAAAACGGCGTTCTAGTGCAGCAATAACCTGATCGTCGGCTGTAGGCATAGCAGGCGCCCTTTCGATCTATGGTAATCGTGCGAGGCAACCAAACGGTTGCGGCCACTAGACTGCTAATCCCTGTTCCCTATTGTGATCTGCCCGAGATCGACCCATTCGCCGATGAGTTTCCCTTTTTGATTGTAAAGCCCGGCGTGTTTATTCTGGTTGGTTGGATCGTACAGCAACACCCGTAGCGTGTACGTCTCCGCTGTCAACTCGGCTGGCAACGTCAACAGATGGCGATCCGCCACCCAATCGCCAGGGCTCCACACTCCGGTCGGATACGCGCCGCCAAGCTGTTGCACTTGCTCGTGCTGAACTTGGCTCGTCTCAGCATCCAACACCTGCAGCGCCACCAACCAATCCACGCCCTGATGCGCCACCAATGTCCAGATCAGCGTGATCTCAACCGTGCCGCCCGGCGTCGCCTGACCATCCTGGCGCCATCCGCGCAACTCGATGCCGCCATCGCCCCGCCGCCGAAACTGTCCCTCGCTTGGCGTTTGGATCAGCGCCTGAGCCGCTTCGGCAGTGATCGTGTGCTGTGGGTAGGTTGGCAGAAACAGCCCGTTGGGCATCCAGAACGCTTCCAGCACCAACAACCCCAGCGGCACCAGCGCGCCGTACCGACGTGTGACACTACCCAAAAGCTTGGGCAAATGCACGAACGCCGCACACAACCCGAGCGCCAACACAATCGTGATCGCTGGAAGCGCCGGGAACAGCAAGCGCCCTTGCCAAGCCACCAAGCCAGCCGTGATTGCGAAACTGATGATCCACGCCACGCCCAGCACCAGCATCAGCGCCAGCGGCCAGAGCGCCTGATCGCGGGTGCGGGCCTGCGACGAACGCCAGCGCACGAACAGCCCCACGAACGCGATCACCTCGAACAGCCCGACCAACCAGAGCATCCACGGCGGCGGCCAGACGTTCATCCACCCGAACACGCCCCAGAACGAAGCGTGCAACTGCCCCACAGCCGCGAGCCACGCCGCAGGGTCGGTGAGCACGAACGCCTGCGTGACAAACTCGCCCTTGAAGGCCGCCAAGCCCAGCAGATCGCCGTACAACCGCCAGTTGCGCAGATACCACCAACCCGCCACTAGCACCGTCGTCGCCAGCATCACTGCCACGTGTCGCAGGCTCTGCGGCACGAACGGCAGTTGGCGGGGCCGTCGCAGCCAAGCGCGCCAACCCGCCAGATCAGCGATGCGCCAATCGAGCAGTACCAGCACAGCCATCGGCGCCAGCACCATTGCGCTCTGCTTGGTGAGCAACGCCAAGCCCAGCACTAGGCCGAGCGTCACAGCGCGCCAACCCCACCAGCGTCGCAGCCAATGCGTCGTGCTTGGCAGTGAACGCGGCGCGCGCAGCACCAACCACAGCATCAGCGCGCTCAGCGCGATCAAGAGCGCATCGTTCGTGACCAGCGACGAGACAAACACGAACTGCGGGTTCCACGCTACCAACCCCGCCGCGATCACAGGCAACAGCCACACAGGTTGGCCCGATGTCGCATCGCCCGTCGCCGATCGAAGCCGTGTTTGTATCGCCATCGCGGCCAAATACGTGCAGACGATCGTGATTACGCCGACCAACGCCGATACCAAGCGCATCAAATGCCAAGCTAGCACCGCACCGCGCCACGGCCACAGCTCTTGGCTGCCGTGGGCAACCGCGTTCAGTTCGTGGCCGCCGTGCCACATAAAACGCGGGTTGCCGACCTGCTCGAAGCGGCGTTCCTCGGGAGCGAGCCACAGCACCGCAGGCATCGCCAATGCGTAGGCGAGCGGCGGCTGATGGCCCTCGCCGGGCACATCGGCGCGCTGTGGATTGAGGCGCTGCACAGGCAGCCGACCACGCTCGGCCAGAAAAAACACAAAGGCTGCGTGACCAGGCTCATCCGGGCCTTCGCCCAATGGCACCGTCGCGTTGTAATAGCACGCCAGCACCAGGTAGAGCGCCACAATCACCGAGAGCGCCAAGGTGCCGATACTGTGTTTCGCGCTGTTCAGGCTCAATGGTTAACCGTCATTTCACAGCCGCAACACAGTCCTAGCCGAACTGCTGCAAGAAGCGCTCGTCACCACTGAAGAACCAACGGATATCGTCGATACCGTACAGGTTCAGGGTGATGCGCTCGGGGCCCATACCAAACGCGAAGCCGCTGTAGCGCTCGGGATCGTAGCCGCCGTTGCGCAACACCGTCGGATGCACCATACCAGCGCCCAAGATCTCCAGCCAGCCCGCGTACTTGCAGATGCGGCAGCCCTTCCCGCTGCAAATGAAGCACTCGATGTCCAACTCCACGCTCGGCTCGGTGAACGGGAAGTAGCTGGGGCGGAAGCGCATACGAGTGCCCTTGCCGTAGATCCGCTCGGCGAACGCAGAGAGCGTGCCCTTCAGATCCGCGAAAGTGATATGCTCACCCACCGCCAAGCCCTCGACCTGGTGGAACATCATCTCGGAGCGGGCCGTGACCTGCTCGTAGCGATACACCTTGCCCGGCAAAATCACGCGCACCGGTTTTGGCGCATAGTGGCGCATCGCGTGGATCTGCCCGGGCGACGTGTGCGTGCGCAACAGCACGCGCTCCTTGGTCGTTGGTGGCGTCTCGATGTAGAACGTATCCCACATATCGCGGGCCGGGTGATGCTCGGGAATGTTGAGCAATCCGAAGTTGTACTCGTCGGACTCCACCTCGGGGCTCTCCCAGATCTGGAAGCCCATATCAGCGAAGGTGCTGTAAATTTTGTTGAGCATCTGCGTGCTGGGATGCAAACGCCCCAATGCCGGCTGGCGACCGGGCAGCGTCACATCGATCACCTCGGCCTCGAACTGGCTATCGCGGGCCGCGAGTTTCACGCGCTGCTCGGCTTCGGCCAGCGCCTGATCGAGCTCCTGGCGCACGCGGTTGACCTGTTGCCCCACGCGTGGGCGTTCCTCTGCCGGAAGCGCGCCCAAACCACGGCTCAAGCGCGTAAACGCACCCTGCTTGCCGAGGTATGTGCTTTTCCATTCGGCAAGTGCGGCAACATCCTCTATGGCTGCGAGCGCGGCCTGAGCGCGCGAGCGCAACTCCTCTAGCTCATCAAGAATACTCAAAGCCCACCTCCTTAAAAACAACAAAGCCACGCACTCGCAGGGGCGAGGCGTGACCCGTGGTACCACCCTGATTCGGCACACTCATCGGGAGCGCGCCGCACTTGAACCCCGATAACGGAGGGCGACCGGAAACGACTACAGTGCTAGTAACCTAGCAGTTCACCGCTCGGCTCAGAAGGGAACTTCAGCAAGCTTCCTCGGCGGTGGCTCACAGCCATTGACCACCACTCTCTGTGCGTTTCGACTTGCCTACTCGCTTCGTCGTTGCCTTGCTATGCTGTGGCAGAGAGCGCAAGCAACACCCGCGCAAACGCCACCGATATGCTCAACTGCGTCCAAGGGTGCGTTGCCGCAAACCCTCGAACAGAATAATACTACCAGCAACCGCCGCATTAAGCGACTCGGCCTGCCCCTTCATCGGGATGCTGATCAGATGCTTCGCCAGAGCGCGGGCATCCTCGCTGAGGCCATGCGCCTCATTCCCGATGATCAGCGCGCACGATTGACGCCAATCGGCGGCGTAATACGGCATCGAAGCCGAACTATCAGCCGCATAGACCAGATCGACCCAAGCCAACCGCTCCGCAAGCGTATCCCAATCGAGATCCTGCTCCGCCGCGAGGCGAACATGCGCGCCCATCGCGGCCCGCACCACCTTCGGGCTGAACAGATCTGCGGTGCCCCGTGCGCACAACACCCGCGCCACACCCACCGCCTCGGCACTGCGCAACAGTGTGCCCAGATTGCCCGGATCTTGGATGCCATCGAGCACCAGCGTTAGCCCTGTGCCGCTTGGCTCCAGCTGTGGCCAGCGGGCCACGGCCACCACGCCCTGTGGGTGTACCGTATCAGCCGCTGCCGCCACGGCCTGTGGCGTGGCCTCGTGTGCGAAGGGCAAGCGCCGCAACTGCGCGAGCAGTGCCTGACCCGCCTCGGTCGTAGTGAGCTGTTCGGGGGAATAGACCACCAGAACCAACTCGGCTTTGTGCAAAAGTGCATCGGCGACCAGCCGAACCCCTTCAAGCACAAACATCCGCTCGCGACGACGCTCTTTTCGATCGTCCAGCAGCGAGCGGATGCGTTTAATCTGCGGATTGGTTGTGCTAGCGATCATCGCTGCCTATTGACCATACGCGAACGTATAGCCAACACAAACCCATCTGCACTACCCGGCGCGCTGGACTTGCTCCACCACGCGGGTAAAGGCAGCCGGATCGCGAACAGCCATATCGGCCAAGATCTTGCGATCAAGGGTGATGCCAGCCTTCTTCATACCGTTGATCAGCTTGCTGTACGAGATACCGTTCAGGCGAGCCGCGGCATTGATGCGAATGATCCACAAGCGGCGGAAATCGCGCTTGCGGTTGCGTCGGTCGCGATACGCGTACGACAGCGCCTTGAGCACCGTCTGGCGAGCGACGCGAATACGACGGCTGCGGCTACCCTGGTAGCCCTTCGCCTGCTGAAGCAGTTTGTTATGGCGCTTGCGCACCATGACGCCACGTTTAACACGAGCCATTGTATGTTCCTACTACAACTCAATATAAGCCGTGAAACATAAAAATTAAATGATTATGATCACGTATTACATTATTACAACTGTCAATAAAGAAATATCCGACAGGCAGCCTCGGCTAGCCTGGATTGGCTAGCGCGAATACTTCCCGCCATACGGCATTGCGGCGCTGACGATACGGCGATTCGCCTCGCTGAGCGCGTTCGTCTTATCGAGCCGCTGCAACAAACGGTTGGCCTTGCGGCGGCGGAAGTGGCCACGGCGCCCTTGGATTTGCACAACCTTGCCACTGCCGGTGAACCGGAAGCGCTTGGCGGCACCTTTATGGGTTTTCATCTTAGGCATCGATTATTCCTGTCCTTCAACTTCGGTAGTAACAGTGGAGGGTGGCGAAGCAGATGCCCCCTCACGAGTACGGGTAGGTGTTGATTGGCTCGCTGGCGCAGGACGCGGCGCTTTAGCCTTGGCACCGGGTGCCAACAGCAAGGAAAGAGCGCGGCCTTCCATCAACGGGCGTTGTTCAACAATTGCGACATCGCGGAGCTGCTCGGCGATCTGCTCAAGCATCTCTCGGCCAATGTCAGGATGCGCCATTTCACGGCCACGAAATCGTACAGTGAACTTCACTTTGTCACCCGCAAGCAAAAACTTGCGCGCCTGTTTTGCTTTGATCTCGAGGTCGTGGTCATCAGTCTTTGGCTTGAGCCGAACCTCTTTCAGTTCAGCTTGCTTCTGGTGTTTTCGCGCCTCTCGCTCCTTCTTCGTCTGCTCGTAGCGGTACTTACCGTAGTCGAGCACTCGGCAGACCGGAGGCATAGCGTTCGGTGCAACTTCTACCAGATCTAGCCCACGCTCCTCGGCCAGGGCAAGCGCCTCGCGCAATGGAACGACGCCAACACGGGTGCCGTCCTCATCGATCAGCAAGACTTCGCGGGCGCGAATGCGGGTATTGACGCGTTGCCGGTCTCTGATTTTCGGACTCCTTCTGAGTATAGGTATACAGGCAACACAAATTCCCACCACCACAAGTGGGCGGGAAATGGTCGCAGCACAGTATAGCATTTCACGGATAATTCGTCAATGAATCCTTGATCGTTTGGCCAAACATGGTGTTTGAACGAGTGACAACGCATGATTACGAGGTGGTGTAATAATCGTAGAACTGCTCGTTCCAGAACTGTGCCCACATGAACATGCGCTAACCTTGTGGACACGGCCTAAAATGAGAAAAAATACATGTTTGCCAACAGAAATATGGCTTAAAATGAAAAAAACATCATTTTGCACAGCAAGACGCGGCTTGGGTGTTGAACCGCAAGCCGCGTCGGTGAATACATAGAGCGTATTACGATTGGCGGCGTAGCATCATAATACCGATGCCGATCAGCAGGAGCGGGAAGATAAAACCGCCGATCGCGCCGACAATATGTGCGATCGCTGGAATCGTCTTGAGAAGGATGAAAGCCCCAACCCCAAGCAGCACCATGCCGAGCAACCGATTGCGGCGTTGAGTAGGATCGCTCGCTGGTGGCGTGTTTGTGCCACCGATGTTGTTGATTGGAATCTCAGCCTCTGGCTCAAGCGGCTCGCCGCTCATCGGGTCGTAGCGGGGGCGGCGAGCAGTGCTACCCTGAGCGACAAACACTTCGCGGGCCGCCTCGCTGAACTGCTGCGCTTGCTGGCGCATCTCATCCACCGCTTGGCCTGGGCGAGGCGATGGATGACCTTCAAGTGGCATCACAAGCCAGAGGATCGGATAGATGAATAGCCCAACACCTGTGAGCGATAGTGCAATGAAGGCGAGGCGCACGATCACAGGATCAACTGCAAAAAATTGGCCGATACCGCCGGCTACACCAGCCACGAGCTTTTCGGTGCGGCTGCGCATTAGTCGCTGGGTTGGTGTATACATAGTAGAAACTCCTTGATATACTCGGTTGTGTGAGCGTTAGCACGTATCTTATCTATCTACTCTGACGGTATGAGAACTGAAATTGTTGCAACGTTCGTGCTTAGAGTAACAAAGCGTCATATTCGGCATTTTATGCTCATAGCTAAAGCGAATTGATTGTGCTATAATGACGCAAGATACCGAGCCTGAAAAGGGTTCATCACACTATGTCACTCTACGTTCCCACAGGGGCTCCACCGCTGGTTACAAACGCGATGGCGCGAATCGAGCGACGTTTACCACATCCGGGCGAAGTGCTTGTTCGTGTGGGTCAGCGTGTTGAGCCTGAGACGACGATCGCGCAAGCCTACATTCCTGGCACACCGCAGATCGTGAACCTAGCCCGCGCTCTGATGATAACACCATCGTTGGTCGAGCGCGCGATGGTACGTGAAGTCGGCAATAAGGTTTCTCAGAACGAAGTGCTCGCACGCACGAGTCCTTTGGGTGGCCGTGTGTGCCATGCGCCCGTCAGTGGCCTGATTGTCGCTCTCGACACTGAGACGGGCTATGTGACGATCTCGCCTGACCCCACCCTGCATACTATCCAAGCCTCCGTGCGTGGCCTTGTGATGGAAGTGATCCCTGGCTTGGGTGTACGGATCGAGACGCCCGCTGCTCAGATCTACGGTGCGTTTGGGATTGGCGGAGAGTGCTCGGGTGTGTTACAACTGCTCTCGACAGATCCCTCTGAGGTGGTACAGGCGGATCGGTTGTTGGCCAAGCACGCCTATTCGATCGTGATCGCAGGTGCAGGTATTACTGCGATGGCGCTCCGTCGCGCTGTGAAGGAACAGGTGCGCGGTGTGATCGTCGGTGGAATCGATGAAGCTGAACTGCGTGCGTTCCTGGGAAGTTCATCGGTGGCGAGTTGGCGGCCACTGCCTGGTGGTTGGCAAATCGCTGCTCCATCGCCCGAACAGCCTCCTCTGACGCTGGTTGTGACCGAGGGTTTCGGCGTTCGACCAATGTCGCCGCCAGTGTACGAGTTGTTGGCGCAGCTCGATCGTCAAGAGGCGTTGATCGAAGGTAGCACATCGTTGCGTGGCCCCATGCAACGCCCGCGTATCGTGGTGCCACTTTCTTCGCGTTCGACCGATATCCAACTCGAGCCTCCCCATCCGGTGCTTCGTCCTGGTGCAACAGTGCGGCTGCTCGATAATGAGCACCTTGGTCAGGTTGCTCGTGTACGTTATGTTTCGTCTGTGCCACGTCGTCTTGCATCCAACGTGCGAGCTCCGGTTGTCGAGGTGTTACTAGAAGATGGCTCGACGTTAGTCTTGCCACGAACCGCGGTTGAGCTATTGAATTAACGGTTTGGATGAAGCCCATGAGCCAGGCCGCCCAACTCGGCATACGACCACTTGCCGGTTCCGATGGGGTACCGCGTATTCTGGTGGTCGATGACGAGCAACACATGTGCGATATTTGCACGCGAACATTGCGGCGTGGTGGTTACGAGGTCTTCGCGACCAATGACCCTGAGGTAGCGGTCCGCGAGTTAGGCGGCTCTCAGCGGTATGATCTATTACTGACAGATATCAAGATGCCTACCATGAGCGGGTTGGATCTCGCTCGCATCGCCCATGAGCGCGATCCGGCGATTGCCATTATCATTATGACTGGCTTCGCCTCGATGGAGAACCTGCAACAGTCGGTGCAACGTGGTGTGGCCGATTTTCTGTCGAAGCCGTTTGAACTCGAACAATTGCGCCTCGCGGTTGACCAAGCGCTGCATAAACGCTCGTTGTTGCAAGATAACCTGCGTCTGCGTACAATTGAGCAAATGTTGCGCAGCAGCCAGGCACTCAACTCGACGCTCGATATTCGCGAGTTGTCTGGGATTTTGTTGCAGGTTGCGCTTCAGCAGAGCGGGTATCAGGCGGGGTTTGTCCTGGTCGCCGAGGATCGTGGCACGCTGAAGTTGATGTCGTCGAGCGACAACAGCAAATTGTTGGATGCTGGACGTTTATTGGCAGGGCGCGCGCTGAACGAACGACGGGTGCTCGCCGAACAGGATGCATCGTACTGCACGTTGGAGCGTGCGGAGCTGACACGGGCGTTGGCGGTGCCATTATGGGCCCAAGGTGATGTCAACGGAGTGCTGTTAGTATGCGATAATGGGGTCAGCGTCATGCGTCCCGTTATTCAAGAAGCGTTGACATTGCTCGCGAGCCACGCCGGAGTTGCGTTGCGAAATGCATCACTCTATAGTAAGCTCGAAGAAGCGTATCAGCGGCAGCAAGAAGTCGATCGACTGAAGAGCGAGTTTATCGCGATTGCGTCGCACGAGTTGCGAACACCACTCTCGATCGTGCTCGGCTATACAATGATGGTGCGCGATCAGAGTGAGGGCGAACGCCGCGAGTATTTGCAACGAGTGTTGGATAATGCTCAGCGGATCAAGGATATCGTCGATGATATGGTGAGTTTGCGCCATATCGAGACGGGTGAGGCGGTTCTTACGCTGGAGCCAACATTGATGCAGTCGGTCGTTGAGCAGGCGATCGAGCGGATGCGACCAGCGTTGGATAGCCGCCCACAGCGTATCACGACGACGATGCCTGAGGAACCGCTCTGGCTATTGTGCGATCACGAGAAGTTGATTTTGGTCCTTTCGCATTTGTTGTCGAATGCGATAAAATTCACACCGGAAGGTGGCCAAATCGATATTCGTGTATCAGTTCGCTCGTCTGGTGTTCTTGACAGCGGCGATGGCCGCATTTTACAGCCCTCACGACCTTTGCCACCAACAACACCGTGGGTCGTGATTGAGGTTCAGGATACCGGGATCGGTATCCCCGAGCGCGAACAGTCGCGTATTTTCGATCGTTTTTATCAAGTAGCTGACTCGCTGACGCGCGACCATGGTGGCACTGGGTTGGGCTTGACTCTAGCCCGTGAGCTTGTTGGTGCCCTAGGTGGAGCGATCTGGCTGACAAGCTATGAAGGCCAGGGCAGCACCTTTACGTTCGCCATTCCCTATCACCAGGATCAGGCGACGCAGGGCATTGCTGCTACTTCTGTTTAAAGCTGGGAAAGGCGAAAAGGATCGATGGCCTACCGACTGTTAGTCGTACCTGGTGACAGCGAGGCGTTGCGCGCGCTGCAAGGCCACTTGGCCGATGATGTTGTTGTGCAATTGCTCGATTCTGCCAACGATGCGCTTTGGGAGGTGCGAAACACGCCTCCGCATGCGATCGTGGCTAATATCGAATTACCTGGTATGAGCGGGTTGGATCTCGCCGAAATTCTGCCGAATTTTGGGGTTCCAACAAAAGTAGTGCTTTGGAGCAATAACCCTGATCGGCGGGCTGAACAGCAGGCTTCCGAGCATGGGGTGTTTCGATTTATATACGGATCGCAGTCTGGAGATGAGCTTCATGGCGCGGTGCGTGATGCGTTGCGCGAGGGCGAGGCTGCTGCGGCTGCGCTTGTTGAGGCTGCTGTCGATGAGTTCAGCGCTGATCCTCAGCCTGTCGTTGAGGCAAAGCCCGAGCCTGAGCCAGAGAAGCCTGCCAAGGAAGAGCCTGATCGCCCAGCTTCGAAGCGCCCCGAGACGCCTGAGCGTTTGTCGCGGCGCGAGCGTGCTGCGGCTGCTGCGGCTGCCCGCTCGTTGCCAAAGGCTGTGTCGTCTACGCCGCCACCGCCTCCACCGCCGCCTCCCTCGCGTCCGGCTCCGCGCCGCCGAGATGGCCCGCTGGTGCTGACTGCCGATAATCTGACGCCGATCCGTAATCGCCTCGATGCGCTGTGGCAGGATGTCGGCGCGCAGTGTATTTTGCTGGCCGACCGTGCCGGTATGGTGCTGGCGGAGGTTGGTATTACAGCCGGTTTGCCAACGATGATCCTGTTGCCCCTGCTCTCGACGAGTTTCTCGACAGCGGGGCAGATCGCCCAGATTCTGCGCGAAGATGATTCGGCTTCGCTCTTTATGCACGAGGGTTTGCACTACGATTTGTACTGTTTTGATGTATTGCAACGCTTTATGCTGGTGATTGTCTTCGATAAGGCCGCTTCAGCAGCGAAGATCGGTTCGGTCTGGGTGTATGCGAAACGTGCTATTCGCGATATTCAAGAAGTGTTGGCGTAGCGCGTATACGTGCATTTGGTTGGTTTTGAACGATCGATGTTCGACTTGATGTCGAATGTCGATCGTTTTTGTATCGTTACGTTGGGCATTGTGTGCGTTGGGTCACCAAATTTGGTGGGGAGTTTTTTTTAATACCCTTGTTCATGCTATCGCTGATCGGAATGCGTTATTTGTGTTGTTGAAGCCGATTGAGCTAACTTGCGTTTTACCATTACCTATGCTATACTCGCGCTCGTTCTAAAAGGTGTGAACGATGCTGTTATGTTGTCCCTAAATTCAACCTCATGTCGCAGGTTGAATTTTTATGCCCGTTGTCATACTAGTTTGTGAAAGACTTCTCAAATTAGGACTTGCATTTTGCCACACCCTATGGTATGCTCTTTGTGAAAGACTTCCCAAAGTCAGGACCGAAGAAGGGAGCCTGCCCGTATGCTGAGAAACCGACTAACCTGGATATTTGTCGGCCTCGCAGTCCTTGGTGTCATTCTATACGTACTTGGCATCAGAATGACCAAGGCTGACTTGGCGATCTCTGCCGCGGCAGAGCCGATTTGGTGTATTGGTGGACACTTGGAAGGTGCGCACTGCTCAGAGGGCACGGCGATTCCGGTCACCAATTCGCTAATCATGACCATCCTGGTTGACCTGCTGTTGCTGCTCACGATCATCTTCGGTGCGCGCAACATGCAACTGATCCCGCGAGGGTTTCAGAATGTGGTCGAAGTAATGGTTGAGATGTTCTACAACTTCGCCGCGAGCGTGGATCGCAAGAACATCGCCAAATTCTTCCCACTGTGTGCTACGATTTTCTTCTTTGTGCTTTACTCGAACCTCTTCGCGCTCGTCCCTGGTGTTGGTAGCATCGGTATCTGTGTTGCTACCCACGAAGCTGGTGAGGCGGCTGACCACCCGAGCGATGTCTTCGCTGGGTTGCCGGGCTATTGTGGCGAAGGCCACGTGGTGCCGTTCCTGCGTGCACCAAGCGCCGACTTGAACGTGACTCTTGCCTTCGCTTTGGTGGCAGTGGCAATGATTCAGGTCTTTGGCTTCCAAGCCTTGGGTGTCGGTTACTTGACCAAGTTCTTCAACTTCCGCGAAGGTTTTATGAATGCGTTCGTCGGTATTCTGGAGTTTATTTCAGAAATCGTTCGTATCGTCGCATTCGCCTTCCGACTTTTCGGCAACATTTTTGCTGGTGAGGTTATTCTGGTGGTTATGGCGTACTTGTTCCCATACTTGTTGCCATTGCCATTCTATGGCCTCGAGCTGTTTGTTGCCTTTATGCAGGCGTTCATCTTCTCGGTGCTTACGCTGGTGTTTATGTCGATCGCGACGATCGCGCACGGCGGGCACGACGACCATGGTCATGGGTCGCACGAGGGTGCTGAACTGGCCGGGCAAGGCAGCCACTAATCGTTTGGGTTGCTGAGCAGACGTAATCAATATACTTGGATTTACTGACAGTCATTCATTCTAGTCCTTTAAGGAGGGACACATCATGACGGACGCAGGTCTGCGACTTATTGCTGCGGCTCTTGCCGTTGGTCTGGCTGCAATCGGCCCCGGCGTCGGCATCGGTATCGTTTTCAACGGCGCGCTCACCGCTATGGGGCGCAACCCCGAGGCTGAGGGCACGCTGCGAACCTATATGATTTTGGGCTTCGCTTTGACCGAGTCGCTCTTCATCTTTGGTCTGGTTATCTCGCTGCTGATCGCGTTCGGCATCGTCTAGTTGGACTCCATGCGGCCATGCATGCATCTGCATCGTGGCCGCTTATGGGCTTGATCGAGGAGAACGACTGTGGAAAAACTTGGTATTAACTGGGCGCTGCTGATCGCTCAGCTGTTTAATGTTATATTGGTGCTCTGGCTGCTTTCGACCTACCTGTTTAAGCCGGTGCTGAACATGCTCAACGAGCGCACCCGCCGCATTCAGGAGAGCTTGAACGCTGCCGAGCAGGCCAAGGCTGATCAGGCCAACGTTCGCAAGGAGTACGAGGCCGAGCTTGCACGGGCACGTCAAGAGGCCGCTGCTATTCTGGCTCAGGCGCAGGAGCGCGCGAAGAGCCAGGAGGTTGAGATCATTGCGCAGGCCCGCCAAGAGGCTGATCGTATTCGTGTTGAGGCGCGCGAACAGGCCGTGCAGGAGCGCGAGCAGTTGTTGCGCGATCTGAAGGATCAGGTGGCGGATCTGGTGACGGCGACTGCGACCCGTGTGCTTGGCGCGGAGTTGAAGTTGAACCATGATCGGCTGATCGAGGAGTCGCTGGCCAGCCTGGGCCGCCAGAACTAGTTATAGATTTGAGGTTGCAGATTCCAGGTTGCATTGATATCTCTTGATCTGCGACCTGAATCTGCAATCTGAAATGAGGTTGACCGTGAGTACTGCTGAGGCCCAGGTGTTTGCGCGTGCGCTTTACGATGCGCTGGTGGGGGGTGCCCTGCAAGCGCTGCGCACAGCTGCTACTGCGTTGGAAGGTGTTTCTGGCACCGATTCTGACGTGGAGGCGCGCATTGCGTCGGCGTTGCCGTCGGATGCCCCGCGTGAGGTGCGCAACTTCCTGCTGACGCTGGTTCGCGAAGGCGCATTCGATCGCTTGTCGGCGATCGTTCAGGCCTTCGAGCGATATAGCCAGACAGACGCTCGCCCGCTGCTAAGCGAAGTTACCAGCGCTGTCGAGCTTAGCGAGGCGCAGCAGAAGCATATTTCTGATGAGCTGCGGCAGCGCTATGGTGATCGACTGGAGCTTCGCTTCGTGGTCGATCCATCGCTGATCGGTGGCTTGATTATCCGCGTCGGCGATCAAGTGTTAGACAATAGCCTCCGAACGCGGTTGAGTTCGATCCAACGCAATATGTTGGCCGGTTAATTTTTAGAATTTGTAGCTTGTCGATTGCAGGTTGTTGGTTCGGTTTTTTTTGCTTCCGGGCTGACAATCGCAATAGCAATACGTTCACGGAGGTGCCAACGATGGCTATTGCGACTCAAGAACTGTATGAACGCTTGCTGAAGAGCATTCAGCAGGGTGCGGATCTGCGCCCGCAAGTAGTCAACGTCGGCACAGTTGTGTCGGTCGGTGACGGCGTGGCGCGTATATCGGGCCTCGATCAGGTGATGTCCTCCGAGTTGCTCGAATTTCCGGTGAAGGCCGGGCGCGACGAGCCCGTCTTTGGTATCGCCCTTAACCTTGAGCGTGATTTTGTCAGCGCGATTGTGTTGGGTGACTACCTGAGCATCGAAGAAGGTGATCAGGTTAACTCAACTGGCCGCGTTATTTCTGTTCCCGTCGGCCAAGCCCTGGTTGGGCGCGTTGTGAACGCGCTGGGCCAGCCACTGGACGGCAAGGGCCCGATTAAAAGTGATACTTACCGACCGATCGAGCGCATTGCCCCTGGCGTGACCGCCCGTCAGTCGGTTGATACCCCGGTGCAGACCGGTATTATCGCGATCGACTCGATGATCCCGATTGGCCGTGGTCAGCGTGAGCTGATCATCGGTGACCGCCAAACTGGTAAGACGGCGGTTGCGATCGACACGATCATCAACCAGAAGGGCAAGGGTCTGGTCTGTATTTATGTTGCTATCGGCCAGAAGCGCGCCCAAGTGGCTCAGATCGTGAATACGCTGGAGAAGTACGGTGCGATGGAATACACCACCGTGGTCTCCGCTACCGCTTCGGAATCTGCAGCGCTTCAGTATATTGCTCCTTACTCCGGTTGTGCGATCGGCGAGGAGATCATGGAGAACGGCGTCATGATCGGCGGCGAGCTGATCCGCGACGCGCTGATCGTCTATGACGACTTGTCGAAGCACGCGGTCGCGTATCGCCAGGTTTCGCTGTTGCTGCGACGCCCGCCCGGCCGCGAGGCTTACCCTGGCGACGTGTTCTACCTGCACTCGCGCTTGCTTGAGCGCGCAGCCCGCCTGAACGATAAGCTCGGCGGTGGCTCGCTGACGGCGTTGCCGTTGATCGAGACGCAGGCGAACGACGTTTCGGCCTATATTCCGACCAACGTGATTTCGATCACCGACGGCCAGATCTTCCTCGAGGCCGACTTGTTCAACGCCGGTATTCGTCCCGCGCTGAACATCGGTATTTCGGTTTCGCGCGTGGGTAGTGCGGCACAGACGAAGGCGATGAGCTCGGTGGCTGGTAAGCTCAAGCTCGACTTGGCCCAGTTCCGTGACTTGGCTGCTTTCGCGCAGTTTGCTTCCGACCTTGATGCCACAACGAAGGCGCAGCTCGATTTGGGTCTGCGGCTTCAGGAGGCGCTCAAGCAACCACAGTATCAGCCTATCCCGCTTGAGGATCAGGTTGCGCTGCTGTATGCCGCAAACAATGGTTACCTCGATGATGTTCCCGTCTCGAAGATCAGCCAGTGGAAGCAAGACTTCTGGCGGTTCTTGCAGACGGTGCATCCAGAGTTGCGGCAGGCTATCTATGATTCGCGCTCGAAGAAGTTCCCCACCGATGAGATCAAGGAACGTCTGGAAGCTGCGATCAAAGAGTTTAAGCAGACCAGCGACTACTCTGAATAGTTCTAAGTTGTGTGAGTTGAGCGCCTAGGCACTGCCCACAGGCGCTCAAAGCACAGAACTCAAAACTGGAGTCTACAGTGCCAAGCACACGTGAAATACGCCGACGCATCCGCTCGGTCAAAAATATGACGCAGATCACTCGCGCAATGGAGATGGTCTCGGCGTCGAAGATGCGGCGTGCGCAGCGCAACGTGCTCGCAACTCGCCCATATGCAGATCGTCTGCTGGATGTGATGGGTGAGTTGACTGCGCGCTCGGTTGGAGGGCGTAGCGGCACGCTGCTTGAGGTTCGCTCGAATGTGAAATCGATTGGCCTGATCGTGGTGACGCCCGATAAGGGCCTCACCGGTTCGATGATCACCAACTTGCTGCGGCGCGCTAGCCGCTTCATTTTGGAGGAGCGCGGACGCGGTCGCCAAATCGAGACACTCGCGGTTGGTAAGAAGGGTCGCGACTTTCTGGTGCGCAGCGGGCTGCCGATGGTGGCCGAGGTGACGAAGCTTGGGGATTACCCACGCTTGGTCGATACGCTGGGCATTTCGACAACAGTGATTAACGGCTTCCGCGAAGGGCACTACGACGAAGTCTATGTGCTCTATAGCGAGTTCGTGAATACGCTGGTGCAGCGCCCCGCCCTCAAGCGGTTGCTGCCCGTCGAGCCGCCGAATGAGCCAGTTGAGCAGCAGGTCGATTACACGTACGAACCGAGCCAGGAAGAGGTTCTGCAGAATCTGTTGCCCCGTTTCGTCGAGGTGCAGCTCTACCAGGCCATTCTTGAGTCGATTGCGAGTGAGCACAGCGCCCGCATGGTGGCAATGCGAAATGCGACCGATAACGCGAAAGAGCTGACTCGCGAATATACACTCTCGTATAACAAGACACGCCAGGCGAATATTACGAAAGAGGTCTCCGAGATCGCATCGGGTGCCGCCGCCTTGGCAGATACATAGAAAGTTCTAGGGTGTGAGTGTTGAGCGGTGTCGCTCTCGGGCGCGCTCCAAACTCGTACCTTCAGCTGGAGGGTGATATGGCCGGAGCAACCGGAGAAATTACCGATATCATCGGCGTTGTGCTCAATGCAAAGTTCCCTGCCGAGCAAACGCCTGCAATTTATAACGCTATTGAAATTCCGTTGGATAATGAAGGCGGTCGTTTGGTTGCTGAGGTTCAGCAGCACCTCGGTGGCGGCATGGTGAAGGCGGTTGCAATGAGCACGACCGACGGTTTGCGCCGTGGTCTGCCAGCGATCGACACTGGCCGCCCGATCGCGGTGCCGGTTGGCCCTGCAACGCTGGGGCGCGTGTTCAACGTGCTCGGCGACCCGATCGACGGTGGCTCTGAGATCACGGATGCCGAGCGCCGCCCGATCCACCAGTTGGCCCCTTCGTTCGCCGAGCAGTCCACCACCGCTCAGGTGTTCGAGACCGGTATCAAGGTCATCGACTTGGTCGCACCGTTTACCCGTGGTGGTAAGACGGGTATCTTCGGTGGCGCTGGTGTGGGTAAGACCGTGGTTATTCAGGAGCTCATCGCGAACATCGCGAAGGAGCAGTCGGGTTACTCGGTGTTCGCTGGCGTCGGCGAGCGCTCCCGCGAGGGCAACGACTTGATCGAAGAGATGAAGCATGCTCGCATCGACGAGAATACCACGGTGTTCGATAAGACTGTGATGGTGTTCGGCCAGATGAACGAGCCGCCCGGCGCACGCCTCCGCGTGGCCTTGACGGGTCTGACGATGGCCGAGTACTTCCGCGACGAAGGCCGCGATATTCTGTTGTTCATCGACAACATCTTCCGCTTCGTGCAGGCGGGTTCCGAGGTGTCGGCGTTGCTTGGTCGTATGCCTTCGCAGGTGGGTTACCAGCCCACGCTCGGTACCGAGATGGGTGAGTTGCAGGAGCGCATTACCTCCACCAAGCGCGGTTCGATCACGTCGATGCAGGCCGTGTACGTGCCAGCAGACGACTACACCGACCCGGCGCCGTCGACGACCTTCGCTCACCTCGACGCAACGATCTCGCTCGAGCGCAGCATCGCCGCTAAGGGTATCTACCCGGCGGTGGACCCGCTGGCTTCGACCAGCCGCATTCTCGACCCGAACATCGTCGGCGAGGAGCACTACCGCGTGGCTCGCGAGGTGCAGCGTGTGTTGCAGCGCTACAAGGACTTGCAAGATATCATCGCCATTCTCGGTGTCGAGGAGCTTTCGGACGAGGACAAGCTGATCGTCAGCCGCGCCCGCAAGATCGAGCGCTTCTTCTCGCAGCCGTTTACGGTGGCGCAGCAGTTCACTGGCCGCCCAGGCAAGTATGTGCCGATCGCCGAAACGGTCAAGAGCTTCGCACGCCTGTTGGCCGGCGAGGTCGATCACATCCCCGAGCAGTTCTTCTTCCTGCAGGGTGCGCTCGACGATGTGATCCAGGCCTACGAGGCGAGCCGACAATAGCTAGTGGCTTGGGAGCAGTTGCTCGTTGCTCCACGCAATGGGCAACTGCTCATCGGCACTAGACGAGAGAAATGCTATGCCTTTTCATCTAGAGATCGTCACCGCCGAGCGTGTGGTGCTCTCCGACGAGGTCGATCAGGTCAACGCGCCAACCAAGGATGGCCGCGTTGGTATCCTGCCGCGCCACGCGCCGTTGCTGACCATCCTCGATGTCGGTGAGCTCGACATCATCAAGGGCGATACTCGTATACCGTTCGCGGTGTCGGGCGGTTTCATGGAAGTGCTGCCGAACCGTGTGACCATCCTGGCCGACACGGCGGAGCGCGCCGATGAGATCGATGAGGCCCGCGCCGAGGAAGCTCGCCGCCGAGCGGAGGAGCGACTCGCACAGCGCAAGAGCGATCAGGAGATGGCTCTGGCGGAAGCCGAGCTACGCCGCGCGTTGATCCGCCTCAAGGTGGCCCAACTGAAGCGCACACGCAAGCAATGAACACGTAATGCGTAAAACGTGATACAATCAACGTTAGTTGCTTGTGTACGTTTTACGCATTACGCTGAGGAAGTATGGCACGGAAAATCGGGATCGACCTTGGCACTGCGAATGTGCTTGTGTACGTGAAGGGCAAGGGTATCGTCCTCTCAGAACCCTCGGTTGTTGCCCTTTCTACCAAAGATAACCGCGTACGTGCTGTTGGCGTAGATGCGCTGGCGATGCTGGGCCGCGAGCCCGAAAGCATCGAGGTGATCCGCCCGATGCGCAATGGCGTGATCGCCGATTACGACATCACCAAGGCGATGCTCAGCCACTTCATTAAGAAGACGAGCGGTAGCTTCGGCAAGCCGGAGGTGATGATCTGTATCCCCGCCGGCGTCACGACTGTTGAGATGCGAGCTGTGCGTCAGGCCGCGCTGGCCGCCGATGCGCGCAGGGCCTACCTTATCCGCGAGCCGCTCGCTGCTGCAATTGGCGCGAATATCCCCGTGGCGCAACCCTCCGGTAACCTGATCATCGACATGGGTGGCGGTACAACCGAGGTCGCCGTCATTTCGTTGAACGATATTGTGGTCAGCACGTCGGTACGTGTCGGCGGCAATAAGTTCGATGAGGCGATCGCCAACTATATCAAGCGAAAATACAATGTGCTGATCGGCGAACGCACCGCCGAGAGCGTGAAGATCGAGATCGGCTCGGCACTGCCGCTCGAACGCCCGCTGACGATGCAGGTGCGTGGCCGCGACCAAGTGGCGGGTCTGCCTCGCACGATTGAGGTGAACTCCAACGAGATCACTGAGGCGATCCAGGAGCCATTGGAAGCGGTGGTGACTGCCGTTCGCGATGTGCTCTCCCAAACACCGCCCGAGCTCTCCTCCGACATTATCGATAAGGGTATGGTGATGACTGGCGGTGGCTCGATGCTGCGCCGGATCAACGAGTTGCTCACGGAAGTGACCAGCGTGCCCTGTTATGTCGCCGATCAACCCGCCAACTGTGTGGCGATCGGCACAGGCCTCGCGCTCGAACACCTCGATATCATCTACGATAGCTTGTCGGGCGACGAATTGAACTAATTGTTTGAAGCAGCGCCGCTCTTGATAGTGGCGCTGTTTCTATTTCCCTCAAGAGAATTGCGTGGCGACAATCACCGTCAAGCTCCTTAAACCCAGCAAACACACCACGATCACCTACCAAGGCTCCCTGGTGTTTCATCAGGGTGGCCATATCCTGATCCACGCCAAGTGGGAGAACCCCGCCTACGATCTAGGCTACGTGGTGTTCGAGCCGGGCGATCACTTCTACGAGCACTACTATACCGACCGTTGGTTCAACATCTTTGTGATCTTCAACACGGCTGGTGCTCTCAAAGGCTGGTACTGCAACGTGACGCGCCCCGCCGAGTTCGATGGCAGTGTCATCCGCTCCGAGGACCTCGAACTGGACCTGTTCGTCTCGCCCGACCGCCAGCAACTCCTGCGGCTCGACCTCGATGAGTTCGAGGCGCGCAACTTCGATCAGAGCGAGCCTGCCACCCACGCCGCCGCGCTCGCCGCGCTCGATGAGCTAGAGCAGATGGCCCGCCAAGGCATCGACCCGTTCAACCGCACTAGCCTGGTGCGCTGACGACACGCTTCCCAAAACGCAACATTTCATATTCGGTTGGATCGAGGGGGTGTGTTGTCGATGGACTGCTGCGCGCAGCCCATCGACTTGTTTGGGGTATGTTGCTAGCGGTTGAGCGGATTCTGCGCGAGTTGGTAGATGCGCTGATACTCCTCTTCAAACGCCTGCGCCAGCGCCACATTGTCGATGATCAGCAGATTCTCATCGTTGCTGCTGGTCGCGTTCTCGCTGAAGTTGAACGAGCCCATCACCACCGTGCGCCCATCGATGATAAACACCTTGTGGTGCAGCATGTACGGGTTGCCGTCCTGCAGCACATCGAGCCCCGCTTCCTTGAACATCGTCATTTCGCTGTGCGCCGTCTCGGAGCCGGTGCGCTCGAACACGCCTGACACTTCTACGCCGGCCCGCGCCCGCTCTAGCACAGCCTGACCGATGCCATCGTGCGTGAACGAGAAGGCCATAAAGTGGATCGACTTGGTGGCCCGATTGATCCGCGCGATCACCTTATCGGCCACTTTGTCTTTGGGCGCGAAGTAGTTCTCGATCACCGAACCGCTGATCGCTAGCGTCGGGTAGGGTGAACCAGCCGCCTTGCTCGCGCCGAACGTGCGGTTCACAAACATCTTCTCGAACTCGTTGGTGTAGTTCTGCGCCAACTGCGGCGAATAGATCTTGATGGCGTGATTATTGTGGCGGTACGTATCGCCATCGGACAAATTCCACGAGCCCGTCCACACCGCGCGGTTATCAACGATCACAAACTTGTTGTGCATAATCGCGCTACGCTGGTCATCGACGATCGGAATCTTGGCCTTTTTGAGGATATCGAACGCCTCCTGGATATTCGGTGCATCGTCGGTGAAGATGTCGGTATCCGTCACCATACGTACCTTCACGCCCTGTTTGGCCGCATCGGCGAGCGCCTGAGCCACATTTTTGAGATCGAAGTCATACGCCGCGACATCGATGGTGCTGGTCGCCGTGTTGATGAACTCGACCAACTTCGCATCGAGCGAACCCTGATGATACTCAGGTTTATCGGGATAACGGGGAGTGGTGAAGTAGACCTCGTACCAATCGGAGCTTGTGCCACTGCTCGACGGCATCGTGGCGGTCGGTGGAAGATTCTCGTTGAAGATGCCCAACCCGTAACGACGATCAAGTTCGTTGATGGCCAACACCACCAAAATGACCAACCCGATCATCGCGAGTCGTTTAAGCGGGCTCATCTGCGCTTGCTTCTTCTTGGTGGTAGTCTTTTTGCGTGGGCTGCTTCGGCTCATGCACAACTCGCTTTCTGCATGTCCACTGCGGCTGCGGTTGGCGGCAGCGACGTCGATTCTCTGCGGTAGGTATAGCATCATTATAGGCGAGGAATGTGGCAAAGCTGCGAAAAAACGCCCCACAATTGCCGAAAAAAGGAAAAAAGTGCTACCTCTCGCGAGGCTGCTCGCATCAACCTCTGCGGGCCGAACGGGTAATCGCCCTTGCGAGCGCAAGCTGGAGTTCAAGGGGAAGAAGCGCAGCCTCGGCTGCAATGCCCGTCAAGATACATCCCCGCCTGTATGCCAATCCATTGCCCCGGCTATGATGGCCTTGGGTCGGCGACTGAGTTGTAAACAATTGACAATCATGTATAATCGTGCTGTTCAGTTTAGCAAGAGCGCTGCTCATATTCGGACGGCTCGAACTTGCCGAACGGCAGAGGCCCGGAAGCTCGTTTCGCGTCTTTGCTTGCCACTTCGTGAATTCTTATCGATCTTCTAGGAAACAAGAGCAATGAGTAACACGGGACTAAGCGATCGGCGCGGCGTAGATGTCGCGATCATTGGGGCTGGCATCGTTGGCTTGGCGACCGGGCGCGCGCTACTGCGCCGCTATCCGCACCTGCGATTAGTCGTGCTGGAGAAAGAAGCAGCGATCGCGCAGCATCAGACGGGCCACAACAGTGGTGTCATTCACTCGGGGCTTTACTACACACCGGGTTCGCTCAAGGCGCGCCTGTGTGTGGCAGGCGCAGAAGCGGTGACGCGATTCTGCGATGAGCGTGGTATTCCCTACAATCGCTGTGGCAAAGTTGTGGTTGCCACCAACGAAGCCGAACTCCCTCGGCTCGAAGAACTGTACCGACGCGGTATCGCCAACAACGTGCCGGGCCTCGAGATGATCGGCCCCGAGCGGTTGCGCGAGATCGAGCCGAACGCGGCGGGCATTCGGGCGATCTACTCGCCGAACACTGGTATTGTAGATTTTGGGCTTGTGGCGGCTGCGTTTGCCGAGGATATCAAGCAAGCGGGTGGCGAAGTGCTGACCAACCACGGCGCACAGGCCATCTCGCGCCGCGCCGATCGCGTCACCATCGAAACGCCGGGTGGCAATGTCGAGACGCGCTTTGTGATCGGCTGCGCGGGCCTGCACGCCGACCGTGTGGCCGAACTGACGGGCGCGCCGCGCACGCCGCGCATCGTGCCATTCCGCGGCGACTACTACATCCTCAAACCCGAGCGCAGCAAACTCATCAACGCCCTGATCTACCCAGTGCCCGATCCGGCCTTCCCATTCTTGGGCGTGCATTCCACCTTGCGCATGGACGGCTCGATGTGGCTCGGCCCCAACGCCGTACTCGCTTTCGCACGCGAGGGCTACCGCCGCACCGATATTAACATCCCCGATCTGTGGGATGCGCTGACTTACTCGGGCTTCCAGGCATTGGCGCGCAAATACTGGCGCACGGGGCTCGACGAGATGATCCGCGACTTCAGCAAGAAGCGCTTCATCGAGGCTACCCAGCGACTCATTCCGGCTATTCAGCCGGAGGATGTGGTGCCGGGCCACGCGGGTGTGCGGGCGCAGGCGCTCACGCCCGATGGCAAATTGGTGGACGACTTCGTGATCGACGCCGATGGGCCGATCGTGCATGTGCGCAACGCTCCCTCGCCTGCCGCCACCTCGTCGCTGGCGATCGCCGATATGATCGTGGATCGTGTGACGGAAGTGTTTGGCTTGGAAGCGCGCAATTAGCGTATATAATAGGTGTATGTTGTTGAAGGTGTGTCGGCGGCTGCTACCACCACCTAAGCCGCCGACACGAACTGCACCGCCAGGACGAAGGTCCAGTGACTGATGAGGGCGCGCCTAACACCTCACCACGCGCACTTGGCGAGCAGCCATCGATAAAGGGAAGGGTGTGTCGGCGGCTGCTACCACCACCTAAGCCGCCGACACGAGCTGCACCGCCAGGACGAAGGTCCAGTGACTGATGAGGGCGCGCCTAACACCTCACCACGCGCACTTGGCGAGCAGCCACCGATAGAGGGAAGGGTGTGTCGGCGGCTGCTACCACCTAGCCGCCGACACGTGCAGCTACGCCAGGACGAAGGTCCCAGTGACTGGTGAGGGCGCGCCTAACACCTCACCACGCGCACTTGGCGAGCAGCCACCGATAGTGATGCGGAACTCACCTGGCTCAACGACGGCGCGGCCATCCTCATCGATCAACGCCATCATCTCAGGCGTGATGGTGTAGGATAGACGGCGCTGTTCGCCGGGAGCTAACCGCACCCGCTGAAATCCAACTAATTTGTGCAACGGCACCGTCACCGAAGCTTCCAAATCGCTCAGGTAGAATTGCACCACCTCTTCAGCTTCGACGGAGCCTAGGTTGCTGAGCGTGAACGAAACCTCGACAGATTCCCCTTTGCCGATCTGCTGCGCGCTCAATTCGAGATCGCTGTAGCCGAAGCGGGTGTAGCTCAGGCCAAAGCCGAACGGGAACAGCGGATCTGCCGTCATGTAGCGATAGGTGCGCCCGGCCATGTTGTAGTCCTCGAAGGGCGGCAACTGCTCCAGCGAGGCGGGGAAGGTCAGGGGCAACTTGCCGGAGGGCGCCGTATCGCCGAACAGCACCTCAGCCACAGCGCGACCGCCCTCTTGCCCCGGGTACCACACGAACACGATCGCCTCCACCAGATCGGCGACCGGGCCGAGTGCGATGGGGCTGCCGCCCGTGAGCACCAGCACGATGCGGGCGCCTTTGTTCGCCAACTTGGTGATATATTCCACTTGCGCGGCGGGCAACCCGATATCGGCGCGGTCGCCTGCGCGGGTCGAAAGCATCGCGTCGCCTTCCTCACCCTCCAGCACTGGCGCAAGACCCATACAGGCGATGGTGATATCGCTGTTGGCGGCGACATCGAGCGCCCAATCGACCTGGTTGTCGTTTGGAATGGTCAACTGCGTGCCGACGCGGTATTCGACCTTCACATCGTCGGGCACACGCCCGATCACACCCTCGACGATCGTGGTGAGCGAATCGCTGACGCCGTAGTAGTTGCCCAGCAGCACGTCGATCGAGCCGGCGGTCGGGCCGATCACACAGATGCTGCGCACTTCCTTGCTGATGGGGAGAATGTTGTTGTTGTTCTTCAGCAACACAATCGAGCGGACAGCGGCGGTATGCGCTAACTTGCGATGCTCGGGGCAGCCAACCACATCCATCGATATGTTGGAGAAGGGCACCAACTCTTGCGGATCGAACATGCCCAGCTTGAAGCGGGTGGCGAGCGTGCGGGCCAGCGCGCGGTCGATATCTGCCTCGGTGATCAGGCCCCGTTCGAGGGCGGTCGGCAGATACTTCACATACACGCAGTCGCAGCCGATGTCGCAGCCCTGCTGCAGCGCCAAGGCGGCGGTTTCCACCCCATCGTTGGTGATATGGTGATGTTGGTGAATATCGGCAAGTGCGCCACAGTCCGAGACGACGTGCCCTTCGAATCCCCATTCTTCGCGTAGAATCTCACCCAGCAGCACTTGGCTTGCGCATGCGGCTTCGCCGTTGACGCGGTTATAGGCACCCATCACGGCCTCGACCTTGCCCTCGACCACCAGTTTGCGGAAGGCGGGCAGGTAGGTATCGAACATGTCGCGTCGTGAGACGATCGAGTTGAAGCTATGGCGCACATCTTCCGGGCCGCTATGGACGGCGTAGTGTTTGGCGCAGGCTGCTGTCTTGAGGTAGGTGGGGTGATCCCCTTGCAGACCACGCACAAAGGCCAGACCCATTTCACCTGTGAGGTAGGGGTCCTCACCCCACGTCTCTTGGCCACGACCCCAGCGCGGGTCGCGGAAGATATTGACATTGGGCGACCAGAACGTCAGCCCTTGGTAGATCAGTGTATCGCCACGGCGGCGAATCGTTTCGTGGTACTTGGCGCGGGCTTCATCTGCAATGGCGTTCGCCACGCGCTGTACGAGTTCGGGGTCCCATGTCGCTGCCAGGCCGATCGCCTGTGGGAAGACGGTGGCGCGCCCGTTGCGCCCAACTCCGTGCAGTGCTTCGTTCCAGAAATTGTAGGCAGGAATGCCAAGGCGTGGAATAGCAGCGGCTCCATGGGCCATTTGCGAGATTTTTTCCTCCAATGTCATTCTTGCGAGCAGGTCTTGCACACGTTCGGGCAATGGGCGAGACGGATCGCGAAAGATTGGAGTATCTCGGTCGATAGATGCATTCACGGTGTAGCCTTTCTCAATCGCGGGCCTGTGAGCGGCGCTAGAAACGATGATGTGTGGCGAGTATGCCACAATGCAGAGGCGATCCAGCCGTGTCTGGAGATGATCGGGGGCGTATCATCCACACCGATGGTCGCTCTTGCAAGCTACTTTGACTATCGCCGATCAGGAAAGCGTTTTCACAGCAAAGTATATTTTATGCTGATATTCTTGTCAACATTCCTATGATACCAGCTTGACAGCGTTTTCCTGATCAGTGATAATAGGAATGAAAGAGAGCAAGGAACGTATGTCAAAGCCCATTACGATCGCAGACATTGCACGTCTTGCGGGCGTGTCGCCGAGCACCGTGTCGCGGGTGCTGAACGGCAGTAAGCGTGTCGCAGAAGAGAAACGCCTTCAAGTTTTAGCTGCGGTCGAACAATTCCAATTCCGTCCCAATGCGATCGCTCGCGGTTTGGTACGCGGCAGATCGATGTTAATTGGCGTGCTGGTGCAAGACATCGTCAGCCCATTCTTCGGCCAACTGGTGCAAGGTATCGAGCAAGGATTGATGCCTGGCGAGTATCAGCCGATGTTGACGACGACGCACTGGCGCAGCACGGACCCGGATGAGGAGATTCGGGCATTGCAGTTGTTGTTGGATCGTCAGGTCGATGGCCTGATTGTGCTGGCGGGCCGTATACCGGATGAGCAGCTGCGCGAGGTTGCCAAGCAGTTGCCGCTGATTGTGGTGACACGGAAGATCGCTGGGCTAGAGCAGCAGTGCATCACGATCGACAATCAGCAGGCGGCGTATCGAGTGACGCGGTATCTGTTGGGCTTGGGCCACACGCGGATCGCGCATATCGCGGGCGCTTCCGATCACCCCGATGCGATCGACCGTTTGATCGGGTATCGTCGGGCGCTGAGCGATGCCGGCATACCGTACAACGAGGGTTTGGTGGTGCCCGGGTATTTCACTTCCGAATCCGGCTTGCTCGGTATCGAGGAGTTGTTAGCCCGAGGCGAGCAGTTCAGCGCCGTGTTCGCATCGAACGATGATACAGCGTACGGTGTGATGCTTGGGCTGTACAACCACGGCTATCACATTCCTGGCGATATTTCGGTGGTGGGATTCGACGATCAGTTGCACGCGGCCTACACGTTGCCGCCGCTGACGACGATGCGCCAACCAGCGATAGATATGGGGCGTATGGCTGCTGAGGGAATGTTGCGTTTGTTGGATGGGAAAGACGCGCAGTTACCTGCGATCACACCCGAACTGGTAATCCGCAAGTCGGCGCAGCGTTTACGCCTACTTGCGAGAGCTACGGAGCTAAACGTAGACGATTCGTAAGCCTGCAAAGGAGCACAGGCAATGGGCCAAACAGTGATCCCTCAACTACAGACGACACAGGCCACGATGCGCCTGCCGTGTCAGGTCGATGGGTTGAGATCTCGCATTGATTGGCGACATCGGTTTGAGCCTGGATTCCCGCTCTTTGCTCAGCTTTCGCACAACGGGCAAACGCAGACCCTAAGCGAGCCTTCCAACGGTAGTTGTGTTGGCGGCGCAGTCTCCTTCTCAGTTTCCAACCACGAAACCTATTCTCAGGATGGTGTAGGCAGTACCGTGATGTCGCGCGGTACAGTTTGGTGTGCGCTTCTTTTCTCAGGCGCTGATCCTAATTGTGATACACAGTACGTTGCAATGCAGAAACGACGGATAGCTCATACCTGAGTCGGGCGTACGACTGATCTGATTGCGCCGATGGGGCGTTGGTTCCCAACCTGATTGCACAATGCGAGGTGTCCCGATGCTCTCAAAACCTCGGTGGCAGCGAATCGGTGTTTTGGCGGGGATCATTCTGGTATTTAGCGTTGCGGTGATCACCATCAGCCGTCGTTTCGCATATACGTTGCCTTTCGGTTTATTTGAAACTCGGCCCGACACGTTGCGCGGCCAAGCCGATGATTTTCTGATCGGGTTTGCTTCGGTCAATAATTTTTGGAGTCGACCGGATGCGGCTCAGTATCAGGAGATCGCGGCTCGCGAGTTCAATTTTCTTACCCCCGAAAACCAATTGAAGTGGAGTAGCGTACACCCTGGTCGCACACGCTACTCATTCGATTCGGCGGATCGACACATCGCGTTTGCGCAGGAGCACGGCATGAAGGTGCACGGCCATACGCTGGTGTGGCACAGCCAAAACCCGACGTGGTTGACGCAGCGCACGTGGACCGCCGAAGAGCTAACCGAGTTGATGTACGACCATATCGACACGGTGGTGGGGCGCTATCGCGGCCAGATCGCGGTGTGGGATGTGGTGAATGAGGCGTTCGACGAGGATGGCTCGTTGCGCAAGACGATCTGGTCGAACAATCTCTCGAAGGCGTACATCGAAATGGCGTTTCAGCGTACGCGCGCGGCGGACCCCGATGCCATTCTGCTCTACAACGACTACAACATCGAGACGCTGAATCCGAAATCGAATGCGGTGTATGCCATGGCGAAGGATTTTAAAGAGCGTGGCATTCCCATCGACGGCATCGGCTTCCAGATGCATATCACCAATGCTGGCTTGAATATGGAGAGCTTCGCCGCGAATATGCAGCGATTCGCCGACCTGGGTCTGTCGATCTACATCACCGAGATGGATGTGCGTATGCGCATGCCTCCTCGAGAGACGAGCTTCGAGAAGCAGGCGCAGGTGTATGCCGAGATTCTCGATGCGTGTCTGCGCCAACCTGCGTGTCGTGGGTTGCAGGTGTGGGGGTTGACCGATGCTGTCTCGTGGGTGCCCGGCTTTTTTGAAGGCGAAGGCGCGGCGTTATTGTACGACGAGGCGTATCAGCCCAAACCGGCCTATTTTGCCTTACTGGAGCGGTTGCGAGCCGAAGATTAGCCTGTCGTTGACAGACTTGACAAGTTGCAGAAGCCATGATAGATTCTTGTAAGCGCTTGCAAATGAAATTCAATAATTCTTCTTCCCCATCAACGTTTTCCCGAACACGCCCTGTAAGCGCTTGCAGATCTTGGCAGGATTCTTCCCTGTGTCTGAGGTTCGCTATGTCGCGTCCGGACCAATCGTCGGAGAACGTCACTATTTTTGATGTAGCACAAGCGGCTGGCGTATCGTATGCCACAGTATCGCGGGTGCTCAACAACAAGGCGCATGTGAAGCCCGAGAAGCGCGAGGCGGTTTTGCGGGCCATGTCGCGGTTGGGATATGTGGCGAACCAACAGGCACGCAGTTTGGCGGGTGGTCGTTCGTATGTGATTGGGCTGCTGGTGCCCGGGCTGGGCAACAGCTACTTGGGTGCGATCGTACGTGGTATCGACGATGCGTTGGATGCTGCGCAGTACGACCTCATGCTCTACACGACCCACCGCCGCAAGACGAAGGAACCTGCGTATGTGGCCGCGATCACACGTGGTGTGACCGATGGCTTGTTACTTGTATTACCACGTGACCCTGGAGCGTATCTCGAATCGCTTCAGCGCCAGCGTTTCCCCTATATGTTGATCGACCACCAAGGGTTGGGCGATTACCACCATTCGATCGGCGCGGAGAATTTTCAGGGGGCGTATACAGCTACGCGCTATTTGATCGAATTGAACCATCGGCGCATTGGATTTATCACTGGGACGCCCGAGCTTGGCTGTTCGGTCGAGCGGTTAGCTGGTTACAAGGCTGCTCTCACCGAGTTCGGTATTCCTATCGATCCAGCTTTGATCTACGAGGGCGATTTCCAGCAACCTCAGGGATTCGAGGGCACATTAACACTGCTTGCACTGCCGGATCCTCCCACTGCGATCTTCGCTTCCAACGATGAGATGGCATTGGGTGTGATGGAGGCGGCGCGGGTAAGAGGCTTACGCCTGCCCGAGGATCTCTCAGTTATTGGGTTTGATGATATAACCCAAGCTGCGCAAGTTCATCCCACTCTTACCACTATCCACCAGCCACTTGAGCAGATGGGCCGTTTGGCAGCGGAGACTCTGCTGAAATTGATAAATGACCCGACATTTGTTGTCGAACGGATAGTATTGCCAACCCATTTGGTGATACGGCAATCTTGTAGCGCACGGACCTAATCAACAGAACAACGCTGTTTTCCGATCATCGCCCTGCACTGCCGGAGGGCCCCCGGAGAGTCAGGCGATCATCATTGAGTAAATTGATCGGTGTACACGCAAAGGAGCACACGATGAAGGCCCACAGATCGCTTCTCCCGTTGTTGCTGGCGTTTGTCCTGGTCCTGTTGGCCGCATGTGGTGGCCAATCACAACCTGCCGCCCCTGCGGCTGAGCCCACAGCCGCTCCTGCAGCGGCTGAGCCCACAGCCGCTCCTGCAGCGGCTGAAGAGCCCACAGCCGCTCCTGCAGCGGCTGAAGAACCCGCTGCTGAAGAAGAGACGCCTGATGTTTCGACTGTCGGTAGTGGTTCGACGAAGATTGTTTGGTGGCATATCAGTACTGCTGAGGATCAGCGAGAGAATTGGCAGAACCTTGCCAATCAGTTCGTAGAGCAGAACCCGCACGTGTCGATCGAGATCACCGTGCTCGAGAACGAGGCATTCAAGTCGAAGTTGGCCACGGCTATGCAGTCGGGCAACCCGCCCGATGTCTTCCAGAGCTGGGGCGGTGGCGTGCTCAAGCAGTACGCTGACGCTGGCTTGGTGCAGGATCTGACGCCTGCGTTGCAGGAAAATGGTTGGGGTGCGAGCTTCCAGCCTGGCCCGCTGTCGATGTATACCTTCGATGGCAAGACCTACGGTGTGCCGTGGAACGCTGGTATGATCGGCTTCTGGTACAACAAGGATCTGTTCGCCCAGGCAGGTATCGAGCGAACTCCGGAGACTTGGACCGAGTTCCTGGATGCGGTGAAGAAGCTGAAGGAAGCTGGCATCACTCCGTTGGCTCTGGGTGAGCGCGACAAGTGGCCTGGTCACTTCTACTGGGTCTACTTGGCAATGCGCATCGGTGGCCAAGAGGCGTTCCTCAAGGCCTACACCCGCGAAGGCTCGTTCGCCGATGAGACTTATGTCGAAGCCGGTCGCCGCTTGAAGGAGTTGGTCGATCTGGATCCATTCCAGAACGGTTTCCTGGGCGCTGGCTACGGCGATCAGCAGGCGGTGATGGCGAATGCGCAGGCCGCCATGGAGTTGATGGGCCACTGGGCACCTGGTGCTAACCGTGGCGCAGCCGAGGACGTTGATGCCTACAACAAGAGCTTGGGCTGGTTCCCCTTCCCGGCTGTTGAGGGTGGCGTTGGCGACCTCTCGGACGCGCTGGGTGGTGGTGACGGCTTCGCGATCGGCAAGAACGCTCCGCCCGAGGCTATCGAGTTCATCCGCTTCCTGACCAGCCTGGAGAATCAGACTGCGATGGCTGCGGCAGGTTTCGCGGTTCCGCCGACCGTGAAGGGTGCTGAGGTTGCGCTGGATGACCCGCTGTTGAAGGAAGTTCAGCGCCGCGCTGGCGAGGCCAAGTACTACCAGCTCTACTACGACCAGTACCTGCCACCGGCAGTTGGTCAGGCGATCAACGATGCAACGCAGGAGTTGTTCGCTGGCACTCGTACACCCGAGGAAGTCGCGCAGATAATCGAAGAAGCTGCGGCACTTGAGTTAGATCCCTAATCTCAAATAACTGCTCGCGTATGACCAGCGTTTTATCGCCGAACGCTGGTCATACGCGATGAAAAGAGTGTATGATGCAACAGGCTTCTACCTCGCTCTCAGAGCGCTCGACAGTACGACGCAAGCCGATCAAATGGGATCAACTTGCTACCATTGTCGGCTTTCTCCTGCCAGCGACCCTGCTTTACGTTGGGTTAGTGCTGCTGCCCGTTCTGCAATCCATCTATTTCAGCTTCTTCCGCTGGAACGGTCTCGGTCCACTGCAGAATTTTATCGGTTTAGGGAACTATACGCGTATCCTTGGGGATCGTGTATTCTTGAACGCGCTCGGACACAATCTGTTGATTGTGGTCTTGTCGATCGTGATCCAGTTGCCGTTGGCGTTGGGGTTAGCGCTGTTGGTGCGCGGTCAGATGCGCGGGCGGTCGATCTTCCGCATGATCTTCTTCTTGCCGTTTGTGCTCTCCGAGGTGGTGGTTGGTGTGATTTGGAACTTTGTGTACAAGCCCCAAGGTGGCTTGGTCAACACACTGTTGCAAATGATCAGCCCCAACAGTGAGCCTACCGCGTGGCTTGCCACGCCGAACACAGTGCTGTACGCCGTGTTCGTGGTGATCGCTTGGAAGTACTTCGGCTACCATATGACGCTGTATTTGGCGGGTCTCCAGAATATTCCCACCGAGCTTGAGGAAGCTGCGCAGATCGACGGCTGTAGCCGATTGCAGGCACTCCGCTACATTACTATCCCCCTCTTGGGTAGCACGATTCGTTTGACCATTTATCTCTCGGTGCTCGGCTCGCTCCAGTTATTCGACCTGGTGTGGGTGATGACGACTGGTGGACCGGTGGGCGCGAGCGATACGATGGCTACCTACTTGTACAAGTACGGTTTCCAGCGCTTCCAGTTGGGGTATGGTAGTGCTATCGCGGTGATTATGTTTGCGATCTGTTTTGGCTTCTCGCTGATCTACCAACGCGTGGTGATGCGACGTGACTTTGAATAGACAGCGGAGCTGATCATGACGACACAGCAAATACGAGCTTCTAGGGGGTATCCGGATTGGTTGACGACGATCCTTCAGTACGTCATCGCGATTTTCTTCGCGATCCTCGTACTGATTCCGCTCATCACGACGGTGATCGGTGGCTTCAAAACCAATGCCGAGCTCCTTCTGCGTCCGTTCGGTCTCCCTCGGGAGTGGCAGTTCTCGAACTACACCAGCGTACTTGTAAGCGAGGCCTTCAGACGGCAGCTGCTTAATAGTACGATTGTGATGGTGGGCACAGCAATCGGCGTGCTGTTGCTTTCGAGTATGCCAGCGTTTGTGTTTTCGCGGATGCATTTCCGTGGCCGCGATATTCTGTTCAACTTCTTTACGCTTGGTATTCTGTTCCCATTGTCGGTGGCGATCCTGCCGTTGTATATCACCTTGCGACAACTCAATTTGGTTGATTCGCACTGGGGGATTATTCTGCCGCAGATCGCTTTTGGCTTGCCGGGCAATATTCTGATTCTGCGTGGGTTCTTTATTGCGCTGCCACGTGAGCTAGACGAGGCTGCGGCGATCGATGGCTGCACGCCGGCTGGGTTCTTTGTGCGCGTGCTGCTGCCGTTGATGGTTCCTGCGCTGGCCGCGGTAACAGTGTTGACGATGGTGGGAAGCTGGAATAACTTCTTCTTGCCATTGCTGGTGCTGAACAACGAGCAACTGTATACGTTGCCAATGGGCATTATGCAGTTCCAAGGACAGTTTGGCACCGATTGGCCCCGTGTGTTGGCGTTTATTACGCTCTCACTGGTGCCTACAATCGCATTTTACCTGTATGCCGAGCGGTATATTGTGGCAGGTCTGACGGCGGGCGCGGTGAAGGGTTAGTAGCTACATGATCCGCTGTTTGGGGGTCGGGTGGTTGTTGAGGGCATGGTGTTGAGAGACATTCGTTTGTTGAGCGCACCATCCGACCTTCTCTTTGTTGTTGCCTCTCACTGCGCACCTCTGGTTGCGCGGTGTTTCCCTCTTGTTTATTCCATTTCCTTCATATCCTCCTTGTGATCCCAAATTCCGCAAGATAACCACACTCGTTTCATGGTGTGAGCTATAGCTCAATATGGCGATGTGTGATGCTTGCGTTAGCGTCGTACCTTGGGATTGTTGGCTGATTGATACCAACTCTGGTTGGACAATATCAGTAACAAACCAGTTAGAGCACTTCTGAAAAGCATTTCAATGCGGAAGTAACGAACAGCAGGCAGGTTTTAAACCTACTACGCATGTTGATGTGTCTCTTTTGCGAGAGTGTGGGATGCGCTATATGCGGGAATGCGCGTTCGTACGAGCAACTCGGCTGCTGCGCAAGCCCAAAGGGGCCGCAGTCGGCCCTTTGAAAACCTCCAGCCGAGGCTTATCGCCCCTGGACCCCAAGGAATCCGCTCTGTTATACCGGTATCATTTGGTTCCTCGGTATGGTCCTTGTTCGGTGGTCGGTATGCTTTTTTTTGCATTCTGATACGCACGTGTCTCTGCTCACAACGTGCTAATGCTTTTCAGAAAGCCTCTTATACCAAATCCGCTTGGGCAGTGTCAGTAACAACCCCGTTTTAGCCTGCAGCAGCAAGGTATGTGACGTTTTTTGTGGTGTCGATGCGCTGCTACGCGCAACGTATCGACACCACCTTCCCTGGAAGTGCTGCTATCAGCCTAACGTTGAAGAAAGCGTGTTCAGCAAGCGTGCTGATACCGTAAGCAATCATTTGGATTTGATATTAGTCTGCGCTAGCAAGGTACTTTCTTTTACCTGTTTCGGGAATATAGATACCAATAGGGATGCGGAAGTGCGTTATTCGGTGGGTAAGCTACTTTCTGTAAACAATTGCCTGGGTTTCGAATATATCATTTTCTCGTATATAAACGTTGATAAATAGTCTAGTAATTGGCTTATTGGTGTATTATAATAATGGATGAAACTTGTGATGTGAGGGAAGCGTGTAGCAATATATTATTTTGCTTTATTCGTGAACCATCATTTTATATGTCATAATGAAGTTGGTGGTTGCTGATGCGGAATCGACTATTGATCATCTGAGGTTTATCGCGTTGAGCGTGTAGGTTTTCATAAAACATATCTATGGATCAACACACCATATCACAGTATCGTGTGAGTACTCCAAGGATCGAGTGAAGCAAGCGCTTCAATGTCATTGGTATTGTTCATCAATAGCAATGACTGCGATAAGTGTAGTGCTTTTTTTGTTGGTTCGATAGGGTATCGGGTAGTTAGAAGTCTTAGGTAGTGTGCTGTCCTTGAAGATTGTGTTAGCCTTCTGAAGAGGTATCACCCCATGAGCACTCGTACATACATAGCAGAGCGACCATCGACGTATAACGGCACATTAGACGACTTCGCCCATTATTCACCAGAGCAAATCCTCAATTATTATCGTTTGGCTGCGGATCATCTGCCGATCTTCCTTGTGCTCTTCGAGGTGGAAGGGGATACGTATCGGACGGTATTTGCCAACGCTCCCACCCGTATGATGGATGGCTTCAATACGACCTTTATGTACACGATCGATGAAGCGTACAATGAGCACGATCTCGTCAACATGAGAACTATGTTTCAGGAGTGTATTGCGACACGCAAGCCTGTTACTCGCGAGCTCCAGATGACAACGGAGCGCGAAAATGTGCAGTTTTGGATCAACAGCACGGTGATACCTATAGCGGATGAGACGGGCGCTATTCGGTATATTCTGTCTTATTCGCAGGATATCACCGAGCAGAAACTGCGCGAGCAAGAACAAGCTCGGATGTTTTTTGAGCTATCGACGCCACTGTTGAGTATTAGCGATACGACTGTTGTGATGCCGTTGATTGGCACTGTCGATACGCAGCGCGTGCATCATATGATCTCAACCTTGCTGAATGGGATCGCCGAACTACGTGCTCAGAATGTCATCCTCGATATCACGGGTGTGCCGGTGGTGGATACGCAGGTCGCGAATGCCATCATTCAGGCGGCGCAGTCGGTGCGCTTGTTGGGCGCACAGATTATGATTTGTGGTATTCGCCCCGAGGTCGCGCAGGTGTTGGTTACGCTGGGCATCGATTTTTCGCAGTTGCCAACCTACGCGACGCTTCAGTCGGCCATTACAGCGACGTTGTCAATGCAGAGAACCTCGTGAAGCCAAACTGTAACTCCCGATCGAACAGAAAAAGAGATGGTGATCGTCCTCACATCAAGAATGATCACCATCTCTTTTTGATTCACTGTCACCGCGCTGTTGTTACGCCTCGCGTACTGCCTCGTAGTGCATAATCACAACACCTGTCGGTAGCGGAGTCGCTTCGAGCAGGCGTAGGTTCACGCGCCTGCCCTCGGGGAAGAGCTTTTTGCCGCCACCCAACGAGACTGGATACACGATCAGGCGATATTCATCGACCAGATCGTGCTCGATCAGCGTATGCGCAAGCACGCTGCTGCCGTCGAGCAGAATGCTCTTGCCTGGCTGGTTCTTGAGTGCTCGCACTTGCTCGACCACGTTGTCCTTGATCAGGATCGAGTTGCGCCAGAGATCGGTGTTCTCCAGTGTGGTCGAGACGACATATTTGGTGATGTTGTTCATCGCGTCGAAGAATGGATCGCCGGGAGGCATCGGGTTGAACGCGGAGCCGTGGATCTGCCATGTGCGGCGGCCCAGCAAGAAAGCGTCGCTCTCTTGCATTGCTTGATCGAAGTGCACACCGATGTCGTCGTGCCAGTAGGGCATTGTCCAGCCACCCTGAGTGAAGCCCAAATCGGTATCTTCCTCGGCGCCGCCAGGGGCCTGAATCACGCCGTCCAACGAAATGAATTCCGAGATGATCAGTTTGCGCATGGTGTGCTCCTCTAAGTGCTCATTGAGGTTCCAAAGGTTCTTCGTAAAGTAGTCGCTCGACCTTGCGCAAAATCGACATGAGATTCAGCGAATATACGAAACAGGTGAAAAATGCTTAGATTGAGCGTTCGCGGAGTGCTGTGAGATCGGGATCGGTGGTGGAGTACTGTTGAAGATGCGGCGCAAGGGTGAACGCTTTGTGCAAATGGGCGTCAGCTTCATCCAATATATTCTGTAAAGCGTAGAAACATGCCAGGTTGTAGGTGAAATTACCCTTCACCCGATCGGGCAGATCAGTTTGGAGTATGCGATTGACGCACTGTTCGCGTAGCGCTACGCCCCGCTCAAACTGGTTGTGATTGATATAGTATTGGGCCAGATGTTCCTGGTTGTGCTCGTAGCACATACCTAGCAGGGCAATGTACAACGGATACTCGCCTGTGAGCGGACGAAAACGCGGATCAGGTTCGCTCACTTCTTCTTCGCTGAATTGCTCGATAAGTTGTTGTAGTGTGGCAGTTACACGTTGGGCCTCGGCGTAGATATCGGCCCAGGAACGTGCGTCTTGTTGCTGGTAGGTTGCTGCGTTGAGGACATGATCGTCCTCGGTTTGTGGCACAACTGGCTGTCCGTTCAATGCCGCGCTCAGCATACGCGCCAAATCATCGCACCAGAATGTGCGATGCGCGATATGCGCTTTGATCGACCAAACCTCGAATGTACCAGGATCGTTGAACTGCTCTTCCGTCAAACTCTGTACCAAGGCTTGCTGGTCGGCATGGTCTTGACGTAATAGATCAAGGATGAGGCTCTTGATTGATTGGTCGCTCATTTGCGTTCCTTTCAGTAGCCAATATCCATCCGCAGTATCTCACGAAATCCGCCGCAATCAGTTGTGTGACTACTCCCCCGCCGAAAGGCTGGGGGCTTCTTGGAGCCGTAGCCCCTGAG
>CALKHR010000081.1 GCA_937988885.1 uncultured Roseiflexaceae bacterium | reverse complement strand
TCCACAACCTCCGGAACCAGTTCCACAACCTCCGGAACCAGTTCCACAACCTCCGAAACCAGTTCCACAACCTCCGGAACCAGTTCCACAACCTCCGAAACCAGTTCCACAACCTCCGGAACCAGTTCCAAGGGTCGCGCAGCTATCGTGTGGAGGGGAAGGAGTGGCACAGCGTTGTGCCACTCTCATCTCGTCGTGGTGTTAGCCGAGTTGCAGTTGCATCATGTCGCTCTCGATGCCAATGTCGAGTTGGGCGGCACCGAGTTCGGCCTGGCAGTAGGGCGTATCGTAGTGTTTAAAGCCTTGGAGCGGCTGCGGCTGGCCGTTGACTAAGAAATGGCCATGCCAGCCAAAGCTCAGCATATCGCCGCGCAGCGTGCCAACGACCGCGCCCTGCTCATCGAAGGTGCATGGGAGCGCCTGCACCGCCTGACAGAACTGCGCAAAACTGCCATCTCGGGAAGCACGCCCCATATGGCAGACCCAAATCGTCTGCCGACCGTAGGCCCGTAGCTCGCGATAGGCGCTGGGGCCGCTCGTGATCAATGTGAAAGGATTGCTGGCGGTCAGTGCAATGTAGCCCTGCTCGTAGCGGGCGAATGCCCAGTTCCCCTCGATGATGTATTCGGAGAAGTTGGAGGTGGGAAAGTAGGCGTGGGTATATCCCAGCCAATCATCGTCGGGCAAGTGGTGGATGGCGATCAGCGAATCGTAGGATTGCGCCACGCGGGGCAGCACACCGTTGCCGCGCCAGAAGTTGGGGACACGGGCATCGTCTTGGCTCGAACATGCGGGATGATTCACAAACACCACCGCATCGGGGCCGAGGGTGGCCTGCCAAATATGCTGTTGATCGCCGAATTGGCCAGGCCGATAATCCTGCGCCGAGCAGAGCATACCGTTCGGCGTGCGATGCGTAACTTTGTTGACCTCCCAACTTTGGTTGGTCTCTCGCAATTGAGCCTGACCGTAGGCCGTATGATGCTCGCGCGACCAATATTCTTCGGGTTGATGCGTGGCGATGTTGGCAATGATCGCTGGCAGTTCGTACCCTTGGGCGCAGGCCAACGCGACAGTGCCCGCATTGGCGTGGTTGAAGATGCCAAGCCCCCACAGCAACCGTCCCACTCCGGCGGTCGGTTCGAGGCGGGCGCTTTTGAGCGAGAGCGTATCGCTTACGCCGTGCGTCGAGCCGAACATGCCTTGGTAGGAGTTGATCGCCAACGTGAAGAGTAGTTTATCGAGCACCACGGCGCTCATCTCAAACAGTTCGTCGTTGGTGGCGAGATCGGCGAGGTGGCTGAGCGCCACGATATACTGATCGAACGCCACGCTGGAATCCCACTTGCCGAAGCCGTAATAGGCGCGTTGATAGAGCCAATCGAGTGCACGGCGCTGGCCCTGCTGATGGTGCCAACTGCCCGACAATCCAGTGGTGCCGAAGGTCTGTTCGGGGTAGCGCTGCCCGGCCAGGACGGCGCAGGCGTAGGCGAGGATCTGCTGACAATCGTCGATCTCATCGTCGGCGCGATCGGAGGAATCGAGGCCGTAGTTGTAGGCCAAGGCGCTCGCTTCGATAGCCTCTTTGAGTTCGCTAGGGAAGTTCGGGTTGCTCTCGTACCGAAGCAATGCACCGAGCAACATCAGCAACATCGCGCTGCTCGACGGTGTGCGCCGATTGATCTGCTCGATGGCGGTCATGCAGTTCTCGAGTTTCACGTCGCCCCATACGCCCAAGGCGATCTTGGCGACCTCGGCAACCACGCTCGGCTCGCGGCGGGCTGCATCCATAAGCGCTTCTTGGCGGCGCTCCTCGTAGGTGCCGTAGGGTTGCTGCGCGTAGGCGTTTTTATGCACCCAGAACGGGATGGCGCGCTGAACGCGCATATCGTGTAGGTAGAATTCCTCTAACTGCGGCATCAGCATCGCCATAGCGGCCCCATCGGGCACCTCGTAGCCTTTGCCAAGGTTGATGTTCAGGTCGCCGTGAATGTTCACCTGAGCCTCGCCGTAGATGCGGCCCGACGGCTGCTGAAGCCGCAAGGTTATGTTGGCGACTTCCGAGAAGCTTTCTGGCCAACGAATCGTGATCTGATCGTGTTTGGTGTACACCTCGCGATCAAGATACGCCGCAGCAAACGCTTTCTCAAGAAACTGACGGCGGTTGGTCGGCTTGATCGTGGTGGGCAATTGCACGATGCTGTCGGGCAGGAGCGCAGCGAGGTGCAGCGCCAGGTACAGCGGGGTGCTGACGCGCGCCACCGCTTCGAGCCGAATGAGGAAGCGGTTTGCGCCCGCCTGCAGGGTGATCGCAAAGGAGCGGCTGGGCGCACGTTGCTCGCTCGCCCCTTCTTGATGGAACACGAGTTGATCGTTGAGCCATAGTGCAGCGGTATTACAGGTGAGCGTGCAGGTGACGCTCTGCTCGGCGGGGCTATGCACCTCGGCGTAGGCCCAAGCTCGCAGGTGTTGAGGCGTCTCGTAAATGGCGCTTAAATCAACACAATGATCATCGTCACATACAACATACTGCCACGTGAGTTTGTGCTCGCCATAGGTAAAGGTGGCGCGCTCAGCGGGTGGCTCGGTGATTCCGGCATTGGTATCAAAGCACTGCTGCAATATCTCGTATTCGCTCTGATTGACCGCGAGGCTGCCTAATTCGGCGAGCGGCGTGGCAACTGGCCCGGCGACTAGCCAGTTATGGATGTAGCCATGCTGAAGCGGATAGATTAGATGCGCGCTGGACATGCCAACTCCTCATTATGTTGTTACTGCTGATAGGCGACAGGTGCGATCTGTAGGGAACGGGGTGGCAGAGGTGCCAATTTCCCTATCGCAGGATGGGTATGCTCCACGTTTCTGCACTGTACGCCTTTATCAGCACGTGTTGTGCCTGTAGCGTAGGTTTTGGCCGATCTTCGCCGAAATTGGTCGAGTCTTTTTGTTGTTCGCTTCACACAACCGATCATACGTTTGAGAACAAGATGACGCTTCATGGTTCCTAGTTAGGCCTTTAAAGCGGTTTACCCGTGTTTCGCAAGCCAAATAGCATCCATGGTTGCGATGACGATGCGCCGCACATAGCAGTGCATCGTCATCACGCTTCCCTCATTCTGCACGTGTGTATCTCAGAAACGCTCTGCCAACTCAACCCGGTTGGAGCGCGTTCAATCTGCCTGCGATGGTCGTGCACCGCTCAGCGTAATCGGTGGGTAATGCGCAGCGAGGTGCTGATTGCCCTCCATCGCCAGAATATCTTCGAGCACTGCCTCGGCCTGCGCATAACTGCGAGTTTGGTGGCTGTCGAGCACATTCCACAGCAGCAGCGAGCGATCGCCTGTGTTGAACGCCAACAGATCACGCTCCATTTGCAGCCATTCGGGCAGCACATGGGCGTACATCACCTTGGGCGGCAGCGGAGAGACACGCAGCGGTTGGATGCCCTTGGCGTTCACAATCGCGGGCACCTCGACGACCACATCGTCGGGGATGCCGGGCAGCGCGCCGTAGTTCGGGATGTTGACTTGGAATTGCCCCTCGTTGTTGTTGAACAGACCATCGATAATGCCGACCTGTTGCTCCTTCGTTTTCTCGCTGCCGAATGCCTCGATCAGGCTCGCTTTGGGGTCGCTCACTAAGCGCGCCATGGTTGCAATGCGCTCTTCAAGGTTTTTGACGAAGAGCGGGCGGGCGAGTTCGGTATCGGGGCCACCCCACGGCTCGCCGAACCAGTACTTCTTGGTTTCGATATCGGTGTGATACCACCAACCGCCGCGCCGCACGGTGTCGCCGATGGGGAAGCAGCCATAGAGTTGGTATTGGTGCACTGCGCCCCGCGACATTTGGATGTCGTGAGTGCTTCGAGCCACGTGGGTGCGCCAATACGTCTCACCATGCTCGGCGATCCAGGCATCGAGCAGCGGGTAGGCGTCTTTGCCATCGTAGAGGAAGTGCGTCAGCCAGATGTTGTGGTTCAGGCCGGGGGCTTGCCAGGTGACGCGATCGATCTCCAAACCGAGCGTGCGGGCGATCTCGTGGACGCCGTAGTGCCCGTGGCAGAGGCCACAGACTTTGATGCTGGTTTGGCGAGTGACGAGGGTGCAGCCCGAAAAGACCGGGTTGCCCGACATGATCAGCCAGGCATCAGGGCAGAGTTCCTCCATATCGCGGGCGACCTCAAGCATCAAGTTGATGTTGTCGTAGTCGCTGAGATGGATGCCGCCGTAGTAGTAGCCGTGTTTGGCGGTGAGTTCGCGGGTGGCGCGGGCGTGATGGTGGCCCTTCACATCGGCGGTATGGATGACTACATCGCTCTCGCGCAGGGCCTCGGCCCGCACGGTGGTGCTGGAGAAGCGCAACTGCGAACCAAGTTCCTGGGCGTAGCGCACTGCCAAGTCGTGCACGATGTCCAGCCGCTCGGTGTTGATATCCATAAAGCAGACTTCGCTGCTTGTGAGGCCCGGCGTAAGGCAGAGGTCCTTCACAAGGCCGAGCGAGAATTGCGCGCTCCCTGCACCGATGACACTGATTTTAAGGCTGGCTCCCATTGCGATCTCCTCTCCCATCGCTGCACAGATGGTTCGTAGCAACACTGCTAAGGTGGGGTATCCGCTGATTGCGGCTCTTACGGCAGTGAAACGGGCGGCGGCGCTGCTGCTGTGGTCATCGCTGCGCCGCGAGTTCGGCCTCGGGCACCAACCAGGGCGGCGGTCGGCGCTGCTCGCGGGCCAAGTGGCTGGCGTAGAGCATGCGGTAGACATCGTTGATGTAGAACTGCGGCGTCGATTTGCGTGGCAGCGCATCGAGAAAGCGCGAGGCGACCAGTTCGGCGAGGTTGGAATCCATCCCTTGCTTGGTTTCGTAGGCGAAGTAGATGGCGAGATCTTTGTTCGGCTGCTCGATCACGCGAGTGATGCCGAAGTTTTCGGGGGCGCGGTGCGCGGGCGCATCGAGTTCCAGCAGGAAGGTGCCGAATCCCGCCGAGTGCACGTGATACTTGTGCTCGTAGAGGAAGTTGACGGTCTGCTGCGCGTCCTCGATCGTCTCGCCCGGGAAGCCGAAGAAGAAGAAGGTGTGGTTCCAAATGCCCGCCTCGCTGCTCTCGCGCAGGATGCGGTGCATATGCTCTAGCTGCGTGCCTTTGATCATGCGCTGCATAATCGCTTCGGAGGCGCTTTCGAGGCCGAACAGGATCATGCGGCAGCCCGCCGCCGCTATTTGCTGCAACAGTTCGCCCGTGATAGGTCGCTCGAAGCGCGCACAGCCACCCCAATGGAACTGCTTGCCGTCGCGCAGCAAAATCTGCGATAACTCGCGCAACGTTCGCGGTGTCAGGGCTTCGTCGGAGAAGAAGATCGTATCGACGCCGTATTCGCGCTGCAGGCTGTACATCTGCTCGGCCAATATCTCCGAACGCATCAGGCTGAAGCTCTCTGGCTCGCCGTAGCCGACGTTACAGAATGCGCATTTGCCGTAATAGCAGCCCCGCGCGGTCAACAACGGCAGCGCGAGGCGGGGCGCAAGGTAGCGGTCGAGCGGCAGGCCGTGGAAATCGGGCAGCGGCAGGCCGCCGATCTTCTCGGGCGGTTTGCGCGCGGTGACATGGATCGTGTCGTTGTCGCGGTAGATCAGGTTGGGCACGCCCTCCAAATCGCCACCGCTCTCCAGCGCTTGGCAGAGCCGCAGCAGCGGCACTTCGCCATCGAACACCACCGCGCTATCGATCACCTCGAACAGGGCGGGGGTGCGGGCCAGCCGCTCGCGCAACATGGTGATGTGCGGGCCACCGATCGTGACGTGGCAGGGCAGGCCGCGCTCTTTGATCAGCGCCGCGATGGTGAGCGCAGGCGTGAGTTGCGCCATCGAGGGCACCGAAATGCCGACCACATCCGGCTGCTCGCGCTCGATATCGCCGAGCAACAGGTGCTCGTAGATCGGGCGCAGCATGTTGATCTGCGAGTCGCGCGCCTCCCGCAGGACATTGCTGCTGCTATCGGCGCTGAGCGCGGGGCGGTAGGTGCTGATCTCAAGCGCAGCGGGAAAGAAGGGCGCGGAGGCGAGTTGCAGGGCATCGGCGACGGTTTCGATGGCGCGACGACCGATCGGGCCGTCGAAGAAGGCATCGCTGCGGATGGTGCGCTTGGCCTTTTCAATGTTCGCCACCAAGTAGTGACCACGGTTCAACGCCCAACGCCGTAGCTCTGCGGGCGGGCCGCCGAAGCTGCGCTGCGCAGGGTTGCGGCGCAACTGCCTGAGGGCTTGCTGCAGGTACGTTGGTGTCAACACATAGTCGAACACTTCGACGTTCAGGTCGCGCTGAAGCACCTCGATGCCGTGCCCACGCAGAAACCCGGTGAGTGTGGGGAGCGCAAGGTGCGGCATCGCCGGATTCCAATTGGGTGGGAATAACAGCATCACTTTCATAGGAGGTGCCTCTGTTTACTGCGAGTGCAGCGCCGTTTCCAATGGGATAACGGGTTGCTTGGCGAGGTCGGGCGCGTACAGGTGACAACGTACCGAGTGCTCGCTATCGACGTTGACCACGGGTGGCGCGGTGGTATCGCACACACCGGCGATCGCTTCGCGACAACGCGGGTGGAACGGGCATCCGCGGAGACGGCTGTAGGGATCGGGAATAGTGCCACGGATCGATTCGAGCCGATTCGTACTGCCAACGACCTTCGAGCCCATTTTGGGGATCGAGCGCAGCAGCGCTTGAGTGTAGGGATGCTTCGGGTCGTAGAACAGCGCATCGACGCTGGCGTCCTCCACCACTTTGCCCATGTACATCACAATCACCCGTTCGGTCATCTGCGCCACCACGCCGAGGTTGTGGGTGATGAACATGATCGCCATGCCGATCTCGCGCTGCAGCGAGCGCATCAGGCTCAAAATCTGCGCTTCGGTGGTCACATCGAGCGCGGTGGTTGGCTCATCGGCGATCAGCAGATCGGGGTGGCACGAGAGCGCCATCGCGATCATGGCGCGTTGGCGCATGCCGCCGGAGAGTTGGTGCGGATAACGGTCGATGGTGCGCTTGGGCTGCGGCATCCCAACGCGCTCTAAAATCAGCAGGGTCTGTTCGCGGGCCTGCTCTTTACTGACCTTCTGATGCAACAGGATCGCCTCGGCGATCTGCGCGCCGATGGTGTGAACGGGGCTCAGCGAACTCATCGGCTCCTGAAACACCATAGCGATCTCGGCCCCGCGAATGCTGCGCATCTCGCGGCCATGGGCCTTCAGTTGCGTGAGTTCGATCACCTCGGCCTTTTGTCCTTCGGTGCGCGGGGGGCGGTGCCAACGGATCGAGCCCTGCGTGATTTTGCCGGGCGGACGCACGATCCGCAGGATGGAGCGGGCGGTGATCGACTTGCCACAGCCGCTCTCGCCCACAACACCCACAGTTTGACCCCGCCGGATGGAGAAATTCACCCCATCGACCGCCCGCACCGTGCCTTCGTCGAGGAAGAAGTGCGTGTGGAGGTCCTCTACTTCGAGCAAGATTGGTCGTGTATCCATACGTTTTGTTCTCCTGGCAGGCTTGCGGCGGCTCTTCGGGCCGTTACCGTGCGTATGGGTCAGCGGCGTCGCGTAATCCATCGCCAAGGAAGTTGAAGCAGAGAATCGACGTGACGACGGCTACAGCGGGCAGCATCACCCAAGGTGCCAGCGCCACCGAGCGAAGGTTCTGCGCCTCTTGCAGCAGCACACCCCAACTGATGGCGGGCGGGCGCAGGCCAAGCCCAAGGAAGCTGAGCGATGTTTCGGCCAAAATCATGCCAGGGACGGCCAGCGTCAGTGTGGCGATAATGTAGCTCAGGAACGAGGGCACCATATGCAGCAGAATGATGCGGATCTCGCTCGAACCAACCAGCCGCGCGGCCAGCACGAAGTCCTCCTCGCGCAGCGCCAGAAAGCGGCCACGCACCACACGAGCCAGGCCAGTCCAACCGATCAGCGAGAGAATGACGGTGATGCCGAAGTAGACGCGCACCACGGGCCAATTCGGCGGGAGCGCCGCCGAGAGCGCCATCCAAAGCGGAATGGCGGGGATGGAGCGAATAAATTCGATGACGCGCTGAATGATATTGTCGACCACACCGCCGTAGTAGCCCGAAATGCCACCTAGCACGACGCCGATCACCAAGCTGAGAAAGACACCGACAAGCCCGATGGAGAGCGAGATGCGCGCGCCATAGACCACTCGCGAGAACAGATCGCGCCCAAGGCGGTCGGCACCGAGCAGGAAAATGCCCGCTTGGTCCTGCGACGCGCCGATGCCGAACAGGTGCAGGTCGGCCTCGAACACGCCCCAGAGTTTGTAGGGCGTGCCCCGCACAAACAGACCGATCGGGTAGATCAGGCTGGTATCCTCGGTAAAGATCGGGCGCAGCGTCTCGGGATCGCGCTCTTGCTTCAGGCCGTAGACGAAGGGGCCGCGAAATGTGCCACTCTCATCGAAGAGATGAATGCGGGTCGGCGGCGCAAGCGTGTAGCGGGTGAAGAACGCCTCGGGATTGTAGGGCGCAACGAACTCGCAGAAGGCCGCGATGAGGTAGAAGATCGTCAGCACCACCAGGCTCACCATCGCCATGCGGTGCTTGCGAAACTTCCAGTACATCAACTTCCACTGCGGCGCGACGTAGATCTGTTCGCTGCCTTCGAGCAGTTCGCCACTGTCGGGCAGACTCGCTTCGTTTTCGCGTTCGATTGTTCCGGTTGACATGCGCTCTAGTCCTCCAAACGAATGCGTGGATCTGCCCAGGCCAGTAGAATGTCGGAGATCAGCGTGCCGACCACAGTGAGGGTGCTTAGCATCAAAATGAAGCTCCCCGCCAGATACATGTCTTGCGATTGCAGCGAGCGCAGGAGCAACGGCCCCGATGTCTGGTAGTTCAGCACCACTGCGACAAGCGTTTCACCCGAGATCAGCAGGGCGAGCGTCCAGCCGATGGTGCTGAAGAACGGGTTGAGGGCCACGCGCACCGGGTACTTCCAAGTGAGTTTGGTCTCGCTCACGCCCTTGGCGCGGGCAGTCTCGACGTAGGGCTTGTTGAGCTCGTCGAGCAGGTTGGCCCGCAGGGTGCGAATGATGCTGGCGGTGTTGTCGAGCGACAGGATAAGGACAGGCAGCCAGATGCGGCTCATCATGTTCTGGAATTTTGCCCAACTCCAGGGCGCGCTGATGTACTCCGACGAGAACATGCCGCTGGCGTTGATGCCGAATACGGCCAGCATCACCCAGAGAAAGACCAGCGCGATCAAAAAGCTCGGCGTGCCCAATCCCACGAAGCTGATAAAGCTCATCAAATAATCGAGGAAGGAATATTGATGGGTGGCGACGTACACGCCAACCGGGATAGCGATGGCCCAGGTGACAAGGATGGTAAGGAGTGAGATAAAGACGGTCAGGCCCAGGCGTTCCCAGATCAAGCTTGAGACGGGCTGCTGCCACTCGAAGGAGCGCCCGAAGTCGCCGCGCAGCACGATCCCGCTGACCCACTTCCAGTACTGCACATAGATCGGCTGGCCGAGTCCGTACTGTTCGCGCAACGATTCGAGGGCGGCAGCATCGAGTTGATCGCCTTGCTCGCGCAACTGGGCGACGTACGAGCTGAGATAATCGCCGGGCGGCAACTGGATGATCACGAAGGAAATGATCGAGATGACGAACAGTGTCGGGATCATCCAAAGGACACGTCGTAGAATGTATTTCGCCATAGTTGCTCCTTGGGCTGTGTGGCGGGCAGGTTCGGCATTGATCGTTCCCAACCTGCCCGCTGTGGTAAAAAGGGTTTCCGCCTAGACGTGTGCCTCGGGATTGTCCCAGTAGAAGGTCTGGGGATTGATGATGTGCTCGTCGCTGGATGGATCGTCGATCGGGAAGCCAGGGCGAATACCCTGCAAGCCGTTCTTGACGATAACGGGCGCGGGCAACTCACCCAGGATACCGATCATCGGCAGTTCCTCGGCCCAAATCTGGAGGATCTGGCGGAACAGATTGTTGCGTGTCGTCTCATCCGGCTCGGCAGCGACTTGATCCCAAATTTCCCAGATTTTCCTGATGAAGTGACCCTCTGGTGGTTCCTCGGCGTTGGGATCGTTGGGGAGATCTTTCCACGTGCCCCACGCTACGGCCCACGGACGGTCGCGCTGTGTGCCCAGCCAGATGATGGGCGCGATCAGCGGGAGCAGGGTGCGGTCGCCGCCCCAGAAGGCGCTCTCGATCTCGTTGGCCTCGTAGTGCTCGGTGTAGAGCGAGCGCTCAACCGCTTTGTAGGCGGCCTTAATGCCGACATCCGCGAAGTACTTGACCATGGTTTGGGCGGCATCCTCGATCGGGTCGCCAGTGAGCGCGGTGCCCTCGACCGTGAAGCTCAGGGTGCCGCTGCCGTCCTTCCAGAGGCGGAAGCCTTCGGCATCGCGGGCGGCGTATCCTGCCTCATCGAGCAGTTGGTTGGCGCGCTCGGGATCATATTCGATATAGGCGTTGCTGCCCTCGGCGTAGTACTGTGGCGATTGTTTGAGCGGGCTGTACTGTCGCGGGGTCGCGGTGCCATTGAAGGAGAGTTCGTTGATCTCCTGGCGGTTGATCGCCAGCGAGAGGGCGATACGCACATTGCGATCCTGGAAGAACTCGCGCAACCGCGGGTTTTTGGTGGTGTGGTTGGGCTGGAAGGCGACATGTCCAGCGGTAATACCGAGCACCACACTGTAATCGCCACGGCTTTCGTTCTCTTTGTAGAGCGTGAAGTTGCCGATGCTGGTGTGGCGGTTCTGATAATCGACCTCGCCAGCAATGATGCGAGCAGTGAACGCCTCGGGCGATTCGAAGCGCAGGTGTGTGACCCTGTCGATGTAGGGCAATTGGTTACCCGCCGAGTCCACTTGGTGGAAGTACGGGTTGCGCTCCATAATGAACAGCTCTTCTTTGAAGAAGTCGTTGACTGGCACCCAGCGCCCAAGGCTTGGCCGCCCTAAGACGTTGGGGCGGTTGCGGTCGTTGAACAGTTGCGCCCACGTCTCGAACTGAGCCTCTTTAACCTTCGCCTCCAGTTCGTCGGCTGGCGCGAAGTCTATGTGGAACTGTTTCATAAACTCGATGGGCGCAAAGGGCTGACCACGAGCTTGGGTGTACATAAACAGCGGTTTGGGGTCTTGGAAGGTGAAGATAACGGTGTATTTGTCGGGGAACTCGGCCTGCATCAGCACACCAGGAGTGCCAGTTTCATAGCCAGCGCGTCCGGTGTTGCTCTGCGACTTGAGCTCCTCGTTGCTGAGCACGTTTTCATACCACCACTGGTAATCGGCGCTCGTGTGCTCGGTGCCGTCGGACCAGCGCAACCCCTCGCGTAGGTGCAACGTCCAGGAGCGCCCGTCGTCGCTCATCTCCCACGATTCAATCAGATCGGGGCGCAGGCTGAGATCCTCGCGGAACCAGACCAGACCCACTTGCTGCACTTTGTTGGGGCCCCAGTAGTCGGAAACGCCGTTGAAGCCACGGCGTAGAGTGCCGCCGTACTTGCCTATGCCAGCGATGCCGTCGAGAACCACGGGGTTTTTGGGCAAGCGCTCGGCAACCGGCGGGAGTTTACCCTGGCTCACCAGTTCGGCGAGCATCGGCGCCTCGTTGTAGCCGCTGGCTGCGGCGGGGGCGGCGGTCGGCGCTGCGGCGGGGGCAGCGGTTGGCGCAGCAGCAGGGGCGGCGGTCGGTGCTGCAGCGGGGGCGGCGGTTGGCGCCGCGGAGGTGGGCGCAACAACCGGAGCGGGCGGCTCTCCACCACAAGCCACCAGGCCCGCGCCTGCAGTGGCATAGGCGGAGATACGGAGGAACTGCCTACGGGAGATCTGTCGTCGATTGGGTTTGTCTGTCGGACTCATCATGCGCCTCCATTGGGACATGCCACGAATCAGGCGATGTGCGTTTCCGTGGGCGGAGGTGTTCGCTAGTCCTGGCAGTACATCGTTGTTCTGTTGGTCGCGCCGTTACGAACAGGGTTGGTCGGTTGGCCTTCGCACACCGTACAAGAATCAGCCGCTCACACGGTGATTCAGAACGACAAGGCTCGACGAGAGAATGACGCGATGTAGGGTTGTTCGAGAAAGCTAATCGGTCGATGCGTGGGTGCTGGAGGCACCCGCAGCCGATGTCTTATTGACAGCGATAGACTTCAACGGGATCGTCGCTGATTGCACGCCGCGCAGTTGGAGCTCCTCGGCGCGGTGGCAACTGACCATATGCCCATCTTGAAGCGTGCGCAACTGCGGCGCTTCGCTCGCACAACGATCGATCTTATATCGACAACGCGGGTGGAAGTAGCATCCGCTGGGAGGGTTGGCAGGGTCGGCTACTTCGCCTTGCAATACAATCGGTTCGGTTCGCAGACGCGGATCGGGTTTGGGCACAGCCGAAAGCAACGCCTCGGTGTAGGGGTGCAGAGGTTTGAGGAAGAGTTCGCTGGTGGGCGCGCTCTCGACAAGTTTGCCGACGTACATCACAGCAACCCGATCGCTGATATGTTCAACCACGCTGAGGTCGTGGGCAATAAAGACGTAGGTCAGACCGAATTGTTGTTGAAGATCTTGGAGAAGGTTGAGGATCTGAGCCTGAACGGAGACATCCAAGGCCGAGACAGGCTCATCGCACACCACGAGTTGCGGGTTGAGCGCCAATGCCCGCGCAATGCCGATGCGCTGGCGCTGTCCTCCACTAAAGGCGTGCGGGTAGCGGTTCATATATTCGGGGCGTAGCCCAACAACGCGCAGCAGTTCGGCCACGCGGTCTTTCACTTCGCTGCCTTTGGCAATGCCATTCACAACGAACGGCTCACCAACGATTTGCAAGAGGCTCCAACGAGGGTTGAGCGATGAGTAGGGGTCTTGGAAGATGAGCTGAATATTCTGGCGCAGTTGCTTGAGTTGTTGACGTTCGAGTTTCGGGATGTTGACGCGGCCAAGGTTGCGGTCGTTGAACCAGACGTTGCCGGCAGTGGGATCGTATGCACGCATAATCAGGCGGCCAGTCGTGGTTTTGCCACAACCCGACTCCCCCACCAAACCGAGTGTTTCACCTCGACGTACGCTGAAGCTTACGCCATCGACCGCTTTGACATACCCAACCGTACGCGAGAGGAATCCACGTTGGATTGGAAAGTGCTTTTGCAGGTTTTCGACTTCCAAAAGAGGCTGATCAGGTGTGGTGGAGTGCTCTAACATCGTTGTCACTTAACTCCTGTGTTCAAATTCAACATGGAACAGGCAGGAAGATGCACTCAAAACAACAGGCGACCTCGAAATGGATGCCAGATGTTACGATGTAGGTCTAAATAGGAATTTTCGATAATAGTTTGACTTGTGGAACGCCACGCACTATACCATTGTTTGTTCTGACAGTCAAGTTGTCAGACATGTTGACAAGTATCAAACGAGATATATAATGCTGCAAACAGCCAAAACAATACTTTTATTTAAGAAAATTTCACCTATTCACCCATTAACACAGTTTCATTGAACACAAGACGCTGATTTATTCTTATGAACGTATATTTGTAAGAGATATTTTAAACCCGCCAATCTATTTGTTAACGAAATGAATATACGACCACGTAACTTGATAGTGGTATGTTTCTCGAACACGCTGCGATTGGACCTTTGCAGACGGTCGGCTTGCATCCATTGATGGGCTGATCAGGGTTGGTTGAGCGATGCTTACAAAGCTTTCACGCGAAACATTGGCGGAGCAGGCTGCCCGTAATTTGTTGGCGTTCATCGAGGCCCATGATCTGCGGCCCGGAGGTTTCTTGCCGCCGGAGACACAACTTGCTGCGGATCTGGGGGTGAGTCGTCCAATCATTCGAGAGGCGTTGAAGTCGCTGGAGGGGCGTGGCATTATCGAGGTGCGCAGCGGGAAGGGCGCGGTGATCAAGCCGCTCGATCCGGAGCCGTTGCAAATGTTCTTCCATCGCGCGATACAACTGGAGCACGAGTCGATCATCGATCTGATCGAGTTGCGCCGCACCATCGAGGTGCAGAGTGCGACGTTGGCTGCAGGGCGACGCACCGATGAAGAACTGGCGGCGCTGGCCGCGACGGTGGCCGAGATGCGCGCGCAGATGCAAGAACCATCGCGCTACGTTGAACTCGATATCGCGTTCCATCAGCAAATCGCTACGATGTCGCACAACAGTATGATCGCGTATGTGGTGGGTAGTATACGCGCCGCGCTGACGGAGATGCTGCAAGAGGCGACGCTGCGACCTTCCGGCGCGGAGCAGTTGGAGCAGGTGCAGCTCGGGCACGAGGCGATCTACAAGAGCATTGAGCAGGGCGACCCAGTCACGGCTGAGCGTGCGATGATCGCCCATTTCGATGATGCGGCGATCTCGTTGTTCTTCAGCACCGTGCGGTAGTGGGTTGATTCATCCACAGATTTCACAGATTTCACAGATTGTTGGATAGGAAGCGCTGCTAAACGCAGCGCCTCCACATCTCTTGCCAGAGTGAGGCTGGTATCAAGCTTTAACACCGAAAGGATAACTTTCAGCAAGCGTACTGCTTTTGTAGAGCACGCTCATCACCCCTTCACCTTGTCACCTTGTCACCCTGTCTCTCCCCGTCACCTCTTCAGCATAGCGACAACATCGGCGATAGCCGTGGGGCCACCGACGTTGCCTGGGAACACGATGTAGGGCATGCCTGGGTGGCGGCTCTCGGGGCCGAGTTGCCAGAGCGGCACGCCCGGCAGAATCTGGCCGAGCACCAGCGCCCGCTTGACGTTGAGGCCCTTGGTGGCAACATCGCTGGAGGTGATGCCGCCCTTGGCGATCAGGTAGCGCGGTCGCTCGTTGATGGCGCGCACAATCGCGACAAGGCTCTCCGAGATGCGCTGGCCGATCGCGAGGCTGCTGGCGGCGTCGTCGCCAGTGACGAGTTGGCGGCTAGTGTAGACCATCACGTCGCCACCCTGCGCGAGGGTACGGTCGGCCTGCGCGGCGGCCTCGGCAATGGCAGAGGCTTGGCGGTCGTCGTCGAGCAGGGCGCGCACATCGACTTCGATAGCGGCGAGATCGGGCCGCTCAAGCAGTGCGGCGACCTGCCCCGAACTCTTCGGCACGTACGAGCCAACCACGATCAATCCACCACCCTGGTTGCTCAGGTTAAGGTCGGCGGGGCCGAGCAACGGGCGCGCGGCGATGCCCGCTCGGAGCGCGACGAACGACGCTGCGGTGCGGTAGATGTAGCGCTTGCCTTGGGCCTCGGCGGCGAGCAGGCCCTGCACAAACACTGCCAAGTCAGTGTCGCTGGCAGCGTTAACGATGCAGACGCTGCCACGCGGTAATGCAAGGAGCCGCTCGGTGACGCGCTGCGGCCCACCGATGCGAATATCTTCGAGCGAGACGGCGGCGACGGAGTCGGCGCTGATGCGGCCTTCGGTCTTTTCGGCCACCCATTCGCGCAGGTCGGAGGCGCGATAGCCGAAGGCGGCGTCGCGTGCGAACTCCGTTTCACCAGCGGGGACGAGCCATTCGCCCTCGGCGACGTAGTGCACGTTGTTGATCGTGTAGCGCCCGCCCGCCAAAAAGTACGGCGCGATGATCCAGGCATCGGCATCGTAGCCCAGCGCTTCGGCGAGGGCATCGACTTCGCCGGGGAAGTGCCCTCGCAAGGTGGAGTCGCTGCGGCTTATGACGGCGATGGGGCGGTTGGCAGCTTGGGCGGCGGCGGCGAGGCGTTTGCCGATCTCGGTGTTGATGGCGCGGGCAGCGTCGAGCGTGACGCTGCGTGAGTTGGTGAGAATGTAGCAGGCGGGCAGGTCATTCTCGAGTTCGGCCCGTAGCGCCTCGGTCGTCCATTCGGTGAGCACGGGGATGCCGTGGACGGTCTGCGTGCCGGTCGGGTCGTCGTCGAGCACAAAGACTTTGGTGTTCGATGCGCGTACAGCGGATTGGATGGCCGGAAACGGGTCGTCGTTCCATTCGGGCGGGAGTTGTTCGAACAGTACATGCTTGGCGACTTTGTCAGGCATTGGGAGGTCTCCTCGCGTTGCTGTAGGTGTGCGGTGATGGTAGCAGATCTTGGGATGGAGTCAAGGAGATTTCAGGGATGAGGGAAGCAGGAGATTTCATCCACAGATTGCACAGATTATGAAAAAAATTGATGGGTTATCCCTATCTCGTCGGATTGTATCTTTATCAATACTGTTTTAGCCTGCGTTAGTATCAGTGCATTGTTTTTAATCTTCACAGTGCTCATTGTCATTTCGAACGAGCCGCTAGACGACGTGAGAAATCTTATTGCTCCGCATTGTATTGCGCATTGAGATCGCTCCCCATTCGCTTCGCTCAGGGCTTCGACCGTTCGAGATGACAGTGCTTTTCGTTGAATCGGAAAGCATGAAAGACTTCCAAACAGAGCAATCACAGATTATGAAAAGTTGATGGATCATTTCTATCTCGTCAGATCGTATCTTCATCGATGCTGTTTTATCTGCGGCAGCATCACTACGGTTGCATTCCGATTGTTCTTGCTTATACTGAGCACACCGTTGAAATGAACAGTTGATGCGATGGAGGCGTGTATGCGAAGGCTCTGGTTCGTGATCGTCGCGATGATGCTGGCGGCGTGTGCAAGCCCGGAGGCGGTTGTCCCCACGGCAACGCCCCCGCTCGGTGCGCCACCCAGCACCGCACCCGCCACGCCAACGCTGCCTCCATCGCCGCAGCCAAGCCCCACATCAGAGCCGAATAGCCCACCGCAACCAACCCGCGCCACCGAGGCAGGCGATGTCGCACCAGGGATGTCGCAGGCGCTCGATTTCTGGACCAGCGGCACAAAGTTGGCGGCGGGCACCGCATTCACCTACGATCAGCCGCCCGGCCCCGAGAATCCGTCGCGGGTGTGGTTCACGATCACCGATGGCGCGATCACCGAGGGCGCATACCCCGATGTGTCGCAGGCCAATCTGAAGGCGCTGCACTTGATCGTGACCGATGGGCGGCAGTTCGTGGCCGATGAGATGACCGACGCGACCCATACGATCAGCCGGATCGAAGGCGCTGTGCCCGCGTTTCGGGTGGTATCGGAAGATCGCGAGGGGCGCTGGCGAGCCGTGAAGGATGTGGTGGCTGATCCGGCCAGCGATACGCTACTGTTCACCGTCGCGTTCGAGGCGTTGGTTGGGCAGGCCAGCGATTACCGCCTGTTTCTGGCCTATTCGCCCCGTATCGGCAATAGCGGCAACCGCGATCAGAGCCGCGTCGATGAGGCGTTCGCGGAGGCGTGGGACGAGCGCACGGGTGTGTACACGGCGCTGACGAGCGACCCCGCGCCGCTGCTGACGACGACAGGCTACACGAAGGTGAACGATGTGCTCACCGACCTGGAGGATCTGTATCTCGATGCGACGTACGGCGAGGCGGGGCCGGGACGAGTGACAATGGCGCTGGAACTCACGACGGAGCAGGTTTCGACGGTGGCGCTGGGCTTCGGCGAGAGCGCGGCGGATGCGCGCGGCGACGCCAGCGCGAGCCTGGAGCGTGGCTTTGAGGCGGTGTTGCAGGCGTATATCGAAGGCTGGGAGGCGTATTTGACGCAGTTGCAGCCGCCGCTGCCCGATCTGGCGCTGTACCACGAGAGTATCGCCGTGCTCAAGACGCACGAGGATAAGAACCACTACGGCGCGTTTGTGGCGTCGCTCTCGATGCCGTGGGGCCAGCACCGCACCGACCGCCAGTTCAGCGAGCGTGGGTATCGGTTTGTGTGGCCCCGCGATCTGTACCACACCGCGATGGCGCTGTTGATCGCGGGCGACCGGGCCAGCGCCGAGGATACGCTGGTGTTCCTCGATGAGACGCTGCAAAAGGACGATGGCAGTTTCCCGCAGAACGCCTACCCGGATGGCGGACTGCACTGGACCGGGCTGCAACTCGATCAGGTAGCGACGCCGATTCTGTTGGCATGGCATCTGGGCGCGGTGGATCGCTACGCGAGTTTGGTGCAACCCGCCGCCGAGTACATCCTGTCGCAAGGGCCGCGCACAGCGCAGGAGCGCTGGGAGGAGAACGCTGGCTATTCTCCGGCGACGTTGGCGGCGCAGGTGGCGGCGTTGATCTGCGCGGCAGACTTGGCGCGCCAGGCTGGCGATGAGGAAGCAGCACTGCGCTACGAGCAGACGGCAGATGAGTGGAACGGGCAGATCGAGGCGTGGACGCTGACGACCAGCGGGCTGCTCGGCGATGGGCGCTACTACCTGCGCATCAGCGATGGCGACCCGAACGCGGCCACGCCGATCACGATCGCGAATGGCGGCGGCACGTATGATCAGCGTGCGATCATCGACCAGAGTTTCCTTGAGTTGGTGCGCTTGGGTCTGCGCCGCGCCGATGACGCCGATGTATTGGCGACGCTGGCGCTGACCGATGCGGAGTTGGCGGTGGATACGCCGAAGGGCCGCGCGTACTATCGCTATCAGCACGACGGCTACGGCGAACCTGCGCCGGGCGCTGCGCCGGACGGCCCTGGCCAACCGTGGCCGCTGTTGCTCGGCGAGCGCAGCGTGTACGAGATGATCCGCAGCGGCGATCAGGCGTTTGGGCGCGATAGCTTGACGGCACTGGAGGCATTCGCAAACCAGGGCGGGATGCTGCCGGAGCAGGTGTTCGCCGATGGTACGGGCACTGGCTCAGCGACGCCGCTGGCATGGGCGCACGCCGAGTACATCGTGTTGGCGCATGCTGTGGCGCTGCAACACAGCCCCGATACGCCGAGCGTGGTGGCGGAGCGCTACGCCCGATAGGCGTTGCGGTGTGAGGCTGAGTGCTCTGTTTTGGAAGTATTGAACATGTTCTTGTTCAACGAAAAGCACTGTCATCTCTAACGGTCGAAGCCCTGAGCGAAGCGAATGGGGAGAGTTCTCAAAGCACACGGCAATGCAGAACGACGAGATTTCTCGCGTCGCCTAGCGGCGCGCTCGAAATGACAATGAGAACAGTGAAAATAACGATGCACTCAAACCGCTTTTCAATGACAACGAGCTAGTCGGACTTGGTATTACCTTGTAGCCCTGCGCCGTCGCTCTGGACGGGCGTGCTGTAGCCCCACAAACTCCCCGCTCGTGGTATCATAGGTCGCCAGATGCTGCATCGGCACCCCATCTCTGTACTGCACCTGGCTTCGTCGGTTGGCCTTTCACAGGTGGTTGTCCCTACTTAATGCCTCAACGCTAGCCCCTACTAGCGTTCCTCGTGGCTCGCCCACACCACCCGACGAGTGAAATACCCTCCAAATGGCAAGTCGAACAATTGAACAGAGGGAGTTGGGCATGCAACCTGCCATGTCTGCCGAGGTGATCCTATCGCGCAATGTGCGGCGAAATTTTACGCTTGGTGTTCTTGATGGTGCTGCGTTTATGTTTGGGATCAACCTAGTCTCACGTCACACCATCCTACCATCCTTCGTGAACGAGCTCAGCGATAACCGTTGGGTGCAGGGCGTGATCCCGATGCTCACCCAAACTGGGTGGACGCTGCCCGCGCTGTTTATGGCGCCGATTGTGGCGAGCTGGCCACGCCGCAAGCCGCTGGTGATGATCCTCACCGTGGGTGAGCGGCTGCCGTTCCTGCTGTTGGGCCTGCTGCTGCTGCTATTGCCCGATCTGCCCGCCAAAACGCTCCTGATCAGCTTTTTCGTGCTGTACGGCATCCAGAGCCTCAGCGGCGGCGCGACCATGACCGCGTGGCAGGATCTGATCGCGCGACTGATCCCTGAGCGACGGTGGGGCACGTTCTTCGGGATGCAGTTGGGTGTGGGTGGCGTGCTGGGGACGATCAGCGCTTCGCTAGCGGCTGCGCTGCTGGTGATGTTTCCGTTCCCGCAGAATATCGGTGTGCTGGCGCTGATCTGCTTTGGCGCGCAGCTTATTTCGTACGTCTTTTTGTCGATGACTGTCGAGCCGCCGCAGCCCGTGGAGCCGCGCCAGCCGTTGAGCGCGTTTCTAGGGAGTGTCGTGCCGCTGCTCAAGCGCAATATCGGGTTTCGGCGCTACCTGATCTACCGCTCGGCGATCGCGTTCGTGATGATTGGCCACAGCTTCCTCATGGCCACCGCGCTAGAGCGCTTCGATATCAGCAGTGAGCAGCTTGGCTTATTCACGGGTGTCTTGCTGGGAATGCAGGCACTCGCGCACTTCGGGCTGGGCGCGCTCGCCGACCGCTGGGGCCACAAGCAGATCCTCGAACTTGCAACGTTCGCGGGTATTGTGACGCTCGTGCTCGCCATTTTTGCGCCCTCGGAGTGGTGGTTCGTGCTGGTGTTCGCGCTGTTCGGCTTCTCGCAGGCGGGCTATCAACTGTCGGGCTTCACGTTGGTCTTTCAGTTCAGTACGCCGGATCAGCGGCCCACCTACATCGGCGTAGCCAACACCATGCTGGCTCCCGTTAGTATGTTTGGACCGCTGTTGGCAGGGCTATTGGCGGAGTTCTTGGGCTACAACGCACTGTTCGTGGCGCTGACAAGCATCGGGCTGCTCGGGCTGGCAGGGCTGCACTGGCGCGTCTCCACCGCTGCACCCGTCACAGCCCAAGCCAATTAAGAACCGTTGACGGAGCGCAGCATCTGTGTCAGGGTCACGCCGAACGCCTCGGCGGAGTGGGGCACGGCACACGAGGCGATTCGATAATCGTTCAGGCGATTCAGCGCCGCGCGAGGCAAGGTCCGACCGATCATCATCAGAATGGGCACATCGGCGAAATCGGGGCGCAGCCGCAACGCCGAGGCCCAGATATCGCCATCGAGATCGGGCATATACCAATCAACAACGATCAGATCGGGCCGCCAATGCTCCAACAGTGCGCTTGCGGCAGCACAGGTCGTAGCGATGACGATGCGATAGTCCTCGTCGTTGAGCTGTTGAGCGTAGCTAATGGCAACTGTGCTATCGCTATTGAGTAGCAGGATCTGCTTCTTCATACGCGCTCCTGTGCCGAATTGGCATTGTGATTGAGAAGGCAATCATAGTGCCAGTTGATGACGATTCAGTGAACGATCGAGCCGAAACGTTTCATCACCAAGCAAAGCTTTCACATGCCAAAAGTATGGTACTATACGCGCACCGTTCAGAACGGTTGATGCCGTGCTGAAGGCCCTCGACCCGCTGTACGATACGCCGAGCATTTCATTTAGATAGGTCCATCACGATCTATGCCGAACATGTTGATTGTCCTCAACCCGGCGGCTGGACGCGGCTCCGCAGGTCGCCGCCGCCACGAGCTCGAAGCAATGCTCCGCCAAGTTGGTGCCGATTACGAAATTGTTACGACACACGCCCGTGGCGGCGCAACCGAGCTTGCCTGGCAAGGCATCGAGCGCGGCCACGAAACCGTGGTAGCGGTGGGAGGCGACGGCACCATCAACGAAGTTGTGAACGGCATCAAAGGTGCCGAGACCGCAACAGGACGCCGCGCCAAACTCGGCATCATCCCACTGGGCACCGGTAGCGATCTGATCAAATCCCTCAGCAACTTCCAGAAACTCGATCTCGCCACCAACGTCGCCCGCCTGATGAACGGTCGCACGCAAACCATCGACCTTGGGCGCGTGCAGGTAACCAACGGCGATACGCGCATCTTCACCAATGCGATCGGCATGGGCTTGGATGCGCAGGTCGCGTTTGAATCGCTGAAGATCAAGTACGTCAAAGGCTTGGCAGTCTACCTGCTGGCGATCGTGCGGGCGCTGCGCAATTACCAAGCCCATCCAATGCAGGTCCAGTACGATCATCAGACGATCGAACGCCCGCTACTGTTCGTCAGTATGGCCAACGGGCGCTGCCAAGGCGCTGGCTTCTGGATGACACCCTCCGCCATGCTCGACGATGGCATGCTCGACCTGTGCTTGGTCGATAACCTGAACCTGCTCAAGATCGCGCAGTACTTGCCCAAGCTGCTGAAGGGCACCCACACCACGTTGCCAGAAGTGACGATGGGCCGCGCGCGCAAATTCCGCGTGATCTGCTCAAACCCGGTGCCCGTGGCCACCGATGGCGAGGTGATCGCCACCTCGGCACGCGAGATTCGGGTCGAGATACTACCCGCCGCACTCGAAGTGCTGGTCTAAACAATCCTCCACATACGTCACGGTCGCGATGTCGTGGGCGCTGCAAGGCTCACGACATCTCTGTGATCTATGACATCGCGCCGCAACACAAGCGTTCATACCTCATTCATCTGGGTATTTGCAACAAGTGGCGTACCAGCCAAAGCCATGCCATGCTCCAAGGGAGGTGGTATGGGGCGCTGCGCTAGTTCATACCACATCTGAATGATTAATTACCGGATCAGCAGGCCTGCCGAACAACGTTTCTTCGGCGTTAGACGTAGCATTTCAGGGAAGATGGTGTCGATGCGCTGCGCGTAGCAGCGCATCGACACCTCAAAAAACGTCATCTACCTTGCTGCCGCAGGCTAAAACAGGTTGGTTACAGACACAGTCGAATCGGATGTGGTAACAGTTCATCACCAATGAGCAAGAGCGCCGACAACATTTCGTTCTTTACTATGAACGTTCATAAACTTCTTCTCAACAACGCAACCAAATAACGTAACTTTTTATGAAATTGTGGCATTGTTAACAGTAGACCGCAGCGTACAATGGTAAGGAATGATGCAATGTATCGGATCGTCTGTTTCACTGACAATGCAGCTGTTGCCCGTATCGTTCAACAGCGCTTAACCGATCAACCTTGCAATCTCCAATTTCTCCCTGCCTCGCGACTAACCGACGAACTGCGAAACTATGTCCGTCGCTTCGCACCGGATATGCTCCTCTTCGAACTCTCGCCCACTTTGGATAACCTCAGCCTCTTCTTCTTCCTGCGGGCCGACCAGGCCACACGCCACATCCCCGTGGTGATGATCACGCCCAGCGCGCAGTTCGACCAATACGCCCAGGTGCTTGGCGCCAATGCCTGTATCTCGCGCACCCTACTCTCCGATCGACTGCTCCCAACGATCTCCCATCATCTCGTACCGATTGAAAGCGCGGTTGCCGCCGCCTAAAGCTCTTGCCTGCTCGTTCGTCTTCTGCTATACTCCCTGCGAACAGGTGTACCAAAAACGTATCACGAAGGGCGCCAATGCCATCTTGATGCGTTGCTGTTTATGATGACGACAAGCTTTACGCCCTCGGTATCGTGTTGATAGAGCAATGCCCTTGCTCTTGCGGTGTGAACACCACGCTACACGATACTCGTCGAGGCGCGTAAACGCTTGTCCTACGCTTTGAAGGAGCAGGAATGGAACTCCTTTACCTAGACCCGCAAGTCCTTGAACCCGATCCTGCGGGCGTGCGCGCTGACCCTGGCGATGTTGATGGGCTTGCTGCGACGATCGCCGAACACGGCCTCCTACAACCTTTGGCAGTCGTGCCGATCGGGCAAGGGCGATATCGGGTTGTGTATGGTAACCGCCGACGCGCCGCCGCAGTAAAATTAGGCCTCGAACGAGTGCCCTGTATTCTGCTCGATGCCGACGACCCGCGCCGCTTGGTGCAGCAAGTCACGGAAAATGTGCAGCGCCAGGATCTCAACGACCTCGAAAAAGCATTAGCATTCGCCCGCCTGCGGGAGCAGATCGCCGCAGATGGCAAGCCACATAACGAGGGCGAGCTCGATGAGTTGACGGGCCGCATGGTCGGCCTGACATCGCGCACTGTGCGGCGCTACCTGGGCTTGCTCGAACTCACGCCCGAAGTGCAGGAGCTGCTGCGCTCTGGTGAGTTGAGCGTGACTCAGGCACAACATCTGCGCCGGATCAGCAATCCGCGTACCCAGATCGAACTCGCGCGCGCCGCAGTCGATGAGGGCATGTCGGCGGCTCAGATCAGCCAACTCTCCTCGTACTTCGCCGCCAACCCCGACCTAACGCTCGATGCCGCCCTCTCGGCGCTGGAATCGGGTGTGGAGCTGCAGCGCGACGTGGTGGGGCAACCCGTGGTTCCCGCTGGTGGTGGTCCGCTCGGCAAAACCAACCCGGCCTCGCTCACCCCGCTCGACGACGATAGCGATATTTGGGATGAGGATGAGGAAGCCGAGGATAGCGGCGACGACGGTCAATACTTGACTGTCGATGATGAAACCATCGAGAACCAGCCCAAGAACAAAGCGCGCGTTTTCCGCATTCGCTCGCTGGATCAGATGGTCGATGAAAGCGATCGGCTATCGCGGGCCTACGCCGAGGGCGACCTCGCCAAGTGGGTGGCGAGCGATGAGGGTGCGCCAATGAAAGTGCGCTTGCTCTACAAGCAACTCAACAACTTGGTGAAGGTGCTGCGCGAATTGGCGAGCAAGCAAGGTTGGGAGATCGAGGATTAAGACAAACGGCGCGGCTGCGCCAGGAGGCACTACGATGCGAAATAAAAAAGCTGCGGTAACCCCGACATCCGCAGAGATCGAGCCACCCCAGCTGACGCCGCGCCCGATTACTGGTGAACTACCCAACAACGAACTGGTCGACCTCGAAACCTACTCAGGGTTGCAGCTTTCAGGCAGCAATCTCAGCCATCAATACGCCGAAGATGTGGTATTCGAGCGCATGATCCTGCGGAACGTGTCGCTGAGCCGCACGCAACTGCTACGGGCGCATCTTGAGGATGTGCGCTTCGATTCCTGCGACCTCGCCGCCATCGAACTAGAGCGAGCGCACCTTGATCGGATCGAGATGATCGGCTGCCGCATGATCGGCAGCAATCTGGGGTACGCCTCGCTGCGCAATGTGGTCATTCGTGGTTGCAACGCCACCGGCGCACAGTTCTGGTCACTCCAATGCAAAAATGTGCGCTTCGAGCAATGCGTCCTGCGCGATACCGATTTTCGCCAAGCCGATCTGCGCGGCGTTGTATTCGAGCGCTGTGATTTAACTAATGCTAAAATGACGGATACCAACCTTCACGGTACCGACCTGCGCGGTTCGACCATTACCGATGTGCAAATTGGTATCAGGGATTTGCAGGGCGTGATCGTCGATTATGAACAGGCCGTGAGTGTGGCCCGCCTGCTAGGCGTTGTGGTCGAACAGCAATAGCGGCGCATACTCTGCGAACAAAGAATACTAGAATACGAGCATTGATTCGTTATGCCACTTACTTTTGAAATCCACCATCGTGATAGCCAAACACGCGCCCGAACAGGCCTGATCACCACGGCACACGGCACGATCGAAACACCAGTGTTTATGCCGGTCGGCACACGCGGCACGCTGAAATCGCTCACTCCCGACGAAGCCGGAGCGCACGGCGCACAGATCCTGCTCGGCAACACCTATCACCTTTACCTGCAACCCGGACACGAACTGATCGCCCGCCAGGGTGGCCTACACAAGTTTATGAACTGGCACGGGCCGATCCTCACCGATAGCGGCGGCTTCCAGGTCTTTAGCTTGGTGTACGGCGGCATCGCCGACGAGATCAAAGGACGGCGGCCCACCCAACAGACACAGCCAGGTATGGTCAAAGTCACCGAAGAGGCGGTGATCTTCAAATCATACATCGACGGCTCACGGCACGTCTTTACGCCCGAGCGCAGCATCGCCATTCAACACGGCATCGGCGCCGACATCATCCTGTGCTTCGACGAGTTGCCGCCGTTCCGCGCTGGCTACGACTACACCGCCAAATCGCTGGAACGGAGCCACCGCTGGGCCGCACGCTGCCTAGCCTACCAGCAGGCCCGTCGCGAGGCGCCGCCTTTCCTCGAAGGCACCGACATCCCGCTGCCCAACCGCGACCAATCGCTGTTCGGCATTGTGCATGGCGGCGTGTTCCCCGATCTGCGACGCATCAGCGCCGAGCACATCGGCAGCATGGCCTTCGATGGCCTGTGCATCGGCGGTTCGCTCGGCGCCGACAAGCAGCAGATGCGCGAAGTGGTCGATATGACCGTGCCCTATATGCCCGACCATCTGCCGCGCCACCTGCTCGGCATCGGCGATGTCGATGATCTGATCGAAGGCGTCGCGCGGGGCATCGATATGTTCGACTGCGTCAGCCCGACCCGTTTGGGCCGCCACGGTACCGCATTGGTGCGCAACCGCGAGCGCAACTGGAAGCTCAACGTGATGAACGCCGCGCTGCGCGAAGACTCCGGCCCGCTCGACCCCGACTGCCAGTGTGAGACATGCCGCAACTACTCGCGGGCCTACATCCACCACCTGTTCCGCTCGCGCGAGCTGCTGGGCATCCGGCTGGTCAGCCTGCACAACGTCGCCTTCCTGCTGAATTTGATGCGCCTCATTCGCGAGAGCATCAACGAAGGGCGCTTCAGCGAGTTCCGCGCCGAATGGCTGGGCACGAGCGCCTAACTCGCATATCTCCTACAGTCGATGAGCAGAGACGAACGATGTCTTTGCTCATCGCTTTCTCCACAGTGTTTCCTCTATCTCTCGCCTGATTTTCGTTTTCCGCATTGAAATGCTTTCCAGAGAGCTTCTAACGTGTCTCATACCAAATCCGCTTGGACAGTGTCAGTAACAAACTCGTTTTAGCCTGCGGCAGCAAGGTGTTTGACGTTTTTTGTGGTGTCGATGCGCTGCGCGTAGCAGCGCATCGACACCACCTTCCCTGGAAATACTGGTATCACTCTAACTGCTCTGTTTTGGAAGTATTGAACATGTTCTTGTTCAACGAAAAGCACTGTCATCTCGAACGGTCGAAGCCCTAATGGGGAGAGATCTCAAAGCGCATAGCAATACAGAACGACGAGATTTCTCGCGTCGCCTCGCGGCTCGCTACTCAGAAACTGGCCGTTGGATGAGTCGAGTAGAACGCGCCCCAAACGCTCAAGTCTGTAAGGGACGAAGAGATTCTTCACTTCGTACTGCGCACTCCGTTCAGAATGACTCTATTTGAGAACTGGTCGTTGAATGGGCGCGCAAGACTAGTTTCTGCCCTTCTCTATATCGCCCGCGATATCGGCATCTCGAAATGACAATGAAAAGACGATGCACTAAAACCGTTTTTCAATGACAACTATCTAGTCGGATTTAGTATCAACGTGTCTATCGTACAAATTAAGATTTTATTAACCGCCAACACGCAATTTCCGCTATTGTCCGCAACAGTTAAAAATGATATGATTGCTATTAAACACGTTGCATCGAAGTTGATAGTTATGCGGAGTACATGATGACGTCGCCTGCCAACACGTACCTACCGCCAGCCCCACAGATCGGGCGAGAAGCAGTAGTTGCCGACACGTTTGAGCCAACCTCTGGTCTTTGGCCGCAACTCCTGGCGCGTTTCCGCGATTTAGGAGGCACCTTCGATCCCTTTGCCAACGATGCGAACGCAGAGATCCGCCGTTTGGGGCGCGCCGCCCGCCATCGCAAACAGCCGCAAGCCAACGACTACTTCACAATCGGCGATATGTGTGCCCGCCTCACGCTGCAAGAGAACATCCTCAACAGCACCTACGCTGTCAAAACGATTGTGGCCTACTCTCGTGCAGCCGAAGTTGCCCCCATCGAAGAACGCCCCGCCCGAAAAGCGTTGATTTCATTCGCCAATTGGGTTGTCGAGATCGCCCGTCTGCTCGACGACTTCTCTTCGCTCGAAGTCGCAGCCATGGTGTGTAGCCGCGTACGCCAGGCAGATCTGCTCGCTTCACACAAAAACGATGTCGAACGGCTCGCCAAACTCGAAGCGCAGATCCACGAGCAACTCGCCCGCATTACTGATGTCGATACTGGTGCAACAGATAGCGCGCAGGCGACAGCCGAGCGCGAAAGCCGCCTTCTCTGCGATCAAGGCCAGATCCTGTTACGTCAGGCGAAAGTTTCCGAAGCCCTCAGTGTCTTCGACCGCGCATTGGAGCTGAATAACCAAAATCACTCGGCGTGGCTTTGGCGGGCAATGGCGCTCACCGATTCTGGACGCTTCGATGAGGCTCTAGAGAGCTATGACCGAGCCTTGGCGCTCGCGCCCACCAGCGCAAGCGTGTGGAACAGCAAAGGTGCCTTGTTGATGGAGTTAGGCCGACTCGAACCGGCGCTGGCCTGCTTCGAACAGGCGCTCGCGATCTCCTCCACGCCCAGCGCTCTGCATGCCACATTCCTGCTCAACAAGGGCAAAGCGCTCTTTATGCTCCAGCGCTACGAAGCGGCCCGCGATGCACTCGTACGATCCCACCAACTCGATCCCTCGCCAGAAACTGCAGCCGGCATTGCGGCCTGCCGCGAACACCTTGGAGAAACTGCATAACCCAACACAGACACTCTTCTCTATGACACCGTACCATAGACTGCCGCTATGCGCTCTCAAACGAGTTGCATATTCGTCATTACGGTGCTATAGTTAAGTTGTGTCAGTATAGTTGGTCTTGCGATTGGCGACGCAAGATGTCAGCCTTCCTGAATTTGCATGGAATGTACTCTAGGAGGTGGTGGTAGACCGCGGAAATTAGCGCATTATTGGGTTGCACGAATTCGGTAAGTTCGGTTTGTTCTTGCCGATCATCAGCAACTCAATCCTTAATGCTGTGACTGACTCGGAATAATTGCACGTTTTAGATTGCACGTTTCCAATCGCTGTATTGCGTATTGGTCATTTGCCTGGAGCTACCTGCAATTCGAGTGTTGACTGGCATTGAGTACCGCTTAGAAGGCGATGTTTACCATCCAAACCCGTTAAGGAGAGAAGCAAGTTACCAATGCCAACTGAGAGTAACCGCCCCGATGTCGCAGTATTTATCGACTTCGAGAATGTTTATGTGAGCGTTCGCGACAAACTGGACGCCAACCCCAATTTCGAATCGATCATGGATCGCTGCGAGGACTTTGGACGTGTCGTGATCGCCCGCGCTTATGCCGATTGGTATCGATACCCCCGCGTCACCAGCGCGCTGTATGCCAACAGCATCGAGCCCATCTATGTTCCCACGTATTACTACGATCGCGATCTTGGCCGTACGGGCCGCGCGATCAAAAACAGCGTCGATATGAACCTCTGTATCGATGCTATGAAAACCCTGTTCACAAACACAAATATCGCCAAGTTTGTGTTAGCGACTGGTGACCGCGATTTTATCCCGCTGGTGAATAGTATCCGTCAGCAGGGCAAGGAAGTGATCATCATCGGTGTGGGTGGGGCTGCATCATCGCACTTGGCCCAAAGTGCCGATGAATTTATTTTCTATGAGACCTTGGTGGGCAAGAAGCCTGCTGGTGAGTTGAGCAAAGATCTTCCTCGTGCCAAGATGCCCGAAAAGGGCCGCGACTACGAGGCGGAGTATGTCGACGAACAGATACAGGCACCGGAACCCTCCAAGGAGGCCGCCGCTGCTCCCGATATCTACGATGTCTTGGTGCACGCTATCAACCTAGCCCGCGAGCGCGGGTATGTCTGCTCGTTTGGCTCGCTGAAGCTCTTGATGAAAGAGTTGATGGGCGGCGAGTTCAAGGAGAGCCGCTACAAGGATAGCGCGGGCCGACCGTTCGCGAAGTTCAAAGACTTCGTGCTGGAGGCCGAGCGCCGTGGTAAGGTGCAGGTCTTCACAAGCGGTACGGTCAACGAGGTGTTCTTGCCCGGCGAAGATCCGTATACGTTGTCGCAATTTGCTCAGGACCTCAAGGAAGAACCCACCATTCCTGTGGAGGAGGTTCTCCCCGAGGAGCGCACCGAAACGCGCGCGCCTTCGAGCAATGGTCGCCGCCGCCGCCGCCGCGCACGTGGTGGGCAACGCCATGTGCTGCCGGTCTCCGAACTGACCGAGGAGACCGAGCTGCCCGAGGAAGTCGATTCCTTGGACGCGCTGCCTGAGCAGAGCGAACTGCTCGATGAAGAGGCACTGGCCGATTACGAGTCTCCGGTCGATCTGCTCGATACGATGCTGACCGATCTCGATGAGGAGCACGCTGTCGCGCTGTTCGACAATCTGCTGGAGCGCGTGGAAGACGAGCAGAACGAGCGCCAGGCTCGCGTTGCTCAGGAGGCCGCAGCGGTCACCGAAAGTGCGCCCGCCGAAATCGTGGTCAACGATACGCTCCGTCCGTTTACCGACCTTGAATGGGCGCTGTTCCGCGAGATTGTGTTGCGCTTCGAGCGGGCCGTGCCGTTCAACCAGATCCACAACGCGCTGCGTGAGGCTCGCAAGAACAACGATCTGAACCGCACTAACGAGGAGTTGCGCACGCTGATCAAGCAGGCGATCAACACTGGTATGTTGGAGCGTAGCGGTAAGGGCAACAACATCGTGTATCGGCTGGTGGTCACGGAGCCCGCCACCGAGGACGCGAAAGACACCGTTGCCGAGGGCGAGGCTGCTGCCGAGCCTACCGCTGAGGTCGCCGCGCCGGAGGCTGTTGCCGAGCCTACTGCTGAGGTCGCCGCGCCGGAGGCTGTTGCCGAACCCGCCGCTGAGGTCGCCGCACCGGAGGCTGCTGCCGAGCCTA